>JAYVGQ010000032.1:0-171421 GCA_043771985.1 Sphingomonadales bacterium
GGTTGGAACACTCGCCGGAACTGCCGAGGCTGGTATCCGTTCAACCGTCGGTGACCCCGAAACAGTGACCGTCAATAAAGGCAGTGTGACCCGCGATATCATTGCCGCCCCAGAAGGTGACGGTCAAAACGCACAAGCTGCTATTCCCGAAAATTGACGGCGCGCAGCGTTCAGAGTGCTAAATTGCCTTTGCGCCTAGCCGGTTTGCCGCGAACAGCATCAACGCAACGCTGATGCCTTCAATCAGCATTGCCTGATTGTTTGCGTCTGATGCGGGATCGCCCATCGCCAGCCCTAGCAAGCGCCCGATTAAAGCTGTGCCAAAGAGCGCCGCGGGAACATACAGCAGCATCGCCTTTTCCGGTTTCCACGCACCCCACAATGCGCCGACCGCCGATACCAGAAAAAATGCCCCGAAATCTGCGCGAATCGAATTGATCGACGCCCCCGGTGCCTCAAACCCGAATTGGCCAAGAAAAACATTCGGGTCCAAAATCCCCCGCACCGCCAGCAATCCAAAACCAAGGCCCCATAGGCCAACCATTATCCGCAGTATCAAAGTCATAACATTCCCCCTTCCTAATACGGGTATCGGGCAGCTAACGCGAAGCGTCCATTAGTTTTTGTAAAAGAGACGGGAGGACGAGAACGCTCGGTTTGCCACTCAACCGAACCTCTCACCTTCTCCTGTCTCTTTTACATCTTTCTTAGAAAGTAGGGACAGTCCCGACTTTCTTCGCGTTGACGGGACCGAGCGCTAGGCTTGAAATCGCAGGCAAAAACACCATTTATAGGTTGAGAAAACAAAAGGACTGCCAAATGCTTACCGAAGATCAAGTTGCCGCCATGTCCTGCCCCGTATGCCGTGTGCCATTGGCGATGAGCGACCGGCAAGGCATCGAAATTGATTATTGCCCCCAATGCCGCGGCGTCTGGCTCGATCGCGGTGAACTCGACAAGATTGTCGAACGCAGCGGACCCGCTGCGGCCCCTGCGCGAGAAGCTCCGCCGCAAACGTCCTATCCGGGCCAAGCCCCACAATATGGCCACAAAGCGCAATACGGGTACAAGAAAAAGCAGAAGAGCTGGCTGCACGATATTTTTGATTGAGTTTTGGCGTTGCTGACAGGCAACGTCCGTAGCATATTGTAAAAAAGGCGGAAAGAAAAGAAGGAGGGAAGGTGACTCGAGACGTCTTTTCGACTTATTTCCTTCCTGCCTTTTTTACATTTTTTTCGTTCAGCGGTTGAAAGCACCTCCCTGCCTAGACAGCGGCGGCGCTGTCCATTAACGGACCTCATGTCCATACAGCCATCTGACTCCATCCTGATCGTCGATTTCGGCAGCCAAGTCACGCAACTCATCGCCCGCCGCGTGCGCGAAGCAGGCGTGTACAGCGAGATTGCACCGTATAATTCCGCCGCAGAGGCGTTCCAGCGGATGCAACCCAAAGGCGTTATCCTGTCGGGCGGCCCCGCCTCTGTCACCGATGAAGGCTCCCCTCGCGCACCCGATTGCGTGTTTGAAAGCGGCCTTCCGATCCTTGCGATCTGTTATGGGCAGCAGACATTATGTACGCAACTGGGCGGCAAAGTCGAAGGCGGACACGCCGCCGAATTTGGCCGCGCCGATGTCGAAATCCTGAAATCCAGCCCATTGTTCGATGGCTTTTGGAGCGTCGGTGAAAGCTATCCGGTGTGGATGAGCCACGGCGACCGTGTGGTCGAGGCACCCGAAGGCTTTGAAGTCATCGGCACATCCCCCAACGCGCCGTTCGCGATTTGTGTGAACGAGGCCAAACGATACTACACCACAATGTTCCACCCCGAAGTGGTTCACACTCCCGATGGCGCAAAGCTGCTGTCGAATTTCGTCCACAACATCTGCGGGCTGGCGGGTGACTGGACAATGGACGAATTCCGCGCCGCCAAAATCGCCGAGATCAAAGCACAGGTCGGGTCGGGCCGCGTGATATGCGGGCTATCGGGCGGGGTTGATTCATCGGTGGCCGCGATCCTGATCCATGAAGCGATTGGCGAGCAGCTGACCTGCGTATTTGTCGATCACGGCTTGCTGCGGCTGAATGAGCGTGAACAGGTCGAGAGCCTGTTCCGCGATCATTACAACATCCCGTTGGTTGTCGTCGATGCCGAAGAACGCTTTATGGCGGGGCTGGCGGGCGTCAGCGATCCCGAAGCCAAACGCAAATTCATTGGCGGCGAATTCATCAATGTGTTTGAGGAAGAAGCCGCCAAAATCGGCGGTGCTGATTTCCCCCCTCCTGAATTTCTGGCGCAAGGGACGCTCTACCCCGATGTGATCGAAAGCGTGTCGTTCACTGGCGGGCCATCGGTGACGATCAAAAGCCACCACAATGTTGGCGGCCTGCCCGCGCGGATGAACATGCAGCTGGTCGAGCCGTTGCGCGAATTGTTCAAAGACGAAGTCCGCGCGCTTGGCCGTGAACTGGGCCTGAAAGACGCTTTCGTTGGCCGCCACCCGTTTCCCGGCCCCGGCCTTGCCATCCGCATGCCCGGCGAAGTGACCAAAGACCGCTGCGATATATTGCGGTTGGCCGACGCGGTCTATCTCGACGAAATCCGCAATGCCGGATTATACGACGAAATCTGGCAAGCCTTTGCCGTATTACTGCCCGTCCGCACCGTCGGCGTTATGGGCGACAGCCGGACTTACGATTACGTCTGCGCATTGCGCGCGGTGACCAGCGTCGATGGTATGACAGCCGACATCTACCCCTTTGAAAGTGCCTTTTTGAGCCGTGTCAGCACGCGGATTATCAATGAGGTTAAGGGGATTAACCGCGTGGTATATGATTACACCAGCAAGCCGCCGGGGACGATTGAGTGGGAGTGAGCGGCTAAGTCAAAGCCCTGTGGTGACAGCGCACTCCCGCGTGCCCTAGATCGCGGCGATGATATGGGAACCAACTAGAGAGGCTGCCCTTGCTCGCCTCACCGCTTTTGTGCCGCACGCGGGGCGTGATTATGCCTCTGGACGCAACGTTGATCGTGGGCCGCTTGACCGGTCTAATGTCTCTGCGCTGTCTCCGTATATTCGGCGGCGGATGATTACTGAGGAAGAAGTTGTCCGTACCGTCCTTTGTCAGCACAAATTTGCTGCCGCCGAGAAGTTTGTCCAAGAGGTTGCGTGGCGCACATATTGGAAGGGCTGGTTGGAGATGCGGCCTGATATGCTGTCGCGCTACCAAGCTGAACTGGCGCAGGTCGACGCTAGCCTCGCCACTAATTCCGCGCTGAACCGGCGTTTCGAAAAAGCCGTTGAAGGCCGCAGCGGGATTGACTGTTTTGATGTCTGGGTTGATGAATTACTGATGTATGGCTGGCTACACAATCACGCGCGCATGTGGTTTGCCAGCATCTGGATTTTTACGCTTGGCCTGCCGTGGCAATTGGGGGCGGACTTTTTTGACCAACATTTGTTGGATAGCGATCCCGCGTCGAACACGTTGTCGTGGCGCTGGGTTGCGGGATTGCACACGCGCGGAAAGCACTATGTCGCGCGGGCTGAAAATATTGAGCAAAATACTTTGGGACGCTTTAATCCCAAAGGTCAATTGAACGAGCGTGCGTCGCCGATGCCGGAGGATGCTCCTGCACCGCCCGCGATGATGCCGCGATTGGATCGGCCTAGGCTGGATAAAAAAATTGTGCTGGTTTTGACCGCGGAGGATTTGCATCCTGAAAGTTGGACTATTGAAGCTGAAGTCGTAGCGATTGCGGTTCTGCCGACGGCTAAGCAGGCCGATGACAACAGCCCGGCGGCGGAATTTTCGCGCGGCGCGTTGGACGACGCCGCGGATCGGGCGCAGGCGTATTTCGGCGTGGCGGTTAAGACTTTCGATAATGGAGATCTGGCTGGCTGGGCCAAGAGTCACGACGTCCGCCAACTTGTGACAGCTTACCCGCCGGTTGGCCACGTCGCGCGACAGCTTGCTGTGGCAGAAACAGTGCTTCAACAAAACGGATTGGAACTCGTCCGCCTAACCCGCGACTGGGACCGGAAATTATGGCCGCTTGCGACCGCTGGTTTTTTCAAGCTGAAAACGAAACTGCCCGATATTGCACAGGAATATATGCGGGTTTAGCCTAGCTGTCGGCCGCAACGAACTTCCCTGCCGCGCGGTCTTTCCTGACTTTCAACCCGTCAAACACCTGCCCACTCATCGCGATATAGACGCCGGGCGCAGCGACCTGAGCGGTGGCAAACGCCATGCCGAGGTTGAAATGGGCGTCAGTCTCGGCAAAGCGCGCAGGCGATAGAGCGCCGGTTAGCACCATCGTTTTGCCAGGAACTTCCGCCGCCAGAACCTTTGCGGTTTCAGCCATAGTATCAGTACCATGAGTGATGACGATGCGGGTTTCGGGGGCTTCGCGCACCGTAGCCGCGATTGCCTGCCGATCAGCATCCGTTAGCTCCAGACTGTCTTTGCGCATTAGCTCAACTAGGCGGTAAGGCAAAGCCACACGCGCCTCGGTCAATAATGCAGGGATGCCGCTATCGACGATTTGATACTCCGACAACGCATCGAAATAGTTTTTGTCGATTGTGCCGCCGGTGGTGAGGATAAGGATCGAGCTGTGCGTCATGCTTTGCAGCATAGCTGATGCTGGTTGGTTGGGGAACAGCCAAGCTTGCCTCAATCGAAGAGGCCGCTAAAGCTTAAAGGAAATTTGGAGAGCACATGATGACCGTCACACTTTACGGAATACCCAATTGCGACACAGTGAAAAAGGCGCGGAACTGGCTCGACGGGAAGGGAATTGCCTATAATTTTCACGATTACAAAAAGGGTGGCGCTGAAGCGGTAAAGTTGGAAACATGGTGCGCTGCAAAGGGTTGGGAAACAATCCTGAACGGTGCCGGCACGACGTTTAAGAAACTCCCCGATGATTCCAAATCAGCACTGGATCAAGTAAAAGCCATCGCGTTGATGCAGGACCAGCCGAGCATGATTAAGCGACCCGTTGTTGAATATGCAGACGGCATATTGGTCGGGTTCAAACCCGCCGAATGGGAGGCAGCCTTTGGCGTATGACGCCGCTGTCACAGCGTTGAAACATAAAACGCGAAGGGTTGAAAGATGATCCGCACACTTCTTGCTCTGTCGCTTTTAATAGTAACCCCCGCATGCGCAACGCGCGGGATAGAGGAGGCGAAAATGGCCAGTGCTAAGCCGATCATCATCGCGCATCGCGGTGCCAGTGGCGAACGCCCCGAACACACCATCGCCGGCTATACACGCGCGATAGAACAGGGCGCAGATTATATTGAGCCGGATCTGGTGCTGACAAAAGACGGTGTTTTGGTGGCTCGGCACGAGAATGCGATTTCGGAAACCACCGATGTTGCGGCGCGCGCCGAATTTGCTGACCGCAAGACGACCAAGACCATCGACGGCCAAACCGTCACCGATTGGTTCACCGAGGATTTCACGTTAGCCGAACTGAAAACATTGCGCGCCAAAGAACGGCTGCCAATGCTGCGCAGTGCCAATACCGCATTTGATGGCCAATTCGAGATACCAACCTTTGAAGAGATTATCCAATTGGCGCAGGCCAAGTCGAAGGAGACGGGGCGAGTCATTGGTATCTATCCCGAAACCAAACATCCGCTATACTTCGCAGCGATAGGCCTGCCGCATGTCGAACCGCTGCTTAAAACATTAGCGCAATTTGGACTGACCAAAGCGGACAGCCCAGTCTTTATCCAGAGTTTTGAGGTCAGCAATCTGCAGGAGCTGCGGCGGAAAACCAAAGTTCGGTTGATCCAGTTGATGGCAAACGATGGCGGGCCAGCGGACATGCCTGACATACGTTATGCCGAAATGATCTCCCCAAGGGCACTTACAGCAGTCGCTCAATATGCCGATGGTATTGGCGTTGAAAAGGCGATGGTCATTCCGCGAACCGCCCTTGGCAATCTGGGCGACCCAACTGCATTGGTCGCCGATGCGCATGCCGCAGGACTTGCGGTGCATATCTGGACATTCCGCCGGGAAAACTACTTTCTGCCGCTCGCGCAGAAATCTGGTATAAATCCCGCTGCACATGGCGATCTGATAGCCGAAATCCGCGCCTTTGTTGCTACAGGGGTTGACGGCATTTTCAGCGACAATGTGGCCGAGGCAACCACCGCACTCAAGTAGCGATTGTACTTTCTTTACTGAAAAAGCGCCGCTTCCCGACAAAAAACTGTCACAGGACTGCCGCCTGCCTGTCACTTTGATCGAATACCCGACCGCGTGGTCGATCAAGGGGACATTTGCATGAACGATGCCGCGCTAAACGCCGAGAACCCGCTTACTTCGCTCGCTTCGGGCACGACACCGCCCTGGCTCAACCTGCCCGAACCGCGCAGTTTCCGCCCGCCGACAAAGCACCGTACCGTGTGGATTTCCGACATCCATCTGGGCACACGCGGTTGTAATGCCGAAATGCTGGTCGAGTTTTTGCGGTCAATTCAATGCGACACTCTTTATCTGGTTGGCGACATCATTGATGGCTGGCAATTAAGCAAAGGCTGGCACTGGCCGCCTGCACATAACGAAGTTGTCCGCCGCATCTTGAAAATGGCCCATCGCGGAACGCGCGTTATCTATGTTGTGGGCAATCATGACGAGATGCTGCGGGATTATGCGGGCTTTAGCTTTGGCGGGGTAGAGATTGTCAACGAGACGATCCACGAGTGCAAAGATGGCCGCAGGCTGCTGATCACCCACGGCGATGCCTTTGACGCAGTCGTTATGTATGCGCGCTGGCTCGCGGTGCTTGGCGACAAAGCCTATTCGTTGTTACTGCGCCTCAACATTTTGCTCGCGGCGATCCGCAAACGGTTTAATCTGCCGTATTGGTCGCTCTCTGCCTATGCGAAACGCCGCGTCAAAAATGCCGTCGAATTTGTAGGCCGGTTTGAAGAGGCTGTCGCGCGCGCCGCGATGGAACGCGGACTTGACGGTGTTGTATGCGGGCATATTCACACCGCAGAAATCAGGAAAATCGGCGATATCACTTATTATAACGACGGCGATTGGGTCGAAAGCTGCACCGCTTTGGTCGAAGAACCCGATGGCAGTTTCCACATTATCGATTGGGCGCTGACCAAACGCGAAGCGGCTGCTGCTGCGGCGGCAGCAAAGGTCGCAACATGAGGATCGCCATCGCCACCGATGCGTGGATGCCGCAAGTCAATGGCGTAGTCCGGACGTTAAGCACCACCGTAAACGCGTTGATCGAGCGGGGCCATGATATCGAGATGATTACGCCGCAACAGTTCTTTACTGTGCCGATGCCGGGTTACCGCGAAATCCGGCTTGCCGTTGCCCCGCGTTTTGGCGCGCGGCGAGCGCTGGCGGAGTTTAAGCCCGATATCGTCCATATCTCCACTGAGGGGCCGATTGGATGGAGCGCGCGGGCGTGGTGCCTTTCGCACAATAAGCCTTTTACCAGCGCCTTTCACACCCGCTTTCCCGATTATGCCTCGGTCCGCACCGGGCTTTCGCCTGACCGGTTCTGGCCGATTATGCGGCGCTTTCATGCGCCGTCAAAGGCAGTTCTGGCCGCGACGCCGGGATTGATGGCCGAATTGGCCGAGCGCGGAATCCCGCAGACGCGTTTGTGGTCACGCGGTGTCGATACGGCGATTTTTCATGATAAGCAGCCGCCTCTCGAAAGCCTGTCGCACCTGCCCCGGCCTTTGTTTTTGTCGGTTGGGCGCGTGGCCAAAGAGAAGAACCTTGAGGCTTTTTTGAACAGTCAGGTCGAGGGATCCAAGGTCGTCGTCGGCGACGGGCCTATGCTGGACGAGTTGAAAGCCAAATATCCCGACGTCCATTTCACCGGATCGTTGCAAGAGAACGAGCTTGCCGGAGCCTATACCGCCGCCGATGTTTTTGTGTTCCCCAGCAGGACCGACACGTTCGGATTGGTCCTGATCGAGGCTTTGGTGTGCGGGGTTCCGGTGGCGGGTTATCCGGTCGCAGGACCATTGGATATAGCCGGAATTGATGGGCGCGGCCCGACTTCGCATCTGGAAAATCCGGTCGGCGCGCTGAACGACGATCTAGGCATTGCGATGACACAGGCGCTTAAGTGCAACCGCGACGATGCCGCTGCTTATGGACGGACATTTTCATGGGACCGCTGCACCAGCCAGTTCGAAGATGCGCTGAAATCGGCGGTTGCCGGTCAGGCTTTAGTCGCGGCCTAGTCTAAAACAGCCGCACACACCGCGCGGATTGCCGCCGGGTCCGAAATAAAGGCCATGTGCGAACAATGTAGTTCGGTGTTGGCATCGGTTTCGCCGGGTTCGCCGCAAGCCGAATGCGGAGCAACCACGCCATCACGTCGCGACCATAAAGCGACCGTTTCCACCGGCGGCTTTTCATGCGGCGTGGCGGCAATCGGTGGCATATCAACCTTATGCCCTGCAACCCATTCATAAAGTCGCCACGCATTATTGGCGCGCATATCGCCCGAAAATGGCGTGCCTAATGTGATGACTTTGCGCACACGGTCAGGTGCATATTTTGCATATTCGCGCGCGACCAAACCGCCAAGGCTCCAGCCGATGAGCGTCAGCGGCTGATCCAGTTCGAGCGTCTCGAGCCTGCGATCCAGCCGTTCAAACAAATCCGCCTTAATCCCAGCATTGCGGCCCAGCCCCCAGCCATGCGCGCGAAAGCCAGCGCCGTTCAGCGATTTACGCAACCGCGATGTTGCAACATCAGAGGCGAGAAATCCGGGCACGACCATAACCGGACGGCCATCGCCTTTGACTCCCGTTTCCACAGGTGCAGCAAAGCTTGCCTTGGCACGCATCGCGGCAAAGCTACCCGCTTCGCGCATCAACAAAGGGAGCGCGGGGGCGGAGCGGTTCAGTCGGTAATCGGTGGGGAATCGCGTTGCCATGACAACACGTCATATCGACCCCAAAGATTTATGGAAGATTTATGAAACTATCTTTTCAGTTTGGTTACACCAAATAATCTGTCGCGTTACTCGGTTGCAGGCAATAGCAATGCTGGATCGCCCTGTAACATGGGCTCTACCGGTGCAAAAACCGGCGGCGGGGGCGGCGGGGGTGTCGCTGCACTGCGGCTCAATTGATCAAGCGCTTGTTGCACAGAAATCGCTCGCGCCGCATCGCTCATCCAGTCTGATGCTGACGCCGCGCCAGGCATTGCGCGGACAAGCTGCGCCGCCCGTGCGATATCGCCTGATATGATAAGTCCTCGGATACGCTCGATCCGCGCGGCGCTTGCGGTCAGCGGGGCGTCATGAGAGCGCAGGACAAACAGGCTGTTAGTCTCACGCCGCATCCGATCCCATAACGTCTCGACGGGCAACACCAGTTGCGGCGAAATGCTATCAAAACCGGCGAGCAGCTGTGCATTCGAGATTGGCTGGCGCGCTGCGTTGCTGATGATGGCGAGGGCTTGGGGCTGGCTGGCGGCGAAGGTCACTTGCAAGCGGCTACCAAGCGGGCCGAGCGCTTTGCCGGCCTCTATGCTGTCGCGGACTTCGCGCACCAGAAGCATCGCTTCGGCCTGGCTAGCGCTTGGCTGGATGATGGACGGAACGGTATAACTTACCGCTGGGGCCAAAGTCGCCGCGTCCTCTTTGGGTTCGGCTTCAATTGCAGCAACCGGAGCAGTTGCCGCTGACCATGGGAGCTGGCCATTGGAGGAAAGATAGGCAAAGCCGCCCGCGCCGCCCGCAAATGCGAGGATCAGCAACGCTGCTATGGAACGCCAGCTCATAATTCTTCCCTCCAGTGGTCGGTTTCTGGCTGCGGCTTACCAAGGTCTGCGAGTGCCGACAACAAAGCGATGTCGGCGGGGCGTTCAGCGACCGCCACCGCGCGCCAGCCATCGCCAGCCGCGTCGGCAATAGCCGGTGAGAACGCAGCGAGGGTGATGGCCGAACGGTCAAGACCAAAATCTACGACCGCTTTGGCAAATTCCTGCGCCGCACGTGGGGAATGAAGCGCCACAGCATCCGCCGAAGCGATTATGGCGGCGACCTCGGCAGTCAGTTTTTTGGGGCCAGAGGCGTAACCAATCACCGTAGTCACCTTGAGCGCCTTTGGCATATTTTTTGGCATCTTGATCGGGCGGTGATCGGCCCCCGCCAACCACAACAGCCGCCTGTGTCCCATATCGCTCGCGGCCTTCACAGCCGCTGCGGCATCCGACGTGCCAACGCTCGCCACATCCAGCCGCGCCGCTCGTGCGGCCTCGGCGGTCCGTTCGCCCACAGCATGCACCGGAAGCGCGCGCAGGCTTTCCAGCCCTGCCCCTCCGAAACGCACAGCGTTGGCGCTGGTCAGCAACAAGGCGTCATATTCCGCTGGATCGGGTACATCCCATTCCGCTGCCTGCACCTCGAAAAAGGGAAGCAGTATCGGTTCCAATCCAGCTTCGCGCGCACGTTCTGCGCTGGCGCTAGCGCCGGGTTCAGGGCGGATGATGAGGAGTTTCATGACGTGAACAATGCTTTCAATGCGGGACTGGCTTGCGCCAATAATTGTTGTGCCAGCGCGACTGGATCGTCGCCTTCGCCGCTGATGCTCTCGCTGCCGTCTTCGGACAGGATTTGGCCAGACAGCCAGACGTTGCCGTCCTTAATCACAGCCAATGCCGCAACGGGCGAATGGCAATTGCCGCTAAGCGCTTCAAGAAAAGCGCGTTCGGCCATCACGCAGTCGAAGGTTTCGGCGTGGTTGATCGCAGCCAATACCGGTGTCAGTTCGGCACGATCGCTGAGGCAGTCGATCCCAATCGCGCCTTGTGACGCCGCTGGTAGCATTTGATCGACCGCAATCGCCGAGCCGGTATCGGCCAACCCCAACCGGTCAAGCCCCGCCGCTGCCAACAAGGTTGCTGCAAAATCGCCATTCGCCACCTTCGCCAGCCGCGTGGCGACATTGCCTCTGATCGGAGTAGTCGTTAAATCGGGCCGCAACGCTTTCAGCTGCGCTGCGCGGCGCGGACTGGATGTACCGACGCGTGCATTTTGTGGCAGACTCAAAATTGAATCAGCCCCGATCAATCGGTCGCGCACATCAGCACGCGGCAGCATGGCGGCGATATGGAAGGTATCGGACCGTACCGTTTCGACATCCTTCATCGAATGCACCGCAATGTCGATTGCACCGTCAATCAGCGCGCGTTCCAGTTCTTTAGTCCACAACGCTTTGCCGCCGATTTCTGCCAACGGACGGCTTTGATCTTTGTCACCGGATGAAAGCATCGGGACAAGTATCACCGCGTCTGCGCCCCATCCATGCGCCGCGGATAGCGCAGCCTTTGCCATCTCTGCTTGCGCCAAAGCGAGCGGGGAGGCGCGAGTGCCGATACGGAAGGGATGAGAAGACGAGGGGGCCATGCGGCTTGTCCATAGCGGGGGGCTTGCCTATGGGGAAGTCATGGCGATCATTTTGGGTCTTGAATCGAGTTGCGACGAAACGGCGGCAGCGATTGTGCGGTCTGACCGGATCATTTTGTCGCACGCGCTGGCGGGGCAAGAGGATCATCATCGCGCTTTCGGCGGCGTTGTGCCCGAAATCGCCGCGCGCGCCCACGCCGAAATGATGACGCCTTTGATCAAGGTCGCTCTCGCCGATGCGGGGATGACATTGGACGATGTCGATGCGATTGCAACGACGGCTGGCCCCGGCCTTATCGGTGGCGTAATGGTCGGGCTGGTTACGGCCAAGGCGCTGGCGATGGCAGCGGGTAAGCCGTTGATCGCGGTCAACCATCTGGAGGGTCATGCATTATCGCCGCGATTGGTCGATGCGGAGCTGGAGTTTCCCTATCTGCTGTTGCTGGTATCGGGCGGGCATTGCCAGCTGCTGCGCGTCAACGGTGTGGGTGATTACAACCGGCTGGCGACCACGATCGACGACGCGGTCGGCGAAGCGTTTGACAAAAGCGCCAAGATATTGGGGCTTGGATTCCCCGGCGGCCCTGCGGTCGAGCAAGCGGCGAAGTCTGGCAATGCGAAAGCCGTACCGCTCCCGCGCCCGCTCAAAGGGGCCGACGAACCGCATTTCTCGTTTGCTGGCTTGAAAAGTGCAGTGCTGCGCGCGCACGACACGGGGCTGCACAAGGCCGAGGATATCGCCGCATCGTTTCAGGCAGCGGTCGTTGATTGTCTGGAGGATCGCTTGGAATACAGCCTGTCGCGGATGGACACTCCCGCCGCTTTGGTTGTCGCAGGCGGCGTTGCGGCGAACGACGCCGTGCGCTTTATGCTGCAAACGCTCGCCACCCGTCACAACATGCGCTTTGTCGCGCCGCCGCATTGGCTGTGCACCGATAATGCCGCGATGATCGCCTGGGCAGGGGCAGAGCGTTTTGCCGCTGGCCTGACCGATCCGCTCGACATCCCCGCCCGCCCGCGCTGGCCACTTGATCCCAGTGCAGAGGCTGTGCGCGGCGCCGGAGTGAAGGCATGAGGCCGCTGCAATATCCTATCGGTATCATCGGTGCAGGCGCATGGGGAACCGCGCTCGCCACCGTTATGCAGCAAGCGCATCGGGACGCACTGATCTGGGCGCATGAGGCGGAAGTGGTGCACAGCATCAACACCGACCGGCGCAACCATCTGTATCTGCCGAGCATTGACCTTGCCGAGGGTATCCGCGCCACCGGTGACATGGCGGAAATGTTGAATTGCCACGCGTTGATGCTGGTGACGCCCGCGCAACATCTGCGCGCCACACTGCTGGCGATGCCGAAATTCACAAAGCCCTTGATCCTATGCTGCAAAGGGATTGAAGCGGATACGCAGTTGCTGATGTCCGATGTCGCCGCCAAAATCTGCCCCGACAATGCCATCGCCATATTGTCCGGCCCGACATTTGCGCATGAAGTCGCCGCCGGACTGCCCACCGCAATCACGCTGGCCTGTGCGGACGAAGCCATTGGTGCACAGCTGATGCGACTGGTCGCGGCACCCTCGTTCCGGCCCTATTGGTCAGACGATGTTGTCGGCGCAGAGATTGGTGGTGCGGTGAAGAACGTGCTCGCCATCGGCTGCGGCGTGGTCGATGGCGCCGGACTGGGGCTGAACGCACGGGCCTCGTTAATCGCGCGCGGCTTTACCGAGATGCAGCGTTACGGGCTTGCACGGGGCGGCAAAGCAGAGACGCTGGCGGGGCTATCCGGCCTTGGTGATCTTGTGCTGACCTGCAGCTCGGAAAACAGCCGCAATTTCGCGCTGGGTCGGGGGTTGGGCCAAGGCCAGTCCGCCGCAGAGATGTTGGCGGACCGGCGCACCGTTGCAGAGGGAGCATCAACCGCGCCCGTCTTGCTGCAATCGGCGAAAGCTTTGGGCGTGGATATGCCAATAGTTGAGGCGGTGTGCGCCTTACTGTCAGGCTCTGCAAATGTCGCCCAAGTTGTCGAAGCTTTGTTATCGCGCCCATTAAGGGCCGAAAGGTGACAAACGCTAAATTGCGGATTAGAACCGCCACCAACGCCAGCAAACGGAGGGGAGTTTGACGGCAGCTACACCCAGTGAGACGGTGCATACCGCGCAAGACGAGGCTGACCTGCAGGCGCTGGCCAAGGGCGGGCGAACCAATGTATTCGGATTTGTCCTGCGGCTGGCGGCGCGTATCCCGTTTCTGTTTATCGCCGGGCGTTTATATGGGCCAGAGGCGTTGGGCCGTTTTGCCTATGCGATTTTGATCGTCGAATTTGTCGCGCAGTTGGCGACTTTGGGGCTGCGGCGCGGGTTGGCCGAGGCGCTGTCAAAGGATGACCGCCCGCACAACCATATCGTTGCCGATGCATTGCTAGTGGCGATGGTCGCCTCTGCACTGGGTGCTGCGTTTCTGATCGCGCTGCCGCAGTTGATGTTCCCTAACAGCGCGATCAACGGCTTTGACCGGTTTTTGCCGCTGACCATTATCACCGTCGTCGCCACCGACATTGCTTTGGCCGCCTTGGCCTACCGGTTCGACATTGCCTCAACAGTGCGCGCGCGCGCGGTGGTTGAGCCGTGGACGATCAGCATCGCGGCGGGGGCTTTGGTGTTTTACTCAACGCGTGACGGTCTGATCCTGTCTTATGTCGCGTCGGTTGTCGCAGGGATGTTCACAGCGTTATGGCCTTTATGGCGCAGCTACGGTCTGCCGCGCGATTGGCGTCCGCGCCCACGCGAACTCGCTGCGCTTGCCCGCCGCAATCTACCGCTCGCCGCCGCTGATGCTGCCGAATGGGGCAGCAGACGGCTGGACCTGTTCATCCTCGGCCTGTTCGCTAGCCCCGCTATCGTCGGGATTTACTACGTCGCACAACAAGTCGCCAGCCTGCCGCAAAAGCTGAAATCCAGCTTCGACCCCATTCTTGGCCCCGTTATAACGCGCAATTTGCAAGCGAAAAACTACGCAGAAATCGCCCGCCAAGTCGGCCAAGTCGGTTTCTGGATCATCGCCGCACAGGCCGGCATCGCGCTGGCGCTTGGTATTCCGGGCGAAGCCGTCATGGGCTTAATCGGTCCCGAATTTGTCGGTGGAGCCGCCGCAATGGCCTTCCTCCTCGCCGCCGAAGTTGCCGCCGCGACCGCTGTGGTCAGCGAAAGCGCCTTGGTCTATATGGCGCGGCATAGGAACCTGGTGCTCAGCCTGATGATGTTGCTATTGCAAGTCGCACTTAGCCTGGTCCTGATCGAGATGATCCCGGTGCTGCCGATTAAGCCAGAATACACTGGCCTTGCCCAAGCCGCCGCCGTCGCCGCTGCATTGATGCTGGCCCTAGCCGCCGCGTCGCTGGCCAAGGCGCTGCTGCTCGCCAAGTTGCTCGGCGAACCCTTAAGCATCTGGCGCTGGACGTTGTTGCCCGCAATAGCCGCCGCAGTAATCATCGGCGTAGCGGCAACCCAATTGCCCGAATGGGCTGAACTCGCTTTGGGCGTCCCCGCGATCCTAGGCGTATATCTATGGATCATCTGGCGCTGGGGCTTTGGGCCAGAGGATCGGGTGCTATTTAAGCGGTAAGGGGCCACGGCCCCCTTGCCCCCACCCCCAATCAAGCACATATGGCGAACATGTCGGAATCTGCTCAACAAGGTCTTATCATCCGCCGTGGTCTCGCCGAGCCAGAGACTGACGGCAGCTTCATCCCGCACCGCCCGCAGCGTCCGGCCAAGATTGAGGGTGGGCGGCCGTTTGTTTTGCGGTCGGAATACTCGCCTGCGGGGGACCAACCGCGCGCGATTGCGGAGCTGACTGAAACCGCGCTGACTGGTGAGAAAAATCAGGTGCTGTTGGGCGTTACTGGTTCTGGCAAAACCTTTACTGTGGCCAAGATGATTGAGAAGCTGCAGCGTCCAGCTCTGGTGCTTGCCCCCAACAAAACGCTCGCCGCGCAGCTTTATGGCGAGTTCAAAAGCTTTTTTCCCGATAATGCGGTTGAATATTTTGTCAGTTACTACGATTATTATCAGCCCGAGGCCTATGTGCCGCGCAGCGATACCTATATCGAAAAAGAGAGCTCGGTGAACGAAGCTATCGACCGGATGCGCCATTCGGCGACGCGGTCCTTGCTGGAACGCGATGATGTGATCATCGTTGCCTCGGTCAGCTGCATCTATGGCATCGGGTCGGTCGAAACTTACTCGGCGATGATATTCGACTTGAAACCCGGCCAAGCGCACGACCAGCGCGAGTTGATCCGCAAGCTGGTCGCGTTGCAATATAAACGCAACGACGCCGCCTTTGCGCGCGGCAATTTCCGTGTGCGCGGGGATAATCTTGAGCTGTTCCCGTCGCATTTAGAGGATACCGCGTGGCGGATCAGCTTCTTTGGTGACGAGATAGAATCGATATCCGAGTTTGACCCGCTGACCGGCAAAACTGGCGCGCAACTGGGCAATGTCCGCGTCTATGCCAACAGCCATTATGTCACCCCCGGCCCGACGATGAAGCAAGCGGCAGAGGCGATCAAGTTTGAGCTGGAGCACCGGCTGCAAGAGCTGGAGGCTGAGGGCAAGTTGCTGGAGCACCAAAGGCTGGAACAGCGCACACATTTCGATCTGGAGATGATCGCGGCGACGGGGAGTTGCGCAGGGATTGAGAATTATTCGCGCTTTCTGACGGGCCGCCTGCCCGGCGAACCGCCACCGACATTGTTTGAATATCTGCCCGATAATGCGCTACTGTTTGTCGATGAAAGTCACCAAACCGTTGGCCAGCTAAACGCGATGGCGCGCGGAGACCACCGGCGTAAAATGACGCTTGCCGAATATGGTTTCCGCTTGCCAAGCTGCATCGACAATCGGCCCTTGCGGTTTAACGAGTGGGAGGCGATGCGGCCGCAGACGGTGTTTGTCTCCGCAACGCCGGGTGCGTGGGAGATGGAGCAAGCAGGCGGTGTTTTTGCAGAGCAAGTTATCCGCCCCACCGGGCTGATCGACCCGCCGGTCGAGATTAAACCGGTTGAGGATCAGGTGCAGGATTGTATCAACGAATGCCGCAAAACCGCAGAAGCCGGATACCGCACTCTCGTCACCACGCTGACCAAACGCATGGCGGAGGATTTGACCGAGTTTATGCACGAGGCGGGGCTACGCGTGCGCTATATGCACAGCGATGTGGAGACGCTTGAGCGAATTGAGCTGATCCGCGATTTGCGGCTGGGTGTTTATGACGTGCTGGTCGGCATCAACCTGCTGCGCGAAGGGTTGGACATTCCCGAATGCGGGCTGGTGGCGATACTGGATGCGGATAAAGAAGGGTTCTTGCGGTCGGAAACGTCGCTGATTCAGACCATCGGCCGCGCCGCGCGCAATGTCGATGGCCGCGTTATCCTCTATGCCGACCGCATCACCGGCAGCATGGAACGCGCGATGCGCGAAACCGACCGGCGGCGCGAAAAACAGCACGCGTATAATATCGAACACGGGATTACGCCGGAAAGCATCAAGCGCGATATCCATAACATCGTAGCGGATACATCCAACCGCGACGGTGTATTGGTCGAGATCGATGCGGAAGGGGCCAACAATATGGTTGGCCATAATCTGCGCGCGTATATCGAAGAGCTAGAAAAGAAAATGCGCGCAGCGGCGGCGGACCTAGAGTTTGAAGAAGCCGGCCGGTTACGCGACGAAATCCGCGGGCTGGAGGCGGACGAGCTGGGCCTGCCGCATGAACAGCGCGTGGCGGGGCCAAAGGGGCGCTCGTTGGAAGGCAGGCCGGGGACGCGGAAGACGCGGTATGGGAAGTCGCAGAAGAAGTTTGGGCGGTGACGCTTGCGTTTTGGAAGTATTTATGCTAGCACTTCTTAATCGAAAGGACTTGCATTATGCCCAACCTAGCCGTCCGGGATATTGATCCCGATCATTATCAGGCACTAATCGATGAAGCGGCAGAAAATGGCCGCTCTCTCGCCGCAGAAGTCCGTAGCTTTGCAGCGGAAGTTGCCCGCCGTCGAAGGGCGAAGAAGTCGGTTGCCGATCTGAAGGCTTTGCGTGATCGGGTGAACCTGACATTGCCCGACGGCATGACTTCGCTGGACCTGCTGCGCGAAGAACGCGATTCCTGGTGATCATTCTCGATGCCAGCGTGGCAGTGAAGTGGTATTTCCCCGAAAGCGGAAGCGACGCAGCAATTGACCTTTTAGGTGGCAGTGCAGAGGCGCTTATTGCTCCCGACCTATTCGCGGTTGAAGTCAATGCCGCGCTCGTCCGTAAAGGCAATATGGACAAATCGCAGCGCGATGGCATCCGCCTGCTGATTGCTGACTTTGCGGAAAAGCTGACGCGGCAGCAGGTTCGGCTAACGCGATTATCTGGCGCATCGATTGCGAAGGCCGCAAACCTTGCGCTTGATCTCGGTCACCCGTTGAAAGACTGTATCTACCTTACGCTGGCGATGGAGCTGGATTGTGAACTGGTGACCTGCGACGCAAAATTTGCGGCGAAGGCGAAGGGTGTTTGGGATCGGGTACGCGTGTTGGGGCGTGATGGTTCGTCAAATTTCTTTGGGGTTGGTGCTTTTCGCTCTGGCCACTACTGAATCAGCACTGGCTTGCTCCGTAAATCCTCCACCGCCCATGACTGAAGCTGAAAAGGCAGCTGAAATCGCCAAGACGAAACAAGAATTTATTACATCGGCAAAGTCAGCGGGGGCTATTTTCGACGTCAAGGCAATCACCAGTTCAGGCGAGAACGAATCGCACGCACTGTTCGAGGTTCGGCAGATTTATAAAGGTAAATTTCGTAAAGGTGGTGTGATTAAGTTGATTACAATTGGCGCCTCACTCTGCGGACCTGGAGGCGTAAAACGCCGAGAAAAGGGGATAGTCATTTTGTCGACGGAGGACCCGCACCTTTTCAACGGTTTTTTGTGGTCAGGTGATATCGAGTTGCTCCAGAAAGAAGGCGTTTTACCTGCTTCGTTACCGAAATAAATTACCCTTTGCGTCCCCGATACTTCCGATCCTTCGCCGCGCCTTTTTCTATTTCCGCTAGCAACGATGGCGAGAGGGTAAACGTAGTTTTGGGTTTGCTTGCAACCACTGCGCCTAGAACAGGTGGCTTCACAGGTAACTTCGCAACAGCAACTGCCGCAACGGGCTTCAATACCACCTTCGGCGCATAGCCCAGCAACGTCACCACCGCCTTTTTGCCATCGCCAGAACTGCGCGTCTTGGCTGGATAGATAAAGCCGTTCAGCGGCCACTCCGTTCCACCCAAAGCCGCATTCGGCGTGTACCATACACGCACGCGGCTCCAGTCATTGGCCTCTGACGCATCGACGACGCGTACGTCTTCTTCGATATGCCCGCGTCCGCCGTCTATTGTGGACCAATTAGCGTGGCTGATGATCAGCGTGCGTTTATCGACGATCCGCCGCACCGCCGCGACATGGCCCAGCCGCATGTTGCCGTGCGGGCGAAACGACATGATCGCGCCTACCTTTGGCGCGGTGCCGCGTTGATACCGGCCCTCGGCCTGCCCCCACCAAGTGTGCGCATCGCCGCGAATCTCGACACCGGTCAGCGCGCGCGCATAGGGCACGCATTGCAGCCCCTCGTTCAAGGCTTGCACCGGCGTTGCCAGCAACAACACTATCAAAATTCCGATCCGCATCGCAGCGTATCTGTCAGAAAATTGACACCATCCGGCTAAACGGGATGGTTAATGCGTTTTAACAAAATTCATCTGATGTAATGTTGTAACGTAGTGCCATCTATGCCATATGGAGTCGGGCAAGGATCGATGATGCTGGTTATGGCAAAGACAAATTGGCGCAATTGGCGTTGGGACGGGCTTGGCCTAGGCGTTGCCGGGTTGTGCTTGATGCATTGCCTTGCGACTTCGGTGTTGCTCGCTTTGTTTGCCGCCGCAGGCGGTGCTTTGCTGCATCCGGCGATCCACGAAATTGGTCTGGTGTTGGCGATTGGGTTTGGCATTCTTGCATTGGGCCAAGGCGTCTTGGCCCACGGTTTCATATTGCCCGCCGCTATCGGCGCGCTTGGCATAGGTATGATGAGCGGTGCTTTGACGTTGCCGCATGGCGATATCGAAGTGTTCTACACGGTGCTCGGCGTCAGCATTCTTGCGCTGGGCCACGCCTTAAACCATCGTGCGTCGAATTAGGGCCGCAAACTAACCACCCTTGCCCCGACACGGCAAACGGCCTAACCTTAAAATATGGCCCAAGCACACCAACATCATGAACATGCAGGCGAATCGCTTGAGACTGCCGCCGAGGCCGCTTTGGTTGCGGCTGGCGAGCAATGGACAGATATGCGCGCCGATATCTTTGCGGTGCTAGCGACTTTTGAAAAACCCGCCTCTGCCTATGACATCGCCGATTTGGTGTCGCAGCGACGCGGAAAGCGCGTTGCGCCGAACAGTGTGTACCGGATACTTGACCTGTTTGTGCTCAATAATCTGGCGCGGCGGGTGGAAAGTGCCAATGCCTTCATCGCCAATTCGCACCCGGGATGCCTGCACGACTGCATCTTTTTGATCTGCGATACCTGCGGGTCAGCGACGCATATCGATGACGACACTGTGACTGGCAATGTTCGTAAAGCCGCCGAAGCTGCGGGCTTTAGCGCGGTGCGCCCTGTCGTCGAAGTGCGCGGGACGTGCCCCGATTGCGATTAAAGCGCTGCACGGTTTCTACACCGGATAGGCACAACCTACCGGCGATTAACCTGTTCGACAGCGCACAAAAATGTCGTTATTGCTGCTTTTTATGACGAATATGTCCCAAACATCTTTGCAGACCCCTTTGCTTGACATGGTGAAGTTTCCCGCCGATTTGCGGGCCTTGCAGCCCGCGCAGCTGCGGCAATTCGCCGATGAATTGCGCGCGGAAACCATCGCCGCAGTTTCCGTCACCGGCGGGCATTTAGGGGCAGGGCTGGGCGTGGTTGAGCTGACCACGGCGATCCATTATGTATTTAATACCCCCGATGACCGGTTGATCTGGGACGTGGGTCATCAATGCTATCCGCATAAAATCATCACCGGGCGCCGCGACCGAATTCGCACGTTGCGGACTGGCGGCGGGCTTTCTGGTTTCACCAAACGCACCGAGAGCGAGTATGATCCGTTCGGTGCAGCGCATAGTTCGACGTCGATTTCGGCGGCATTGGGCTTTGCGGTGGCCAACAAAATCACTGGCAAGCCCGGCAAAGCGATTGCGGTGATCGGTGACGGTTCAATGTCGGCGGGCATGGCCTATGAAGCGATGAATAACGCGCAGGCGGCGGGGAATCGGCTCGTGGTGATCCTGAACGATAACGATATGTCGATTGCACCGCCGGTGGGAGGATTGTCGGCGTATCTGGCGCGTTTGGTATCGTCCAGCGAGTATCTGGGCCTGCGCAAAATCGCCAGTAAGCTGACCGCCAAGCTGTCGCGCCGCGTGCACAACGCCGCATCGCGCGCCGAGGAATATGCGCGCGGCATGGCGATGGGCGGGACGTTGTTTGAAGAGCTTGGCTTTTATTATGTCGGGCCGATTGATGGGCATAATCTTGATCAGCTGATCCCTGTGCTCGAAAATATCCGCGACAATGCCGAAGGGCCAGTGCTGATCCATGTCGTCACCAAAAAGGGTCATGGCTATGCGCCTGCCGAGGCAGCGGCGGACAAGTATCACGGCGTAGTCAAATTCGATGTTGTCACCGGAAAGCAAGACAAAGGCCCGGGCGGCGGACCGCCAGCCTATCAGAACGTTTTTGGCGAAACGCTGGCGAAAATCGCCGACACTGATCCGCGCATTGTGGCGATTACTGCTGCGATGCCCAGCGGGACCGGCGTTGACAAATTTGCGCAGGCCCATCCTGAACGGGCGTTTGACGTAGGCATTGCCGAACAGCATGGCGTGACCTTTGCCGCCGGTTTGGCCGCGCAAGGAATGCGGCCTTTTTGCGCGATTTACTCGACGTTCTTGCAACGCGCCTATGACCAAGTTGTGCACGATGTAGCGATCCAGAATCTGCCCGTGCGCTTTGCCATAGACCGCGCTGGCCTCGTCGGTGCGGATGGCAGTACGCATGCCGGATCGTTCGACATCACCTATCTGGCGACGCTTCCCAATTTCGTGGTGATGTCGCCTGCGGATGAGGCGGAGTTGGTCCACATGACCTATACCGCCGCAATGCACGACAGCGGGCCAATTGCGTTCCGCTATCCGCGTGGCAATGGCACCGGGGTTGATCTGCCCGAAGTGCCGCAGCAATTGGAAATCGGCAAAGGCCGTATCGTGCGCGAAGGAAAAACGGTTGCGATCCTGTCGCTCGGCACGCGTTTGGCAGAGGTGATGAAAGCAGCCGACACGCTGGATGCCAAGGGACTTTCCACGACGGTTGCTGACCTGCGCTTTGCGAAACCGCTTGATGAAGACTTAATCCGCCGGTTGATGACAACGCATGAGGTTGTCATCACAGTCGAGGAAGCCTCTATCGGCGGCCTTGGCGCGCACGTGCTAACTCTGGCCAGCGACCTTGGCCTCACCGACGCCGGCCTGAAAATTCGCACGTTGCGCCTTCCCGATATATTTCAAGAACATGACGCGCCGCAGAAGCAGTATGATGACGCAGGGCTAAACGCGCCGCAAATCGTCGATTCGGTGTTAAAAGCGCTGCGCCATAACAGCGCGGGAGTTGAGGAGGCGGGAGCTCGGGCTTAACCCTGATCCTTCGCCAGCCTACGCTCCGCCAACTCCGTAACCGACCCCGCCCGCATAAACGGGTTGGTGGCCCGTTCCAAAGCGATGCTCGTCGGAACAGTCGGCTCGCCGCGTTCGCGCATTGCGGTTACCGCCGCCATCCGTTCAACCAAAGTCGCATTGTCCGGCTCGACACTCAAAGCAAAGCGGCCGTTCGATAGCGTGTATTCGTGCGCACAATAGATCCGCGTGTCATCACCGAGCGCCTCAAGCTTACGCATGTTAGCGAACATCTGGTCCGCTGTGCCTTCAAACAAGCGCCCGCAGCCCATGGCGAACAGTGTGTCGCCAACAAAGGCGGCGCGGTCTTCGGCGAAATGGAACGCAATATGCCCGGCGGTGTGCGCAGGGACGTCGAGCACCTGCGCCGCCACATCGCCCAGCATCACCGTATCGCCTTCTGCCACCCGCACATCAAGCGTCGGGATGCGCGCGGCCTCAGCAACGGGGCCGGTAATCAGACACCTAGTAGCGGCTTTAATCTCTGCATTACCGCCAGTATGATCGGGGTGCCAATGGGTGTTCCAAATCTGTGTGATCTTCCACCCGCGCGCATCGGCCTCGGCCAGCACGGGCAGCGCGACCGCCGGATCAACCACCATCGTCTCGCCGCTGACGGCTTCATGCACCAGCCAGACATAATTGTCGGAAAGGACCGGAATGCCGATGATTTCCAGCGCCATTTTACCAACTCCCCACATTCGCCATGCTTGCCCAAGGTTCTGCGGGTTCCAGCCGGTCGCCCGCCTGTAACATTTCGATCGAGATATTATCCGGCGTGCGGACAAAGGCCATATGGCCGTCGCGTGGGGGGCGATTGATCGTCACGCCGCCGTCCATCAGCCGCTGGCAGGTCGCGTAGATATCCTCAACACGGTACGCCAGATGGCCAAAATTCGGTCCGCCATCATAGCCGCTTTCATCCCAATTGTGTGTGAGTTCGACCTGCGCGTCCTCATCGCCGGGCGCGGCAAGGAAAATCAGAGTAAAACGCCCCGCCTCGCTGTCAAAACGCCGCAGTTCTTTAAGCCCCAGCAGTTCAAAAAACGCAACCGTAGCCGCAGGGTCGCTGACGCGGATCATCGTGTGCAAGTATTTCATTCGTCAAAACTCCATTCGTCGCTATTCAGGCACAGTTCATCGCAGGTAGCTTAAGCGCTCAATGAATAACCGTCGGGCCAAATATGGGCTGGCACACCAGTCAACGCAAGGGAGGGAAAACATGGCAGACGAGATGAAACGCCAAAGCTGGCTTAGCCGCTTAACCGCCAACCAGGGCCCAAATACGAATATGCCATGGCTTGCGGGCACAGCTATGCTTGCCACCGGCTTAATCGTCGGCGGCTACCTTATGGGTGACGGGCTTGTCCGTATGAAGCAAGCCGACCGCGCGGTTACTGTGCGCGGGCTTGCCGAGCGCGAAGCGACCGCTGACCTTGCCACATGGACCATCGCCTATTCCGCCAAAGGCAGCGACCTGCAAAGCGCGCAAGCCAAAGCCGATGCCGACACTAAAGCGATTCGCGCGTTTTTTGGCGAACTGGGCTTCGATGGCGAAGCGGTGCAGCCAACGGGTGCCAATGTGTCGCAATATAACGATCAGGGCGTCACGACCTACACTGTCAAACAGCGGATGAGCCTGCGCACGACCGATATAAAAAAGGCGCAGGATGCGGTCAAACGGCAGTTTGATTTGGTCAAACAAGGCGTCGAGTTGGAGGAAGGGTCGGGCATGGCGTTCACCTATACTAAGCTGAACGCGATCAAGCCCGAGATGATCGCACAAGCCACCAAAGACGCGCGCAAATCCGCCGAACAATTTGCCAAGGACAGCGGCACCGATGTCGGTTCGATAAAATCCGCCAGCCAAGGCTATTTCGAAATCACCAGCCGAGACGGCGACGGTGAAGGTGGTTGGGGCGTATCGGATAGCCCGTATAAAAAGGTCCGTGTGGTGACGACGGTGGAGTATTATCTGGATTGAAGTGGTTCACGCAGATGGGGCAGGACTTTTTTAACGCAAAGGACGCGAAGATTTTTAAAATGGTAGTGCAGGGTCATGGCGGTTCGCGCGCAGCGCACTCGTGATCCAAAGCCCGCTGCGCGGCACACGGTTTCTATGTCGAAATGCCCCCTTAATAATCTTTGCGATCTTTGCGTGAAACAAAAGGGCACAACGACAGCTTGCTAGCTCCAGCTCGAAGCACTAGCTTCCACCCATGCGCAAAACACTCACCCTCATCGCTCTGCTACTAGCAGCAACCCCGCTCTCCGCTCAGGCTCAGGACGCTGTGCCCAAAGACCAGGGCGACCGCTATTCGGGACATCCGGGCGCGAGCCGTTCGGCGGTGATTGCGCAAAACGGTATGGTCGCGACCAGCCATCCGCTTGCTACACAAATCGCGCTGGATGTTCTGAAAGAGGGTGGCAGCGCAGTTGATGCCGCGATTGCGGGCAACGCCGCGCTTGGCCTGTTGGAACCGACAGGCAACGGCATCGGCGGTGATTTGTTTGCGATTATCTGGGACCCAAAAACCGGAAAGCTCCACGGCCTGAACGCCAGTGGGCGTTCGCCCATGGGCATGACGCCGAAACAGTTTCAGAAATATGTTGATGGCAAGCCGCTATCAGCGCGCGATGTCGCAGGCACAGTGCCCGATTGGGGTGCAGCGTCTGTCACTATTCCCGGCGCAGTCGATGGCTGGTTTGAGATGCACGCCAAATTCGGCACTCTGCCGATGGCCCGCCTCCTCGCCCCGACCATTCAATATGCCAATGCCGGTGCGCCCGTTCCCGAACTGGTCGCGCACTATATGAAGGGCAATGTTGCCGGTTTTGAGGCACTGCACAAAGAAGGCGTCGTTGAAGAAGTCGACAATATGCGCCGCGTGTTCGCACCGGAGGGCAAGACGCCGAAAGAGGGGGAAGTTTTCCGCAACCCTGACCTTGGCCGGACATTGCAAGCCGTTGCCGATGGCGGCCGCGATGCGTTCTACAAAGGCCCACTTGCCAGCGCGATGGATGGGTATTTCAAACGCATCGGCGCGCCGCACCGGGCCAGCGACTTTGCAGCGCATGAAAGCGAATGGGTCGATCCAGTCTCGGTCAATTATCGCGGCGTGGACGTGTGGGAATTGCCGCCCAACGGCCAAGGTATCGCTGCGCTGCAAATGCTCAATATCCTTGAGGGCTATGACCTGAAAGCGATGGGCCGTGGCTCCGCAGATTTCTGGCACGTGTTTGTCGAGGCCAAGAAGCACGCGTTTGCCGATCGCGCGCGTTTTTATGCCGATCAGGATTTTGCCAAAACGCCGCTTACTGAATTGCTGTCAAAAGACCGTGCCGCCAAACAGCGGGCCTTAATCGACATGAGCACAGCAGCGCAAAGCGATATGCCGGGATTGGCTTTAGGAATTTCGGCCATCGACGGCGCGGCCAAAGACACGATCTATATGACGGTGGCTGACAAAGACGGGATGATGGTCAGCCTGATCCAGTCAAACTATCGCGGTATGGGATCGGGACTTATCCCCGACGACGGCAAAGGCGGCACGCTTGGTTTTATGTTTCAGGATCGCGGCGCACAGTTCGCGCTCGACCCCAAACACGCGAACAGCTGGCAGCCGGGCAAGCGGCCGTTCCACACCATCATCCCCGCATTCCTTACCAAAGACAGCAAGCCTTTGATGGCGTTTGGCCTGATGGGCGGCGCGATGCAGCCACAAGGCCACGCGCAGATTGTCGTCAACATGATTGATTTCGGCATGACGGTGCAAGCCGCAGGCGATGTCGCGCGGTTCCACCATGATGGCTCGACTGATCCCGAAGGCGGCAAGCCGATGACGACGGGCGGAGTTCTGGAAATCGAAAGCGGTGTGTCCACCAGCATCGCTGCGGAACTGCGGCGACGCGGGCATGTGGTTAAATATGCGGTCGGGCCGTTTGGAGGCTATCAGGCGATCTGGCGCGATCCCGAAACCGGCGTGTATTGGGGCGCAAGTGAATTTCGCAAGGACGGGCAAGCAGCTGGGTATTGAGTTTTTTATTTCACGCGAAGGGCGCTAAGATTTTTAAGAGGGTATTTTTATATGCTAAAACTTACCCGCGCAGCGAATATAGGATTTTAAGTGCGCTGCGCGCGGTAGATATAGTTTTACACCAACATCTTAAAAATCTTTGCGCTCTTGCCCGGAGGGCAAGTTTATCCTGAGCGCCCGCCCTGCGGGCAGTCGAAGGGCGTGAAACAAACTGGCACAACCCATCGCAACTTACCGCGCTAGCCGCCAGACAACTCCGCGACGGCATCAATCAGCAACGCCAGATCGGCATCGCGCGATAGCCGGTGGTCGCCGTCCTTTATCAAGGTCACACGGACATCGTTTGACTGCAAAGCCTCCGCCAGTTTCAGCGCGATTTTCCACGGCACATCGGTATCCATTTGCCCCTGCAAAATCCGCACCGGACAGTGGATCACAATCCGCGCGCCCAGCAACTCGTGCGTCACACCATCATCATACAACCCAGCCCATGTCGGCGTTGCGTCTGGACCGTAAGGATTGGGCTGCAACAGCACACCGTCTTCGCGGATCGTATCACGTTGCGCGTCCGTAAAGCCCCAGCGGGTGAAATCGGGCGCAGGCGCGATACCGATCATCCCCGATAGCCGCTCGCTCAGTACAAGGCCGATAAGCAGCATCAGCCAGCCGCCCATTGACGAGCCTATCAGCACGATTTTGTCGGCACCAATATGCGCGATCACCCCCAGCACATCGTCGCGCCAGCGGCTTAACGTGCCGTCTTTGAATTCGCCCTCGCTGTGCCCGCAGCCGGAATAATCGAGCAACAGGCAGCTGCGGTTATTGGCCACCGCCCAGTCAAATACCGCTGTCGCTTTACCGCCCGCCATGTCGGACATATAGCCCGGCAGAAATACGATTAGCGGACCGTTGCCTCTTGCGTGCCGATAGGCGATTTTGGGACCGGTTTCGGGTTGAAAATAGTTGATCATTGGTCGTGACTCAAATTCGAGTCTTTCGCTCAAATCACCCAATCCACAGTCAGCATCTGTGTGACTTCTTGCCCCTTTGCACGGCGCTGGACCACCATGATCGCGTTCAGTCGCTCAATCGTGCGGCTGCCCGTGGTCACGCACCAGCCGGGAACGACCGCATGCACCAATGCGCACAATCCTCCCCAGATCATGGTCACGCCAAATTTTCCCGCAACCGCAAAATGCTCGACATAGTTTTCGTCAACGCTTTTGGGGTGGTCGATAAACAGGCGTTTGAACATGGGTGCAGCTCCGGCTGATTGATACTTTTGGGTCAATAGCCCGCCCAATCACCCGATGTCAAAACCCCAGCCGGATTTCACATCGCGATCCTGCGCGCACATCGTTTTTAGCTCGGTCCATTCGTCATAAGTCAGCGACGGCTGATAGACTTTGCCTTTGACGCGGCTTTTGCGAAAGAGGTTTTTGCGGTCATCGGACAAGGGGTGGCTGGAGGTATAGTTCGCCAGCGCCCGACCTTGACCGTTCTTTTCCATCTGGTCGCTGCCATCCATCTGCGCCAGTCGTTCGAAAAACTCCGATGTGCCTTGCGGAGAAATCCCAGCCTTTGACATCGCGTTGATCGAATGATCGTCCGCCTCTTTTTCGCTTTCGCGGGTATAGGTCGTGGACAACAAATTGTTCAGCGTCGATCCGCCATTGCCGTCAAACCCGCCGAGCACAACCGCCAGCCCCATTTGCCGTAGCATTCCCTGCATCACATGGCGTTCGCGGACATGGCCGATTTCATGCGCCAGCACGCCTGCGACCTCATCGGGCGATTTGGCTTGATCGAGCAGCCCTTGAAACAACACGACTTTGCCGCCGGGCAACGCGACTGCGTTCAGCATGTCGATATTGGCAACCTCGACCTGTAATTCATCTGCATTGGGGTCGAGCGACTTGGTGAGTTTTGCCAAAGCTGCGCGGCCCTTTGGCGCATCGCAAAACCGACCGCCAAAATCGCCGACCAGCGCGTCACCCAGCTTTTTCTCAACCCCAGCAGGCACCAAAGGCGCAAGCCATTGCGGGCTCATCACAACGACGCCAATCACCGCAACGCTCGCGATCGCAAGCGCAATACTGGCTGGGCCAAGACCGATGCGGTCGATAAATCCGCCGTATTTGCGTTTGGCCGGAAGCAACGGTCCAAGTTCTGTCGGGATTGGTCCGGTCAAGCCCAGCCGCCAGCCATCATCACCGTCCAACCGGTAAACCGCTGCGCCGCCTTGTTCGCCAACATAGCGTAGTTCGGCAAAAGTGAACGGGCCATGGCGTCTTTCGGTTTCCAACAACAAAAAGTTCGCGCCAACAGCCTGCACCTCAACCACCCGGCGCACCGCGGTTTTGCCATCAAAATGCCATGCAGAAAAGAACTGGGTCATATCGCGCCGACATCAAAGGCATCGAGCAAGCCTTCGCCATGGCCGGAGACCACAGTTTCCGACTGGCTCATCCGGTCAAGATTAACCTCACCATATGCCTCCATATGCGTGACGAAGAATTTCCAGCTGCGATAGCGGATAAGCGCGTTGGCAAGACCGACAGCGATTACACCAATCACGGCGGACAGTGCCAGCGTCCCGATCACCGCCGCGCTCATATTTTCCCCGAACGTCTCGGGTGAAAACCCACTGCCGCCCATCACGATAGAAATCGGCACAAAGGCTAAGCCCAAAGCGAGACCCCAGATCAGCCAGTTGGCAAGGAAGAACAAAATCCAGTCGGGCGAGCGTGCCTTAAATTCAAACTCCAATTCGCCGATCCGCAAACCGCCAACGCCAACGCGCATGAATTTGGAATAATACAGCAATGCCGCCAAGGGCATGACGATGTAGACAGCGATGACAATCATCACAACAAAGCCGCCCATCGCCGCAATACCGCCTGCACCCAAGCCGCCACGCGATTCCTGAACACCGGCGTAAATCCCGGCCAGAAATAGCAAAAATGGCGCCAGATAAAATAGCAGATACCGCTTCATTAGGTGCGTCCATTGCGCATTGGCCTGAAACCGATAGGGACCAAAGCTCATCGCGTTCCAGCGTTCGTTCCACAATGAAATGCTCGCCCAAGGATACAGCAAAAACAAAGGAATCGCCGCAGCGGTGTGCTTCCAGATATAGGAAAGCCCGTAGTGAAAGCCGGGATCATCGGTCCCGCCGCGAATTCCGCGCCAATATGTGCGGCTCAACCGGTAACGCATCGCGCGGAAATAGGCGACGCCGGTCAGGTAGAATAACACCATGAACATCGCAAAGGTGAGTACGCCTGCAATGATCGGCTCCCCCTGAAAAATCGCCCCCTGTGCGACCAGTTGGATGATCGCAAAGGGAATGCCGATCAGGAAAAACACCATGATGAAGCCGATGAAAAGTTCCATGCCCGTGCCGGTCCATTCCAACCGCTCATCAATAAATTGCGTCTGGCTCCACAAATACTGCCGTTCGCGCGTGGTGCCCCAGAAACGGTAAATGCCCAAAGTGACAATCGTCAGCAACAAATTGGGCACAGCGATTTTCATGAAATCGGTCCAACTGCCATGAAAGCCAAAGGCCGACACTGATACAGGGCGCGCTTTGCCTATCGTTTCATCAAAATCGGTCAAAGTATTTCCCTTGGAAAATAAAGAACAACAAATGACAAGCAGGACGCGCGCGGTCAAGCCGCATCAATCGCGTCATCCCTCTACCCTTGCCCCTACGCCACTTCGCTGGCAAAGGAGCCGCTCCAGCCAAGCCAGAAAGCATCCTATTTCCCATGTCTTCGATGTCCTCCGAGATGATCCGCGTCACCCTTCCCGATGGCTCTGCCCGTGAAGTTGCGCGCGGTACCACCCCGGCGGAAATTGCTGCCAGCATCGGCCCCGGCCTTGCCAAAGCGGCGCTGGCGGCGCGCGTGGATGGTGAAGTGCGCGATATTACGCGGCCATTGGACGCTGATGTGCAATTGGCGTTGATCACATCGAAAGACGAGGCCGATGCACTGGAACTTGCCCGGCACGATTTTGCGCATGTGCTCGCCGAGGCGGTGCAATCGCTGTTTCCCGGCACGCAAATTACCTTTGGCCCGTCTACTGACGATGGCTTTTATTATGATGTGATGGCGCCTGCCAATCGCGGGCCGTTTGCCGAGGAAGACTTGCCCGCGATTGAAGAGGCGATGCGCGCGATTATCCGCGCCGATAAGCCGCTGCGCCGCGAAGTTGTGGCGCGCGATGTGCTGATTAAAACATGGGCCAATGCTGGCGAAAGCTTTAAGGCTGAATGGGCGGCGGAATTGCCCGAAGGCGAGGAGCTGTCTGTCTATTGGTCCGGCAACGACTGGATGGACATGTGCCGCGGCCCGCATCTGGCCTCAACAGGCAAGCTTGACCCCGCCGCATTCAAACTGATGCGTGTTGCCGGAGCGTATTGGCGCGGCGATCAAAAAAATCCGCAGCTGAGCCGCATTTACGGCACCGGCTGGCTGAACAAAAAGCAGCTCGACGAACATCTTAACCGGTTGGAAGAAGCTGCAAAGCGCGACCATCGGCGGCTGGGCGCGGATATGGACCTGTTCCATCTGCAATCCGAGGCGCATGGCAGCGTGTTTTGGCATCCGCATGGCTATATGATCTGGCGTCAGCTGGAGGCGTATATGCGCCGCGCGGTCGATGCGACAGGCTATGCCGAGGTCAAAACCCCGCAGGTGATGGATGCCAAGCAGTGGGAACAATCGGGCCATTGGGGCAAGTATCGCGAGAATATGTTCGTCATCCCTGACGAAGTGCCCAATGTTGATGACGAAGGTCCGGTGATTAGCGGCGATGCCGACTGGATGGCGCTGAAACCGATGAACTGCCCCGCGCATGTTTTGATTTTCCGCCAAGGGATCAAATCCTATCGCGACCTGCCGTTGCGGCTGTATGAAAATGGCTGTTGCCACCGCAACGAGCCGCATGGCGCTTTACATGGCCTGATGCGGGTGCGCCAATTTACGCAAGACGATGCGCATATATTCTGCCGCGAAGATCAAATTGTCGCAGAGGTGCAGGATTTCTGCGCACTTGCCGACCGTATCTATAAGGATTTCGGGTTTAGCTATTCGATCAAGCTGGCGCTGCGCCCCGATCAACGGTTCGGCAGCGATGCAGATTGGGACAAGGCGGAAAACGAACTGCGCGATGCTGTGGTGCGTGCTGGCCTTGCGACGCCCGAATTTGGTTGGGAAGAACTGCCCGGCGAAGGTGCGTTTTATGCACCGAAGCTGGAATGGCATTTGACCGATGCGATTGGCCGCACATGGCAAGTCGGCACAATCCAATCCGACCGCGTCTTGCCCGAACGGCTGGACGCCAGCTACATCGGCGAAGACGGCGCACGCCACCGCCCGGTAATGCTGCACCGTGCGATTTTCGGCAGCTACGAACGCTTTATCGGCATCTTGATCGAACATTATGCCGGGCGTTTCCCCGTCTGGTTGGCACCAGTTCAGGCCGTGGTCGCAACGATTACCTCAGAGGCCGATGGCTATGGCAGCGAAGTGACGGCAAGGTTGAAAGCCGCAGGCATCCGCGTCGAGGCCGATCTGCGCAACGAGAAAATCAACTATAAAGTCCGCGAACATTCGCTGGCCAAAGTCCCGCATCTGCTGGTCGTCGGCAAACGTGAAGCCGAAGAAGGCAAAGTCGCGATCCGTTCTTTGGGCTCGGAAGGGCAACGGATCATGACCGTCGATGAAGCGCTGGCGATGTTGTTGGCAGAGGCAACGCCACCGGATTTGCGGGGATAGACGATGCGTGCGTTGATTTACGCTTCGCTGGTCCTTAACATTTTCGTGTTAGTGCCAGTATGCGTTGGAATGCTGACCAAAGCCGATTGGACGCTGCCTGCTTATGGCGCGGATACAGCCGCGCGCGGGATATTGTTATCAGTTTATCTCGCGATACTCGTCGGTTCTGCAGGGCTACTATTCAAACCGATGCCGGCGATGGTCGCGGCACTTTTGCTCGTCCAAATACTCTACAAATTCAGCACGCCCTTCACCGTTGGCAGTTTTAGCAATCCGGTGGTGACGGCCAATCTGGCGATTGCAGCGTTTCATAGCGTCACATTATGGGCGATTTTGAAAAGCGGTTTGCTTGAATCCTGAAGTTTTGCTCGGCGGCTTTAGCCCCGCTACCTTTGCCATCGCCCTCGCGCTCGTGTTCGGCGCGTCGATTGTGCGGGGGCTTACCGGTTTTGGCCTTGCGATCATCCTTGTGCCTTTGCTTAGTGTCATCGTTGAGCCCGCGCAGGCGGTGGTGATCTCAATCTTATTGCAGTTGCTCGCAGGGCCGATTGGGCTGAAGCGGATACTGGAGGATGGAGAGCGGGAGACGGCGATTCCGATTGCCATCGCGGCGGTGCTGGCGACGCCCTTTGGCGTGTGGTTGCTATCGGTCACACCTGCCGATGTGGCGCGGGTGTCGATTGCGATGCTGGCGATTGCGGCGTTTGGGTTGATGTTTGTGCCCGTCAAGGAAGCGGCGGTTCCCGGGCGCAAGGAAACTTGGGCGACGGGGATCATGGCGGGAGTGCTGACGGGCTTTGCCTCGATGCCCGGGCCGGCGGTGGTGCCTTATTACATGCGCCGCAAACTACCGCCTGCGGTGGTGCGTGGTTCAATGCTGATGGTGTTTTTTGCCACGGCCATTGCGGGCAGCATCGCCTCGTTTGCGATTGGCACGGCTGACCTGCATCTGTTGTGGCTATCGGTGTTGTTCTATCCCGCGCTCTATATCGGCACGTGGTTGGGCGAGATGGCCTTTGGCAAAGTGAGCGAGCCTGTGTGGCGGACATTGGTTGGCGTGATCCTGGGGATTGCCGGGATCGCAGCGGTGGTTAGGTTGCTGTCTTAGGCCACCCGCCGTGGCCACAATGCAACGCACCGCGACAAAAACGGCGCGACATATTACCACACCCTAGCTTTGCGGACAGAATCGCGCTAAGCGGCGCGCAACATCAATTTTGGAGTAATTGCTATCGCTGTCCCATCGTCACGCCGCAGTCTGACGCCACCCATTAAAAGCGGCCCTCGCTTTAACGAATACATCACCAGCGAAAAAGTGCGGGTGATCGATCAGGATGGCGAAAATATCGGCGTATTATACACCAAAGAAGCGATAGCACAGGCCGCCGAAGTTGGGCTGGACCTGGTTGAAGTCTCCCCCAATGCTGATCCGCCGGTATGCAAATATCTGGACGTCGGAAAATTCAAATTCGAAGCGCAGAAAAAGGCGAATCTCGCCCGTAAGAGCCAGAAGACGCAAGAGATCAAAGAGATCAAAATGCGTCCGAATATCGACGATCACGATTACAAAACAAAGATGAAAAAGATCACCGAATTCATCGGTGAGGGTGACAAGGTGAAAGTCACTTTGCGTTTCCGTGGCCGCGAAATGTCGCATCAGCAATTGGGTATGATCCTGTTGCAACGCGTCGCAGAAGATATGAACGAGACCGCAAAGGTTGAGGCCTATCCCCGGCTTGAAGGTCGGCAGATGCTGATGGTGCTTTCACCGAAATAGAGGGGCAAGCCTATGTCCACGACACCCAAAACGTTCACAATGCCGGTTTCCACCAGCCGCGCGAATCCGACTCCTCAGCCGATGAAGCGGCTGACGGTGCCGCGTATCCGGCAGCGCAAAGGCGGTGAGCCGCTTGTGATGTTGACCGCATATACGGTGCGTATGGCGCAGATCATGGATGCGCATTGCGACATGTTGCTGGTCGGCGATTCGCTGGGCCAAGTGATTTACGGTCTGCCGCACACAGTCGCCGTTACGATGGAAATGATGGCGTTGCATGGTGCGGCGGTTGTACGGGGCAGCTATCATGCAGCGGTCATCGTCGATATGCCCTTTGGCTCCTACGAAGCCTCACCCGAGGTTGCATTTAACAACGCGGCGCGATTGTTGAAAGAAACAGGAGCGGCGGCGGTCAAGATGGAGGGCGGCAAAGTGATCGCACCGACCATCGAATATGTCTCTGCACGCGGTATTCCGGTGATGGGGCATGTCGGTTTGACACCGCAAGCTGTCAACATTTTGGGCGGATATGGCGTGCGCGGCAAAAGTGCCGCCGAGGCACGCAGTATTGTTGAAGACGCCGAAGCTGTTGCAAAGGCTGGCGCATTTGCGATGGTGATAGAAGGCGTAATGGAGCCCATCGCGATTGAAATCACCGAAAAAGTTGCGTGTCCAACCATCGGCATTGGCGCATCGGCGCAATGTGACGGGCAGGTTCTGGTAACCGAGGATATGCTCGGGCTATTTGATCGCGTGCCCAAGTTCGTCAAACGTTTTGCCGATATGCATGTGCAGGTTGAGGATGCGGTGAAGCGATATGCACAGGATGTGCGTAGCCGCAGCTTCCCCGGACCTGACCAGCTTTATCGGCCTGATTGAGCGCGCGGATAGACGCCAAAACTAAACAGGGTGGAAACTCTGCGCCAGCATGGCTAAAGACCCCATCACTATGTTTAACGGGAGGCCGCATTGGCACTGACACCAACCGATACGCGGCAGGATAAAGACCGGTCGTTGACTGACGAAGCATTTTTGCGTGAAGTTGACGATGCTGTGCGCGCGGGCGATCTGGAGAGTTTCTGGAAAAGCTACGGCCGTTGGCTGGTTGCGGCTGTGGTTGCGGGATTGCTGGCCTTTGGCGCTTGGATTTATTGGCAAAACCAGCAAACAGCTGCCGCCGATGCCAATGGCGAGAAGTTTATCGCGGCGGTTGAAAAACTGGATAGCGGCGACGAAAAGGGCGCGATGGCTGATCTGGGCGCACTCGCCAAAGCTGACCAGCCGGGATATCGCGCAATGGCGCAGATCATGATCGCGAACGTCGCTGCCAAAAACGACAATGTCAAAAAGGCGGTTGCAGATTATGCCAAGGTTGCAGGGGACAGCAGCCTGCCACAATCATTCCGTGATATGGCTTTGATCCGGCAGACTGCGGCGGAGTTCGATACTCTTGCCCCGCAAGCGGTCGTTGACCGATTAAAGCCCCTGTCCAAACCCGGCAATGCCTGGTTCGGCAGCGCAGGCGAAATGACCGCAATGGCCTATGTTAAAATGGGCAAAGACAATCTTGCCGGCCCCATTTTTGCCCAGATTGCCAAGCAGGAAGATGCGCCAGAAACGCTGCGCAGCCGTGCCCAACAAATGGCTGGCAGTTTAGGAGTGGACGCGGTTCAGCTTAACGACAAGCCCGCCGGTGCATCAGCAAAAGCAGATGCAGATAAAGGAAGCGCAAAGTGAAGCACAAAAATACGATCCTGATCGCGCTTAGCGCTCTGACCCTTGCCAGCTGCGGCGTTATTGGCGGCGGCGGCAAGAAAAAGGACACGCCAACAATCGGCAACCGTGTCGACATACTGGGAACAGAGGCCGACACGAAGGCTGACGTTAATCTGGCGGGTATCGCTGTTATATTGCCGCCCGTCGCGACAAACCCGAACTGGGCGCAGCCCGGCGGGAATGCTGCCAAGTCTCCCGGGCATCTGACGCTTGCCGATGCGCCCGGGCGTGCCTGGTCGGCCCAAATCGCCGGCGGGAATGGCCGCGTTCGTTTAGCGGCGGCCCCTGTGGTCCACAGCAATAAGCTGTTCGTCATCGACACCGACGCGCGCGTTTCGGCGTTTGACGCGACCACCGGCGCAGCTTTGTGGTCGGCAATGCTTGACGTCGACAAAGACGGTAAGCCATCGCGTTTCGGCGGCGGGGTCAGCACCGACGGCACGTTAGTTTACGCGACCAACGGCGTTGGCGATGTCGCGGCGCTGAAAATCGAAAGTGGCGAGGTTGTCTGGAAAAAACGCCCGGCAGGACCGCTTCGCGGCGCGCCGACGATTTCCACCGGCAACATCTATGTGATGACGCAAGATAATCAGATTTATGCTTTGCGCGCCGCTGATGGCGAACCGCAATGGAACGAAGCTGGGCCTGTCGGTGCTTCGGGTATTTTCGGCGTTGCTGCTCCCGCTGCTGCACAAGGTACCGTGATCGCTGGCTATTCAACCGGCGAGCTGGCCGCATATCGCTATGAAAATGGTCGTAGCCTGTGGAGTGACACGCTGTCACGCACCGCGATGTCGACTACCGTATCGACGCTGACCGACATTGATGCTGATCCGGTTATTGACCGTGGCCGCGTCTTTGCGCTTGGTCAGGGTGGCCGCATGGCATCCTATGAGCTGGTCACTGGCCAGCGCATATGGGAAATTAATATTGCAGGCATCACCACCCCTGCGGTCGCGGGCGAGTGGGTATTTGTCCTGACCAGCGAAGCCAAGTTGTTGTGTGTTCAGCGCGCAAGCGGCAAAATCCGCTGGCTGTCGCAGCTGCCGCGTTTCCGCAAAGAAGAGAAAAAAGACGGCGTCATCACATGGCGCGGGCCAGTGTTGGTCAATAACCGCTTGATCGCGGCCAATTCACGCGGCGAATTGTGGACAATTTCAACGGTCGAAGGGACTGCGACTTTGATGGCGGACCTGAAAAATCCAATCTCGGTCGCGCCGATCGTTGCTAACAACATGCTCTACGTCCTAGACGATAGCGGCAAAGTCACTGCATTCCGGTGACCCATTTATTCAGGAGTACATAAACGATGCTGCCGACGGTAGCCATTATCGGTCGCCCCAATGTCGGCAAATCGACTTTGTTTAACCGGCTGGTGGGAAAGAAAGTCGCGTTGGTCGACGATCAACCCGGCGTCACGCGCGACCGGCGCGAAGGTGTGGGCAAGTTGTTCGACCTTACCTTCACCATTGTCGATACCGCAGGGTACGAGGATCATGACATTGCCTCGCTGCCCGGGCGGATGCGGATGCAGACTGAGGCTGCGGTCGAAGGCGCCGATGTTGCCCTGTTTGTCGTTGATGGCCGCGCCGGAGTTACGCCGCTAGACGAAGAAATCGCGCGCTGGTTGCGAAGTTCCAAAACGCCAATCGTGCTTGCGGTTAACAAGGCCGAGGGCAAGCAAGCCGAAAACACAATTATGGAAGCCTATGGCATGGGCTTTGGCGAAGGCGTCGCGATCAGTGCCGAACACGGCGAAGGCCTTGCCGATCTGTTTCAGGCGTTGCTGCCGCACGTCGATGGCGGCGTAGAGGCGGAGGTCGATAACGAAGCGCCGGATGCGCCGTTAAAGCTTGCCATCGTTGGCCGTCCGAATGCGGGCAAATCGACATTAATCAACAAGATTTTGGGTGAGCAGCGGCTGGTGACCGGCCCGGAGGCTGGCATCACCCGCGATAGCATTACTATCGATTGGGAATGGCATGATCCCAATCCGGCCGATCCCGATTTCGCCGTCCGCAAAGTCCGGTTGATTGATACAGCCGGAATGCGCAAACGGGCAAAGGTGCAGGAAAAGCTTGAGAAGCTATCGGTTGCCGATGCGCGCCACGCCATCGACTTTGCCGAGGTCGTTGTGTTGATGCTCGATGCGACGCTCGGTTTGGAACTGCAGGACCTGAAAATCGCCGACGGTGTAGTTGAAGAAGGCCGTGCGCTGATTATTGCTGTCAACAAATGGGATGTCGCCGTTGACGGTGCAAACCTGTTTAAGGGCATTCGTGGTGCGCTGGATGAGGGCCTCGCCCAGTTAAAGGGTGTCCCGATGATCGCCATTTCGGGCCTGACCGGTAAAGGCATCGACCAGCTGCTCACTGCCGCCTTTACCGCACGTGAAGCATGGAGCCGCCGCGTTTCTACCTCGACGCTGAACCGCTGGTTCGAAGCCGCCGTTGATGCAAACCCACCACCAGCGCCGGGCGGTAAACGCATCAAGCTGCGCTATATCACCCAAGCGCGCAACCGCCCGCCGACGTTTGTTGTCTTCGGTACACGCACCGAGCAACTGCCTGCCAGCTATCATCGCTATCTGCTGAATGGTATTCGCCGTGATTTGGATTATGGTGCTGTGCCGGTACGGATTAACTTTAGGTCGTCGGTAAATCCGTTTGCGACTGATTAGGGTGCTGCTGGGCAGGCGACGCTTGGTGAAAAGTAACTTACCAAGAACCTAACAACCTACGAAAAACCCGTCACCCCGTGCTTGACACGGGGTCCCGCTTTAACGCGAGGTGGCAGGCCAAAGCGGGGTCCCGTGTCAAGCACGGGACGACGGGGATTAATATTCGTAGGGTCGTTGTCATTCGAGGCATTTACCCCAAACTATACTCAATCACTCAGGCAATTTAACGTGTCATTCACCTCTTTTCCCTACCACCGGCCATCGATGTGAAGCGTTCATATCAGGAGTTTTGGGTATGACCCCGGTGGTAGAAGACGTTATAAACTGGACTGCGTTTGCCGAAACGCGCGGCGCATTGGGGGATGCATTCGTACGTATCCTCGGATATTTTCGCGAAGACGGCACGAAATCAGTTGCTGCGATTGAAGATGCGATGCGCGAGCGCAACTCCGCAAAGCTGGTGCTGCCTGCACACACGTTGAAGGGCGAAGGCTATCAATTTGGCGCGGAAAAGCTGGCGGAACTCGCCGAAGAAATCGAAGTAGCGGCGCGCCATTATGTCGAGCTACAGCAAGATCCAAGCGAATTGTTGGAAAAAATTGTGCTGCTTCGTCCGCTGTTTGAGCTGACATTAGAAACGCTAGAACGCGAAGTTAGTCCCCTTGTTGAGCGGCGCACGAGCTTTGGCGCAAGGAATGTAGGTCAGGTCGCAAACAGCAGGTTCGGTTGAGACTTTACCCCCGCTGCTGCGCATACGCATCGCGCCCTAACGCAATTGCCTAGCCCTACCTTACTTAACCATCACCCCGTGCTCGACACAGGGTCCGCTTAACTTGAGGCAACGCTCATAAAAAAGCGGAACCCGGCGTCCAGCGCGGGGCGACAAGGTGCGATTGGCAGCTTAATCGTCAGATCGCATAGGAAACACAATTCCGTCTAACCCTCGGTCGGCGCGGACTGCAGCTGAACGTAATTCTCAATGCCCATGCGAGAAATCATCTCGAACTGGGTCTCCAACGTGTCAACATGGTCCTCTTCACTGGCCAGAATCGCTGCAAACAAATCGCGGCTAACAAAGTCACGGACACTTTCGCAATGCGCGATGGCTTCGCGCAATGGCGGCAACGCTTCATATTCCAGCTCAAGATCCGCCTTCAATATCTCTTCGACAGTTTCGCCAACACGCAACCGTCCGAGCATTTGAAAATTGGGCAGGCCGTCCAAAAATAATATGCGCTCGGCCAATTGATCGGCGTGCTTCATCTCGTCGATGGATTCATGCCTTTCGAACGCCGCAAGCTTGGAAACGCCCATGTGATCGAGCAAGCGGTAGTGCAGCCAGTATTGATTGACCGCGGTCAGTTCATTCTTCAGCGCCTCGTTGAGGAATTCGATTACTTTTGCGTCGCCCTTCATGGCCCTTCACTCCGTGATGTTGCTGAATGCAAAGCTACATCGAAAGCGCGGTAAAGAAAAGCTGGAAAGCCGCAGAAATGCTCGATTTATTCAGCGATAAGTCGCCCGCTATTGCTACGCGGTTGCAGTCTTCATGCTGATAATGTCTCGCGCGAACGATAGGCATTGGCCACATTTGGGTTTGCTACCCAGTCGCGCGTAGACTTCGCAGGGTCGGTCCCGCCCGCACCGCGTCGCGGCGCGCAGGTCTTTTTCCCGAATGGCGTTGCAGACACAGACTATCATCGATCCGGTGTTTAAGCATAATGCGAATTGATTGCAATAGCATTAGTGCAAACGGATCCTATCCGCGTCTAACCCCGCAGATGCTCTCGGACGAAATCTGCTGCTCGCTCCCCAATCATCATAGACGGCGCATTGGTGTTCCCTGAAACGAGCCGCGGCATGATGCTGGCATCGGCGACATACAGCCCATCCAGTCCACGATATTTCAGACGCGTATCGACAACATCGACGGCATTCGGCCCCATGCGGCAGGTGCCGACGGGATGGTAAACGGTGTCGGCGCGGTTGCGGATCAACTGTTCCAACGCGGCATCATCGTCCAGGGGCGTCGCCATCCGGTCTTTGCCACCATAGACCGCAAGCGCAGGCGCGGCGAAAATCCGGTGCATCAAACGAACGCCAGCTTTCAACGTTTCCATATCGCGGTCGTCGGTCAAAAAGCCCGGATCGATCAAAGGCGCATTTGCCGCGTCAGGTGAGCCGAGCATTACTGAGCCTCTGCTATATGGCCTAAGCACACAGGCATGGCAACTATAGCCATGGCCCTTCACTTTAGACCGGCCATGATCCTCCAACATTGCAGGGACAAAATGATATTGCACATCGGGCGCTGGCTGCGACGGATCAGTCTTCCAGAAACCCCCGCTTTCGGCAAAGCTTGTGGTCATAACGCCGGTGCGTTTGAAACGGTGTTCGATGATGGCTTTCACCATTTTCCAATTGCCCGCCATCGAATCGCCAAAAAAATCCTGTGATCCGGTTTCAAAGCTGGATACATAGTCGATATGGTCTTGCAGATCCGCGCCAACCGCCGGTTTATCGTGCACCACATCAATGCCCAGCCTGCGCAGATGATCGGCGGGGCCAATGCCCGATAGCTGAAGGATTTGTGGCGAACCGAATGCGCCTGCGGAAAGAATTACCGCCGCTCGCGCTTTAATCGTGCGCCGCCGTCCAAAGCTTTGCCGGATGACAACGCCGGTGGCGCGGCCATTTTCGACGATAATCTTTTCGGTCAATGCACCCGTGATCGTCGCCAGCCGCCCTGCGGCAACCGCCGGTTCAACATAGGCCCGCGACGCGGACCAGCGTTCGCCCGCTTTTTGCGTGACCTGATACATCCCGAACCCGTCTTGGGTCGCACCGTTGAAATCGGCGTTGCGCGGCATCTGTAATTCGCTCGCCGCATTGATAAACGCAAGGCTGCCTGCTTGCGGCCAGATTTGATCCATCACATTCAGCGGTCCGTCGCTCCCGTGAAAATCATCCGCGCCGCGTTCATTTCCCTCTGATTTTTTGAAATAGGGCAGGACGTCGTCATAGCCCCAGCCATCGCAACCCAGCGCGGCCCAATTGTCGTAATCATAACGGTGGCCGCGAATATAGACCATCGCGTTGATCGCGCTTGATCCGCCAAGTCCGCGACCGCGCGGTTGATATCCAATACGACCATTCAGCCCCTTTTGCGGCACCGTATCATAGCGATAGTTGGAGGACTTCGGGATGAACGGCATAAAGCCGGGGGTTTTGACGCGGATTCGATTGTTATTCCCGCCCGCCTCAATCAAGCATACTGAAAACTTCCCGCCTTCGGACAATCGTCCCGCCGCCGCACTGCCTGCGCTGCCGCCACCAACCACAATGATATCAAACTCGTCCATATCTGCTCCTCTTAACGTGAGGGTTTAATCAGACGATTAAATTTGGCAATTCTTATTCTGCGGGCGCGACTGTTTTTTCACGCGCTTTCAGCCAGCGCGCGCGAATGGTTTCACTGGTTTCGCGGCTGCCATCATGGCTCCAGCCGGGCGGTCGCCAGATATAGCCGAGCTTCGCGCTCCACGGTGCCGACCAGACGTCCTTGTAAATGCCGATCCATTCGTGAAACACGCTGTGCAACAGGTTGAACGTGCCGAGTTGTTTGACGATGCCGTAACGGATGCGTTCCTCGCCGGTTTCTTGCACAAAGCTGCCAAACATACGATCCCATATAATGAAAACGCCCGCATAGTTGCTATCCAGATAACGCGGATTGGTCGCGTGGTGGACGCGGTGGTGGGACGGCGTGTTCATCACCGCCTCAAACCATTTTGGCATGCGATCAATCGCTTCGGTGTGAATCCAGAATTGATAGATCAGGTTGATTGCGCCACAAAACGCGATCATCGCCGGATGGAAGCCCGCCAAAGCTAACGGCAAGCGAAAGACGAAGCTTAGCGCAATAAAGCCCATCCACGTTTGCCGCAGCGCAGTCGATAGGTTGTAATGCTGGCTGCTATGATGGTTGACGTGGCTCGCCCAAAACCAACGCACGCGATGCGCGCTGCGGTGAAATACATAATAAAGCAGGTCATCGAGAACAAAACACACGATCCACGCCCACAAAGCCCAGCCGATATCGAACAGCCGGTATTCGTACAGCTTTAGCAGCCCCGCAAACACCAGTCCGCCAGTCAGCGCACCTGCGACTTGACTGCCGGTACCCAGCGCGAGCGACGTCAGCGTGTCTTTGGGCTCATATTTCTCCGGCGCATTCCTTCGTGCCCACCACATTTCCAGCACGATCAGCAGGATGAAAATCGGAACGGCGAAATCAACGGGGTTGAAAAGGTAGGGCATGTTCAGACCGCCATATGCCGAAGACCAGCGGCCCAATATTGCGCCTCTGTCCCCAAATTCAGCGTCACTTTGCCAAACGCTTTTTCATCCGTGCCGATGGTAAGGAAATTCTGGTCAAGCCGCGAATCGCTATACCCATCGAGCAAACGTCCAGCAAATTGCGCGCCATGGCGGCGGATGAGCAGATGGCGACCCGACGCGTCTTTCATCAACGCCCCGATCCCCGCGCGGTCTAGGACAATGTCCGTAGGCTGAAACCCGCAAATGGCTTCTTGGGCCAGTCGCCGCGCATGGTCATTATCCCGAATGCGAACGTCGCCGCCAAGTCCCATGCGTTTAGCTGTCCATGCCAGCAACAGGATCGCAACAATCGAGCCGCCCAGCTTTGCCAGTTCGATCAGCGTCGCGTCCAACGCTTTACGCCCTTGCCTTCAACATATCCATCAACGGGCGGATCGGGTTGACGTCGTAACCTGCCTTCGCGGCCATGTTAGTCAGTGCATCGGGGTCGCCGCCCTGCGAAGACTCGGCCAACGCCCATAATAACGTCGAGCGCGTGCCCGAACGGCAATAGGCCAAGACCGCCCCGGTCGCGCCTTCAAGCGCCGCAGCCATCGCCTGGACCTGCGGCTCGCTAAAGCCGCTATGCGTCACCGGTATCGCTACATAATCCATGCCAGCCGCCCGCGCTGCTGCCTCTATCTCTGCCCCTGGCGTCTGATCGTCGCTTTCATCCTCTGGGCGGTTGTTAATGACCATAGTCACGCCCAGCGCACCCGCCTTGGCAATGTCGGCCAATCCGATTTGAGGTGAGGCGTAGATAGTGTTGGTCAGCTTGCGAAACATAGGCGTCATCCTTCTGAAGCACGCTGTATTACAGACAGAAACGCTGCGCCATAGGCTTCAAGCTTGCGTACGCCGATGCCGCTGATCAGCGCGATCTCTGACAACGACTGCGGCCGCCGCTCTGCCAGTTCGCGCAAAGTTGCATCATGGAAGATTACATAAGGCGGCACATTGGCCTCAATCGCCAACTCACGGCGCTTTGCGCGCAAAGCCTCAAACAGCGGATTGTTGGCCGGATTACCAGCCCCGTGTTTATCCTTCCGCGTTTTAGGCGGGACCACGATTTGCAAGCGCACCTCACCCTTCATCAACGCCCGCGCAGCCCCTGCCAACCGCAACCCGCCATGTTCGTTCGCGGTCAGATGCCCCTGCGCCTGCAACGCCCGCGCCACTGGCTTAATCAGCCGCGCATCGTCTCCGGCCACAATGCCAAAGACCGAAAGCTGGTCATGCCCGCGCGACAAAATCCGCTCGTCTTTCCCGCCAGTCAGTACCTTTTCCAAATGCCCAACGCCAAAACTTTGCCCGGTGCGATACGCTGCCGAGAGCAGTTTTTGCGCCAGTTCAGTCACATCCAGCACCAACGGCGCGTCGAGGCAATTGTCGCAATTGCCGCAATTTTCGGGCGGGTCTTCACCAAAATGTTTCAGCAAAACTGCGCGCCTGCATCCCGCTGTTTCCGTCAAAGCCGACAGTGCATCGATCCGCGTTTTATCAGCTGGCTGCCGCGCCTCTGGCTGTTCTTTCAACCGTTCCCGCGCCAGACTGAAATCGCCCGGCGACCAAAACAGATGCGCCACCGCCGGATCACCATCACGCCCCGCACGCCCGCTTTCCTGATAATAAGCTTCGATCGATTTGGGGATGCCCGCATGCGCGACAAAGCGCACATCGGGCTTATCAATCCCCATGCCGAACGCCACCGTAGCGACCATGATCATATCCTCTGACGCGACAAAATCGGCCTGCGCCTTCATCCGCGCTACGGGCTCCATTCCCGCGTGATAAAACCGCGTCGTCCGCCCTGTTTTGGCGATCAACGCCGCCAGCTTTTCGGTGCGGTCGCGGGTAGTGGCATAAACAATCCCCGCGCCGCTCCAACCGCGAATGGCCGACACAATCGCCGATCCCTTGTTCGCGGCATTGGTCACCGCATATCGGATATTTGGCCGGTCAAAACCCGATACGATCATGCCGTCGGTGGCGATCCCCAATTGCTCGCCAATATCGGCGCGGGTGTGCGCATCGGCAGTGGCGGTCAGCGCGAGACGCGGCACATCGGGAAAATCATCCATCAACGGACGCAGCAAGCGATAGTCCGGGCGGAAATCATGCCCCCATTCGGACACGCAATGCGCCTCGTCTATCGCAAACAAGGCGATCCGCGCCTCGCGCAGTAACCCGCGAAAATCGGCAGTGCTGGCGCGTTCTGGCGCGATATACAGCAGGTCAAGATTGCCATCGCGGAACCGTTCGATGGTCTCGGCACGGTTGCTATCGGCAGAGGTCAAAGTCGCCGCCCGAATACCCGCTGCATTGGCGCTGCGCATCTGATCGTGCATCAACGCGATTAGGGGCGAGACAACAATCGTCGTCCCGTCAAGCAGCAAAGAGGGCAGTTGATAACACAAAGACTTGCCCGCCCCCGTCGGCATTACAGCCAAGGTGCGTTGCCCCACCAACACCCGATCAATTACATCGCGCTGCACCCCGCGAAATTCGGGAAAGCCGAACACACGGTGCAACACGTCTGCGGGATCGAGAATGTCGGGTGTCATGAGATCAGAATTTGGCGCCATCGCACCCCGCGCTAGGGGGGAAAGCGTTCGAAGAATAGACTGGTCTTGCAACACGCACGACTCCCCTGTGGAAAGTTGGCTCACGCACCGGCTCGTAAAAGAACATAAGTAGAGCGGGACTTGGGGTAAAGCCCAGCCGTGCCTCACTATACTTGCACCCCCGCCAACCCCCTGCTAGCCGCGCTCTCGACAAGTTACGTAAAGGTTTCCCTCATGCAAGATTCGATCAAAAAGGTTGTGCTCGCTTATTCGGGCGGGCTCGACACCAGCGTTATCCTGAAATGGTTGCAGGTCGAATATAAATGTGAGGTGGTGACCTTTACCGCCGATCTGGGCCAAGGCGAGGAGCTGGAACCGGCGCGCGCCAAGGCTGTGTTGATGGGTGTGCCCGACCATCATATTTACATCGACGATCTGCGCGAAGAATTTGTCCGCGATTTCGTATTTCCGATGATGCGCGCTAATGCGCGGTATGAAGGGGATTATTTGCTCGGCACCTCGATTGCCCGGCCATTGATTTCCAAACGGCTGATTGAAATCGCGGCGGAAACCGGTGCCGATGCAATTGCGCATGGTGCGACGGGTAAAGGCAATGATCAGGTGCGGTTTGAACTGTCGGCCTATGCGTTGAACCCCGGTATCAAAGTCATCGCCCCGTGGCGCGAATGGGATTTGACCAGCCGCACGCGGTTGATCGAATGGGCCGAGGAACACCAGATTCCTGTGCCGAAAGATAAACGCGGGGAATCGCCGTTTTCAACTGACGCCAATTTGCTGCACACATCGTCCGAAGGCAAAGTGCTGGAAAATCCGTGGGATGAAACCCCTGACTATGTCTATTCGCGCACAGTCAACCCAGAGGATGCGCCCGATACGCCAGAATATATCACGATGGATTTTGAACGCGGCGACGGCGTTGCGTTGAACGGCGAGGTAATGTCACCTGCAACGTTGCTGGCGGCATTGAATGATCTGGGCCGTAAACATGGCATTGGGCGGCTCGATCTGGTCGAGAACCGTTTCGTCGGCATGAAGTCGCGCGGCATGTATGAAACGCCGGGCGGCGAAATCTATGCGCGCGCGCATCGAGGCATTGAAAGCATCACTTTGGATCGCGGCGCAGCGCATCTGAAAGATGAACTGATGCCCAAATATGCCGAGATGATTTACAACGGTTTCTGGTTTTCGCCCGAGCGCGAGATGTTGCAAGCCGCCATCGACCATAGCCAGTCCAACGTGTCAGGGACGGTGCGGTTAAAGCTGTATAAAGGCATGGCCAGCGTCGTTGGCCGCAAATCGCCGAACAGCCTGTATTCGGAAAGGGTCGTGACCTTTGAGGACGATGCTGGCGCCTACGACCAAAAGGACGCTGCTGGCTTTATCAAACTGAACGCCCTGCGTTTGCGGTTGCTCGCGCAGCAAAAGGGCACATAAACGGTGGCCATGGATTGGCCGCTTTTTAACATTTGTCTTCTGACATTGGTGATCCATTTGATTGGTGCGCTGGCCTATGCCGCAAGGATTGCGGGCGTGCGGACCAGCAAAATTGCGTTGAGCTTTGCGTTGTTCAATGTGCTGGTGCTGGTCTCGCGGACGTCGAACAGCTTTTTAGGACCGTTCCTTGCCAAGCGCATTCAGAACGCGATTGCGACCGGAACTGGCGACGGCTTGCTGATGGATATGCGCCTGGTGTTGCTGGCGGCCACCGTGGCGACGGTTCTCGGCGCGCTGGCTGTGCCTACCGTGCAACGCTGGTTCACCGCCGCGATTGCCGATTTTCAGCACCACCGATCGGTTGCCAGATTGCTGTGGAGCGCGTTGACGCCAACAGGGGCAAAATCGGTGGTGAAGGCAGTGACTTTGCCAAGCAGCAAGCACCTGCAACTATGGACCAAGCCAGCCGCCGTATCGTGGCGGGTGATCGCAATGAATGTGATTGCGCAGGCGTTGCTGACGGTGGGCGTTATCGCCTCGCTTTACGCAGGCTATCTCCATCCAGAATTCCGCGTTACCGCATCGCAATTATCGGCAGTGGTCAACGGCTTTGCTACAATCCTTTTGTTCGTCCTCATCGACCCGCAATTATCGGTAATGACCGATGACGTCGTCGAGGGCCGCGTCAGCCAGTCCGATTATCGCCGTACCATCGTTTGGCTGTCGATGAGCCGGATTGCAGGCACGTTATTGGCACAGATTTTACTGGTGCCATCGGCTGCGTTCATCGTCTGGATCGCGCTCCGCGTATAAGTTCGCGTAGTTCGCAAAAAATACTATCGACATTGGTAACGAAGCGTTAGAAATTACCGAATAACCGGAGTCATCGCGCGGTTGCGGTAAAGTATACTGTAGGGAAATCACATGCCAAACTCTTCGATCCCGAATTTAGATCAAACTTTGTTCCCGATTGGTGACGACCGTTTTTCGCGCACCCAGGGGATTGAACGGTATTTTTTTGGCAATGATATCGGTGTTGGCGGCGCTAGTTTGGGGACCAGCTTTGACCTTGGCCTGTCCAACACTGGGGCAAAAGGCACCTAGTTTCACATCGGTACGGCGGCGGGTGCGCCTGCGCGGAATGCGCCGATGGTTCACCAGGACAACTGGGCAGCGGCCCTACCGCTGCACCCGACCTTGTCCCTGGCGGGATTAGTTCGACAGCAACGGTAAACATAGGCGGCAGCGTTGACGTTTCCATTGATACGCCAGGCGACCGCGATTATTACCGCGTGACGTTGACTGCAGGCGTCACGTACACAATTCAAACATCGTCGGATGGGACGGGCACCGACGCGTATCTCAACATACGCGATGCCACTGGTGCCACGATCCTGGCGTTCGATGATGACGGCGGGGACAGCGTCAATTCGCTGATCAGCTTTACCGCAACGACCAGCGGCGTTTATTTTATAGACGCTGGAAATTACAATGACGACACGACCGGCAGCTATCATCTGTTTGTCGCCGCAGCTGTACCATTGGGCGACAGCGTTGCAGGCACCACAGCGACCGCAGCAACATTGGCGGTTGCCGGAACAACGAACGGCAACATCGATAGCGATGGCGACCATGATTTTTATGCAATCACGCTGACAGCAGGCCAGACCTATATTTTCCGCACAGCTGGAACCGCAGCATCCGATACGACCAACACGGTTTTGACGCTGCGCGATGCAAGCGGCGCTTTGTTGGAAACGAATGACAATGCAGGCCAAGGCAATTTCTCGGCCGTGCGCTATACCGCGACCACAACGGGGACATATTATGTCGATGTGTCCGGTTCGGGTACTGCTACCGGCGCATTCAACCTGACCGCTTTTGTGACGCAGCCATTGGTGCTTTACACCAATGACCAGATCGCGTTTCAGCTGACAAATACATATTGGGGCGGCACGGCGCGCCGGTTTAATGTCACGACCGGTGGTACGATTACGTATAATATCGCCGGCCTAACTGCCGAGGGCGTATTCCTTGCCCGCGAAGCCCTTAATCTTTGGAGCGGTGCGCTAGGCATCACATTTTCTGAAGTGACAAGTGGCGGGCAGCTGGTATTCGATGACGCTCAAACCGGGGCGTTTGCCTCATCAACCCGCTCTGGCGGATTCATTACCCAGTCCAACATCAACGTCGGAACCGAATGGATCACAACCTATGGCGCAACTTTGCGGACGTATTCGTTCCAGACCTATGTTCACGAAATCGGCCATGCTCTGGGTCTTGGTCACGCAGGGCCGTATAATGGCTCGGCAACTTACGGGGTGGATAACAGCTATCAAAACGACAGTTGGGCAACCTCAGTCATGTCGTATTTTGATCAAACCGAAAATGACTATTTCTCCACATTGGGCTTCACCCGCCAGCTTGCTGTATCGCCAATAGTTGCAGACATTGTCGCGACCACAAGCCTGTACGGGACAGCAACAACGACGCGGACAGGCAGCACCACATACGGGTTTAATAACACATCCGGGCGTGAGATATATTTGGCGGTCGTTGGCCAATCTGCGTTGACATATACCATTGTTGACCACGGCGGAACGGATACGTTGGATTACTCCGGATATACCGCGGCGCAACGTATTAACCTGAATGCAGAGACTTTTTCCAATGTCGGCGGGCGCGTCGGTAATGTCAGTATCGCGCGTGGTACTATTATCGAAAATGCGATTGGCGGATCAGGCGCCGATGTGCTGTTCGGCAACGCTGCCGCAAATGTATTGACCGGCGGCCTTGGTAATGACAGCTACTTTGTCGACAGCAGTGATCGTGTGATCGAAACTGCCGGCGGCGGCTATGACATCGTCTATGCCTCGGCGAACTTTACGCTGGGGGCAGGAGCCGAGGTTGAGGTGCTGGGCACTATCAACAATACTGCGACCACCGCCATCAACCTGACGGGCAATGAGCTCAATAACTACCTGACCGGCAATGCCGGGAGCAATTTGCTCGATGGCCGGGGCGGGAGTGATTATCTCGATGGTCGCGGCGGCAATGACAGCTATTTTGTCGATAGCGGCGACATCGTGCTGGAGAATGCTGGCGGTGGCTATGACATCGTCTATGCCTCGGCGAGCTTTACGCTGGGGGCAGGAGCCGAGGTTGAGGTGCTGGGCACCATCAACAATACTGCGACCACCGCCATCAACCTGACGGGCAATGAGCTCAATAACTACCTGATCGGCAATGCAGGGAGCAATTTGCTCGATGGCCGGGGCGGGAGTGATTATCTCGATGGTCGCGGCGGCAATGACAGCTATTATGTCGATAGCGGCGATATCGTGCTGGAGAATGCAGGTGGCGGCTATGACATCGTCTATGCAAGCTCCAATTTCACGTTGGGGGCGGGGATGGAGATTGAGGTGCTAGGCACCGTTGACAACACTGCGACCACCGCCATCAACCTGACGGGTAATGAGCTCAATAACTACCTGACCGGTAATGCTGGGGCAAATGTATTCTATGGCTTGGGCGGGCGGGATTATCTCGTGGGTCGCGGCGGCAATGACAGCTATTATGTCGATAGCGGCGACATCGTCCTTGAAAATGCAGGCGAAGGCTATGACACTATCTACACCAATACCGATTACACGCTGCCGAGCGGTGCAGAAGTCGAGGTACTTGGCACCATCAACAACACTGCGACCACCGCCATCAACCTGTTTGGTAACCAGCTCAATAACTACCTGACCGGCAATGCCGGGAGCAATTTGCTCGATGGCGCGGGCGGGAATGATTATCTCGTGGGTCGCAGCGGTAATGACAGCTATTATGTCGATAGCGGCGACACTGTGCTGGAGAATGCAGGCGATGGCTATGACATCGTCTATGCGTCGGCGAACTTTACGCTGGGGGCAGGGGCCGAGGTTGAGGTGCTGGGCACCATCAACAACACCGCGACCACCGCCATCACCCTGACGGGTAATGAGCTCAATAACTACCTGACCGGCAATGCCGGGGCCAACATCCTGAATGGCGCGGGCGGGAATGATTATCTGAACGGTCGCGGCGGCAACGACATATTCCTGTTCGGCGCTGCAAGCGGTGCCGATGTGATCACCGACTTTGCCCAAGGGCAGGACAAGATTGATCTTTCGGCTCTCGGCCTTACCTTTGCGCAGGTGCAAGCGGGCTATGTGCAACAGGGTGTGAACGGCACAATCAACCTGGGCGGCGGCAACAGCGTGACTTTGCTCAATGTGACGCTGGCAAACCTGACGCAATCCGACTTCATCCTAGCAGCCGCAGCCGAAGCTCTGCCCAAGGGTTTTGGCGCAGACGCTGTGAGTGCAAGCATAGCGATTGCGTTCGTGAATGCCGACAATGACCAGCTTTTTGGCAATGACGCTGGCGATATGGAGTTCATCCCGCAGAGCCTAAACAGCGGTACGCCAATGGCTGGGGATTTCATTCTGTAATGGCGGGCAGGGCCTTGGATCTTGCCGATCATTCGCTTTTTTAACCAATTCTGGCTATAACGATCGGCATGGATGATATGCCTGCTTCGTCTACGCCACCTGCGACCGACCCGCGTCCGCCCTCTGCGGTGAGTAGCGGCGTCGGCCTGGCTGGTGTGGCAGGGCTGCTGTTGTGGGTGTTAATCGCGCGCAATTTTGGCTTTGTGATGGGCGCAATGGGTATTGACCATAGCTGGTTTGGGTATGACGCTTGGCCCGATCGTGCCAGCGGGCCTTATGCCGCGTTGCTCTGCATTGTTGCTGCTGGCGCACCGATGGTGTTGTGGTCGCTGCTGGTGGACAAAGTGCACAAGCGAGCCTCGACTGGCATTGACTGGTCGCTGCGCCGTCCGGTTGCCGATGTTCTTGATACCAGCGTGATCAAAATCGCAGGGCTATGGGCAACTTGGGCGTTGATTGCCGCTGCCTATTTCCTGTTCCGGTTTTACTGGAAATCAGCAAACTGGAATTTTCCGTTTTCGATGCAAATGTTCCAATATGCGGTACTTCCCATGGTGGCCGCATCTGTTCCCTATGTCGTCTGGTTAGACCGCTATCTGACTGATCCGCGCGATGGCAGTTGGCATTTCGGTGCGTGGATTGCAGGACGTAATGATTGGGACAAGGACGAGATATTCCACCATGTACGCGCGTGGCTGGTAAAGGGGTTTTTCCTCGCCTTTATGATTTCGATTGTCCCCGGCGGATTTGCCTTTGTCGTTAATATCGATCTTGCGGAGGCAATCAAGCAACCGGTTTCGCTGACTCAAGTGTTGATTACTTCGATGTTCCTGATTGATGTTCAGCTGGCGACAGTCGGCTATCTGCTGACGATGAAGCCGCTGGATGCGCATATCCGCACGGCCAATCCGTATCTTGGCGGATGGGTAGCGGCGCTGGCGTGTTACCCGCCATTTATCCTCGTCAACAGTGGGCAAATTATCGACTATTCGGTTGGCACGTCTGGCGATAACAGCTGGCATTATTGGCTCGCGGGGCATGATGCATTGCTTTATGCTTGGGGCGCAATCCTTGTCACGCTGACCGCGATCTACGCTTGGGCGACGATGGCGTTTGGCCTGCGCTTTTCCAACCTGACACATCGCGGCATTTTGACCCATGGCCCCTATGCTTTTACCAAACACCCTGCCTATTTGAGCAAAAACGCATTCTGGTGGCTGGCGGTATTGCCGTTTCTTGTCACCACGGGCAGCACGGTTGATGCTGTGCGCAATACTGTGATGCTGGGCCTTGTCAGCGCGATCTATTACTGGCGCGCGCGGACCGAGGAAAAGCATTTGAAAGCTGATCCCGATTATGTCGAATATGCCGCATGGATGGAGCGTAATGCGCCAATCCCGCGTTTCTTTGGCAAATTGCGCAGAGTGGCTGGCGGACGTTTGCGCCGTGACATGCAGCCTGAGCCCGCCGAATAAAGGTTTAATCATGCGATTAATCTGATAACTTCGTCTGTGATTAGGTGGAGGAGTCGGAAGATGCACGATCTGGTTATTCGCGGCGGCACGATTGTCGACGGCACAGGCAAGCCAAGCTATACCGGCGATATCGCCATCGACGGCGGGCTGATTACAGCGGTGGGCCACGTTGCGGCGTACGGCCGTGAAGAGGTCGACGCGACCGGCAAAATCGTCACCCCGGGCTTTGTCGATATCCACACACACTATGATGGCCAAGCAACTTGGGACCCCGAAATGGCCCCGTCAAGCTGGCACGGCGTGACCACGGTTGTCATGGGCAACTGCGGTGTCGGCTTTGCGCCTGCCAAGCCCGAACGCCGCGAATGGTTGATCAGCTTGATGGAGGGAGTCGAGGATATTCCCGGCACTGCCTTAGCCGAAGGGATGACTTGGAACTGGGAGAGCTTCCCCGAATATCTCGACGAACTGGAACGCATGCCGCGCACCGTCGATATCGGCACACATGTGCCGCACGGCGCGGTGCGAGCTTATGTCTTGGGTGACCGCGAAGCACCGGGGGCAGTGCCGACCGATGCGGATATCGCCGAGATGTCGCGCATTGTAGAGGAAGGTGTGCGCGCAGGTGCTTTAGGTTTTTCGACTTCACGCACGATCCTGCATAAATCAATCGATGGCGAGTTGGTCCCCGGCACAACAGCGACGCCCGAAGAGTTGATCGCCATTGGTCGTGCGATGGGGCGTGTGGGTTACGGTGTGTTTGAGATGGCGAGCGACCTGAAACGCGAATGGAATGAATTTGAATGGATGGGCGCGCTGTCCCGTGAAACCGGGCTGCCAGTGACCTTTGCCGCGCTGCAATCCATCGCCAAGGAACTGCCACTTGATGAGCAAATTAGCGAGATGCGCGCGCAGAATGACAATGGTGCCAATATCGTTGCGCAGATTGCACTGCGCGGGAACGGCATTATTATGGCGTGGCAGGGAACAGTGCATCCATTCCGTTTCTCGCCAGTATGGACCGAAATTGACGCGTTGCCATGGGATCAACAGCTGGCGAGGCTGAAAGACCCCGCATTCAGACAACGCATGCTGCAAACCCCGCCAGAGATTCCCGAAGTTGATGTTGTTGAATTGTATAGGATCATAGCCGGAGGTTGGCATTATCAATTCGAAATGGGGGCGGATTTCAATTATGAACCGACAGCCGCCGAAAGCATCGCAGCGAAAGCCACCGCTGCTGGTAAATCGGGGATCGAATATGCCTACGACCTGTTGATGCAGGATGAAGGCACAGGCTTTATCTATTTTCCTATCCTCAATTACGCCGATGGTAATCTGAACTTTCTTGAGGCGCTTCAGGAATCCTCTGACACTGTCAATTCCCTTTCCGATGGCGGCGCGCATTGCGGAACGATCTGTGACGCTGCCTCGCCCACATTCATGTTGCAACATTGGGTGCGCGACCGCGCGGGCAAGCGGATTACGCTGGAAAATGCGATTAAGCGGCAATGCTATGATACAGCGCGGCTATACGGGCTGAACGATCGCGGCGTGCTTGTGCCCGGCTATCTGGCCGACATCAATGTGATCGATATGCAGGCGCTGAAACTGGGCAAGCCTTGGCTGGCATTTGATCTGCCTGCGGGCGGCAAACGCTTACTGCAAAAGGCGGACGGCTATGTCTACACCATCAAATCAGGGCAGATAACATTCCGCAATGGCGAATATCTTAGCGTTCATCCGGGCACGTTGATCCGCGGTCCGCAACATATCGAAATGGCCATTGCTGCAGAATAATTCGACACTAACCCGTTTTTAACCCTCTCGCTACGCGCCAGATTAACCAGCGTTGGCGATACCACGCTTACTAAGTGTGAAAACAATAACAGGGGGTTCCAATGTCCAGCGGCATGTTGCTGATTACATTTTCGTCATTGGCTTTTGCAGCCTCATTTCTGGCGCTGATTATGGTGATGACCGATAATGACCCTCGGTCGGTCGCCACAGCAATGTCGGGAATGACACCCCATGCACGGCGGCAGGCCCGCTGGGCTCAGCTTGATGAAATGACCCGCATCGCCGACACCGCTATCGAGGCGCGCCGTCAGGGCAAGCGTTTTACCCGCGATGACGCGGGGCTTTGACACTCCGTTTACAGTAAACGCGCACGGTACAGTCCGGTTCAACCAAAGGCGGCGGCGTTCATCCCAACCCCTGCCTTGACTGCTCCCAAAGCGTTAGCGGTCGTGCCAGCCCCCCGGCACGACCGCCTTTTTATTGAAGTTTCTCGAACGGAACATCGAGCACGAGATAGTCTTCCCAACCGGCAAAATCGAAATGCCACCACTCGTTTGACGCGCCGCGAAAGCCTGCATCCTCCATCAGGCGAGAGAGCAGATCGCGATTTTTTAGAGCCTCTGCCGGAGCATCCGAAAAATTGCGATGCGCGCGCAGCGTAAACTCGTCATAGCCGCTGGGCATAGTGACTTCGGCCCCATCGGCCAGATTATGCAAAGTTAAATCCACTGCACAACCGCGATTGTGTTTTGATCCGCGTTTGGGATTAGCGACATAGTTTCGCTGCAACCCCGGCGGCGTTGCATCCCATAACGCTTTGGTGACCCGCCAAGGTCGGTAGGCGTCATAGATGGTTAAGCCGAATCCTTTGAGCTGTGCTGCGCGGTGCACGTTCAGCAGTGCCTGCGCAGCCGGAGCAACAAGAAACGCGCGCGGCTGGCTATAGAGCTGCCGTCCAGTGAAATTGTTCGTCGTGGCATAGCGGACGTCCAAACGGATTGTCGGGTCCAGCGCGGTGAGTTCAATCAGGCCATTGCGGACGGTTAGTTTTTCAAGCTTGGCACGGGTTTCTTGGTTATCCATCGCCGTCTGCGCATCACAGCCAAGCAACGGCGAGCACGCAAATCCAGCGATAACTGCGCGGCGATTGATTTCATTAAGATGCAACACACAGCGATGCTAGCTGAATGAGCAATCGATAAAAAGCGGCGATCAAATTGTTGAAGCTTTTCACTGCTGAGTCTCGTATCTCGGCTTTAGGCCAATCTGTTGGGGAACTATTTTGAAGCTTTTTCTTATTTCACTCGCTGGAATTGTCGCGCTGATTATGGCGACCGGCATCGGCCTGTTCCTCTATTCACCCGCCTTGCTTGTCGATAGCATCGATCGCGTGGCTAGCCGATCCGACGTAACAAAAATCGCCGAGGGCATTGGCTTTGATGACAAGGGTAATCAGCTTGATGTTTGGTCAACCGCAGCACCCGCCGCAAAGCCTCGCCCCGTTCTGGTATTTTTCTATGGCGGCGGTTGGGCAAACGGCACGCGAACCGAATATAGCTATGCCGCGCGCCCCTTTGTCGAGGCAGGCTATATCGTTGTGCTGCCAGACTATCGCAAAGTCCCGCAGGTTCGCTTCCCCGGCTTTGTCGAGGATAGTGCTGCGGCGGTGAAATGGGTGCAGGATAACATCGCCAAATTTGGCGGCGACCCAGAACGCGTCAGCGTCGCTGGCCATTCGGCGGGCGCGTATAACGCGTTGATGCTTGCGCTTGATCCGCAATGGCTTGGTGACCGGCCCGTTACCAGTGCGATCAGCCTGGCAGGTGCCGCCGATTTCTATCCGTTCACATCAAAACGCGCCATCGACGCGATGAGCGCATATCCAAAGCCCGAGGTGACACAGCCGATCAACTTTGTCCGCGCCGATGCGCCGCCGATCTTGCTGATCCATGGCACAGACGACACCGTTGTCCGCGTCCGCAATGCAAACAGCCTGTATGCAAAGCAGAAAGCTACTGGCGGGAATATATCGCTGAAAGCGCTGCAGGGTGCGAGCCACAACGATCTCGTGCTGGCATTGGGCACGCTGTTCCGTGACAGGCATCCGGTTGTCGCCGATAGCGTTGCTTTTTTGAACGCGGCCAATAAACGATAAAGGGCGCGGCTGGAATTTAGCTATTCAGCTTCACGCGCCAGCCACTCTTCCAGCCATTTGATCGTGTAATCGCCGTTGATAACATCGGGGTCGCGTAGCAGTGCCTGATGTAACGGAATGTTGGTTTTAATGCCGCCAATCACCATTTCCTCCAGCGCACGGCGCATCCGCATCATACAGCTTTCCCGCGTCCGGCCATAAGTGATCAGCTTTGCCACCATCGAGTCGTAATAAGGCGGGACGCGATAGCCCGTATAGAGCGCACTATCGACGCGGACGTGCATGCCGCCCGCCGCGTGATAATACGTGACCTCGCCGGGTGACGGGATAAACGTCCGCGCATCCTCGGCGTTGATCCGGCATTCCATCGCATGGCCGCGAAATTCGAGCATATCCTGCGTCACCGAAAGCTCGCGACCCTCGGCTATGCGGATTTGTTCGCGGACCAAATCAAAGCCGGTGATCATTTCGGTCACTGGATGTTCAACCTGAATCCGCGTGTTCATTTCGATAAAATAGAACTCGCCATTTTCCCACAAGAACTCAATTGTACCTGCGCCGCGATAGCTCATATCCGCCATCGCTTTCGACACGATCCCACCCATATGGTCGCGTTCTTCGGGGGAGATGATCGGCGAAGGTGCTTCTTCCAGAACTTTTTGATGGCGGCGTTGCAGCGAACAATCACGTTCGCCCAGATGGATGGCTTTGCCCATGCCATCACCAAAAATCTGAAACTCGATATGGCGCGGATTGCCGAGATATTTTTCGATATAGACGGTGGCATCACCGAACGCCGCCTTAGCTTCGCTGCCGGCTTGCTGCATCAATGTTTCAAGGTCGTCGGGGCTGTTGCACACTTTCATCCCGCGCCCACCGCCACCCGATGCGGCTTTGATGATCACCGGATAGCCAACTTCAGCTGCGATCTGTTTCGCTTCGGCAACATCGGACACAGCCCCTGCTGAACCCGGAACCAGCGGCAGACCAAGCGCGCCCGCCGTCTTTTTCGCCATCACCTTATCGCCCATCGTCCGGATATGTTCGGGCTTAGGGCCGATAAAGGCGATATTGTGGCTTTCGATAATTTCGGCAAACTGGGCGTTTTCGGACAAAAAGCCATAGCCGGGGTGGATCGCATCAGCATGGCTAATTTCCGCTGCCGAAATGATCGCGGGGATGTTTAGATAACTGTCAGTCGCAGAGGGCGGACCGATGCAAATCGCCTCATCCGCCAGCCGCACATGCATGGCATCGGCATCGGCAGTGGAATGCACCGCAACGGTTTTGATCCCCATTTCATGCGCAGCACGGTGGATGCGAAGCGCGATTTCGCCGCGATTAGCGATCAGGATTTTTTCAATGGCCATGACCTATGGTTACTCGATGACCATTAAGGGCTGGCCAAACTCAACCGGCTGGCCACTTTCAACGAGAACCGCTTTCACAGTGCCGCCATTGATTGCAATAATCGGATTCATCACTTTCATCGCTTCAATAATCAGCAACGTGTCGCCGGCTGAGACCTTATCACCAACCGCAGCGAACGGCGGAGCATCAGGCTCTGGCGTCAGATAGGCTGTGCCAACCATCGGCGATTTCAGTGCGTTTGCGGAAACAGCTGGCTCAGCCGCAGGCGCATGGGCCACGGGAGCAGCCGCAGCGACCGGAGCAGGTGCGTAAACAGGAGCAGCCGCAACCGCTGTCATCGTGCGCGATACTTTGATCTTGCGCTCACCGTCTTCGACCGTGATTTCGGACAAGCCAGTATCGTTCAGCATCTCCGCCAATTCGCGCACCAAATTGGTATCAACCTGCATTCCGCCCGTTTTGCCGTTCATGGCTTTACTCCGTTAGACTGTGTTACCAGTGCTATAGTCAGAGACGCGCCGCCACGTCCAGCGCCAGTTCATAGCTTTTTGCCCCGTGCCCCGCGATGCAACTGTGCGCCGCCATGCCAACAAAACTGATATGGCGAAACGCTTCGCGTTGATGCGGGTCGGACAAATGCACCTCAATAACTGGCACAGTAATCGATTTGATCGCATCGTGCAGCGCAATTGACGTGTGTGTATAGGCACCTGCATTCAGTAACACCGCCTGCGCGCACACAGCATGCGCCTCGTGCAGCCAATCGACCAAATGGCCTTCATGGTTGGATTGGCGGAAATCGATGTCGAAACCCAGTGCCTGTGCCTGATCGTCTAAGCGCCCTGCGATATCATCTAGCGTGTCGGTCCCGTAAATCTCTGGCTCGCGCGTGCCGAGCAGATTGAGATTGGGTCCGTTGAGGACAAAAATGACGGGACGATCAGTCAATAGATTCTCACTTTAATGCCGTCGCGCAACTTGCGCTGGACGCAGGCGCAACCCTATATAGGGCGTACCCAAAAGGCGAGACGAAATGACGCAAACGATCACCCTGATAGCCCTGACGCTCAACGGCGAACCGCACCGGATTGCCGAGGGCAGCAGCGTAGCGGATCTGGTGCGTGACATCGGGCTTAACCCCCAAAAGGTCGCGGTCGAACGGAATTTGGAGATTGTGCCGCGGTCAACACTCGCCGCAGTGATGCTTGTCGACGGCGACATTCTGGAGATTGTCCACTTTGTCGGTGGCGGCTAAAGCGAGCTTTATGAACATTACAGACAGCTGGACCGTCGCCGGTCGGACCTTTACTTCGCGGCTTATCGTGGGGACCGGGAAGTATAAGGATTTCGAACAGAACGCCGCCGCATTGGTGGCATCGGGCGCAGAGATTATCACTGTCGCTGTGCGCCGCGTGAATGTGTCCGATCCAAAGGCACCGATGCTCACCGATTTCATCGACCCCAAAAAATACACCTATCTGCCCAACACCGCAGGCTGTTTCACCGCCGAAGACGCGATCCGCACGTTGCGGTTGGCGCGCGAAGCGGGAGGCTGGGATCTGGTGAAGCTGGAAGTGTTGGGCGAGGCCAAGACGCTCTATCCCGATATGCGCGAAACGCTGCGCGCGACCGAGACACTGGCGAATGAAGGCTTTCTGCCGATGGTGTACTGCGTCGATGATCCGATTGCGGCGAAACAATTGGAGGAGGCAGGGGCTGTTGCGGTTATGCCGTTGGGCGCACCGATTGGTTCGGGGCTGGGCATCCAAAACCGCGTGACCATTCGTTTGATCGTTGAGGGAGCAAGCGTGCCTGTGCTTGTTGATGCAGGTGTAGGCACAGCATCGGATGCAGCTGTGGGCATGGAACTGGGCTGTGACGGTATCCTGATGAACACCGCAATTGCCGAGGCCAAAGACCCCATCCGCATGGCGCGGGCGATGCGGCTAGCCGTCGAAGGCGGGCGTGAAGCTTATCTTGCGGGCCGCATGGGCCGCCGTATGTATGCCGATCCGTCGAGTCCCCTTGCCGGATTGATCTGATTTGCACAGCTTAAGTCGACGCAAAAATCCCAGATGAAATGCTGTTCGTCGAAGCCGTTGCTGCGCAATGTAACTTTGGTCGATGTCGATCTGCGATTGGTCGCGTCATTCGTCGAACGGTCGAGTGTCACACAGTTTTGTCGAAACTGTCATGCGTAGGTAATACAGCTACGGCATAACGAATGGGCAAGCCGGGTTTCGAAAGGCTCCCCAGTTTTCCGGTTCCGGCTTGCACCCTCTCCCCCTATGGACCGCGCAAAAACTGCGGCCATTTCCAATAAGGACGTTCATCATGCTTAACAGTAAAGCTCTGATATCCCTTGCCTTGTGTACAGGAGCACTCGTTCTATCGGCTCCCGTTTTGGCGCAAGAACGCACCGTAAAAGTCACTGTGCGTGACCTTGACCTCGCCGATCCGCTGGACCGGACGGAATTGCAAAGCCGTGTAGCGCGTGCCGTTCGCACCGTTTGCAGCAGCAACGGCACCCGCGGCGTCCGCGAGCATATGAACGCAAAGAAATGCGAAGCCCGCACACAAGCCAGCACCGAAGAGAAGGTTACCGCGCGGATTGCCCAAAATGGCGGACGCACCGTTGCAATTCGGACTGAGCTGAAGCTGGCGTCGGATTGAACAACGCAGTTCCAAGTTAAATCGGGGTAGCTATCGGGATTAAAATTCTGAAAGCTGCCCCTTTTCAATCACACCTCAGCCGTTACCAACCGGTTTTATTATCGCCCCGCCTATCTCGACACTTCCGACTCAACCGCTGTATCCTTATCCAACTGATCCCTTAACGGATGCAACCGGCGGCAAGCACTTTCCAGCGAAGTCCAGCCCTCAGCCACTTCGCGGACATCGCCGGTGTCAAGCTTCTCCCGGAATGTCGCCAACAGGCTTTCCAGATCGGCATTGGCGGTTTCAACTGTGCCATCGGGTGCAAAGCGAACGGCGGATGCGGCAAAATCATAAGCGACGGCTTGCTGCGACTCAGCTGCATCGCCCTCTGCCCGCGTGGCTTCAATCGTGTGAAACGCAGCACAGGACAGCAAAGATTTGTAATCACCCGCTCGCTCTGAATCGTCAATGGCGACTGCTGGGCTCGAAAGCGCGGCGGCGAGGATCAACGACAATATCATCCGTCGCCTTTGGCCGCATCAGGCTGGCTGATTGCTGAACGAAGCCAGCCCGCCCAATCCTCCAGCGGCACATCCTCCACCCGCGCCTGGACCACCGCAAGGCCCAAATCGGGATAAGCGACGCGCAATCTTTTTGGATCAGCCTGCGCAATCGGAGCCACGAGCAACCGCCGGTTGACCTTTTGCCGCCAATTCATCCGCGCGGTATTTTCTTGACCGACATAACAGCCTTTGGTGAACGACACGCCGTTTAGCTCCGCTGCATTCGCCTCCAACCATAATGTCGCATCACTGCCCAGTTCCGCAACGCCTTCGGTCACGCCCTGTGATAGCCGGTGGTTGCGATAGAACCCGCTGACATCGGCATCATCAGTAGCGATTGCTGCAATCCACCGCACACCGAGTGCAGCGAGCCGTGGATCAGGCACACCTTGCTCAGCAGCCATGCCCCAAAACACACCCAGCGCTGGCTCAACCGCAATGGCAATTTTGCGCCGCAACCTGTACATCGACAGCCGCCGGACCAGTGCTTCGGCTTGCTCAGCCTCGCAATCGATCAAAATGTCGGCTTCATCCGGCCACAGGATGAAATCAAACAGCGCTTTTCCTTGCGGCGTTAGCAGCCCACCCCATAACGGCAGGTCAGCAGCTGCATCTTGTGTCACCAACCCTTGCAAAAAACCGCGCACATCCTCGCCATCCTCAGTCGGGGAAAGGCGGATAACAGCACGATCATACAAGCGGGGTGAGGACATAGGTGACAGATAGGGTTGGTGGTGGCTAAAGGGAAGCCATGACCGATAGTTTGACGATCCGCCGCCCCGATGACTGGCATGTTCACTTGCGCGATGGGGTAATGATGCAAAGCGTTGTGGCTTATACCGCTCGTCAATTCGCACGCGCGATTGTGATGCCTAACCTGTCGCCGCCAATCACCACCACTGATGCGGGGCGGGCATACCGAGATCGGATATTAAAGGCTGTGCCAGCGGGCATCGCGTTAGAGCCGCTGATCACGTGCTACCTGACTGACACGCTAGACCCTGATGAAATCGCGCGCGGTTTTGCCGAAGGCGTGTTCGCCGCAGCTAAGCTGTACCCTGCGCACGCCACCACGGGCAGCGCGCATGGCGTTACTGACGTCGCACAAATCCAAGGCGTGCTTGAACGGATGCAGGCGATTGACATGCCTTTGCTGATCCATGGCGAAGTCACCGATGAAGACGTCGACATTTTTGACCGTGAGCGCGTGTTTATCGAACGCACACTAGACAGCGTGGTCCGCGACTTCCCTACCCTGCGCATCGTATTTGAACATATCACCACCAAAGATGCAGTGGATTTCGTCACCGCCGCTGGCCCCAATGTCGCAGCCACCATCACGCCGCAGCATCTGCATATTAACCGCAATGCAATGTTCGCAGGCGGCATCCGCCCGCATGCGTATTGCCTGCCCGTCGCTAAGCGCGAGCTGCACCGTCTGGCGCTGCGCGGCGCCGCGACTTCAGGTAATCCCAAGTTTTTCCTCGGCACCGACAGCGCACCGCATGCCGTTTCGGCCAAGGAATCAGCTTGCGGTTGCGCCGGGATTTTCAACGCGCCTTATGCGTTAGAGAGCTATATCGCCGTATTTGAAGAAGAAAATGCGCTCGACAAATTCGAGGGCTTTGCCTCGCTGCATGGACCCGCGTTCTACCGATTGCCGGTGAATGAAGAGACCGTCACGCTGCGCAAAACGCCCTTCACAGTGCCCGACGCCATCGACTGCGCCGGAACGCCAGTCGTGCCATTTCATGCGGGCGAAACGCTCGGCTGGAGCCTATTTAGCGTTTGACCGCATCCGCCGAAATGCATCAAAACTAAAGATCGCAATGGCGGTCCAGATCAAGCCAAAGCAAACCAGCTTCGTTGTATCCAGCGGCTCGTTGTACACAAACGCGCCCAGAATAAAAACGATGCTGGGCGCCAGATATTGGACAAAACCAATCGCAGTATAGCTCATCCGCCGTGCGGCGGTCGCAAACAGCAGCAACGGTATCACGGTCACTACGCCGCCCAGCGCAAGCAATGCCTCAGTTTCAATATCGCGCAAGCCGTCGGCTTGATAAATGCTCCAAACGCAGATCACCAATGCGATTGGCCCTAACAGACACATCTCCACGGCAAGCCCCGGTACCGAACCCGTCGGCGCCATTTTGCGGACCAGGCCGTAAGTACCAAAGCTAAAGGCAAGCGTTAAGCTGATCCAAACGGTCTCCAACGTGCCGGACATCAACACAGCGACCGCCAGCGCCGCAATCGCAACAGCCCAGCCTTGCAATTTGGTCAGCCGCTCACCCAGAAAAATGCGGCCGAGCAGCACATTGACCAGCGGGTTTAGATAATAGCCAATGCTAGTCGCAAGGATACGGTCATTCGTGATTGCCCAGACATAGACGAGCCAATTGACCGCAATCAGTACTGCCGACAACATCATCGCTCGGCGCGCTACTGGATTGGAAATCGCCGCTGTAAACTCGCCCCATTGGTGGCGGAAATACAATATCCCAAACACCATTGGCACTGACCAGACAATGCGAAAAGCCAGAATGTCCAGCGCCGGAACTGACGACAGCAATTTGAAATAGACGGGCAAAAAGCCCCAGATCAAATACGCCGAAAAGGCATATGGCAGGCCGCTACCCTGCGGCTGTTGTGGTTCGGCGGTGTTCATGACGCTATCTGGGTCGGATCAGAAGATGCCGCCACCCAGCCAAAGGCGAATAGCGCAGATCGCAATGACCACCAGACAAAAATTGCGCCCGCTATTGCTGCTGGACGCAAAGCCGAATGCCGCACCGATCCCGGCGATCAGCAGCACCGGCCATAACAGCAACCCCAACAACGGGATAAAGCCGATGAAAGCGAAAACGAGGGCGATGAGTCCAAACAGGAACGCGATGATATTGGCCATGGGTGGTGTGTTGGGCGCTTTTGCCGTTCGTTACAAGTATTGCGGCAACCGCTGCTGATTTTCTTCGACGAACGAAAATCAACTGGCGCTGAATCGCAGCGGCAAAGTCTTTAGCCCGCCGACAAAGGTCGAGCTTGCGCGCTTTGGCTCGCCAGCCAGTTCAACGGTATCAAGCCTATCAAGCAACTCCTCAAACAAAATTCGCATTTCCAGCCGTGCCAGATGCAGCCCCAGACATTGATGTGCGCCCGCGCCAAAGGCCAGATGACGGTTGTGATCGCGGGTAGCATCGAACTTACGCGGATTGTCAAATTGTTGCGGGTCGTGATTGGCCGCGACATAGTTCATCATCAACCAGTCGCCCTTGGCGATCTTGACGCCGCTTAACTCCACATCCTCATTCGCCATGCGCATGAAATGCTGCACGGGTGTCGTCCAACGAATCGCCTCTTCGACAATTCCGGCAACCAAGCTGCGGTCAGCCTTTACCGTCGCAAATTGTCCGGGATCGCGCGCAAGCGCCAACATCGCGCCTGCGGTGCTAGCCGAGGTTGTGTCATGTCCGGCTGCGGCGATAATGATGTAATATCCCGCCAAATCGAGCGGATCGAGCGGCGCACCGTCGATGGTGCCATTGGCCAATATCGTTGCGACATCCTTGGTCGGGGCTGCGCGCCTTTTCGCCGCCAGCGATTCGAAATAGGCGGTGAAATCCTTCACGGCACCCAGAACAATCTCCGTAATCTGTTGCGGCGACAGGTTAGCGATGCCCGATTTATTGAGCTCTTCATCTTGTCCGCCAAACATCTGCTGCGTCAAAAACAACATGCGCGGCTCGTCTTCTTCGGGAACGCCCAATATTTGCATCACCACATGCAGCGGATAGGGTGCCGACACCAAAGGTACAAAGTCGGCCTCTGGCCCCGCCGCAACCAGTTTATCAACTGTGCGTTTGGCCAATGCGCGAATATCCGCCTCAATCAGTCGCAGATTTTTCGGCATGAACCATTCTTGCGTCAACCGCCGCAGCTTTGGGTGTTTCGGTGCGTCAAGCGATACCAACGACTGCACCAGATTCGGCGAGCCACCTGTAATGCTGCGCGCCAGTGCTTCGCCTGCCTTGTTGGTAAACACCGACGGGCGCGGAGCGTTCAAAAACGTGACGTTATCTTTGCTGATCCGCATCACATCATCGTGACGCGTTATCAGCCAAAACGATTCATGATCGCCCGACGGGCTTTCGATGCGCAGTACAGGCGTTTCCGCGCGGATGCTGTCGAACAGATCAAGCAACAGGTCCCACGCCGCATAGGCTTTTGGATCAATCACAGCGAGTGCAGTCTCAGCGCTGGCGACGGGTGCGTTCATGTCGGCTTCCCCTTACACCAGCTTGCTATCGCGCGTGGCCCAGTACTCGTCGCGCACCAGCCTCTTGTATAGCTTACCAGTCGCATGGCGGGGAAGCTCTTGCCGGAAATCGACCTGGCGCGGCATTTTTACGCCCGACAAGCTAATGCGAAGATAGGCTTTGAGCTCGTCGGCGAGCTCTTCGCCCGCGGTTGCCCAATCAAGCGGCTGCACCACCGCGACCACTTTTTCACCCATATCCTCATCAGGCGCGCCAATGACGGCGGCGTCAGCAACTTTGGGATGCGACACCAGCAGGTTCTCGATCTCTTGCGGATAGATGTTCACCCCGCCCGAAATGATCATAAAGCTTTTGCGGTCGGTCAGGTACAAAAAGCCCTCAGCATCGACTTTTCCAACATCGCCAAGCATCGACCATGTGGGATGCTGAGGATGCCGGCTTTCGGCGGTTTTGACCGGATCATTATGATAGCTGAACTGCGACTCGCTTTCGAAATAGACAACGCCTTCTTCGCCGGCAGCCACTTCCTCGCCCTGTTCGTCGCAGATATGGATGACCGCATTCAACGGCCTACCGACCGAGCCGATATGCCCGAGCCATTCTTCGCTGGAGATGAACGTGAAGCCATTGCCTTCGGTTCCCGCGTAGTATTCGCGAATAACTGGCCCCCACCAATCAATCATCGCTTGCTTGATCGGGACGGGACAGGGGGCGGCGGCGTGCACCGCACATTTCAGCGTAGAGTGGTCATATTTAAGGCGGACTTCTTCGGGTAGTTTCAGCATCCGGGCGAAATGCGTTGGTACCCATTGGCTGTCGGTAATGCCGTATTGTTCGATAGCGGCCAGCGCCGCTTCCGGGTCGAATTTCTCCATAATAACCAGCGTCCCGCCGAGCCGGTGAACCGACATGCACCAACGCAATGGCGCAGCGTGATAAAGCGGTGCAGGCGATAGATAAATGCTATCGGCGCTAAAAGTAAACGCCCCCGCAGCGATCATCGCCAGCGGGCTGACGGCGGCAATATCGGGGTCGGCAGGCAGCGGCAGCCGCACGCCTTTGGGTTGGCCGGTGGTGCCCGAACTATACAGCATATCGGTGCCGGCACGCTCGTCGGCAACAGGCGTTATGGGCATGTCCGCCAGAGCCATTTCCAACCCAAGCCATCCCGCCTTCTCGCCCCCTATGATATAGCGCTTTACCGGGCTTTGCAGCTGATCGAGCGCATCGCCGAGATTTGGAGAAGCCACCAAAACCTGTGCGCCGCTGTCGCCCAGAATATAGTCTATTTCAGAAGCGGTTAGCCGGTTGCTAATCGCGACATAGACCAAACCGCTTCGCTGCGCGCCCCAGCACAGATCGAAAAACTCCGCACGGTTTTCCATGCAGATTGCTACAGTGTCGCCGTGCCCCAGCCCTAAAGAGCGAAACAAATGCGCGACTTGGTTTGAATTGGCATCAAGCTGGGCAAAGCTGATCGTCTCGCCTGAACCCGCCATAATGACAGCGGCTTTATCAGGGTGCGTTGCGGCGTGGATTTTAGGGTGAGTCACAGATTATCCTTTCAGCTGCCGGTCCAATTGGGTTTGCGTTTTTGCGCAAACGCCGCCGCCCCTTCGCGAGCATCGTTTGATGCCATAATGCTAGCGGCAATCTCGCTTTGCTTTGGCCACATGTTTTCCGAATTCCAATCGGGCCGTTCGTCGATGATGCGTTTAGAGGCGATCAAAGCCATCGGGCCATTCGCCGCGATTTTGCTTGCCAGTTCCAGCGCAGCATCCAGCGCTGCGCCGTCTGTGATCCGGTTGACAAAGCCAATCTCGTAGGCGCGCTGAGCCGAAATAAAGTCGCCCGTCAGCGCCAGTTCCTTCGCCATCCGTGTGCCGATCATCGAGGGCAGCGACAGCAAGCCGCCGCCCGCTGCGACCAAGCCGCGCTTTACCTCTGGAATGCCGAACTGTGCGTTGGTGTTTGCGACCAGCAAATCGCAAGCAATGGCAACTTCCATCCCGCCCGCCAGCGCATAGCCTTCAACCGCACCGATTAACGGTTTAGCAGGCGGCGCCTCGACAAAACCGGCAAAGCCTTTGCCTTTCACCAGCGGCAATTCGCCGGTCAAAAACGCTTTCAGGTCCATGCCTGAACAGAATGTCCCACCGGCACCGGTCAGGATCGCGGCATTGATCGAGCCATCGCTATCCAGTCGCTCCATCGCGTCGGCTATCCCCTCGGCCACCGCTCTGTTGACGGCGTTTCGCGCCTCGGGCCGGTTTATGGTGATAATCAGGACGCTGTCCTGCACTGCAGTCAATACTTCGCTCATTCGGCAGGCCTCTCTTTAACGTGTCTTGGGCAGGCCAAGCACATGCTCGCCAATGATGTTTTTCTGAATCTCGCTAGTGCCGCCGCCGATCGTTGCGGAAAAGCTGTTGAGATAGGCGCGGTGCCAGAAACCGGCATCTACAGCCTCTTCGTCGCCCGCATAATATCCTGCGCGTGTGCCCTGAAATTGCAGCGAGAATTGCGTCAATTCGCGGACTAGTTCGGTGCGGGTCAGCTTGTTCATCAGCGCCAGGCCCATGGGGCGGTCTTGATTCAGCGCCCCGATACTCCGCCGCTGACTATTCAAATTCATCCCCTGAATATCGATAAGAAAATCGACCAGCCGATCACGCATCACTGGATCGTCGAGCACCGGCTTTCCGCCGCGCACCGACCGCCGCGCCAGATCGACAATCGCCATCACATCCATATCTTTACTGTAATATCCGCCCGCCAAATTAACTTTAGTGCCGCGTTCATACTCCAGCGTCTTCATCGCCATTGACCAGCCTTGGCCCTCGTCACCCATCAGGCAGTCGGCAGGGATGTGGGCATTATCGAAGAAGCTTTGGACGAAACCGTATTCGCCCGTCAGCTTTTTTATGCGGCGCGTTTCCACGCCCGCAACTTTCATTGGCGCCAGGAAAAAACTAAGTCCGGCATATTTGCTCGCCCCGTCAGAAGCCGTCCGCGCCAGCAAGATCATATGATCAGCACGGTCGCCCAATGACGTCCAGATTTTAGAACCGGTCGCCGCATAACCGTCAGCGCCATTTTTATTTTTGGCTCGCACCACTTTCAACTGTGCATTGCCAAGGTCCGAACCGTTTTCAGGTTCAGAAAACCCCTGACACCAGATTTCTTCGGCGGACAGGATCGGCTTAATATAGCGGCGGCGTTGCGCCTCAGTCCCTACGTCCAGGATCAATGGCCCGGCCCAACCAGTGCCGATCGCGTTTAGCAAAATCGGTGCATCATATTTGCGCATGATCCGCGTTGCCGCGCGCTGAAAATCGGGATGCATCCCGCCGCCGCCATATTCGGCGGGCCAGCTCATCCCCAAATAGCCCGCTTCATAAACTTTACGCTGCCAGTCCCGCAGAAAGTCAAATTGCGCGTCGGTGGAAACTTCCATGAATGTCAGCGGCAGCATGAAGCCAGGTTCGGCAACGACGTTATCCGCAAACCACGCATCGCATTGTTGCTCAAAATCGGCTAGCTCGGACTTCGCCGGTCTACCGGGCATCGGCGCATTCATCGGCAATTTCCTCTCCTCCAGTTTAACTGCGCGATTAAATTTGTGATTGCAACGATTCTTGCGATGGGCTTGCCAAATTTGCCGGTGGCGTTTTTATCCAATCATACAATTTTACAATTTGCTAGAACATCATTGTCAAACAGGGGCTCGGTATTCGTCGGCTAATTGCGCAAGCGACCCATCTGCAATCGGCGAATGCCGACACGGCCTGGAAGCAATTCCGGGCCGTGTCATTTTACCGCATTAACCCCCCAAGCAATCCGCGCGCGAACCGGCCAAGGCCGGGAAAACCTATCGCTTTGCCAAGTTCTGTCCCCAATGCACCGGCCACCGCGCCGGCCGCGCTTTTCGCAGGCGATGCGCTTGATTTCCGTCCGGTCAGCGAACGCGCGATCATAGTGCCTGCCGAGGCGGCGGCGGCGCCTGCAGCCGCTTTGCCGACTTTGCCCCAAAGCGATTCGGATAGCCGCGGCTGCTTGCGCACTTCTTCGACGCTTTGCTCATCGACCTGCTGCGCGACATTTGCAGCGTCAGTCGCCTTTTGCCGAAGCACTTCATAGGCAGACTCGCGGTTAACTTCGGTGTCGTATTTGTCAGAAAACGGCGAAATCGACTGAATAATCGCGCGTTCTTTTGCGTCCAATGGTCCAACGCGCGACTGTGGCGGCTTGATAAGCGTACGCTGGACAATCGACGGCGCGCCATCAGCCATCAGCGTCGAAACCAGCGCCTCGCCGACTTTCAATTCGGTAATTGCAGTCGCAACATCCAGATCAGGGTTGATGCGGAATGTCTCCGCCGCCGCTCTGATTGCCTTTTGGTCGCGCGGGGTAAAGGCGCGCAAAGCGTGCTGCACCCGGTTACCCAGTTGGCCGGCGACTTTTTCGGGAATATCAATCGGGTTTTGCGTGATGAAATAGACACCGACGCCTTTTGACCGGATCAAGCGGACGACCTGTTCGACCTTATCCATCAACGCGTCGGGCGCTTCGTCGAACAGCAAATGCGCCTCGTCAAAAAAGAACACCAGCTTTGGCTTATCGGGATCGCCCACCTCTGGCAGCGCCTCGAACAATTCGGACAGAAACCACAACAGGAACGTCGCATAGAGTTTCGGGCTGGACATCAACCTGTCAGCCGCCAAGACGTTCACGTGCCCGCGGCCTGTGTCGTCCACTTTCAGGAAATCGTTGATTTCCAGCGCAGGTTCGCCAAAAAAACGCGCGCCGCCCTGATCTTCTAATGTCAGTAGCTGGCGCTGGATTGATCCGACCGATGCTTTCGTTACATGGCCATATCTTGTACCGATCAACGCGGTGTTATCCGCGCACCAGATTAGCATCGCTTGCAAATCTTCAAGGTTTAGCAACAACATGCCTTCATCGTCGGCGATGCGGAAGGCGATGCTAAGGACGCCTTCTTGTGTTTCGTTTAAGTTCAATATGCGTGACAGCAATAACGGGCCCATTTCGGAAATGGTGGTGCGAATGGGATGCCCCTGTTCCCCGTACAGATCCCAAAATACGACAGGGTTGTCGGCGTAGCTATAGTTCTGATAGCCAATCTCTGCGGCGCGTGCAGTAAAGGCGTCGTGCAGCTTTCCCGTCGGTGACCCGGCCATCGCCAGCCCCGCCAAATCTCCCTTTACGTCAGAGACAAACACGGGAACGCCAATGGCTGAAAAGCTATCGACCAACCCCTGCAGCGTCACAGTCTTTCCCGTGCCAGTTGCGCCCGCGATTAAGCCGTGGCGGTTGGCGCGTTTCAGGTTCAGATATTGTGGCTCCCCGATGCCGCCCTTTTTGACCGCTGCGCCGATGAAGATGCCGTTTTCGTTATCCATGATTTAGTCTGACGCCTTTTCAAAATATGCCCGAGAACAACAGCGGTAGACGGATGAGGTCAAGTCAAATCCTTACGCCGCGTCACATATCCTCGCTTCGCCGCGTGAGGCGAATCGTTCATCGCAAAGCTTAGCGCAGGGCATTTCTTCGTTCGGTTGCAATTCATACAGGCTGTGGCAAATGCCCAATATGACATCTGCAACCTTTCGATTGCGCCTCGCGCTAGCTGTGATCACGTCGATGCTGCTTGCGGCATGTTCGTCAGCACCACCGCCGCCTGTTCAAAAATCGCCGCCCCCGGTCGTTAAGCCCATCATAATTTTTAAGCCGTCGCCGCCGCCCGTTGTGGTGCAGCCAAAAGTGAGCGCTGCCCCCGAAGCGCTGGAGGTTCAGATCGATGCATTATGGCGCAACTTTCCCGGGCGGACGGGCGTTGCAGTGCTCGCTATCGATGGCAACTGGTCATTTTCCAAACGCGGGGAGGAGCTGTTCCCCCAGCAAAGCGTTTCAAAGCTGTGGGTGGCGCTGACGGTGCTCGATCAAGTAGATAGCGGCAAATTGAAGCTTGACCAGATTGTCCGCATAACGCGCAATGACCTGACGCTGTTTTACCAACCAATTCGCGCGCGGGTGCTCGCCAACGGTGAGGTAAACGAGACGGTACTTTCGTTGCTGGAGCAGTCGGTCACCACCAGCGATTGCACCGCCAATGACAGCCTGTTGCGGACAGTTGGTGGCCCAGAGGCTGTTCGTGCATTTATCGCGCGAAAAGGATTGGGCAAAATCCGTTTTGGGCCAGGCGAACGGAAGCTTCAGTCCGGAATTGCAGGGATGGAGTGGCAGCAGGATTACGCGATCGGACGGAATTTTGAGGCGGCACGTGCCAAGCTGTCTTATGACCAGCGTAAGGTTGCGCTCGACCGCTATCTGGCCGATCCCGTAGACGGTGCAAGTCCGATCGCAGCCGTGAAAGCCCTAGGCGAGTTGAGCAAAGGCAACTTGCTATCCGCACCGTCGACACGGATGCTGATGGCAATGATGGAGCGCACCAGCAGTGGTCCAAACCGATTGAAGGCGGGCGTGCCGGTTGGCTGGCGTTTTGGCCATAAAACCGGGACAGGCCAGCAATTAGCCGCCATCTCAACTGGCTATAATGATATCGGCATCATGACCGCCCCTGACGGAAAACGGTATGCAGTGGCTGTGATGATGGCCGACACAACTTCGTCGATCCCGCAGCGGATGGAAATGATGCAAGGCGTGTCACAGGCTGTCGCGCAGGCACATCGTTAGCCGTCAGTCTTTAGTATCGGGCGTGCCACCTTTGCTACGCTCGTCGAGCTTCTTTGCGGCGGCATCTAGTGCTTTGGCATCAGCAGCAGTAACGCCACCAGGACCGGGGTCGCTATCCGCTGGACCGCACGCGCTGACGATGAGCAACAACGTCGCTGAAAACATCAAATTTTTGGTGCCCGATCGCATCACAGCATCATAGCGCGCGACATATAACAGGCAAAGAAAAAGGCTGCCCTGCTTTCGCACGACAGCCCTTTTTCAATTTTGCTTATAAAAGCGGTCAAGAATTACTTCTTAACTTCTTCCTTCATCGCGCCAGCAGCAGCGGCAGCACCGGTTGCGGCAGCTTCACCAGCTTTTGCAGCAGCTTCGCCAGCCTTTGCAGCAGCTTCGCCGGTTGCAGCAGCAGCTTCACCGGTTGTTGCAGCAGCAGCTTCGGTAGTTGCAGCGGCAGCTTCACCAGCGGCTTCTGCACCAGCGGTTGCAGCGTCGGCACCAGCTTCAGCGGCTTCTGCGCCAGCTTCAGCAGCTTCTTCGCCAGCTTCTTGTGCGCCTGAGCAAGCAGCAAGAGCCATCGCGGAAGCGAGAACAAGAGAAACAGCAATTTTTTTCATGTGGGCAATCCCTAATCTGATTTATCGACAGTGTTCCAAGTACCCCAACAGATGTTGAGCAAGCTTGGGAGCGGGCGCATTAGCGGTTTGCAAACGCCAACGCAAAAGAAAAAGGCTGCCCTGCTTTTCAGCAGAACAGCCTTCTTCAAAATCGCTTTAGATAGCGACCAAGAATTACTTCTTGGCTTCTTCCTTCATCGCTTCGGCACCAGCCTTGACGACTTCAGTTGCCTTGTCAGCGCCTGCCTTAGCAGCGTCGCCAGCAGCAGCAGCGCCCGCAGCAGCGGCTTCGCCGGTTGCAGCAGCACCGGTTGCAGCAGCTTCACCAGCGGCAGCAGCGCCGTCAGCAGCAGCTTCTGCACCAGCAGCAGCGGCTTCTGCGCCAGCTTCAGCAGCTTCTGCGCCTTCGGTAGCAGCTTCTTCGGTAGCTGCGCCTGAGCAAGCAGCAAGCGCCATTGCGGACGCGATAACAACGGAAACAGCAAATTTCTTCATTTGGGTAACCCCCTAAAAACTTTTAATGACCAAACAAGCTTGCCAAGCGGAGTGCTTGTTGGACTTGCGACCTATTTTCTACCTTTTTGGTTTTTTGTTAGCAATCGGCATTTTGCACAATGCGCCCAAGCGACATCGGCATACGTTGATTATGATAAAGGTCGCGCATAAAAATGTCATATTTGCGTCAATTGACAGGATATAAAGATTTCTTTATGTGATTAGAGCATGACCCCGTTACTCAACATAATGCGCGCATTGGCCGACCCGACGCGGATGCGAATCGCGTTGCTGATCCGGCAACTGGAGTTGTCAGTCAGTGAAGTAGTGCAGATATTGGGGCAAAGCCAACCACGTGTTTCTCGCCATATCCGGATTCTTGACGAAGCAGGGATCGCAGAGCGGCGGCGCGAGGGTGCCTGGGTATTCCTTCGTCCCGGCGCAATGTTAACCGACGGCACGCTGGAGCCTTTGTTCGCTTTACCTGGGACCGATGATTCCAAGCCGGTCTTGCGTGATATAAAACGGCTGGATGAAGTGCGCGCCGATCGCGCAGCAATGGCCGCAGACTATTTCACCAGCCATGCGGCCGAATGGGATAGCCTACGTTCGTTACATATCGCCGAAGCAGAAGTTGAGGATGCGTTAAAGACACTGATTGCAAAAAAACCCATGGGCCGCGTGCTTGATATCGGCACCGGCACTGGCCGGATGATCGAAATTTTCGCAGATCAGGCCGAAAAGTTTGTTGCCGTCGATAACAGCGGAGAGATGCTGCGGCTGGCGCGCGCAAAGCTGGCAGGCCTGCCCAATGCCGCATCGGTTCAGTCCCACACCGAAATTGTGCTTGGTGATTTTAACAAGCTGCCGTTTGCGGATAGCAGTTTTGACACGATATTGTTCCATCAAGTGCTGCATTATGCACAGACGCCTGATTATGTGATTGCCGAAGCCGCTCGGCTGCTTGCCCCTGCTGGACGTTTAGTGATCGTCGATTTCGCCAGCCACGACTTTGAAGAACTGCGCAGCGTACACGCACATGCCAGACTCGGTTTTGCCGACGACATGATGAAACGGACATTTGCTGCGAACGGCCTGACTTTATCTGCGGTCGAAACGCTAGAGGGCGGAAAGCTTGTGGTAAAAATCTGGTCTGGCACGCGGCAACTGGCCTCTGGCCAATCCTCAAACATTATCGAATCTCCCAACCTTAGGATCTCAGCATGATACTCTCCCTTGACCAAATGGCCGAATCGCGCCGTGCATTGGGCGCACCTCTTTTTGCCGGACTTTCGGGTGATGCGGAGATCAGCTTTGAGTTCTTCCCGCCCAAAACCGAAAAGATGGAAGAGCAATTGTGGGAGTCTGTGGTGACGCTGGAACCGCTCGGCCCCCGCTTTGTGTCGGTAACATATGGCGCCGGCGGCACAACGCGCGAACGCACGCATAATACAGTCGCACGGATTGCCAAAGAAACCAACATTCCAGCCGCGGCACATTTGACTTGCGTCGATGCCAGTCGCGCCGAAATTGACGAAATCGCTGATGCCTATTGGGAAGCAGGTGTGCGGCATATCGTTGCGCTGCGCGGTGATCCGCCGGGAACTGAAGCAAGCTTCGTTCCGCATCCGCAAGGCTATGCAAGTGCAGCTGAACTGGTCGAGGGATTGCGCAAACGTCACGCGTTTGAAATTTCAGTCAGCGCCTATCCCGAAACACATCCACAAGCGACGACAGCGCAAACCGACATCGACTTCCTGAAACGCAAGCTGGACGCAGGCGCAAGCCGTGCAATTACGCAGTTCTTTTTTGAACCCGAAACCTTTTTCCGGTTCCGTGATGCATCTGCTGCTGCGGGGATTAACGCCGAGATCGTTCCCGGGATTATGCCAGTATCCAATTTCGGCGCGATCCAGCGGATGTCAAAGATGACCGGAACTGCGATCCCCGAATGGATGGCGCATACTTTTGATGGCCTTGACGATCATCCAGCAGCACGCCAGCTGGTCGCCGCCACGATCGCGGCTGAACTATGCCGCCGCCTATACGCGGGCGGCGTTCGGCAGTTTCATTTCTACACATTGAACCGCGCAGAATTAAGCTATGCGATTTGCCATCTGCTCGGCAAACGTCCAGTTGCCGCAGCGCAGGAGCAAGCAGCATGAACGCGCGCGAAGCATTCACTGCCGCTTGCCAATCGCGCATCCTCGTCTTTGACGGCGGCTATGGCACTGCGATCCAGCAGCACAAATTGGGCGAGGCCGATTATCGCGGCGACCTTGACCTGGCTAAAGATCAAAAGGGTAATAACGATCTGCTTTCCGTCACGCGTCCCGACATCATCGGCGGCATCCATGACGCGTATCTGGCGGCGGGCGCGGATTTGATCGAGACAAATACGTTTAGCTCCACCCGTGTGGCGATGGCCGATTATGGCTGCGAACATCTGGTGCAGCGCATCAATATTGAAAGCGCGAAATTGGCGCGCGAATGTGCGAACCGGGCAGAGGCCAATGACGGCATCAGGCGATTTGTCGCAGGCTCGGTTGGGCCGACCAATAAAACTTTGTCGCTCTCTCCCGACGTCAACGACCCGGGCTATCGCGAGGTCGATTTCGATACGTTAAAAGCTGACTATCGCGAACAATGCGATGCCCTGATCGAAGGCGGTGTCGACTTTTTGTTGATCGAGACAATTTTTGACACGCTGAACGCCAAATGCGCCGCAATGGCAGCGCAGGAATCGGCGGCGGCATCAGGTTGTGACGTCCCGTTGATGATTTCCATGACAATCACTGACATGTCGGGCCGCAACCTGTCCGGCCACACTGTGCAGGGTTTCTGGCACAGCATCCGCCATGTGAAGCCGATGACCATTGGGCTGAACTGTTCCTTCGGCGCAGACCTGTTGCGACCGTATATCGCAGAGCTGGCAAAAAGCGCCGATGCGCTGGTGATGGCCTATCCCAATGCGGGCCTGCCCAACGAACTGGGCGAATATGACGAACTGCCCAACCAAACCGCGCGCCTAATCGAGGAATGGCTGGATGATGGTTTGGTCAATGTCGTCGGCGGATGCTGCGGCACCACACCTGCGCATATCAGCGCGATTGCCAAGGCCGTTGCTGATCGTGCGCCGCGCGTTGTGCCGACCGCATCTGTGCACACCCGGCTAGCCGGGCTTGAACCATTTAATTTGGCGGCCTGAACTGCGAATAGTTGAATAGACATATCATGAACCAAACAACCACCGCCTCCCGCCCAAGCGGCTCAACGTTCGTCAATATCGGCGAACGCACCAACGTCACCGGCAGCGCCAAGTTCAAAAAGCTTATCATGGCCGATGACTATGAAGCTGCAGTCGAGGTCGCGCGTGAGCAAGTGGAAAATGGCGCGCAAATTGTTGACGTCAACATGGACGAAGGCTTGCTCGACGCCGAAATGGCGATGACAACGTTCCTGAAACGCATTGCTGCCGAGCCCGATATCGCGCGCGTGCCGGTAATGATCGATTCGTCGAAATGGAGTGTGATTGAGGCTGGCCTGAAATGTGTGTCGGGCAAGCCGATCGTCAATTCGATCTCGATGAAAGAGGGCGAAGACGCATTCCTGCATCATGCGCGGCTGTGCATGGCCTATGGCGCCGCCGCTGTCGTGATGGCATTTGACGAAAAGGGTCAGGCTGACACACAGGCACGCAAAGTTTCAATCTGCAAACGCGCGTACGATCTGCTGGTCGGTATCGACTTTCCGCCCGAAGACATCATTTTTGACCCCAATGTCTTTGCAGTCGCCACCGGTATCGAGGAACATAACAATTACGGCGTCGATTTTATCGAAGCGATCAAGGAATTGCGCGTCCTGTGCCCGCATGCGCATTATTCGGGCGGGCTGTCGAACCTGTCGTTTAGCTTTCGTGGCAATGAACCGGTCCGACGCGCGATGCACAGTGTGTTCCTGTTCCACGCCATCCCCGCCGGCCTTGACATGGCGATTGTCAATGCCGGGCAGCTGGACGTGTACGACACTATCGACGCCGAATTGCGCGATGCGTGCGAGGATGTTGTCCTCAACCGGCCGCTATCGGCGGACAGTCCGTTTGAAAGCCAGACCGAACGGCTAATCGCGCTTGCCGAACGGTATAAAGGCACCGACGCAGCGCAAGAAAAGGCCGCCGCCGAATGGCGCGGCTGGGCGGTGGAAAAACGCATCGAACATGCCCTGGTTAAAGGGATCGACGCGCATGTTGTCGACGACACCGAAGAGGCGCGGCTAAAAATCAAAGCACGCGGCGGTCGCCCCATTGAAGTCATCGAAGGTCCGCTGATGGACGGGATGAATGTCGTCGGCGATCTGTTTGGCAGTGGCAAAATGTTTTTGCCACAAGTCGTTAAATCCGCACGCGTCATGAAGAAAGCCGTGGCGCATCTGTTCCCCTATATCGAGGCGGAAAAGGACGCGAACAGCAAAGGCAAAGGCCGGATCATCATGGCCACTGTCAAAGGTGACGTCCACGACATCGGCAAGAACATCGTCGGCGTTGTCTTGCAATGCAATGGCTTTGAAATCATCGACCTTGGCGTCATGGTGCCGTGGCAGGAAATCCTGAAAACAGCCGTCGAAAATGACGTCGATATGATCGGACTGTCCGGCCTTATCACGCCGTCGCTGGATGAAATGGTCACAGTAGCTGAGGAAATGGAGCGCGCTGGCATGACGATGCCGCTGCTGATCGGTGGCGCCACGACGTCAAAGACGCACACGGCACTGCGCATCGAAACGGCGTATTCTGGCCCGACTGTGCATGTGCTTGATGCCAGCCGCGCAGTGGGTGTAGCCTCTACTTTGGTCAGCGATACGCTCGCCGAGAAATTCGTTGCCGAAACCAAGGTTGAATATCAGCATATCCGCGATGCCCGTGCGGGCAAAACGGCCAAGCCACTAGCAACGCTGGACGAAGCCCGCGCCAATGGCTTTGAAATCGACGAGAGCCTGAAACCACCCAAGCCATTGCAATCCGGCGTCCATGTCTATGACGATTGGGATCTAAACGACCTGCGCGATTATATCGACTGGACGCCGTTCTTTCGCGCATGGGAATTGCATGGTGTTTATCCCGGCATCCTGACCGACGTGGTCGTGGGCGAAAGTGCGACCAATCTGTTTGCTGACGCCAATGCGATGCTTGATAAAATCATCAACGAAAAATGGCTGCGCGCGCGCGGCGTTGCGGGGCTGTGGCCTTGCGCGCGTGAGGGCGATGATGTCGTTGTCCACCTCGACAACGAAGAGCATGTCCGCCTGCCGTTCCTGCGTCAGCAAATCGCTAAGCGTGAGGGTAAAGCAAACATGTGCTTGGCTGACTTCATTTCGCCTGATGGCGACTGGATTGGCGGCTTTGCTGTTACCACCGGCCACGGCATCGGCGTGAAACTCGCCGAGTTCAAAGCCGCGATCGATGACTATTCAGACATCATGCTAAAGGCGCTTGCCGACCGCCTTGCCGAAGCCTTTGCCGAACGGATGCATTTACATGTGCGGCAGGAATTATGGGGTTACGCCCCCAATGAACAGCTAACCAATGAAGCGCTTATCAAAGAGCAATATCGCGGCATCCGCCCCGCGCCGGGCTATCCCGCCTGCCCCGACCACAGCCAGAAACCCACATTGTTTGCTTTGCTCGATGCGACGCACCGGACGGGGATTACGCTGACCGAGAGCTTTGCGATGTTGCCCACAGCGGCGGTATCCGGCTTCTACTTCGGCCACCCGCAAGCCGAGTATTTCGGCGTTGCGCGGATCGGCGAGGATCAGGTTGCGGATTATGCCGCACGGCGCGGGTTGGAACTGGATAAGGCACGGCAGTATTTACGGCCGAACTTGAATGAGTAGCTAGGGCACAACGCCGTGTTCCACGGCAACACATTATCCGCAAGCCGTGGTTAATCGGCTGGAGTTACACCGGCATAAAGTTTATCCACCAGACAACATTCTGCCACACATAGAGGTACCCTCATGCGCCTGCTCCTTATCGTCGCCGTCGCGGCAGCTACCCTAGCCACCACTGCCAGCGCACAAGGCAGCGGCGCTTTTACAGTGTCCGAAACTGGACGCAGCTATGCGCGATTGTCCGACGCTGTCGCGGCGATTGCCGATGGGCAGGGTACCATTTCCATCGCACCTGGCACGTACCGTGACTGCGCAGTGCAGACCGCAGGGCATGTTTCCTATCGCGCGCAAGTTGCTGGGCAGACCATTTTCGATGGCGGCATTTGTGAAGGCAAAGCGGCGTTGGTGTTGCGCGGGCGTTCCGCCGCAGTCGACGGCATAGTCTTTCAACGCATGGCTGTGCCCGATGGCAATGGCGCGGGCATCCGGCTGGAAAAGGGCAATCTGGACATCACGCGGTCAGTGTTTCGCAACAGCGAACAGGGCATTTTGACCGCCGAAGACCCTGCCAGCGAAATCATCATCGACCAATCAACTTTTTCAGGGCTTGGCCGGTGCGACCGCGGGCTAAGCTGTGCGCACAGCATCTATGTTGGCAATTTTGGTTCGTTAACAGTCACACGCAGCCGGTTTGAACGCGGCAACGGCGGCCATTATGTCAAAACCCGGGCGGCGCGCGCGATTATTCAGAACAACGCGTTCGACGACACGCGCGGCAAAACGACCAATTATATGATCGACTTACCCGGCGGCGCATCGGGGATGATTAACGGAAATGTGTTCGTCCAAGGCAAAGACAAAGAAAATTACAGCGCCTTTATCGCGGTCGCCGCCGAAGGTGCCACACGTAGCAGCAGTGCGCTTGCCATTAGCGGCAACGACGCCAGCATTGCGCCGGACGTGGACCGCAACACTATCTTTGTCGCGGTATGGGGCGATGACCGGCCGACCTTGGGCTCGAACCGGTTGGGTCGCGGGTTGACGCCCTTTGAGAAAAGGTAAGACTTATCGTCCCTGACTGCGCCACCGTCGCACAACGCGCTCCAGCATTTGTTCTTCGCCGCCAGTTTCCTGCCATAGAACAGAGAATAGCGGATCTTCAGACGCCGGGCGCTTTTCCTCCTCCAACGTATCAAGCGCAACGCGGATCGGGATCGAGACGCCTTCGCCGCAGATGATGCATTCGCGGTTACGAAGCGCGGGAATCGAATCAAGAAAACCACGCGCACCTTCGGGCATCGCAGCGCGGACAAAGGCCTGGTCGCGGTCGTTGTTCAACCGCATCGAAATAATCGTACCGCACTGCGACAGCACGCCTTCGGCCAAATCGGATGGTCGCTGCGTAATCAGGCCCAAAGAAACACCGTATTTGCGGCCTTCCTTGGCAATACGTTCGAGGATTGTGCGCACTGCGCTATCACCTGCAACGCGGTCCGACGGGATGTAACGATGCGCCTCTTCACAAACCAACAGGATCGGTCGTTGCGGTTCATTGCGCGACCAGATGGCATAATCGAACACCAGCCGCGACAGCACCGCGACCACTGTTGCAGTAATATCAGAAGGCACGCCGGAGACATCGATGATAGAAATCGGTTTGCCCATGCTGGGTAGGCGAAAAATTTTCGAGATGAAATCGCCCATCGTATCGCCAACGAGCATACCGGAGAACATGAAGTTATAGCGAGGATCGGCCTTCATTTCCTCAATCTTGCCTTTCAACCGCAAGAACGGTGCGCTTGACGAAGCCTTGTCCAGCTTGCCCATTTCATTCTGGATAATGTTTGTCAGATCAGACAAAAGATACGGGATCGGCGCATCAACGGTCAGTTTGCCGACGCTTTCAGCAATACGGTTTTTTGACCGCGCCTGAAGCAAACAACGAGAAAGAATATCGCAATCCATCTGCTTTTCATCGCCCTTTGATGTGACAAAGACTTCGCAATGTTCGCTAAAATTCATCATCCAATAGGGAAGCGCTAGATTGTTCACATCGAACAACGCGCCGTTGGTTTTGAACGCGGCACTATATTCACCGTGCGGATCAATCATCACGATGTGGCCTTCGGGCGCGACGTCGCAAATTTTATGCAGGATTAAGGCTGCGCTGGTCGATTTACCGGTGCCGGTCGATCCCAATAGCGCAAAGTGTTTGCCCAGCATCGCATCGATGTACAAAGAACCACGAATATCCTTTGTCGGAAACACGGTGCCGATTTCCACATTCATGCGCCCATCGGCGGCGTAAACCTGTTTCAGATCGGCGCTGGAAACCGCGTAAACATCTGATCCCGGAACCGGGTACCGCGTGACACCGCGACGGAAATTATAGATCTTGCCAGTCAGCCGTTCTTCATCGCCTTCGCCCAGAAAATCGACCAACGCCGTAATCATACTGGGGTCGCGGGGGTGCAATTTTTGAGTGCGAATACTGGCGAGAAGCCAGATGTTGCCAACACGAATTTTGATCTGGCTGCCGACCTGTCCTGCGGTTGCAACGCTTGGGTCGCTGTGCTCCATCAACGCGTGAAGCTGAGACGCCTCCATGCTGATTTGTGAACCCGAACCTGCGATTTCTATCACGGTGCCGATCAGGTGTAATGACCGCGCATTGGACGCATGGCGGGCTGACGATGCTGGCATCACGCTGCTGGCTGCCGCTGCCTGTGCCCCGGTGTCCGCTGTGTCTTGCGGACGAAACGATCCGAATCCCTGGCCGTTAACTGCGTCAGTCATCTATACACCTCGTTGAATATTCCCCACCGGGGATAGTCAAATAAGGTAAATAATTGATAACTGCGGATCAAATCCGGGCAAATGCTATTCCAGCCATCCAGCCCAGCAACAAAGAGATAACCACGGCAAGCGTTCCGTAAAGCAGAGAGTATTTTTGCGACAAAATCGTTATAAAACGTTCAAAGCCCGTTTTGCTGATCGTTACAGCCACCCCATCATCTGCAACAATCACGCGCCCGTCGCGAATCAGCAGCGTTTCGGCGACATAACGCCCCTCTGGCACGCTCGACGGGATCGTCAACCGCGCGCGGTAGAGCACCTGATCCGTCACATTCACGCTGTTCGGTGCCTCAAGATACAACCCATCGCGCCGGTTCAAATCTACAAGGCCAGACCGAAACCGGCGCAGTTCTTTCGCATCAATCTCTCCGGTGGGTGACAGTTGCAGTCGGTTAAGCCCCAGCTCGTAAATCGCGGCAGTACGGGCATCAACGATGCTATCCAAAGGCCGCGACGAGGCAATGGCATAATATGTCGGTGCGGAACGGAAGTCGATGCTTTCGGCGTTGATCCAGATGCCCGCAACCTGTCGCTTTTCGCGCACGATCAATGGCCGTGTCGGCCCTCGCAGCACAACAACAACATCGATCTGCCCGTCTGGCACAACGCCGCGCGGATAGATGATTGCGCCAAATAACAGCAGCTCTGCACCGGTGAATCGCGACTGGATATTGATGTCGCGTTGCGACACATCGGGCACCAGTTTTGGCACCGCCGATTGTGCAAATACGGCGCCGGGCATCGCCAACAGCGCTATCAACAAAAACAGCCGCGCGATCATAACAGTTGCAACGTGTAAATTTCATCAGGCCGCCAGCCAAGGCCCAACGCCATGCGGATTGCCACCAGCAAGACGATAGCCGCAAGGAACAGCCGCAAATATTCAGGCTGCATCCTTTGCGCCAAGCGTGCGCCAATCTGTGCGCCGGTGACGCTGCCGATCAGCAAGAATACCGCGAGTACAATATCGACCGCTTTGGTCGTCAGGCTGTGCACAATCGTTGAACTCATCGTCACAAACAAGATCTGGAACAACGACGTACCCACCACGACATTGGCGCTCATCCCCAGTATGTAAAGCATTGCAGGCACCATGATGAAGCCGCCGCCCACGCCCAGCAACATCGTCATAATGCCGGTGATAAAGCCAAGGACTAACGGCGCCAGCGGCGAGATATACAGCCCCGACCGATAAAAGCGCCAGCGCCACGGCAGATTAGCAACCAGCGGGTGATGCCGCCTTTTGCTGGCCGGAACAGGGCGTCCTGCGCGCTTTGCCAACACAGCGGTAAGGCTTTCGCGCATCATCATGCCGCCAATGCCGCCGAGCATCACAACATACAGGATGTTGATAACGGTATCGATCTGGCCCCAAGCCTCCAAAACACGGAACAATAACGCGCCGAATAACGTGCCAAATAGCCCGCCTACAACCAGCACAGCGCCCATGCGGAAATCGACGCCGCCGCGTTTCATATGCGCGAACACACCCGAAACGCTCGCACCGGTGACTTGCGTCGAGGCCGAGGCCGCCGCCACCACTGGCGGGATGCCATAGAAAATCAACAATGGCGTGGTCAGAAATCCGCCACCCACACCGAACATTCCCGACAGCATGCCAACCGCCGCACCCAGCAGGATGATGACAAAAATGTCGACCGACAATCCGGCTATGGGCAAATAGATATCCATCGTTGTCCGCTAGCAACCTTCCCCTGAACGCTGCATATCGTGCAGCTCGTTAGTCTCCTACCGTCATTTTGCAGCGCAATAAAGCCGTGTATGCGGACTTAGGGCAAGGCCCCTAGTTTAACGCAATGGCTTCGGTCTCACCGGCGGGGCTGCCCAGCAAGGAACGGTCTCGCCAGCCTCCATGATAATAATAGGCAACCGACAGGATAACCGAGGTCACGCCAGTTGCGATAAACGCCCACCAGATCGCGTCCGCTCCATACGCATCGTGCAGGCCAAAACCGACGGTGAAACGGACGATAACGCCAGAGAGTATCAAGATCACCAACGGTCCAACCACTGCCCCGTTGGCGCGCACGATGAAAGTCACAACCATCGAAATCCCCATCAGGATATAGCTCCACCCGATCACATGATTGATATGGATCGCAACCGGGATCGCATTGCTATCCGCCGGCAAAAATAGGCCCAACAATGCCCGGTCAAACAGAGTGATCGCCAGCAAAATAACTGTCGTCATCGCCACATTGATGCCAACCCCTGCCCAAGCGATTTTGCCTATACGGTCCCATTTGCCAGCACCGATGTTCTGCGCCGCCATCGCGCTGACCGCGCTCCCGACAGCAACGGCAGGCATTTGTACATAGCTCCACAGCTGGTTCATCACGCCAAAGGCGGCCGCGGTATCCACGCCTTCGCGGTTGATAAGGCCGATCATCGCCAGCGCTGACCCCGACATGATAATCATCGACAGCCCCATCGGCAGGCCCATACGCGCAATCGGGCCAAGATAAGCCGCCGTCGGTTTCAGCCAAGCTAGCTCTACCCCGCGCAGCCGAATGGCCAAATCCTTGGCATAAATCCGTTGAATCAACACTGCGACAGTCACCAGCCCCGCGATTAACGTTGCCAGTGCAGAGCCACCAATGCCCATTGCTGGTATCGGCCCCAATCCCAGAATGAAGATCGGGTTGAGGACGATGTCGAGCGCGACATTCAGCACCGAATTCCACATTGGCGTAACAGAATCACCCACACCGCGCAGCGACGATGACAGCAAGATCATAATGAAAGACGTCGGCATGCTGAGGAACATGATCCGTAAATAGGTCAAAGCCAGCGGATAGGCGCCCTCTGGCGTCGCCAATAGACGCAGCAATTGTGGGGCAAAAATCCAACCGAGCGCCGCGATTGCGACTCCTGCAAGCACAAACATCGTCAGTGATGTGCCGATTACCCGCCGCACGCTTTCGATATCGCGGCGGCCCATATGCTGGCCGATCAAGATCGTCGTCGCCATCGAAAAACCGAACAGGGTTGAGAACATCAGGAACATCACCATCCCCGCATTCGCCGAAGCCGCCAGCGCCTCCACCCCCAAAAATTGCCCAATCCAAACCGAGTTCACCGAATGGTTCAACGATTGCAGAATGTTCACGCCAAGCGACGGCAACGCAAACAAGAGCAACGTCTTGCCGACCGGGCCAATGGTTAGGTCGCGTTGGGATTTGGGGGAAGCCATTGGGGGTGTCATGGCAGGCAGACAGAAAAAACGATAGGTTTTTTAACGCCACTCATCCCTCTCCAGTGGGAGAGGATATGGAGCGTTAGCGCCGAAGCCTTGGCGAAGGCGGTTAGTCGAAGTTGGTGAGGGGTTGTGGATAATCTAGGAAACTAAACCCCACACCCAGCTGCAGCTAGCCAGCGCGCTGCCAAGCTTTCGCAACCCTCTCCCATTGGCGAGGGGACATGTTACGTCCGCCTTGCCGCAAACACCCTTTTGTTGCTTCGTAGCTTTGTGTGAGCAAAAATTATTCCACACGAAGCCACGAAGTAACAAAGAAGGATTATCCCAGTACGTCAGCGCAGCCTAAGTCGTTTCACGCAAAGGACGCGAAGATTTCAAAGAGCTCAGTTGGCGGACTGAACCCGGCGTCACCAGAAAACGTCTTAAAAATCTTTGCGATCTTCGCGTGAAACGATCATCCCAACCGCGCCAGCGCCGCCGTCAGCCTTTCCGCCTCTGCCGATTTTTCCGCATGATCGGCGCGGGCTTTTTCGACCGCCTCGGGCTTAGCCTTTTCAACAAAGGCGGGGTTGTTCAGGCGGCCCGCGAGGCTGTCGCGTTCCTTGGTTGCGACTTCGATAGCTTTAGTAATGCGGGTGCGTTCGGCCTCTAGGTCGATGACACCCTCAAGCCCCAAATAGTATGTATCGCCGCCAGCGGAAAATTGCGGCCCCTTCAAAATCAGCGGACCTTCGTCGTGAATGCGACTTTCAGCCGCTCCGGAATCAGTATCAAATCTGGTGCCGGTATTGAACACGCCAATCTTATCAATCCGGCCAATATGGTTGAAGGCAAGCCTATTGCGCTGAAGTCTTGCAATTAGTTCAGTCGGATGATCGCCACCAGCCACTGACGGTTTATCGGCGCTAAGAACATACATGACCGGTCTTGCACTGGGAGGGACTGACAACTCTGCACGAAACGAGCGCAGCGAACCCAAAACCGATGTCAACCATTCGACTTCAGCCTTCGCTTCCAAATCGACCGCTGCCTTCGGCTCCGGCCATTTGGCATGGATCAGGTCATAGTTGCGCGGCCGTTCTGGATCGGCCAAAGCATGCCACAATTCCTCGGTCACAAACGGCATGAACGGGTGGAGCATCACCAAAATCTGGTCAAGCACCCAACCCGCGACAACCCGCGACTCCGCGTCCATATCCTGCTTTTCGCCATCAACGAATGCGGGCTTGATCAGTTCCAGATACCAGTCGCAGAACTGGTCCCAGACGAAGTGGTAAACCGTGTCCGCCATCCCGTCGAAGCGGAATTCGGCGAACGCTTTGTTGAGCTTTTCGACGGTCTCAACGACTTCGCCGATGATCCAGCGGTTGACCGCGAGTTCGGCTTTGGGCGTGCTAATCGAGTGCGATCCGCCGATGCCATTCGATTGCGCAAAGCGTGCCGCGTTCCACAGCTTGGTCGCGAAATTGCGGTAACCAGCAACGCGGCTTTCATCCATCTTGATGTCGCGGCCCTGGCTTTCCATCGCCGCCATGAAGAAACGCAACGCGTCGGCGCCATATTGGTCGATCAGGCCAAGCGGATCGACCGTATTGCCCTTTGACTTCGACATTTTGCTGCCATCGGCGGCACGGACGAGCCCGTGGAGATAGAGCGTCTTGAACGGAGCTTCTTTCATGAAGTGCAAGCCCTGCATCGCCATGCGGGCGTCCCAAAAGAAAAGGATGTCGAAGCCCGAAACGAGGACGTCATTGGGGTAGTGGCGGTCGAGTGCTGTCGTTTGGTCCGGCCATCCCAAGGTGCCGAACGGCCAAAGCGCCGAGGAGAACCATGTGTCGAGAACGTCGTTGTCGCGGGTCAACTCTGCGCTGTTACCGGCCAAAGCCTGCGCGCCTGCTTCGTCCTCAGCAACGAAGATATTGCCGTCGGAATCGAACCAAGCCGGAATCCGGTGCCCCCACCACAACTGCCGCGACACGCACCATGGCTGGATATTCTCCATCCAATTGAAGTACGTTTTCTCCCACGTCTTGGGCACAATATCAATCGCGCCAGACCGCACAGCCTCGATAGCCGGAGCCGCCAAGGTCGCTGCATCAACATACCATTGGTCGGTCAGCATCGGTTCGATGACAACATTCGACCGGTCGCCAAAGGGTTGCTGGATGGTCTTGTCCTCGACGGCAATCATCAGGCCATCAGCGTCGATGTCGGCGACAACACGCTTGCGCGCTTGGTAACGGTCAAGCCCGCGATAGGCGTCGGGAACCAGGTTGAGTGCGTCGATATCGGCGGCGGTCCAATCAGCGCCGTCGACGATCGCCTGCGCTTGTGCTGCCGCCTCCGCATAAGGCGCACCGTCGCTGCGCATCGCCGCAACTTCGTCCATCAAACGGTACATCGGGATATTGTTGCGCTGCGCCACGCCATAGTCATTCTGGTCATGCGCGCCGGTAATCTTGACCGCGCCCGATCCGAAATCGGGGTCGGGATATTCGTCGGTGATGATCGGGATCAGTCGGCGATGTTCCTTGGGGCCGACCGGAATTTCGCATAGCTTGCCAACGATGGCGCTATACCGTTCATCCGAAGGGTGCACCGCAACCGCGCCGTCGCCGAGCATTGTTTCGGGCCGCGTCGTCGCGATGGCGATATAGTCGCGTTCTTCGGTCAGAGTCACTTTGCCGTCGGCGTCGCGCTCGACATAGGTATAGGTTTCGCCGCCCGCGAGCGGATATTTGAAGTGCCACATATGGCCGTTAACTTCGCGGGTCTCGACTTCGAGGTCGGAGATTGCGCTTTTGAAATGCGGGTCCCAGTTGACGAGGCGTTTGTCGCGGTAGAGCAGGCCTTGATTGTACAGGTCGACGAACACTTTGATGACAGCTTTTGAAAAGCCTTCGTCCATTGTGAAGCGTTCATTTTCCCAATCCATCGAGCAACCCAGCCGCCGCAGCTGGCCGGTAATTTCGCCGCCCGATTCCTCTTTCCACTCCCACACCTTGGCGATGAATTCGTCGCGGGTGAAATCGGTGCGTTTTTGACCCGCGGCGTTCATTTGCCGCTCGACCACCATTTGCGTGGCGATACCGGCGTGATCGGTGCCGACGACCCACAACGCGTCCTTGCCCTGCAAGCGCGCATGGCGGATCAAGATATCCTGCAACGTGTTATCCAGCGCATGGCCGATGTGCAGCGATCCCGTCACATTCGGCGGCGGGTTGACGATGGTATAGGGCTTGGCATTCGGGCGGTCCGGACGGAACGCATTCGTGCTTTCCCAGTGGGAATACCATTTCGCCTCAATCGCGGCGGGATCAAAATTTTTGTCGATAGTCATACGGCAAGCCCTTGCCAGCCGATGCGTGATTCAGCAAGCTTTTGGGCGGCTAGGCTTTGCTGCGTCTGAAGATAAAGAACGCAGCGGCAAATCCGCCCGCAACCACAAGGCTGAGCCACAATTCTTTTGAGGCTGATGGGTCAAGGCCCTTGGCGACCAAAATCACCAGCATCGCTGCCATTGCAATATAAGTGCCAAAGGGGTGGAGCCACATTTTGATCTGCAATCGTGCAGGGTCCTCCACTTCATATTTGTTGCGCAGTTTCAGCTGTGCGGCAGACGTCATGAGATAGAGCAACAACATCGTCACGCCGCAGCTGTTGAGCAGAAAACTGAACACGACATCGCGCGATACTGCATCGGCGGCTAGCGCGAAATAGCTGAACAGGCTGGCGATCAGGATCGCGCGGGCGGGGACTTTGCGCGTGTTGACCTGCACCAGCCACTGCGGCGCATCCTGATGCTTGGCAAGGCCAAACAAAGCGCGCGAGGTTACGTAAAGGCCAGAGTTGAGGCACGACAAAACCGCGACGAGCACCACCGCCTCCATGATGAGCTTGCCCGCAGGGATGCCTATATAGCCAAGCGTTGCGGCAAAAGGGGAAACCTTTGGCACAATTTCTGTCCACGGCACCACCGAGACGATCAGGAAAATCGAGAGGATGTAGAAGATCAGGATTCGCAAAGTGACCGACACGGTCATTTTGGAAATGACTTTAGCCGGCTCTTCTGATTCAGCCGCAGCTATGGTCGCGATTTCCGCGCCGACTAGGCTAAAGATTGTCGAGGTCGCTGCGGCGAGCACCACGCCCCAGCCATTCGGAACGAAACCGCCGTGCTGCGTCAGGTTACCGAATGTTGCGCCATTCCCTGAGGTAAATCCAAACGCCCATGCCGCGCAGAGCAAAATGAATACGATGATTGCGGCAACTTTAATTGACGAAAACCAGAATTCAAACTCTCCATAGGCGCGTGCGGACATCAAATTCACCGCCGTAAGCATCGCCATCAGCGTGATGCCGATGCCCAATTCGGGGAACATCGGAAACCAACTGTGAATAATCTGCGCGCCCGCAATCGCCTCAATCGCGACAACCACCACCCAAAAATACCAATAGAGCCAGCCCGACAGGAAACCCGCCAAATGGCCTAGGCCAGCGCGGGCAAAATCGGGAAAGGTTTGAACACCATCAACCGCAATCGCCATTTCTGACAACATCCGCATAACCAGCAGGATGATGAAGCCGGCGATAGCAAACGAGAAAACAGCGGCAGGGCCAGCCTGGCTGATCGTGGTTGATGAACCGACAAACAACCCCGCACCAATGATCCCGCCGATCGCAATCATAGAGACGTGACGTGATTTCAAGCTGCGGCTTAGCTCTGCACCGCCGCTAATATCGGTGGCTACATTATGTGCGATATCGGTCATGCGTCCCCTCCCCAAAGGCGGCTTAATTCTTCTTCAAATACTTGCCCAGCCAGTCAAACACTGTCCGGTGCCATTGGATCGAATTTTGCGGTTTTAAAACCCAATGATTTTCATCGGGGTAGACCAGCAGTTTGGATTCCACACCCTGTTGCTGCAACGCGGTAAAGGTGGCCAATGATTGCGAATACGGGATGCGGTAGTCTTTTTCCCCGTGGATCACCAACGTCGGTGTCGTCCAATTCTCAACATAATTGACCGGATTCCATTTTTCCGCATCAGTGCGCGTCGTCCATGGGCCTTTATTATCCCATTGGTCGAACCACAATTCCTCAGTCTCGTAGGCCATCGCGCGCAGATCAAAAATGCCCGCATGGTTGACTAAACATTTGAACCCGTCGGACCAATTGCCCGAAATCCAGTTCATCATATAGCCGCCATAGGAACCGCCTAGCGCACAGGCATTCGTTGTATCGACTTGCGCATCGATCCGCCCCGCCGCAACAAGCCCCTTTTGCAAATCCTCCAGCGGCCAGCCGCCCCAGTTTTTGTTGATGCTATCCGTAAAGGCTTGACCGTAACCAGTGCTGCCGTGGAAATCGATGCTGACTACCGCATAGCCCTGCGATGCCATGACGCGCGGGTTCCAGCGGAACGACCAGCCATTTCCAAATGATCCCTGCGGTCCGCCATGAACGATAAAGGCAACGGGTAGCTTTCCTGTGGCGCCTGCGGGCTTTGTAATCTGTCCCCAGACTTGATCGCCATTCGCCCCTGCAAAATCAAAACGTTGAACTGCGACATCATCAATCTCTGCCTCAACACCGGCATTTACATCAGTCAGCCTGCGGACTTTGCCTTTGGCATCTCGGGTGTACAGATCGTTGGCCGCTGTCACGCTGTTCATGGTATACAAGATCGAACCGTCCTTGAACGGGAAAACGTCATTCGCGGTCCCCGCCAGCGTCAAGCGCGTGACTTTACCCTTCAAATCGATTTTGAACACGGGGTGATCGAGCACGTCCTGCGCGGTGACATAAATGGCTTTGCTATCAGGGCTCCACGCAATCGAGGCGACCGAGCGATCCCATCCTTGCGTCAATGGCTTTACCATTCCGGTTGCCATGTCGCGCAGCATCAGCACTTGACGATCCGCCTCATATCCTGCCCGCGCCATTGCCGCATAGGCCAGATATTTGCCGTCGGGCGATGGCGCAGGCAAAGTGTCGGTGGCCGCATTTTTTGACGTGCCGTTGTGGACAGCACCGGTTGCGACATCGGCGTGGTATATGTCGAGATTGGTCGATTTCGCTTCATCTTTGTCCGCGATGCGCAGCGTGTAAAACAGCGATTTGCTGTCCGAAGCCCATGCGATTTCCTCGCCGCCGCCCATCGGCTTTGACGGCGCGTCACCAATCAATTCGGCGTCCATCGGCTTGCCACCAGTCAGCTTTCCGTCGCTGCCGATATCAAAGCTGAACACGCGGCTGTAGTTGCCCGGCGTTTCCCACGCGTCCCAGTGGCGGACCATCAGCGCATCATATTCGCGGCCGGTGCCGGATCCGAGCTTTGAAGTATCGCCGTCCTTGTCGCAGCCAAAAGTCGGACAATCGCGCGCTATATCGCCCCAGACCGCGATTTTTGTACCATCGGGCGAAAGCTTGAAACCGGAAATGTCGGTTTTGAAATCGCTGATCTGTTCGGCCAAAGGATCAAGGTTCAGGGGACCACGATTTGCAGCGATACGATAAAGCTGCTCCGAGCCGCTCTTGTTACTCAAAAAATAGAGGAACTTACCGTCCGCTGAAAAGGCGGGATCATGTTCATTGCTTCCAGGTTCAGAGCCAATTTTAATTCCGCTGTTGGCGTCCATATCCAACCACGATATGTAAATGTCAGAGCGGCGCTTGTTCGCTGTCAGGTCGGTTTCCTGAACCTGATAGGCTATCGTTTTGCCATCAGTCGAGGCAGTCGGCGACGCCAGCCGCTTCATGCTGGCCAGATCAGTTTCGGTCATGGGGCGGGCAAGAGCTGAGGTGGAAATGGCGCCGGTAAGAGCAAATATCGAACAGATTAGGGCTTTTTTCATCAGCCTAGCCTATCGGTGATACCGCAAGGTTGCAAGCCGTCAGCCACGCTTAAACAAAGAGGTAAATCCGCTTGTATTTGGGGGGCGTTCCGGTGATTTTGTCAGCATGATGCCGATGGCTATCCCGTTACAGGCTGAATTGCCGTTTGCCGCTCCGCGCCTTGCGGTCGTAATTCCGTGTTATAAGGTGACGGCCCATATCGCCGATGTCATTGCGCGGATCGGGCCAGAAGTCGCGATGATCTTTGCCGTTGATGATAAATGCCCCGATGCCTCGGGCCAGTTTATCGAGGCCAATATCGCCGATCCACGTCTGAAAGTCGTCTATAACGCAGAAAACAAAGGTGTCGGCGGCGCGGTGATCGCGGGCTATCGTGCTGCGCTTGAGGCGGGGGCCGATGTCATCGTCAAAGTCGATGGCGACGGACAGATGGACCCGGCGCTTATCGCCGAAATCGCGCGGCCAGTGCTGTTGGGCCATGCTGATTATGCCAAAGGAAACCGGTTCCATTCGGTTTGGAACGTCCGCCAAATGCCCGGCATCCGCCTGTTCGGCAACGCGGCCTTGTCGTTTTTGACCAAATTATCCAGCGGATATTGGAGCCTGTTTGACCCGACCAACGGTTACACTGCGATCCATGCCGAGGCGCTGCGACAGCTGGAACTCGCGAATATCAGCGAGCGTTATTTCTTTGAAAGCGATATGCTGATTAATCTGGGTAATGCCCGCGCGGTGGTCCGCGATGTGCCGATGAAGGCAGTGTATGGCGATGAGACCAGTCATCTGAAAATCCGCGACATTCTTGGCCAGTTTTTGACAAAAAATGTCAAAGAGTTGATGAAACGAGTGCTATATACCTATTTTCTTCGCGATTTCAGTCTGGCGTCGGCGCAATTGCTGTTTGGCGCGCCCTTGTTTGGTTTCGGCGCATTATACGGCGCATGGGGTTGGTACGCATCGATCTCTACCGGCAGCCCGGCGAGCACAGGCACTGTAATGCTAGCGGTATTGCCAATCATCCTCGGCTTCCAACTTCTGCTATCCTTCCTTGGCTTTGATATGGCGAATGAGCCCAAAATTCCGTTGCAGGCAAGCATGCCCGGTTACGACCGGCGACTGGCACGGCCGCAACAGTCGTGACAGGAAAACTGACAGGTCAAGTATTACGATACGGGCTGGTCGGGTTGCTCGTGCTTGCGCTTGATTACGCGGTCTTTGCAGGGCTGTTGGCGTTGCTGCCCGGACACCATCTGGCAGCCAACATTGCGGGAAAGCTGGCCGGTGCAGCGGCCGGATTTGTTCTGCACAAATATGTGACTTTTGCCGGCAACCAAGCCGACGGAACTGGTCGCCAAGCCCTTTCCTATGCCTTGTTGCTGAGTTTCAACGTGCTGTTATCCACCACGTTGCTGTGGTGGTTGGTCGATAGCTTAGCGCTCAACGCCTATGGCGCACGTCTGTTCGTTGATGCCGTGGTCATCGGCGTTTCGTTTCTGGGGGCAAGGCTATGGGTGTATCGGACAGCATGATGCGGGTGTTGCACAGCAGAGCTGGGATTTTCGTCGCGCTGCTCACATTTGCAGCATTGGTCTCATGGGGCTGGGTCGGCTTTCTTGGCTCTGACGACGTCACTTTTGCGATTGGCGGCTATGGCTGGCTGGAGCAATTTCCGTATGTCGGCGGACACGGAACAATCCGCTATCCGATCACAATTCCCATAGCTTTATCATTCCTGACGCTGGGTGAGCATGAGTTCGCAATGGTGCTGCCAAGCCTACTTTACATGATCGGCTTTCTGGTTCTGACATGGTTTGCTGTGAAGCGTGCCAGTGACGGCTGGCTGGCCTTTAGTGCTCTTGCTGCGCTTGTCACCTGCCCGTTACTCGTCATCCAATCGAGCATCGCAAGCGTGGACATCGTCGAGATGTTTTATCTTTTCGGCTCGGCCTATTTGTTCTGGTGCTGTGCTGAGGATGGCCCCAATGCCAAGCGGCTTTTCTTTGCCGGAGCATTGGCCGGTCTGGGATTTCTGACCCGTGAGACCGCGATATTTATCGCCATGTTTTACGCGATTTATTTCGCCATCGGTTACCGTTTTCATCGCAGGCATTATCTTTGGATAGCGGCGGGTTTTGTTTCCGTCTGGATAATCGAGGTTATTTATCTGTGGATCATGACCGGCGACCCGCTTTACCGGATTACCATCGCGCTGAATCATGACAGCAGCATTGACCGCAGCATTGATCTGGCGGGCAATGTCATTCTGCATCCGCTGGTTGACCCGTTGCTGGTGGTGCTTGCCAATCAGGAATTTATGGCGCTGTTTTTTGTCGCTATCCCTTTGGGCGGCTGGATATGTTCTAACCGTAGCATCGAGCCGAAATTGCAGCGTTTTGCACGAATCGTTGCAACTTTGGGGTTGGTTTGGTTTGTCACAGCTGGAGCGGCGCAGAAACTGTTGCCACTGAACCCACGCTATTTCATGATTACATGCGCCTCGGCGTGCATCCTGACCGGTGTTGCACTCGCGATTTTATGGCAACGCGGGCGGCGGCGTTGGTTGGTTTTGCTGGTCGCTGCATTCTTGGTTGCAACCAATATGCTTGGCATATACGTTGAGAATAAGAGTTCGACATTCGGCGAACATGTGCTCGCAAAGCTGGCCAAGGATAGACCCGAAGGGACCATCTACACCGATCCCATGACCCGCTATCGCGCCGATATGCTGCTGCGCTGGGAAAAGGCGCAACCGCGTGTGTTGGGCGAGCCACCAAAAGCTGGAACGCTGTATGTATATAATCCCAAATGGTCCGCCGGCGCCAATTTTATGATGCCGAAAAACCAGATTTCTGCTTACCAACCGAAGCCGGAATGGGAATGCCTAAACTCCATTGAACCACGCCCGCCGTTGATTACCCATTTAATCGAAGCATCGGGCCTATCGGCATTCATCCCTGATGGCATCTGGAAAAAGCTACGTTTCCACCACCCGCCGGTATCGCTGTATAAAGTCAAATAGCCCAATGCTTGCGCGCCGCGCTCGACAGCGCTAACGGCGGCGGCAACATGCAGTATCAAAGCACCAGAGGAAACGCGGCCACTCTCGATTTTCGGGGTGTGACGCTGGCCGGGCTAGCCAGCGATGGCGGGTTGTATGTGCCAGCCGTGTGGCCCGAATTTTCAGGCGCAGAGATCGCAGCGATGCGGCACCTATCGTATGTTGATCTTGCCGCGCGGGTGATGGCACCGTTCACGGCTGGCTCGTTAAGCGAAGATGAACTGCGCGAACTATGCGCCGTTGCGTATGGTAGTTTCTCGCACGACGCCGTCACGCCTTTGGTGCAGCTGGATGGCCAGCACTGGATGCTGGAACTGTTCCACGGCCCGACATTGGCATTCAAAGACGTTGCGCTGCAGTTGCTGGGGCAGCTTTTTGAACGCTTTCTGACTGGCACGGACACTGCGTTGACCATCGTTGGCGCAACGTCGGGCGATACCGGTTCCGCCGCGATCCACGCCGTTGCAGGGCGCGAGCAAGTGGAGATTTTCATGCTGCACCCCGAGGGTCGCATTTCGGATGTGCAGCGCCGGCAAATGACAACAGTGCTTGCGCCCAACGTCCACAACATCGCGATCAAAGGCAGTTTTGACGATGCGCAAGCGATGGTCAAACGGATGTTTGGCGATCCGGAAGTCACAGGTTCAATCACTCTGTCAGCGGTCAATTCAATCAACTGGGCACGGTTGATGGCGCAGGTCGTTTACTATTTCTGGGCGGCGCTGCGCCTTGGTGCGCCCGAACGCCCTGTCGCATTCTCTGTTCCAACCGGCAATTTCGGTGATGTGTTCGCAGGCTATGTCGCCGCGCAAATGGGGCTGCCGATTGCGCAGTTGATCGTTGCCACAAACGTCAACGACATATTGCATCGCGCATTATCCAAAGGCGATTATTCGGTCAGCACAGTTACGCCAACCGCCGCGCCATCGATGGATATTCAGGTGTCGAGCAATTTTGAACGGCTGCTGTTTGACCTTGAAGGGCGCGACGGTTCGACCACTGGTGCGCGGATGAAATGGTTTGAACAGATGGGCAAGATGGTGCTGTCTTCCGGTATGCGCCGCCAAGCAGAATTGTTTGCCAGCACGCGCACAGATGCGGATGAAATGTCCAGCGCGATGCGGTGGGCGCATGACCATGCTGGGCACGTTATTGACCCACATACCGCGATCGCTTTGCACGCTGCCCGTGCATCGGGGCTGCCCGCTGAAATTCCAGTGGTGACTTTGGCGACCGCACATCCGGCAAAATTCCGCGACGCAGTTGAGCGCGCAACGGGGATCCGTCCGGCACTTCCCGCCCGCGTCGGCAATTTGTTCGACCGAGAGGAACGCTTTATCGTTCTGCCCGGCGACTATGGCGCGGTGCGCGATCATGTGTTGGGCCATGCCGCTCGTTCCTGAATTTCAAACGCCTGTGTTTCAGACATTGGTCAGCGAGCCGCGCGACGACTATACGCTGATTGACAGCGGCAATGGGCGCAAGCTGGAGTCCTATGGCCGCTACCGCTTTATTCGCCCCGAATTGCAAGCGATGTGGGCCCCGGCAACAGACGACTGGAAGGCCGATGCCGAGTTCGTGCCGGGTTCTGACGAAGATGGTGGCGGGCGTTGGTATTATGAAAATCAGGCGGCAAATACGGGCTGGCCTTTGCATTGGGAACAGGTCACTTTTACGGCGCAATGTACCCCGTTCCGCCATCTTGGTTTCTTTCCCGATATGGATCCGGTGTGGCGGTGGATGCGTTTTTTGTTGGAAGAACCGCACCAGCCCTCTCCCCCACCCGGCCACCCCGACGGTATCCTGATGGGTGGTCGGGTGGGGGAGAGGGCTGGTGCTGCCCCATCGCCGAGAGACGATCAAAAAACCTGCATGAACCTGTTCGGCTATACCGGCGTTGGCACGCTCGCTTTGTCGGCCGCTGGTGCGCAGATGGTCCATGTTGATGCGTCGAAAAAGTCAGTGGCACAGGCGCGTGAAAATGCCGCGCTTTCCGGTATGGCGGACCGGCCTATTCGCTGGATCGTCGAGGATGCTGCAAAGTTCGTTGCCCGCGAAGTGCGGCGCGAACGGCGTTATGATGGCATCTTGCTAGACCCGCCAAAATATGGACGCGGCCCTGATGGCGAAGTGTGGCGGTTGGAGGAAGACCTGCCCGAACTGATCGCCAATTGCCGCAAGCTGCTCGATGAAAACTCCAGCTTTTTGTTCCTGACGGTTTACGCTGTTCGTATGTCGGCAATGGCGCTTGGTAATTTACTTAACGCTCATTTTGCGGACTTGCCGGGCAAAATTGAATTCGGCGAACTTGCGGTTCGCGAACAAGCACGCGGGCATTTATTACCCACGGCGATCTTTGCCCGTTGGAGTTCAAGCTAGAAGTCCGCACCAGCCCTCTCCCCCACCCGACCACGCAATCAGGATATGCTATGGGTTGTCGGGTGGGGGAGAGGGCTGGTGCGGCGATTGGCGCAAGCCAATCCTGACACTATATAAGGATTACAATGAACGATTTACTCACTCTCGAAGTCCACGACCTGCATGTTAACGTCCTCACCGGCATTTACAGTCAGGAAACGCATCTGCCGCAGCCGTTGCACATCTCGGTCAATGCTGACTTAGATATTGCACCGCATTATGCGCCCGACACGCCGTTATCGGCTTCTAAAAACTATATGGAGATTAAGGCGGCGGCAACGGAGTTTCCCGAAGGTGTGCACTTCACGCTGATCGAGGCACTTGCTGATCACATCATCGACCGGTTGTTTACATCGGACACCCGATTTCATTCGGTGACGGTCAAGATCATAAAGCTGGCAATTGCCGAAGACGGCGAATCGATCGGTATCACCATGACGCGGTATCGCAAGTGACTTTGAAGTCTTCTCGGCCGCTAGCGCTTGTTACAGGCGGCATACGCCGGTTAGGCGCTATCATCGCTGCGCGGTTGGCAGAGGCGGGCTATGATCTGGCGTTGAGCAGCCACAGTGCCGGAAAGCCTGACTCCTTGCTGGAACGCGCATTGGAAACATCGGGCACGCACTGGCAGCATTTCACTGCTGATTTGTCGGATCCAACCAAAACAGCGACGTTGATGAGCGCTGTGTGCGATCATTTTGGCCAAGCACCAGAACTATTAGTCAACAATGCTGCGATGTTCGGACAAGACGACTGGAGCACTATGGATGCCGCCAGCCTGGCAGCACATTTTCAGCTAAATCTTTTCTCTCCGCTGTTGCTGTCAACAGCGCTCGTAGACGCTGCAGGCGGCGACAAGCAACCTGCGATTGTGAACATCGTGGATCAGCGCATTCAGAATCCCAATGGCGACCAACTAAGCTATACCTTGTCCAAACAAGCGTTGGCACAATCGATCCGTAGTCTGGCGATAGCATTCGGCCCGCGCGCGCGCGTAAACGGCGTTGCGCCGGGGCTGGTGATCCCGACCGATGATTATAGCGACGCGCAGATGCAACGTCTGGCGTCCGAGATGCCGCTAGGTCGTTTGCCCGACCCCGCCAATGTCGCAGAGGCTGTACTGTATCTGGCGAAAGCCCGCGATGTGACCGGCCAAATAGTATTTGTCGACGGCGGCGCTAACCTTAAAAGCTTTTCCCGCGATTTTATGCACCTTTAGCGTTCAACGCACACGCCAGACTTTAATGCCTTTGCCCATAGTCCCCTGATATTCCAGCCAGTCGGGGCCTTTGCCACCGTCGATCTGGGCCCATAGGCCGTTTGGCGCACGGCGGACATATTGTTCCATTTCAGCATCGCTCGGGCAGCCAACCATATGCGTTATAACGCGGCGATCAATGATCACTTTCGCTTTATCCGGCGATAAGCGGAACAAATCGATCTGGTCCCGTAAAGCGGCTTGATTGCGGTGATAATTTGATGTGAGCACATTGTGCGGCGTCGTCATCAGGATGGCCGGGCCGATGTTCAGCGGCGCTGCGATGTTGGCAGATTTAAGCTGCTTTAATGCCGCGACTGACCCCACACTTTCACACGCGTGAAGGCTGATATCGTCCTTGTCCACCGCTTGGCTTTTAGTGCGATTTTGCAAAGACGCGACCACAGAACCCGCAATCATGCCCGATGCCAATAATCCAATCGCCAGCGGGACAAAAGAGAGCCGAACCAGCAAACGTCGCTCGGTCCGGTACTTCGCAATCAATGCCGCAAGACATATTGCGAGCGGTATAACGGTGAATGCTGTAGCGACCGAAACGGTCCTGAACACAAATAGCGACAACACACTGGCATACACCAAGAAAAAACCAGCGGTTGCCAAGGCACCATGTTTATCTGCAGGTATCACGCGCGATGCGGCCCACAAAGCAGCGACCGCGAACAGCAACGGTGTGACCAACGTCACCGCAGTCGGCAAATCCTGATGCCAGACTGGTAAGCCTTCACGGATATTGGCATACCAATAGCTGCGCACGATGGGGTCGAGATCACTGAACGCGCCGGCGCTGCATCGTGGTATCAACCCCATCAACAGCAGCAGCGCCGCCGCACCCGCACACATCGTCAAGCCGCAGCGAACGACGCGGTTTTGGGGATTCACGTAAAGCGCCGGTAACAGGATCGCGGTTGCGGCTAGGATTGCCCAAATATGCGCAGGGGAAATTGTGTCACAATACTGTGCGGCGGAAAGTCCCGATGATTGAGTCGCGAAAAACAGCACAAGCGATCCAACCGCAAAGCTACACAATGTCCAAAACAGCCGCTGGCTCTCGTCTCGATCACTAATCCAGCGCCAACCAAGATAGAGAAAGAACGCCGCCGTCATCGGCGCGCCTTCCAATGAGATATGGACCCACACCGAAAGCGTCGCGCCCAGTGCCAGCCCCGCTTTGCGCGCATCGGTCCAATACAATGTCGCAAAGCCCAAAACCGCGCAAAATATCTGCCAACCGTGATGGTCGATCCGCATTGGCCGCAGCTGGATCAACATGGCTGGCGCAATCAGCGCGAGCAGACAAGCCGCAATCGCAGCCGGTCGTCCAGCAATTTTTCCCGCAACCTGCGCGAGCAGAAACGCAATACCGCCAAGGCAGGCTAACGGCACAATAATTCCCGCTGCCATTTCCGCGCGCTCTGACCCCAGCACTGGCGTGGCGGCCATTACCACCAAAGCCAGCGGCAGTTCGATCAACCGCGACCAATGCATCGGTGCGCCATCCGGGGCGTTCATCCGGTATTGCGTTGTATCAAACCAGCTTTGCCCGCCCAGAAAATCGCGCAGCTGAACCAGACGCAATTGATCGTCGGGATCCCACCCGGCGCGGGTCGAGACAGTATCACGGCTTAGCCAGACCAAAAGCACCGATGCCAAAAGCCACATCGCGATAAACGGCCATTGCGTGCGGAGCAGCCGGTTCATAGCTTGCTCCAATCGATTTTATAGACATGAAACGGGCCGATGTCGGGTTGCTGCACCAGCCAAATTGGCGGCTTGCGGTCACGAAGTTGCGCTGCGAAGCCAGCGGGCTGTCGCGCCGCATAATCATCCAGTTCAAAACTGCCGTCACAGGTTAATACGTAATCGATACGCCTTTTTTTCAATATTTCAGCGGCACCATCGGCGGTGTTGATAAACGTGCGAATCACATCTGCCATCGCTGCGGCGTTACGGTGATGGCCGGTCGCCACAACATTGTGATGCGTAAACAACAGAATCGACGGGCTAGTATCAAGCGGCGCCATAATATGCCCGGTCGGCAGCCGCCCCAGCATGCGCGCCGCAGCGGGAGACTGGCATGCGACGGCTGCTTTCAAAAAGTCCGCCTGATTACGCTGACCGGACGTGGTTGGTAGCGCTGTTGCTCGCGGAACAAGCGCCAGCAGATTCTGCCCAACAATTACAGGCATCACTAATGCGACCGCAGCTAGCCGTAACCCAAGACGAGGAAACATCGCGTTCGTCGCATCCGCCTTTGTGAACAAAGCCATCGCCATTGGTGCAAGCATCATTGACCCCAGCAGCAGCGCATAGACAATCGTCCGACTGACAAAACTGCCGACCAAGGCGCAGGCGATGAACAGCACAATCAGCGTGAACTTGACGAGCAGCTTTTGCGTTTTTTCGCTGCGCCACAGCCAGAAACAACCAAGCGCTCCAGCGGCAAGCCCTGCATAGAGTTGAGCCGTAAGGTCAAACGGCAGTTTCCACAACGGCAGACCCTCTGCGCCCCGATCAAACCAGTACGTCCGTACCAGCGGATCGAGCGTTGCAAACGCATCTACTGCACATTGCGGCGCAATGGAAAGTAAGGTCGCTGCACCCGAAAGAGCGGCGACACCGCAGATAGTGAGTTTAATCCACAGAGCCGGTTTGAGAATATGCCAGTGAAGGAACGCAGCGCCCGCCGCCAAAACGGTCGCAACAGCGCCAGCCGCTGCGAGATGGAACGGCGACAAGCCGTCGCAGTAACTGGCCGCCGTCGCCCAATTCTCGGTGCCCAGAAAAAGCGTAATTAGACCTATAGCAAAAACGAACACCGCAGTGACAAGTTGGCCAATGCCATCGGTTGAACCTGCATCTTGTCCAGCTACGCGCCACGTTGGCAAAAACCAGCGCAGCGCCAATATCCCGAATAATATTACTGCAAAGGGTAAGCCTTCGACCGAGATTTCCAGCCATAAAGCCATTGCCAAGCCAAGTATGATCGCTGCCTTTTGCGACTGTCGCGGATCAAACAGCGCCCATAGCCCTACGCAAAACAGCACGAGCTGCCAGCCATGATGATCGATTCGCATTGGCAGTAGTTGGAACGTCACAGGCAGAATCAGGACAAGCGTGAGCGCGGCAACCAACGCAGGTAACGGGCTCCAAATCCGGCGTATCGTGGCAGCATAGAATACCAGAACGATGCCATAAGTCAGCAGCGGAATGATAGCAGCCGCCGCTTGCTCGGCGCCATATTGGCCCAACAAAGGCCGGAGTAGCAAAACCATCGTCGCAATCGGAATATCCACCAGCCGCGACCAATGCATCGGTCCGCCGTCGGGCAAGTTCATCCGGTATTGGGTGACGTCGCGCCAGTCTTGTCCTGCCAGCCAATCGCGCACCTGGACGATACGCAAAGCGTCATCGGGATCGCCAACTTTGAAAGCCGCGATGGAATCGCGCATCATCAACAGCAGAAACAGCGACGTTATCAACCAGATCGCAAGGATTAGGCTCCGGTAATGCCGTTCTGCAAAATTCGTCATGCCTTACTGGCTCTGCCCCACCCTAAAAACGACCACATTGCGCAGCAGATAGGTCAAGGTGAACGATAGGATAATTGCGAACCCTTTGGCAATGCGCGGATCGATGCCGAAAAACTCGCCGATGCCGACGACTGCCATTGTTAGAACGAGCCCGAGCAAAGCCGACACGACAAACATCGCCTTTTGCTGTGTGCGCTCGCGGGTTCCGCGCTGCGAGACGCGGTCTTGGAAAACCTTGCGGCTCGATAGCATCCAGTGCGCGAATATACCCGCCGCGTAACCAATCGCAGCCGCCACGGCGCTCAGCATCCCGCTCTGTAATAGCGCTAAGAAAATTGCCATATCGACGGCAAGGGCGCCGACGCTGACCACGCCATAGCGGATGAACGTCAGCTGCCGAAAAAACGCGACCCAGCCAAGTACATCAAACACCGATTCAGGTACGACGGCGGAGGCATCGTTGGCACGACGTCCCCCCGTCCGACGTTCAATGTCGAGGCGATCAGGCTGCCTTGCGTTGGTCATCGGCTTCCGGCTTTTCGATGCGTTTTGGGACGTCGCGTTCGCTGTTCAAAGCCGCTGCCTGATCGGCATTGACCTGAACCTTGCCCGCAATCACTTGGTCCTCGCCTTCGTCGCCGCTTTCGTGATATTCTGCGTCTTCGTTGACGTTCCAGATATTGTACACGCGCGCGCCGGCAGCGATGTTTTCGACGGTCAGCATCGCAGTCATCATTGCGTGATCCTGATTATTATAGCGGTGCATGCCATTGCGGCCGACCATGTGCAAAGTTGGATATTTATCTTCCAATTCACTGCGCATCGCCTCAACGTTTGCCGCATAGGTCTCGTCGTAAACGGGATACGCTTTTTCCTGACGGACAACTACTCCGCGCACAACGTCCTGTGGTTTGCAGAGGCCCAGAATCCCCATTTCTTTTTTCCCAAGCTCGACCAAGTCTTCATCACTTGATGACCAAAGGCCATCGTCTTCAAAGCAAAAATACTCAAGGCCAACACAAGCGATCGAAGGGTCAGGGACCATTTCAGGAGACCAGCTGCGATAGTTTTGAACGCGACCGACCTGCACTTTGCTGTCATGAATATAGATCCAATTATCGGGGAACAGATCATCGGATTTGATCATTAAAACAACGGTCAGATAATCCCGGTATTTCAGATTTGATGCCTGCAACGTTGTTGCGGGCAATGGATGTATTCGTGCCGATAGCTCACGCATCGGTGCCGAGCTGATCACATGTTTCGCTTGTATCACTGCTTCGCTGCCATCGGCTTTGGTCGCCGACAAGCGCCAGTTGCCGTTCGCATCCTGCGCCAATTGCTTAAAGCTATGACCCATCAACACCGTGTTACCTTTGGCAACAACTGCATCGCGCGCTGCCTCCCACATCATACCGGGGCCAAGGCGCGGGTAACGGAATGTTTCAAGCAGCGTCTTAGTCTCCATGCCGTCATTGGGCTTGCGGTTAAGGCCAAGGCTGCGCTTCAGCCCGTCGATCACCGCTGCGCCAAGCGACAGCCCTTTGATCCGTTGTGCCGCCCAATCTGCTGACATCTCGTCGCAGGGCATGCCCCACACTTTCTCGGTGTAGGTTTTGAAAAAGATCGAATACAATTTGTGGCCGAATTGGTTGACCGTCCAATCTTCAAAACTGCGCACTTTGCTGTTCGGAAACGCTTTCGCCTTCAAGTAACTGACCATACACAGCGTCGAACGGATGATGCCCAAATTGAACAGTGCCTCAAACGCGCGCAGCGGATAGCTGTAGAATTTGCCTTCATAATAGATGCGACTCATCCGGGGCCGCTGGATGAAATCATCGGGCAGAATTTCGTTCCACAGGTCGACGACTTCCTTGGATTTGGAGAAAAACCGGTGGCCGCCAATGTCAAAGCGATAGCCGTCGACCTCGACGGTGCGGCTGATCCCGCCGACATAGCGCCCGTCTTTTTCGATGATCGAAACGCTATAACCCTTTTTGCTCAGCAAATAGGCAGCGGTCAGCCCAGCAGGCCCCGCGCCAATGATTGCTACGTCGACTAAGCCCTGTTGTTGTCCGATCATTTCCGCTTTTCCTCCAGCGACGATTGCTATGGAGAAACTTCTGAACGAAATTGGATAATGAAAAGTTAATACCCACCCTGATCTGCGTGTTCACCACAGATTATTGCTGCATTGCGGTATTTCCTTGCTTTTTAGCCGTTGCGCGGCCATATGGTCGGCGAACGCATAAGGCGAGCGGACATCACCGCCGCAGATTTGGCAGCGTGAGAGGGTATAAGATCCTCCGCCAAACGAACGAGATGCGTTGCCCAAGAGGCTTCCCAATTCACGCGGGGTTGCGTCCAACGGACCAGCAGACGCTGGCTCTGTACACCCGCTTGCGCGCCTGCGCCGTCCTGAACAAAGGACCGCGTCACAGGGGTGCGCTCTGCATTATCTGAAAGTACACTATGTCATTTTTTGAAGAACTGGGCCTTGCTCAGCCAATCCTGAAGGCGCTTGCCGAATCGGGATATGATACCCCAACCCCCATCCAGATGCAGGCGATCCCGTCGTTGCTGCAAGGCCGCGATCTGTGCGGTATTGCGCAAACCGGCACGGGCAAGACCGCAGCCTTTGCGCTGCCGTCCCTGCACCGTTTTGCGACTGACATCAAACCGCGCAAAGCCAATAGCTGCCGGATGCTGGTGCTTTCGCCGACACGCGAACTGGCGGCGCAAATCGCCGACAAGTTCCGCGATTATGGCAAATATCTGGGCCTGACCGTCCAATGCGTTTTCGGCGGAATGCCGGTTTTCACGCAAAAGAAAAAGCTGGCCGCTGGCGTCGATATTCTGGTCGCCACACCGGGTCGTTTGCTCGACCTGATCGAACAGCGCGCTTTGACTTTGCGCGACGTCGAAATCTTTGTCCTTGATGAAGCCGACCAGATGATGGACCTTGGGTTTATCCATGCGTTAAAGCGTATCGACCTGATGCTGCCGAAACAGCGCCAAAGCTTGTTCTTTTCGGCAACAATGCCAAAGGCGATTTCCGAACTGGGTAACCGTTTCCTGAACAACCCCGTCCGCGTATCGGTCGCCCCTGCGGCGACCACCGCCGAACGCGTTGAACAGCATGTGACCTTCGTCAACCAAGGCGAAAAGCAAGCGTTGCTGAACCACCGTTTGAGTGACGAGGCGGTTGAGCGCGCGTTGGTCTTCACCCGCACCAAGCACGGCGCAGACCGCGTTGTCCGCCATCTGGCTGGCGCAGGCATCAAAGCCGCCGCGATCCATGGCAACAAATCGCAAGGACAGCGCACTGCTGCTTTGCAAGGGTTCCGCGCTGGCCAGATCCGCATTCTTGTGGCGACTGATATTGCCGCACGCGGCATCGACGTCCCCGGCGTCAGCCATGTGTTCAATTATGAACTGCCCAACGTGCCAGACCAATATGTCCACCGCATTGGCCGCACCGCGCGCGCCGGCGCCGACGGCATTGCGATCAGCTTTGTGGCGGACGATGAACGCGGCTATTTGAAAGATATTGAGCGGCTGACCAAAATCAAGCTGAACCAGATCGGCCTGCCCGAAGGTTTCCGCCAGATGGTGTCGGAAATGCCAAAGCCTGTTGCTCCGCCACGTGGCGAGCCAGCAGATCGTGGAGCCCGCCAAGGAGGACGTCCAGGTGGCCAACAAGGCGGTCGCGGTAACGGCGGGCGTAGTGGCGGATCAAGTCGCAGCCCGCGTCCAGCATTCGGCAGCCCTTTGATGAGCCGAGACGGTTATGGCCGTGACGAAATCCCTGTTTCCAACCGTGGCCCACGCGATGGCGCTCCACAAGACGCACGGCGTCAAGATGGTCGGGGTCAGGATAACCGTGGCCAAGATAACCGTGGCCAACAACGCAGCGATAATCGAGGCGGTGAAGGCCGTGGAGGCTATGAAGGTCGCAGCGGAGAAAACCGTGGTGGTCAGGCCAGTGTTGGCCACAAACGTGGTGGGCCTTCTGTGGCCAGCGGCAAGCCCCGAGGCGACGGCGCCGGAAACGAGGGGCGCCCGCGCAATTATGGTCCGAAACCAGCCGGCGTTGGCCGGCATAAGGATGCTGTGAAGCGGGCTCGCTGATTTAGGCCAAGTTAAAAATCACCGTCATGCTGAACTCGTTTCTGCATCCATCTATCAGCCGAAACGAAAGCGTTGGGAGGCGAGATGGACCCTGAAACAAGTTCAGGGTGACGGTATATTTTCTGTGCCGCGCTACCTTCAATGCCGGAAATGCCGCATTCCGGTGAAGACCATCGCTAGCCCTGCTTCGTCAGCCGCGGCGATGACTTCTTCATCGCGCATCGATCCGCCGGGTTGGATGACCGCGGTTGCCCCTGCCTTTGCCGCTGCCAATAGGCCATCGGCAAAGGGAAAGAACGCGTCTGACGCTACCGCTGAACCAACGGTGCGCGATGCCGTCCAACCATAAGTTTCCGCCGCCTCTTGCGCTTTAATCGCGGCAATCCGCGCGCTGTCGCGGCGGTTCATTTGTCCGGCACCAATCCCCGCCGTTGCGCCGTCTTTGGCATAGACGATCGCGTTTGATTTCACATGTTTCGCCACCGTCCAAGCAAAACGGCAGTCGCGCAGTTCTTGGGCGGTCGGCGCACGCTTTGTGACGATTTTGAATTCGCTATCGGAGACAAAGCCATTGTCGCGTGACTGCACCAACAACCCGCCAGTGATCGGTTTGACCTGTAATCCGCCGCGCTTTGAATCGGGCAGGCTGCCGGTCAACAACAACCGCAGATTCTTCTTTTTTGCAAACACCGCTTTGGCTTCATCGTCAGCATCGGGGGCGGCCACAACCTCAGTGAAAATCTCGGTAATCGCCTCCGCAGTCGCCCCGTCCAATGGCCGGTTCACCGCAACAATCCCGCCAAAGGCCGACACGCTGTCGCATTCCAACGCTTTGCGATAGGCATCGATCAGCGTCTCTCCACTGGCCACACCGCACGGGTTGGCGTGTTTGACGATCACGACTGTTGGCGGACCATCGCGGAATTCGCTGACCAGTTCGAGTGCGGCATCGGCGTCATTATAATTGTTATAGCTAAGCTCTTTGCCCTGAATCTGTTCAGCCTGTGCAATGCCCGAACCGTGCGGGCCAATCGGCAGATAGAGTGCCGCGCGCTGGTGTGGGTTTTCGCCGTAACGCAATTCTGATGATACCGCCCCGTTCACAGCCAGCATATCGGGGAACAGCTGCCCTTGATCGGCAAAGGCGAACCATTGACTAATCATGCTGTCATAAGCGGCGGTTGCCGAATAGGCTTTCGCTGCGCATTTGCGTCGGAAATCAAGGCTGGTTGCGCCATTTGATTCCTCCAGCTCCGCGATCAAATTATCGTAATCCGCAGGATCAGTAACGATGGTGACAAACGCGTGGTTCTTTGCCGCGCTACGCACCATCGAAGGACCGCCGATGTCGATGTTCTCGATAATTTCGTCTCGGCTCGCGCCTTTGGCGACCGTCTGCGCAAAGGGATAAAGATTCACGATCACCAGATCGATCGCGCCGATGCCATGCTCTTTCATCGATGCCACATGCTCGGCATTGTCGCGCACTGCAAGCAACCCGCCATGAACCTTGGGGTGCAAGGTTTTCACCCGCCCGTCCATCATTTCGGGAAAGCCGGTCAGCTCGCTGATGTCCATCACCTTTAGCCCCGCATCACGAAGTGTCTTGGCAGTACCGCCGGTAGAAACCAGCTCAACGTCGCGCTTGGCCAAGGCATGGCCCAGCTCGACGAGCCCATTTTTGTCCGACACCGACAGTAACGCGCGTTTGATTTTAACGTCCGACATACCAAAAATCCTATCCGATAAATTTCAATTGCCAGCCGATGCTGACCCCGCCTTTGGGGGTTTGCATCTCGATTATCAGCTGGCGTGTGGGATTGGGGCGGCCGTATTCGTCAACCCAGATACTGTCATCGACAGCGATTTTTCCGGAGGTAACGGCGAAGCTCCAGTTGCTACCATCCTCCATCCGCAAAATGACGCTGCGCGCGTCTTCTGCCAGCAGCAATTCGATATCCGGCCCAAGATGAAAGCGCAGATTAGCGGAGACTTCGTTGCGGACCTTATACTTCGCGTGCGGCAGCAACGTGTCTTCGCCGCGCAGCTCCATACCGTCGGAGCGGACAATTAACAGGCGGCTGTGAACGAAGCCATAAGCACGGGCATAGCCGTCATGGCTGGTTTCTATCCGCGTTGCGTTTTCGATGTCGCGGCGCTCCATCCCGACCTCAACCACGCCGCGCCCCAACTGTCCGCCCGCCAGTAAAGCCGTCGAATTGGTATCATCCAGACACAATGTTGAATGCGCCGCTGTCGTCCGAAGCCCCCGCGCCAATGAAGCCGGGATATTCGCCCCGACCAAAGACGCACCGCCGCAGTTGATGAAAATTCGCTGCCGCCCAAAGCTATATTCAAATGCTAAGGTAGATGCACATCCGGTCAGCGCCTGTTTGGCATGTGGCGGCGGTCCTGCATCAACTAGCAACACCGCTTGACCAGCCACCACGCGTTGATAACCCCAATCGAGTGCTTGACGCAGCGGACGCGCACGCACGCCGCTGGCATTAATTAGCGCCTCAACACGCGGTGCACTAATATGCCCCGAACCCTGCCACGCCGCTAAGCCGCCATCGGCATGACTAAGGCCGAGCAATGCAGGGACATTGCGCTGTAACGTATCGCTGACGAATGCCGGTATAGCTTCGTCACGCGCCAAATAGCATTGCCGCAACAACGACAGCAACGCGATCAACTCGATCAATTGCAACGGCGCGCGGGTAATGACGCCGCCATCGGCAAACACCAGCTCGCGCAGAGCCGCCTCTAGCCCGTACTCGCCCATCGCCATGCGCGCTTTGCCTTCGGGCAGCAATAATCCCGCCGCCGTCACCCCGACCCAGCCCGTCACGCGATCCCAAGGCTGCGTCGCGCGGATCGCGGATTGTTCCAGATGCCGCGCGGTACGAGCGAAGTGGCTGAGGATTTTTGACCGATAAATCAGGTCATCGGACGAGAGCAAATAAGGCGACCACGCCGCCATATTGAGGAAACGCCATGCACTAGTGGCGATATTCCACGCCGGTTTGCGCGGTTTATCCGCATGCGCGCTCAACCATTTATCGGCAATAGCGACAGCGAGCGGCGCGCCGTCAACGCGGTTTGCGGCAACGGACAAATCACGCAACCAATCAAAACGGTGAATGTAATCGAGGACAATGGGGGGGACAGCAGGCTCAGCATAATCGCCGTTCGTCGTGCTGAATTCCACCCCCATGATTTGAAAACGATCCATGCGGATCGCATTGCCGCGCGCTTTGTCTCCCGTCAGCGGATCTTTGGGTGCGGCTAGCAATTTCAACGGAAGCTTCCCCGAAATCCGCATCTTATGCAACGGGGTGCGCCAACTTAATTGATACAGCATCAAAGACGCGCGCGCGATCAGGTCTTGGATGCCGCTTTGCGGTCGCACCGCCAGTGGTGAACCAACGGCCGCATCACTAACAGCACCCTCGCTCATTACCCCCTCAGGGCAGCGATATTCGCGGCATATTCAGTGGGTCCGCCTTTGAAGGTCGCAGTTCCTGCAACTAACGTGTCGGCTCCGGCGGCAATCGCAAGCGGTGCAGTTTCAACAGTGATCCCGCCGTCCACTTCCAGCCGGATATCACGCCCCGTCTTGTCGATCATTTTGCGGACCGCCTCAATCTTGCGCAGCTGGCTATGGATAAAGCTTTGCCCACCAAAGCCAGGATTAACGCTCATAATCAAAACCAGATCAATATCCTCGATCAGGTAATCGAGCATTTTCGCTGGCGTATGCGGATTAAGAACGATGCCTGCCTGTTTGCCGAGCGACTTGATCAACTGCACGGTGCGGTGCGGATGCGGGCCAGCCTCGGGATGGAACGAGATAATATCCGCGCCTGCCTCGGCAAAATCCTGCACAAATTGATCGACCGGCGCGATCATCAAATGGACGTCAAATGGCTTTGTGCTGTGTGGGCGGAGTGCCTTTACTACCGCAGGGCCAATGGTGATGTTCGGGACAAAATGCCCGTCCATCACATCAACATGAATCCAGTCGCAGCCCGCCGCGTCAATCGCGCGGACTTCTTCGCCGAGCCGAGCAAAATCAGCGGAGAGGATCGAGGGCGCTATGCGGATAGGAGCAGACATGAACGGCGCTTAGCCACAGATGCGGCTTGGGGCAAGTCAAGCGCAGCTAAACCGCCACGTTATCCACCGCGTTTACGTGCATAAAGCGACACGACGCCAATAGATTCTTGCGTCGTCTGCACGAAATGAAAGCTCAGCTTTTCGGCAACGCGCATCGATGCGGCATTGCCCTCGTCTATGATACAGCGGATTTCGGGAGCGGGAAGCTCTGCATCAGCCCATGCCAACACCGCCGAAATCGCCTCGGTCGCAAAGCCTTTGCCCCATGAAACTGGCACAAAGGCCCATCCCGCCTCTGGCACGCCTTCCAATCCGGCGATGCCGCGTTCGAGCCAGGACAGGCCGCCGTTACCGACAAATTGACCGGTTTCGCGGTCCAAAAACGTCCAATAGCCATAGCCCATATGCTGCCACAGAGCCGACGCTGCCAAAAACTTGCCCCAGCTTTCGGTGCGCGTGCGCGGCTCGCCGCCCATAAATTCGGTCATACGCGGATCGGCCCATGCAGCGGCATAGGCCTCCCAATGCTCCATCGTCATCGGCGTGATGATAAGGCGTTCGGTGGTGATCGTTGGTGCTAACATGCGCCGATTTTATGCCGCGCGGTTAAAACTCGCAACGAAGAATCCGTCAAGTCCACCTTGTTCGGCCAGCATGCCTGATAACGTGCGGACCTGTCCGTCGTTTGCGGTGATGCCATTGGGCAGCTGACCGCCGTCGATGGCCGTCGCTGCGAAACCGGGGTGGCTTTCCAAAAATGCTGCGGCCTGCGCCTCGCCCTCTTCGGCCTCAAGCGAACAGGTTGCGTAGACCAACGCCCCTTCGGGTTTCACGCGCTTTGCCGCGTGACCAAGCAAGGATTTCTGCAACTCGACGAGCTCAGCTATCTGGCGCACGCCGATGCGGTGGAGCACATCGGGATGACGGCGGAATGTGCCGGTCGCACTGCACGGTGCGTCGAGAAGCACCGCGTCAAACTGAACTTCGCTATCCCATTTGCGCAGATCGGCGATAACTGTTTCAGCTTGCAGTCCTGTGCGCTGCAAATTGCTATCGAGCAAAGCCATGCGTTTTGCCGACAGATCCAGCGCCGTCACATTCCAGCCAGCCGCCGCCAACTGCATCGTTTTGCCACCGGGGGCAGCGCACAGATCAAGCACAGTGCGGCCATTGCCGTCGCCCAAAACCCGCACCGGTAAAGTCGATGCCAAATCCTGCACCCACCATGCGCCATCGGCATAACCTTCAAGCGATTCAATCGCGCTACCACGCGGTAGGCGGACATGACCGGGGGCAAGGCTGACGCCGCCGAGTTTTTCGGCCCAGTCGGCTGTGTCGGCATGAACCTTCAGCGCCAGATCAAGCATCGGCGGTTCGGCCAACGCCACACGGGCATTCTCGACCATTTCCGCGCCCCAAACCTGCGCCCAACGCGTCGCTGGCTCGTGCAGCAGTGTTGGCGCAGCGGCCAGTGACGGTTGCAGCCGCCACAGCGAACCCAGCACGCCGTGAACCAGCCGCCTTGGCCCTTTATCAAGCAAAGGCAACGCCGTCGCAATTGCGGCATGCGGGGGCGTGTTCAACCGCAACATCTGCGCCAGTGCCATCCGCAACACCATTCGCGCCTTAGCATCACCGGCCAAGGGAAGCTGAGTCTGGCTGTCGATCAATAAGTCAAAATCGGGGGTCCAGCGCAGAACCTCTTGCGCAATAGCGATTGCCAACGCGCGGTCTGATGATTCCAGCTCGCGCGTCGCCATCGTCACGGCTTGGTCCATCGACTGGCCCGTACGCATGACGGCATCAAGCATACGGAGTGCAGCTTTACGGGTGTTGAGGCCTGTGGCGGTCGTGGGAAGTGTGTTCATCGCTGCGCCTTAGGCCGCGACGCGACAATGTAAAAGAGGCAAGCACGACAAAGGCAGGTGTATGACTAGCTTGCTATCCGCTTCTCAAAGGCCGAAATGTGACAATATACTTGAAATGGAGGACAAAAATCATGGGCACACGACCCGCACATGTGAAAGCACCTGCCTATCTGTCGAAAAGCCCGCCAGTGCCAAAACCCGGCGCGGCCAAACCCGGACCTGCGCCTGACCCTGAACGCCCCGACCCCGTGCGATACGGCGATTGGGAGTTAAAGGGTCTCGCTATCGATTTTTGAAGTGGCGGGCGCTGCGACAAAAACACAGTAGCGTGTTGTCCGAGATGATAGCTCAAAACTGGGATGTGGTATTCCATCCGGCAGAGCTGCCTTGGTGGGCCATTTGACTACGACCCTTCCCGGCGAATGTTGCAAAGCAATCTGAAACAACTCTGCGCTATCGGGATCATCACCCACAACCTGGCGCAACAATCGCATAGGTTCTTTGACCAACGCTGATTTTTTGCGTTCTGGGTGCATGGGATCGATGTAGAAGACGTCTGCTTTAATATCGCGCAACAGACTACGCGAGTCACCATGCAATACGGTCATACGCGCAGCAATCTGGGCTAGTTCATCATTCTGCCGCGCATCTGCCAATGCGCGCGCCAACTCCGCAAACATCACAGGGGATCGTTCGATCAACGTCACCTGCGCGCCAGATGCCGCTAACAGAAAGCCATCATGGCCTAAACCACCGGTCGCATCGACAATGCTTAACGGCCGCGACTTTGACGAACCGACTGCGCGCAACAAGGGCTCGCTTTGCCCGAAACGTGCCGCGCGATACCCGAATCGTCCCGTGGCAAAGTCAGTCTTTGGTCCGTCAGCCATTATCGGCCCGTCATTCAGCTGGTTGCAACCCCGGCACATTGCCGCCAAGGCTGGTACCAGAGGGCTCATTACCTCCGTCCTTTTTACCGGGCTTTTCAGGCGTGTAGGTCAACAGCTTATCTCGCAACCACGGCCCGAGGCGTTTTTCAAGGCCATCGGCAAGGCTAAAGCCTGCTGGCACAATCAACAGCGTCAGCACCGTCGAAACAATCAGCCCGCCGATCACCACTGTACCCATCGGTTGCCGCCATTGGCCATCACCACCAAGCGACAGTGCGGTCGGCACCATGCCCGCAGTCATCGCCACTGTGGTCATCACAATCGGCTGCGCACGTTTGTGCCCTGCCTCCATGATCGCCTGAAACTTCGGCACGCCGCGCGCCATTTCCTCAATGGCGAAATCAATAAGCAAGATCGAGTTTTTGGCAACGATACCGAATAGCATCAGTACCCCGATAAACACCGGCATCGAAATCGGTTGTTGCACGATCGCAAGCGCAATCATCCCGCCCAATGGCGCGAGCAGCAATGACCCCATGTTGACCAACGGCGACATGAAGCGATGATACAGCAGCACCAGCACGGCAAATACCAGCAAAGTTCCGGAAATAAGCGCAATCAAAAAGTCACGCTGCATTTCTTGTTGCCATTCTTGAGAGCCGAATGGAGCCCGCGACACGCCGGTCGGCAATGTCTTCATAATCGGCAAAGCATCGATTTTTTTGTCGGCATCTGACGCGACGATATCTGGGGCGAAATCTGCGCCGACAAAGGTGCGGAAATTCTGGTTCCGTCGCTGGATCGTCGTCGGCCCTGCACCAAAGCTGATATCGGCAACGAGCGATAATGGCACTGATCCACCATTGGCAAGCTGTACAGGAAGATTGCGGATAACGTCCAGATTTTGACGCGATTCCCGCGCCATCATGACGCGAATGGGAATTTGCCGGTCCGATAATGAAAACTTTGCGCTGTTCTGGTCTATGTCACCCAGCGTCGCTATGCGAATCGTTTGACTAAGCGCGAGCGTTGAAACACCCAACTGGGCAGCAAGGTCTGTGCGCGGCTTGATAAGCAATTCGGGGCGCTGCAAATCAGCCGAAATGCGCGGTGCGCGCAGTTCGGGCAGTGTTTTCATCTGCTCAACCAAGATCGCGGCTGTCTCGTCCAGCTTCTTCGGATCAGAACCCGATAGCATTACTGACACATCACGACCCGAACCACCGCCGCCGGGCCCATTGGCTTGGAACGTGACGCGCGCATCTGCTATTTTCGTGAGCTGCGGTGTTAAGTCTTCTTCAAATTTCTGACTGGTTCGTGCGCGTTCATCGTGCAACGTGATGAAGATGCTAGCTCCCCCTTCGCGGATGCTTTGCAACGCAGTTTTCACTTCGGGCTGCGCCTCAATAATCGCCGCCGCTTCGCTGGTTATTTCACGGGTGCGTTCAAGTGTGGTGCCCGGAACCATCTCGATTCGGACGCGGCTGAAATCCTCGTTCCCAGTTGGAAAAAATTGAAAGGGCAGAGACGCCATAATGCCAATAGTCGTCAACAAAGACATCAAACCGACGCCCATCATCCATAGCCGGTGATCGTGGCGTCGCGCCTTCATGCGCTGACCGACATAGGCGTACCATGCGGAAAACCCCCCACCAAAGGCTTGAATAATCAGCTTTGCGATAAACCAACTGCCGATGGTAGCAATAACACCGCCAACAAACGCGCCCAATACAGCCAGGATGGCCGGCACTTCTGCTTCACCGGCAAGACCGTAAATATATCGAAGCACCGTGACAAAAACAGCAATGAATATAAGCGCGATTACCGTCCATAGTGGATAATACCAAAACCGTGCCTTTTCGGTAGTCAGGCTTTGCTTAGCCGTCGCGGACTTTGAGCTGTCGAGCGACCACCGCAGCAGATTCATATACCGGTCCATCAGCGGCCCTTCGCCATGTTCGGCGGTGCCCGCTGATTTCAGAAAATACGCAGCGATCATCGGCGTAATCATCCGCGCAACAGCAAGGCTCATCAGCACCGATGCGACAACAGTAAGACCGAAATTCTTGAAAAACTGTCCCGCCACCCCTGGCATTAAGCCAACGGGAAGGAAGACGGCAACGATAGAAAATGTCGTTGCAACCACAGCCAGACCGATTTCATCAGCGGCATCAATAGACGCCTGATAGGCCGATTTGCCCATGCGCATATGGCGCACGATGTTTTCAATCTCCACAATCGCGTCATCGACCAAAACACCAGCGACAAGCCCCAGTGCCAGCAACGACATAGTGTTCAGCGTGAAGCCCAAAAGGTCGAGAAACCAGAACGTCGGTATCGCGGATAGCGGGATAGCGATTGCTGAAATGATCGTGGCGCGCCAGTCGCGCAGGAACAGAAACACTACGACAATCGCGAGCAATGCCCCCTCTATCATCGCCGCCATTGAGCTTTTATATTGGCCCTTGGTGTAATCGACGCTGTTGTAAAGCGTCGTGAATTTAATGCCCGGATTCTCCTTTACGATGGCGTCCATCTTCACCATTGCTTCGTCGAATACCGTGACATCAGATGCGCCTTTAGCGCGCGACATGCCAAAAGTGACGACTTGTTTGCCGCCGGCGAAGGCCATAGACTTTTGCTCGCTATAGCCATCCGTTACCTCGGAGACATCGGACAATTTGATATTGCGTCCACCGCCCAAGCTGATTTGCGCTTGGCCCAATGCGTAGGCATCGGCGGCATTGCCAAGGACGCGGACCGACTGGCGCGATCCGGCGATTTGCGCTTGCCCGCCGGACGCGTTGACATTCTGCTGGCGCAATACGCTGTTAATCTGGCTGGCGGTAACGCCCAGCGATTGCATTTTGGCAGGATCAAGCACCACGCGGATTTCGCGGTTCACACCGCCATTGCGGCTGACAGATGCCATACCCTCAACCGCCAGCAAGCGGCGGGAAACGGTGTCGTCGACAAACCAGCTAAGTTGTTCCAGCGTCATGTCGCTGGCTTCGACCGCAAAATAGGCAATCGGGTCGCTGGATGTTGCGACTTTGAAAATCTGCGGCTCTAATATGCCATCGGGCAAATCACTGCGGATCTGGTCGACGGCATTTTTAACTTCGCTGACCGCTGCGTTGATATCATCACCGATTTCAAACTCCGCGCTAACCGTTGTGTTGCCTTCGCTGGCGCTGGCATCGATATTGCGCACGCCTTGCACGCTGCGAATCGCCGATTCGACCTTTTGCGTTATCTGCGTCGTGATTTCGGTCGGGGCAGCCCCCGGTTGAGAGATTGACACAACGACAACGGGAAACTCGATGTCAGGATCGTTTTGCACATCCATGTTGCGGAACGACATGATCCCGGCCAGCGTTAACCCTAAGAATAATACGATAGGAACCACCGGATTAAGGATCGACCAGGCGGAGATATTATTGAAGTTCATAACTATGTCCTGATGACGCCGGAGGTTAAGCTGAACCGCCGCAATGCTGTGCTTTAACAGCCGATAAGCTTTGCCTCAACACATTGCGAGACCTACATATTTAATAGAGCCCAAATGCTCCGTGGTCCAATACGTCATTTTTGCGGAACCAATGATAACAATACCGACCCACGGCGCAGGAATTCGACGAACAACGTCAAACCATGGACGCAATTCGATAGTTTTGGGCCACGTGGTGCCGTGATAGGGCGATACGGGTGCACATCTGCGTTCGCAAAGCTCGACCGGCCACCAGAGCGTGTGCGAGGAAATCCCCGGTCGCTGACATGCGACACTTCAAAAAAATTATCGCGGATGCGAACGCCGGCGCTTGAGGCTAATACCTACTGGTGCGGCCAAGAAGACTCGAACTTCCACGGGCTTTCGCCCACAACGACCTCAACGTTGCGCGTCTACCAATTCCGCCATGGCCGCACTCGCCCCAACAGGTAGGAGCGGGCCACTAGCAAAAGGGTGCGAGGCACGCAACAAGCTTTGCGTCCGCAACCTTTACAGCGGGTTTGTCGCAAAACGGGGCAGTATTGGCCGATCGAGGCACAGCTGGTTAGGAAAAGGCAAAAACACGCGAACTGACCCGCTAAACGGCTTGCGTGTTGGGGTTAATAAATCGTTAAATCTTAACATGTCTTTGATTGCCATTCCCCTGCTTTTGGCCGCCGCTGCGCCACTGCCTAAGCCTGTAGCTTTACAAACGCACGCTGTCGTATCGGTGCAGATCATTGTGGGCGAAGAAATCCGGTTTGCCGATACTAGCAAAAGCCCCGCGAAACCGACGCACCGCCAAAAGCGCGTGCGCAAGGGTATGCACATGGTCGAATTTTACTAAAACCGAAATTGATGCTTAGCGAACGAGTATCCAGTTGATCTTAATATCTGCCGAGGCCAGCGGGACATCGCGTTTTAACTGACTGAAATCTACTGTGGCCCCCGGCGCAAGCGAGGCAACCGGCGGTTTCATTTCCCAGTTAAAGATCGACCGCCCACTCGCGTCTTTCAACGTCACGAGCATATTGGGAACCGGCAGCTTTTCAGCCGTGGGATTCACAATCGAGCCACTGGCGATGAAATAGGGCGAGCCATCCGCTGCACGGCCCAATGCCAAATTATCGTGCGGCACAATGTTAAGTTTTGATTCCTTGGCGCTGACCGCAAAGCTGCCTTCGAGCCAACCGGAATACCATAATGCGCCACCTGCAACGGCGATGAAGGCGGCAAAGGATATCGCGGCATAGGTCATAATTTTTGCCGGATTACGTCTGGGGCGAAATGGTGGCTCGTGCGCAAATTGGCTGCGCTCGGGAAGCGCGTCGGACGGAACGGCGTCTCTGAAACCAGCCTGTACTGGTTCATCACGATCGATAGAGGGCACTTCCACCGTTGGCGGCGGTGGAGCCATCGTGGAAAATCCCGGATAGGGCGCTTCAATTTTGTCTTCAACTGGTGCAGCAGTTGACGAAATTGTATCAGCGAGTGGCGAACCAGATTGCGGTTTCGCCGGAACGATCGGGTCCAATTTAGGCGGCGCGACGCTCGACGGGCCTTCCTGAAACCAGCTATGTCTGCAACTTGCACAGCGCACCTGCCGTCCCGCTGCGCCAATCGCGCTATCGGGAACAACATATCGGGTGCGGCAGGAGGGGCATACCAGCAACATAATGTATCCGCATAAACAGCAGCGCTGGCAACGATGCAACCCCGCATCAGCTAAATAGCTGTGGAAGAGGCTGAAACTTGGGTGATTTGCCCGTGGCACTATGCCTTTGCACCTGCGCCATGAATGTGCAAATGCTGACGCCAACATGCAAAGCGTAGCCGAATTTGACAATGTGGGCCTCAGATACGGCACCGGTTCAGAGACTCTGACCGATATCAGCTTTACACTTTTTCCCGGCAGCTTTTACTTTCTAACCGGGTCATCGGGCGCGGGTAAAACCTCTTTATTGAAGCTACTTTATCTGTCGCTCCGCCCCAGCCGCGGCGCAATTCGAATGTTCGGGCATGACACGGTCACGATGACACGCGACCGCTTGCCCGGTTTCAGGCGGCGGATTGGTGTGGTGTTTCAGGATTTCCGGCTTGTCCCGCATCTGACCGCGTTCGATAATATCGCGCTGCCCCTGCGGATTGCAGGTATCACTGAAAAAGACTTGCAAGAACCCGTCACTGAAATGCTGTCATGGATTGGTTTGTCCGAACGCGCAGAGGCAAGGCCAGCGACGCTTTCTGGCGGCGAGCAACAGCGCGTGGCCATCGCTCGCGCCGTCATTGGTCGTCCCGAAATCTTGGTTGCTGATGAGCCCACGGGCAATGTTGATCCAGAAATGGCGGTACGTCTGTTGCAACTGTTCGCTGCGCTTAACCGGCTGGGAACGACCGTCGTCGTCGCAACCCACGACATCCATTTGCTGCAAGAAATCGAAGGTGCGCAGATGATGCGGCTGGAAAAAGGGCGGCTGTCCGACCCTACCGGATCGTTAAAACACCCCGCGCGTCCGTTGATTCTGAAAAACTGAAAATGGCTGCGCCGTTCGCCTTTGCCATCCCTGCGCATGACCGAAAACTGATCCCCGACGGACGGTTTTCAGGCACAATGTCGTGGGTAATGGCGATCATGCTCTTCCTGACTTTATTGGCCGCCGCTGCGGCTATTTCATTGGGCAATGCGGCCAGCCAAGGCAGTGATACTTTGGCCAGCGAAGCTACGGTGCAATTGCTTGATCCTGATCCAACCGTCCGCACCGTACAGCAAAAATCGGTGGCCGAAATACTGCGCCGGACCCCGGGCGTGTCCGGTGTGATCGTTGTGCCAGAGGCAGAATCGCGCAAGCTGATCGAACCTTGGCTGGGCGATGCTGCCAACGATGCCGATATTCCAGTTCCGGCGTTAATTGATGTGCGTTTTGACAGTCCGCCTTCAGCGACAACGCTAAAACAGGTGCAGCAACGCCTGCGGCGCGTGTCGCAAAATGCACGGATCGATTCGCACGCTAGCTGGATGGTGCCCTTTGTTACGCTGATGCAGACTTTATTTCTGCTCTCACTTGGCGTTGTGATCCTGCTGTTGCTTGCCACTGCCGCAACGGTGGTGCTGTCAGTGCGCGGCGCGCTGAACACCCATCGGACAACGATTGAAATCATGCACATGATGGGGTCGACCGATATTCAGGCGGCACGGCTTTTTCAACGCCGCGTTGCGCTGGATGCATTATTTGGCGGGTTGGTGGGTTTGCTCGCTGCGGTGCTCGTGCTGTGGCTCTTGGGAAGCAGGTTTTCAGCGCTTGAACCCGGCCTGCTTGCCGATGCCGGTATGCCGCTTTATGGTTGGTTGGTGTTAACACTGATCCCCATTAGCGTCGCCGCGCTCGCTATGCTGACCGCACGGTGGACGGTGCTGTCGGCGCTTAAAAAGGTTATATGATCACACGCACTTTCGCCTTTTTATTGTTGGTCTGGTTACTGGGCTTTGCTTGGTTCGCCTTGGTTTTGCCGCAACCTGCAGAGCTTGAAAAAACCGACGGTGTAGTCGTGTTGACCGGCGGTGCGGGCCGGATCGATCGTGGGCTGCTCGTTCTGGAAAAAGGGAAAGCACGGCGTATGCTGATTTCAGGCGTCGACCTAGACGTGAAGCCCAGGGAACTCGCAGCGGAATATAAACGCAACGATAAACTGTTTGCCTGTTGCATCGACCTTGGCTTTCGCGCTGTCGATACGCGGTCGAATGGGTTGGAGACGGCGCGTTGGGTTTCGCGGAACAAGATTAAGACGCTGCGGCTGGTTACGCATGATTGGCACATGCGCCGTGCGCGGCTGGAACTGAAACTGGCGCTACCCGATGATGTTATTGTTACCGAAGACGCGGTCACGACTAAGCCGACATTCCCGGTGCTTTTTACCGAATATCATAAATATTGGTTGCGGGGCCTTGCGGCACTCATAGGGATTTGAATCCGATGTTCCTGCTTCGATCATTGCTATTCGGGTTCGTGTTCTACATCGGCTCGGTGCCTTATGTCGTCGGTGCTTTCATCGGGACCTACACATCAGTGCAATTTATGCGCGCGGCAGTTCGTGGCTGGAGCGTGTTCCATCACTGGGCGGCCCGTTGGATATTGGGTATCCGCACCGAAGTGGACGGTGTACTACCCAAAGGCGCTGTCCTATTCGCAATCAAACATGAAAGCATGTTTGAAACCATCGACATGCCGCGCATGTTCACGCTCCCGGCTGTTGTCACCAAAAGCGAACTGTTCGATATCCCGTGCTGGGGGACCGCCGCCAAAGCATACGGAATGATCCCCGTTGACCGCGAAGGCGGTGCTGGCGGATTGCGCGAGATGATCAAACTGGCGCGCGAAATAAAGGCTGCTGACCGGCCAATTGTGATTTTCCCCGAAGGCACCCGCGTTGCGCACGGTGAATGCCCTCCGTTACAGTCAGGTTTTGCAGGATTATATAAATTGCTTGGCCTGCCAGTGGTGCCAATTGCCGTGAACAGTGGAAAGCTGACCCCTAAAGGCAAGCCTTATTGGCACAAAGGGACGATGACCTATAAAGTCGGCGAGATCATCCCCCCCGGCCTGCCGCGCGAAGAGGTTGAGGCAAAGGTCCATGCGGCGATCAATGCGCTGAACAGGTGAAACTAGGCCTTAATGCCGCCGTCCGAAATCGGGCGCATCATCATCTTGACCCTGTTCGACAATCGAACGCCTTATATCGCGCGTGCGGTTGAACAGCATTTCTAACTCATCGCCTTTGCCATAGCGGATCGCGCGCTGCAGCGCGGTCAGGTCTTCGGAAAATCGCTGAAGCATCTCAAGCACCGCTTCTTTGTTATTCAAAAATACGTCGCGCCACATCACCGGATCGGATGCGGCGATGCGCGTGAAATCGCGGAAACCACCAGCGGAGTATTTGATAACTTCGCTTTGCGTCACTTCGCCCAGCTCATCGGCAGTGCCAACGATGGTATAAGCAATCAAATGCGGCAGATGGCTGGTGATCGCAAGGACAAGGTCGTGGTGCTTGGCATCCATAATCTCGATGTCCGCGCCCAATCGCTGCCAAAAGGATTTGAGCGCTTCAACCGCGGCTTCGGGCGCGTCTTCGGGCGGAGTCAATATGCACCAGCGACCCTGAAACAATGTCGCAAAGCCTGCATCGGGTCCGCTTTTTTCTGTGCCTGCCACAGGGTGTGCTGGAATGATGATCGCGCCCGGCAAAGCCTCCGCCAACGCCTCGGCGACGCTTTGTTTGCAGCTGCCGACATCGCTGATGATGGCATCGGCGGGCAAATCGGCACGCATATCCAACGCGACCGCACCCATCGCACCCACAGGCACACACAGGATCACAAGCCCCGCGTCGATCACGGCTGTTCCGGCGGTATCAGCAACATCGTCGCAAAAGCGCAGAGCCCGCGCGCGTTCGCGGACATCCGCATCAGCATCAAAACCGGTAACCCGCACATCGGGCATCGCCGCCTTCACCGCTCGCGCCACCGATGATCCAATCAAGCCCAGGCCAATGATGGAGATGCGCGCGAACGGCAGCATTATTACTTACGTTCCAAAATCGCGCGCAACGCGGCCATCACGCCGCGATTTTCGTCTTCGCTACCGATTGTAATCCGCAAGCCGGTGCCAAGTCCCTGACCCGGTAACCAGCGCACGATGTAACCTGCGTCCATCAGGCCGTTATACGCAGTCTCTGCGCTGACCGACCCTTCGAACATCACCATCAGGAAATTCGCCCAGCTGGGGACGATTTTTAGGCCGTGGTTCGACAACGCGGCAAATTCGCCCGCCATCCATTCACGCCAGTGCAGATTATGCGCACGACTTTGCGTGACGAATTCGGTATCGCCCAGCGCGGCAATCGCTGCTGCCTGACCCGCTGCGGTCACATTAAACGGGGCGCGGATGCGGTTGAGCGTCGCTATTAAACCGGGTTGGCCATAGGCCCAGCCAATACGTTCCGCCGCCAGCCCAAAGATTTTGGAAAAGGTGCGGGTGATGAGGACATTGTCATGCTGGCGCGCAAGATTGAACGCAGCAGGGCCATCGTCGTCGATGTATTCGCCATAGGCTTGATCAAGCACCAGCACACAATCGGCGGGAAGCCCTGCATGCAGCCGCCCAATTTCTGCCTCGTTACAATAAGTACCGGTCGGGTTGTTCGGGTTAGCCACAAAAACCACGCGGGTTTTGTCGGTGATCAACGCCAGCAACGCGTCGACGTCGGTGCCATAATCCTTATCAGGGGCGACAATCACCGTCGCGGCACATTTGCGCGCCGCGATATCGTACACCGAAAAGCCGTAGCGGACGTAAATGATTTCGTCGCCAGCGCCGGCATAGCCCATCGCGATCAGGTTCAGCAGTTCGTCCGAACCTGTACCGCAAACGATTTGACCAGCCTCCAAATCAAAAGTTTTGCCCAAAGCTTCGCGCAGCGCGTTTGATGCCGGATCAGGATAGCGCGCCAGCGTGCTGCGCGCCTCGACCAAAGCGGCAACCGCATCCGGACTGCATCCCAAAGGATTTTCATTGGCCGACAATTTAATCAGCACGCGTCCATCATCGCTTTTCGCTTTGCCGGGCGTGTAAGCATGAATGGCGTTGATCCAGGGTTTGGCAATAGGAACTGTCATGCCGCGCGGCATAGCGGCGAGGCGGTGGCTGTGCAACTGGGGCGTTGTTTTCGACTGTGGACGTTGTGCCATTGGTTTCACGCAAAGGACGCGAAGATTTTTAAGAGCGCGGTTTTATAGAAAATAGCTTCGTCGCGCAGCGACCTAATCATTTTAATGCGCTGCGCGCAGTAGGCTTAGGCAATGAACCAACATCTTAAAAATCTTTGCGTCCTTTGCGTGAAACAAAAATATCCAAGCTTGCCTCCCTTCAATACACTGATATGGCCCGCCAGATGAACGACGATGGGCGATTTGGCCTCGACAGGCGGACAAAGCTGCTGGGGCCGGTTAAGCTCGATAGCGGCACCCATTTTGCGCCCGTGGAATTTGCCTATGAAACTTACGGGCAACTGAACGCGGACAAATCCAATGCGATTTTGATTTGCCACGCTCTGACCGGTGACCAATATCTCGCCTCGACGCATCCGGTGACAGGAAAGCCGGGCTGGTGGACGCGGCTGGTAGGCGAAGGTAAGCCCGTCGATCCAGACCGGCACTGCATCATCTGCATCAATGTCCTGGGCAGCTGCATGGGCAGCTCTGGTCCTGCTAGCTTTGATCCGGCGACCGACGCGCCCTATGCCATGGACTTTCCCGTTATTACCATCGCCGACATGGTCCGCGCGCAAGCGATTTTGCTTGAGCATTTGGGTATCGAACGGCTCGCTTGCGTCATCGGCGGATCAATGGGCGGGATGCAGGCGCTGACTTGGGCGTCGATTTTTCCCGAGCGGGTGCAGTCCGCCATCGTCATCGCCTCCACTGCTCGGCACAGCGCGCAAAACATTGCCTTTCACGAGGTTGGTCGGCAAGCAATCATGGCCGATCCGCATTGGCAAAACGGAGCCTATTATGGTTCCGTCGAACAGCCGGATGCTGGCCTTGCGGTCGCGCGCATGGCGGCGCACATCACCTATCTGTCCGAAGAGGGCCTGACGCAGAAGTTCGGGCGGCAGCTGCAAGATCGTCCCGATGGCACCAAAGGCACCAAGACATTTGGCTTTGACGCCGATTTTCAAGTTGAAAGCTATTTGCGCTATCAGGGATTGAGCTTTGTCGAACGGTTCGACGCCAACAGCTATCTCTATATCACCCGCGCGATGGATTATTATGATCTGGCCGAGGCGCATAACGGCAGCTTGGCGACTGCATTCAAAGACACGAAAACGCGGTTTTGCCTGATCAGTTTTGACACCGACTGGTTATATCCCACGATCGAGTCCAAACGCGTTGTTCGGGCATTAAATGCCGCGGGGGCCGCGGCCAGTTTTGTCGAACTCTCCAGCCCCTTTGGTCATGACGCATTCTTGCTCGACGCGCCAGAAATGAACAGGATTGTCGACGGCTTTTTGAAAGCCGGTGGGCTATGAGCCCACTCCGCCCCGACCTGTCCATTATCGCCGAAACTGTCCGCGCCGGATCGCGGGTGCTTGATGTCGGTTGCGGTGATGGCGCGTTGATGGCGGCCCTCCGCGATCAAAAAGGCGTCGATGCGCGCGGACTCGAAATTGAGTCAGCCAATGTCTCAGCCGCTGTCGCGCGCGGATTGGCAGTGGTGCAAGGCGATGCTGATACTGATCTGGCGGATTATCCCGACAAGGGTTTTGACTATGCGATCCTGAGTCAGACGTTGCAGACGACGCGGCGCCCCGATCTGGTACTTGACCAGCTGCTCCGCATCGGCGGGCAGGCTTTTGTCTCCTTCCCCAATTTCGCGCAGTGGAAAATCCGCTTTGCGCATATGTTGGGCGGGCGCATGCCAGTGACCAAACAGCTACCGCACCGCTGGTACGACACACCCAATATCCACCATGTGACCATCGCCGATTTCAAAAGCTTTGTCACAGAGCGTGGCTATGCGATCCAAGGCGAATGGTATTTGAGCGGCGAGAAAGAACGCGGCGCCCGCGGGGCCAATTTGCTGGCGGAACATGCAGTGTTTTTGTTGGAGCGCCGCTAATTCTTCAACGTCATCCGGTTATCACTGATGGTCACATGCGCCACCCGAGACAGGAATGATTGACCCAATAACGATACGCGCAGCCCGTCGGGGATAATGACCGCTGGCACATTGTCTGCCGAGATGTCGCCTATAGCTAGCCGTTTTATGACAATCGATTTGCCGCGCACTTCGCCGTTCACAGCGCGTCCTACGACGGTCAATTCGCCGGGGTGTAGATAATAGCCGAGCAGCTCCGCATCGCTTTGCGTCAAAGCCACAACGGTCGCGCCGGTATCGACCAAAAAGCGCAGCGCAGTGCCATCGGCATTGCCCGACGCATAATAATGGCCATCTGCCGCGCGAGTAAGAACCATCTCACCTGTTTCGTCAAAACTGGACGGGACATCATTAAACGCAGCGGACACCGGTGTCGTTTGTGGTTTAGCAACGATAGGGGCGGGCTTGGCTTGTGTCGCCACAGGATCGTTCGCTGGCATAAACCAGCCAATCAAGACCGCGATCACAAACAAGGGCAGGACATGTTTCCACATAGCCTAATCATCATAGCAACAGCGGCTTAAGCAGGCGTAAACTCGGCCAGCGCCCTGTAAATCGCATCTCCGCTGCGACTGCCCGCATTGCGCCACATGGGCGCGTCCTTTTTGTTAAGCAGCCGTCTGTTGCCATCCACGATCATCACGGTCGGTGTGCCTTTAATAGATTTCAGGCCAAAACGGTGAGCGATATCAATGTTATGGTTTTTATAGCCGACATCGACAAAAACCAGTTCATAGCGAGAGGCCAGCATCGCAGCAAAACGGGGGCGCACAAGCCAGCCGGCCAGCGCACGGCTATCGTGACACCAGTTGGCTCCCATCACGATCATCACCATGTGATTGCCAGACTTTGCCCGGGCAAGCGCAATATCCACCTGCGCGCGGGCGTCAGCTATAGCGTCAAAAGGCCGCGCTTCGGGCTTGCTGGTTTCACCCTCTTTCGTTGTGTGGACCGGAAACGTCGGCGAAGCACACAGCAATGCCGCAGCGGCTAAAAACTGTCTAATCACGCAGCAAGCCCCCGAAGCGCATCGCCGTCCACGCGGTTGATCGTCCAGCCATTCATCGGTTTCGCCCCGAGCGATTGATAAAATGTGATCGCCGGTTCATTCCAATCAAGCACTGACCATTCCAGTCGCGCACAATCACGTTCCACCGCCAGCACCGCCAGCCGCTTTAGCAAAGCTTTGCCAAGCCCAGACCCGCGCGCCGCTGGCCGGACAAATAGATCCTCCAGATAGATCCCTGGCCGGCCCTCAAAGGTCGAGAAATTGTGGAAGAACAACGCAAAGCCCTGAGCCGCACCATCAATCTCGCCGATCAATACTTCGGCATAGGGCCCATGACCGTTATTTTGGCCAAACAACCGCTCCCCCAAAACCGCCTCATCAAAACGCACTTCGTGCGCCAGCCGTTCATACTCCGCCAGATCGCGGATAAACTGTGCGATGAGGGGGAGGTCGGCAGCAATGGCTGCACGAATTGAAACCGTCACGCGGCCTTCCCATGCGTCACATCCATGCTGACACTCACTCCCGCATCAATCTCCGCCGCTTTCGCCTCAACCAAGCGCACGATGTGCCCGATCATATCGTCGTCCTGCACATGATGGTCGGTGACGCCGGACAGATACACCATGTGCTTGCCATTGCCGCCGCCGGTGATGCCGATGTCGGTTTCGCGCGCTTCGCCGGGGCCGTTGACGACGCAACCAAGGACGGACAAGGACATGGGGGTTTTGATATGGCCCAGCGCATCTTCCAATTTTTGCACGGTGCGGATCACGTCGAAACCTTGACGCGCGCATGAAGGGCAACTGACCACGCGGACGCCGCGGGTGCGCAGGCCCAGGCTTTTCAGGATTTCATAGCCAACGCGAACTTCTTCTTCGGGTTCCGCCGACAACGAAACGCGGATCGTGTCACCGATGCCAGCCCATAGCATATTACCCATGCCGATGGAGGATTTCACTGTCCCGCCAATTAACCCGCCAGCCTCTGTAATGCCCAGATGCAACGGGCAATCGACCGCCTCGGCAAGGCCCATATAGGCCGCAACCGCAAGGAACACGTCGGACGCTTTCACTGCGACTTTATATTCGTGAAAGTCGCGGTCTTGCAGCAGCTTGATATGGTCCAGCGCCGATTCGATCAGCGCCTCTGGGCACGGCTCGCCATATTTCTCTAGCAGGTCTTTTTCTAGCGAGCCTGCATTGACGCCTATGCGGATTGCGCAACCATTCGCTTTGGCAGCATTGACGACTTCGTTGACGCGTTGTGCGCTGCCGATGTTGCCGGGGTTGATCCGCAAACACGCCGCGCCTGCGTCCGCCGCCTCCAAAGCGCGTTTGTAATGGAAATGGATGTCGGCAACGATCGGCACATGGCTGGCGCGGACGATTTGTTTCAGCGCGGCGGTACTTTCTACATCGGGGCACGACACGCGGATGATATCGACGCCCGCGTCCTCGCACCGGCGGATCTGATCAACGGTGGCTTTAACGTCGTTGGTCAGCGTGTTGGTCATCGTCTGCACCGATATCGGCGCATTGCCGCCAACAGGGACGGAACCAACCATGATCTGGCGAGACGTACGACGCGCGATATCGCGCCAAGGGCGTATGGAGGACATGAGGCCGATATAGGGGGCCGCGCGACGAAGGGCAATTGGCTTGGCTGTGTGATGCCGTTTGATTTTTCGCCACTAAAAAAGGGCGGAGAAACCCCCGCCCTTTTGTTTAACTTTATCGATCCCTCACTCCGCTGGAACGGGGAACCCGCGTTTTTGCATGATATATTTTACCTCCGGATCGCGCCCGCGAAATGCACGGTACGCCTCGGCGCGATCAGTTTCATTTCCGGTCGACAGCAGCATCAGGCGAAAGCGTGCTGCCGTTTCCTTGTCCCAGACATCGCCCTTTTCGGTGAATGCGGCCCAAGTGTCGGCGTCCATCGTTTCGGACCAAAGATAGCTGTAATAGCCAGCCGAATAGCCATCGTCCGAAAACAGATGGTTGAACTGTGGCAGGCGGTGTCGCATCGCCATTTCTTTTGGCATGCCGATTTCGGCCAAGGTTGCCTTTTCGAATGCACGCGGATCGGTGACGGGTTCGCTGCGGTTGTGCAGCTTCATATCAAGGATCGCACTCGATAGGTATTCGACAGTCGCAAAGCCTTGGTTGAACTTTTCACTCGCCGCCAATTTATCGACCAACGCTTGCGGCATTGGCTCACCGGTTTCGGCATGTTTCGCGTATGTGTTGATGATATACGGCGTCAACAGCCAGTTTTCGTTCACTTGGCTAGGATATTCGACAAAATCACGCGGCACATTGCCAAGGCCGGGCCAATAGATATCCGAGTTCAGATAATGGATCGCATGGCCGAATTCATGGAACAGAGTTGAAGCATCATCGATGCTGATCAAAGTCGGCTTTCCGTTAGCGCCGGGCACAAAATTGTTGTTGTTCGATGCCAGGGTAATGTCATTCTTACCCGTCAGGCGGTTCTGGCTGCGATAGGTCGTCATCCATGCGCCAGAGCGTTTGCCAGCACGCGCGAAGTTATCGAGGTAAAACAGCCCGATGACTTTGCCGTCGCGCTTAACCTCAAAAGTGCGCACTTGCGGTTCGAACACAGGCACAGTGCCGGTATTTTCGGTAAAACTCATCCCGTACAATTTTCCCGCCGCGTCGAACATCGCGGCGACCATATTATCAAGTTGAAAATACGGTTTGATCTCGTTCTGATCGAGGTCGTATTTCGCTTTGCGGACTTTTTCGGCATAGAAACGGTAATCCCATGCCTCGATGGTCACTTCGTCATTATTGGCAATCGCCTGCATATCGGCGACTTCTTCGCCCACGCGGGCAACTGCGGCAGGCCAGACTTTCATCATCAGCTCCATCGCCTTTGCCGGGTCTTTCGCCATCGTATCGGCCATGCGGAAATCGGCATGGGTTTTAAATCCAAGAACGTCGGCGCGTTGTTGGCGCAGTTTCAGGATCTCGGCGATAGTGCCGTTGGTATCATTGGCGTCGTTATTATCACCACGCGAGACAAACGCGCGCCAGATTTTCTCGCGCAGATCGCGGCGCGGGGAGTTCTCAAGGAATGGCTGCACTGCCGAGCGCGTATTAGCCACCGCCCAGCCGGTCTTGCCTTTTTCTTCCGCTGCCGCTTTCAACGACGCCACAAAACTTTCGGGCAGGCCAACGACATCCTGCGGATCCGTTAACAGAATGTACGTTTCCTCATCCGCCAAAACCTTGTTCTGGAACTCCGAAAATTTCGTCGCAAGGCTGGTTTCAATGCCGATCACTTCGGCCTTTTGCTCAGCGTTCAGCAAGGCACCGTTGCGGACAAGACCATCATATGTTCGTTCCAAAAGGCGCAGCTGCGCTTTATCAAGACCAAGGCTATCGCGTTGCCCATAGAGATATTGCACGCGCTGGAACCAGCGCGCGTCGAGATTCAGCTCGTTAAAAAAGGCGCTGACCTGTGGCTCCCATTCACCTTGCGTTTTGCGGATATCAGCGTTCGACAGGTTTGATGTATGCACACCCCAGATCGAGAACAGCTGACCAATAGCTTCACCCGACAGTTCGTTCGCTTTGATTGTATTATCAAAGGTGATCGGCGCCGGGTTGGTCAGAATCGTTTCAAATTCAGCTTTGGTTTGCTTCATCGCCGCTTCAAACGCAGCAGGGAAATCCGCGGGCTGCACTTTATCCCATGGCGGCACGCCGTCGTACGGCCCCTTCCACGGGTCGAGTATTGGCGACGCCTTAGGAGCAGCTTTCATCACGGTTTTGGCTTCAAGCGCGACGGGCATCGAAACCCCCGAAAGCAGCAATGCGATCAACGACCATTTTTTCATTCCCTTATGCATTAAATCTCTCCAAACATTTGGGCGACCGTGGCTTTCGGTATGTGCTGGTGCCGCCAATTATGCCGTGTCTTTAGTCATTTGGTGCGGCGCTGGCAAAGGAACAAGAGCAGTGCGGAAATTTGTCCGAAATGGAGTGATTGTTAGATGCGAATGATCGTTAAATGACTGAAGAACTTCAATATGGCATCGAAGCCAAAACTGTTGCAATCCTATGTTCCCAGCCTGTTCGCACCAAACAGTTTGAGGAGTTAGCTCTGGCGTGCGGATGCCGCCTGTCGCCCTCTGATGCTGGCGCTGACTATCTGCTTACTGACATTTCCTCCAATACCGACCGGCCTGAACAAGAATGCTCCGAAATCGCCGACTATCTGAACCGATATGGCGCAGAGGCGCTCGTTTGGATCGGGATGGATCAGCTGGAAAACGCGTACGCGGCATTGCCGCCGGAACGCTGTCATTGGCTGGTGGATGCAGACGATGCGCTTGCTGTGCCGATATTGACTAGGGCAAACAGGCGGGGCGATATGGACCAGTTACATGACCGGAACAGGGACGGCGAATATGGCGCGCTGCATAAAATCAGCGACGATCTTGCCGATTTTGCGCGCACTTTAGCGCGTATTGCTGAGCAAGAAGACGGTGGCGGGTCGTTGTCGGTGCGTGACAAGCCCGTGTCGTTCAGACCAGCATCCGCCGCGATGTTTGAGCCTTTGGTTGCGCCCGCGCGGTCCGACACCACACCGACGGCAGCTAAAGTCCGTGAACTGATAAAGCTGCGCCGCCTGCGCGATCAGCATTTCCCGCCAGACCTGTTTGCCGATCCGGCATGGGACATTTTTCTCGATCTGTATGCCGCCAATCTGGAGGGGAAATCAGTGTCGGTGTCCAGCCTGTGCATCGCCGCTGCTGTGCCGCCAACAACGGCTTTGCGCTGGATCACGACGATGACTGAACATGGAGCGTTAGTGCGCAAACAAGACCCCCACGATGCCCGCCGCGTGTTCATCGGATTGTCGCCAGACAGCGAAGAGCGGTTGAACGCCTATTTCACAACGGCAATCGCGCGGGGCGGCCTTCCTATTTGATCCCGCGATAGTACTTGCGCATGCGGTTCGCCTTTGGCAAAGGCCCAGTCATATTTGGCATGTCCCAATCGGGGCGCTTAGCTCAGTTGGTAGAGCATCTCGTTTACACCGAGAGGGTCAGCGGTTCGAGCCCGTTAGCGCCCACCATGCCAGTTATCAAACTTCGTTCATCTTCCAGCAAGGTTTGCAGGAGCACAAAATGATGATGAGAATGGGGAAAGCCACTGCTTGGGCGTTAATTGCCGCAGCAACGATGATTGTTGCGCAGCCTGTCTTTGCGAACAACAAAGATCGCAGCAAGCGCGCGGATGTTGCGACGGAAGCCAGCGAAGCTTGTAAAGTAGCTATTCGATCAATGTCCGAATCGACACCGCAACGCAAAAACGACTGCCCAAAGACCCGCCGCATATTGATGTGAGCCTTGTAGGCTTAGCCGGCCTCTGCCAGCAGCGCCGAAATCTCTGCATCGTCCCATTCGACACCACCGATCACGCGCCATACTTCGCGGCTTTCGCTATCGTATAATATCGTCGTCGGCAGCGCGGGCGATCCGCCCACAGCATTCCATAAGCGATTCGACGGATCGATATACGCTTCAAGGTTCTTGATCGCCGCTCGTTCAAAAAATGGCGACACAACTTTGCGACCTTGCAGGTCCTGTGCAACCGCAATCACTGTGGTTTTCCCAGCCTCAAGTTCCGCCAAAGCATCCAAAGTCGGCATCTCGATTTTGCACGGAATGCAATAAGTCGCCCAGATGTTGACCAGCAAAGGCCGCCCTGCAAAATCGGTCAGTGCCACTTCGCGGCCATCCGCACCTTTGAACGCGTCGTCGGGTGCGGGCCGACCGGCAAAACGATAGCTTAACTCGGCGCGCAGACCATTGGCGCTTTCCAATCCCGCACCCGTTTTTGCGACAACGGGTGCCGGAGCAGCGGCAACGGGTTCCGCTTGCTCCTTTGGGGGAGTTTCCCTATCGCACGCGCCGACACTCAACGCGCAGGCGGCAAGAACTGATATGAGCGATAAGCGGCGCAATTCGGACTCCAGCAACATTTGGGGCGGTCGTTTCGGCAACGGCCCCGACGCGATTATGCGCGAGATAAACGCGTCTATCCCCATCGACAAGCGTTTGTGGCGTGAAGATATCGCGGGCAGCCGCGCCCATGCCGTAATGCTGGCAGCACAGGGGATTATTTCTGCCGAGGATGCAGCTGTCATCGACTCAGGTCTGGCGCAAATCGCAGCAGATTATGAAGCAAATGGCGTTCCCGAACATATCGCGCTGGAAGACATCCACATGCAGGTGGAAAGCCGGTTGAAGGAACTGGTTGGCGAGCCAGCGGGACGACTGCACACCGCGCGGTCGCGCAACGATCAGGTGGCGACAGATTTCAGGCTGTGGGTGCGCAGTGCGTGTGCCGCGACCGACACTGCGTTGAAAGCGTTGCAAACAGCACTCGTCGCGCGTGCCGCCGAACATGCCGACAGCATCATGCCCGGCTTCACCCATTTGCAAGTCGCGCAGCCCATAACGCTGGGTCATCATCTGATGGCTTATTATGAAATGGCCAAGCGTGATCGCAGCCGCTTTGCCGATTGCGCGACGCGGTTAAACGAATCGCCCTTGGGGTCGGCGGCGCTTGCCGGAACGGGCTTTCCAATCGACCGCGACGTGACTGCCGCTGCGCTTGGTTTTGACCGGCCGATGGCCAACAGCATGGATGGGGTATCTGATCGCGATTTTGCTATCGAATATCTCGGCTGTGCAACGCAAACGGCATTGCACCTATCGCGCCTGGCCGAAGAATTGATCCTCTGGTCGTCGCAACCTTTTGGCTTCGTCAAACTGCCCGATGCTTGGTCCACCGGCAGCTCGATCATGCCGCAAAAGCGCAATCCCGATGCTGCCGAATTGGTGCGCGGCCATGCGGGACGCATCCTTGGTTGCTTCACCAGCCTGATGGTGACGATGAAGGGGCTGCCCTTGGCGTATTCCAAAGACATGCAGAACGACAAAGCCCCTTTGTTCGAAGCGCATGATCTGCTCGAACTGTCACTGGCCGCAATGACTGGAATGGTCGCGAATGTTATTTTTGCGCCAGAACGGATGCGCGCTGTTGCCGCCACCGGTTTTTCCACGGCTACTGATCTTGCCGATTGGTTAGTGCGTGAACACGGCCTGCCGTTCCGCGATGCGCATCATGTTACTGGTGCTGCAGTTAAGCATTGCGAAGCGCATGGCGGCGGACTTGAATTGCTCACAGCCGAAGACCTGAACAGCATCGCGCCACAACTCGCTGTCACATCGCTTCCCGACTTGTCCGTCGAAGGTTCGGTCGCCAGCCGGACCAGCGCTGGCGGAACTGCCCCAGTTCGGGTAAAGGAAGCCATTACGAAAGCACAGCAGGAGCTGGCAGAATGAAAAACTGGACGAAGATCGTAAGTATGGTCTTGCTTGCCGCACTGACCGCTTGCGGCAAAGTTGGTCCGCTTGAGCCGCAAACCGGACAAGCGCCGCCTGCCAAAGCGTACGGCCAAAACCAGATTCCCGATTCCGAAGCGTTGGTGATTGCGTCTGAACAGGCCCGTCCGGGGCGAAGTGACGAGTTGATGCGCCGGTCAGAACGACGGATCGACGATTCATTCGACTTGCCCCCCGGCAGCGCGCCGACGCCGGACGCCGAAAAACCGGTTGCCCCATCCGCAACGCAATCCACCGAACCTCAATAATCTTCCAGAGAACCCATGGACCATTTTGAAATCATCAACGGTGTGTTGCATGCCGAAAACATACCGTTGACCCGCATTGCCGAGGATATCGGCACGCCGGTCTACGTCTATTCGCAAGCGACGTTGGAACGCCATGCGCGGGTTTTCCGCGAAGGCTTGATAAACGGCGGCGTCGAAAACCCGCACATTACCTTTGCGGTCAAAGCGAACCCGAACCTTGCGGTGCTGAAAGTTTTGGCACGCGAAGGCTATGGCGCGGATGTTGTTTCCGCTGGCGAAATGAACCGCGCTTTGGCTGCAGGGATTTTGCCAAAGGATGTGGTCTTTTCCGGCGTTGGCAAAACTGCTGACGAGATTATCGCCGCACTGAAAAAGAACATCGGTCAGTTTAACATTGAGTCAGAGGAAGAAGGCCGAGAGCTTTCTGCCCTCGCCGAAATAATGGGCAAGCGCGTCGATGCCGTGTTGCGGATTAACCCCGATGTTGACGCGCAGACCAATGCTAAAATTTCAACAGGCAAGGCTGATAACAAATTCGGCATCGGTCTGCACAAAGCTCCAGCAATCTATGCACGGCTAAGTGCTTTGCCTGGGCTGAACATGCGCGGCGTCGCGCTGCATATCGGCAGCCAGTTGCTGAACCTCGATCCGCTGGAAACGGCTTTTTTGAAGATCGGAAAGCTGATCAGCGAACTACGCGGTGCTGGCTATAGCATCACACATGTTGATCTGGGCGGAGGTCTCGGTGTCAAATACAAGGCGGAGGACAACCCTCCGCACCCCGATGAGTATGGCGCAATGGTGGGCCGCGTGACCAAGGGCTGGAATGTCCAATTAATGTTCGAACCGGGCCGAGTCATTTGTGGCAACGCAGGCGTGTTGTTGACCACGGTAATTCGTGTGAAGCCGGGCGGCGGTAATCTGCCGTTTGTTATTGTCGATGCGGCGATGAACGACTTGGCGCGTCCAGCTTTGTACGACGCGTGGCATGATTTTGAGGCGGTTGAGCCCAAGGGCGAGCGCTTCACCTGCAACATTGTCGGGCCTGTATGCGAAACCGGCGACACCTTTGCCATGGCGCGTGAAGTCGATAAAGTCGGCCAAGGCGACCTTACCATTTTCCGCACGGCTGGCGCGTATGGTGCGACGATGGCCAGCACGTATAACAGCCGAGGGTTAGTGCCTGAGGTTTTGGTGCACGACGACAAATACGCAGTTGTTGCCGAACGGATTGAACCAGCAACGATCTTGGCGGCTGAGCATGTTCCTGACTGGTTGGACTAAGCGCCCATGAACCAGCTGCCAATCTTCGTTACTGTGCGCGACCGCAACGTCATGCTGGTGGGCGATGGAGAAGCTGGAGATGCTAAACGCAGGTTAATCGAACGCGCGGGTGGTATCTGTGTTGCTGAAGGGTCGCCAGATGTGATGCTGGCATTCGTTGCCATCGAGGATGCTAATGAAGCGGCGGTGATAGCGGCGCGTCTGAAGGCGACCGGCTTGCTGGTCAACGTCGTCGATCAGCCTCGTTTATGCGACTTTACCACTCCGGCAATTATCGACCGCAACCCTGTGTTGATTGCTATCGGCACTGGTGGCGCTTCGGCGGGGCTGGCCAAAGCGTTGCGGCAGCGATTAGAGGCTTTGTTGCCGCAAAACCTAGGCTTGCTGGCACAGGGTTTGTCGGCGATGCGCGATTCTATCCGGCAGAAATGGCCCGACAATGTCGCGCGGCGCAAAGCGATTGATGATGCGTTGAGTGAATCGGGTATCCTCGATCCTTTAAGCGACATCGATGAGCCCGCACTTAACGATTGGCTCACCCAGTCCGATTCCAAACGACCCGATGGTGTGGTTGAACTAACGCTTGCATCGTCTGACCCCGATGATTTGACACTGCGTCAGGCGCGGTTGCTTGGGCAGGCCGACCATATTTTCCATGATCCCGATGTCCCTATAACAATCGTAAATCGCGCGCGCGCCGATGCGACGCGTAACGAATGCGCAATGCCGGAGATTGCGCCTGCTGGATTAGTTCTCCACCTTCGGCTGAAAAGTGCAAAGGAAAGTCCATGACGATCGCTGTATCGCCCGAATCGCCAATGCTACTTTTTGGCTGCGGCAATATGGGCCGCGCGATGCTCGATGGCTGGTTGCGCAGCGGAGTTGATCCAGCATGCTTTGTGGTTGTTGATCCGCTGGCGCGCGATCTGCCTGCTGGCATTTTTCACGTTCAAGATAGCAGTATGCTTGAGCGAAAATTCGCGACCGCTGTTTTGGCGATCAAACCACAGCTGTTCGGCGAAGCGGCTAGTGACATACAGCGCGTATTGAAACACGACGCGCTCGTTTTTTCCATTCTGGCCGGCACACAGCTGGCGACGTTGGAGAGGGCTTTGCCGGGACAGAATATCATCCGTTTGATGCCCAACCTTGCAGCCGCCATTGGCAAATCGCCAATGGGGACGTTTACCTCCGCATCGCTGGATCGGGACGCAATCGAGCAACTGGTCAGTCCCCTTGGCACACCATTTTGGCTAACAAGCGAAGCTCAGATGGACGCCGTCACAGCGCTTGCGGGCTCTGGCCCCGCGTTTGTCTATCGCTTTATTGATGCGTTGGCGCAAGCAGGAGGCGAACTTGGCCTTGACGCCGAAACCGCGCTGGGATTGGCCACGTCTATGGTCGAAGGCGCTGCTGTATTGGCAGCGAACAGTGGCGATAATCCCGGAGAACTTGCGCGCCGCGTCACGAGTCCGGGCGGAACGACTGCGGCTGGACTGTCAATTCTAGATGACGCGGACGCTCTTAAAAGTCTTATACTGGCAACATTGGTCGCCGCTCGTGATCGAAGCGTTGAACTTGCTAAAGGCTAAACGAAGAAGGCCGGTCCAGTTTCCCGAAACGGCCTGATTTGAAATTGTTGACCGACTCAGCGGTAGAAAACATGGTTGTCGATGGTTCCCATCCGCTTCAACCGCCAACCAGGCGATACGTAACGGGCATGAAAGAACAATGCGCCTTCGACAGGGCTTTTCCAGCTGCCATCGCGCGCAATCTTGCTAATCGCCACCGCGTTTTTCCAGTTTGACCCGCCGGTATCGATACGCGGCATTTTTCCGCCGCGAACAAACGAGAACTGGCTGGGCTGATAGACAACGCCGCAGATCGAGGATGGAAAACGACCCGATTTTGATCGTGCAAGGACAACGCGCGCCACAGCCAGTTGGCCAGAGAGCGATTCGCCTTTGGATTCGAAATAAACAGCGCCTGCAAGGCACCGCGTTTCGGCATCTAGCTCTGTTGCAGAACCGTGGTTTCTCACAAGTTCAGCAAGGCTGGAGGCGCTGACAGGTTTTGCTTCGGCTTCTTCAGCCACAGGGGCTGGCAGCTCGGTCGTCATGGCGCCGGTGCCACCAGCAAAGATAATGTCGCGACCGGAAGGCTGTAGCGCGGTATCGCGCGCAGCCACATCGGCAGCAAGGATGGAGGTATCGATAGTGATGGTATCAGCAGCGAGCTGGTTATCGGCACCATCGGTAGCAAATGCTAAACCTGCGTCAGAAAAACTAGCGCCGGCTAAGAGGGTAAGCGAAAGTACCGCGAGTGGAGCGGCTTTGCGAAAAGAGATCATTATATTCGTTCATTATGCGGCTGCGGAGCCAATCGCGCGAAAACTCAAAACCAAATGCGCGATCTCTTCCACTTCCGTCTTGCGTGTTTGCTTATTCGGACACACCCCTGAGCCGATATAGCAACCTTCGCTACAACTGCCGCCCACTTATTGTGCAATGCAGCAAAGTCAACCCTATGGGTTCAAAAGTCCGCTCAAGCGTTCGGCAAACGCGACATCCAGTTCCAAAACCCACAGATCGCGGTCTTGAGCGAAGCGGCGATTTAGATATTCGGATATTTTCTGTTCATTATCAATATCTTGATCGAAAACTGGCTGCCAATTTCGTTCGCCATTTGCCCCCGGAAACTGTTCAAATAGCGCGGGATTCTGCCCTTTAATGCGGCTTACGAGCAGCAAAGTCCCGGCAATAGGATCGCCTTTATGGAGCACCGTGGCAAAATCGCCCGTTGCCGAAAACTGCCGGATCAACGCCGACACAATCATATGTGTGGCGAGCCGCGGCTCAAGCGGCATCGCGCTCCTCAAAGCCCGCAAGCAATGCGTAAAGTGCATCCCCATCTTTGGCACCACGCAATTGTGCCCGGCTGGCCTCGTCACGAAACATACGCGAAACCTCGGCAAGGGCTTTCAGATGGCTCGCACCGTCGTTAACGGGTGAAAACAGTGCGAAGACCAGATCGACTGGTTCATCGTCGATTGCATCGTATTCAATCGGCTTATCCAGCCGGACGAAAACGCCAACGGGGCCATCAATTCCGTCAACTTTGCAATGCGGAATCGCAGTTCCGCCGCCAAAACCCGTCGGCCCAAGCCGTTCACGCTCGACAAGCGATTCCTGTGCTTGCTCACCGTTGAGGCCGTAATTTGCGGCAGCAAGCGCGGCAACGGCCGAAAGTAGCGCGTCTTTGTTGGCGGATTTCAAATCTGAAATTACTGCGCCGTCCGACAACCGAGTTGTAATGCGAATCATATTTGTTTCTTCGCTTGTGCTGGTGTCAGCCGAAAGCGAGCTCCGAAATTATTGAATCATATGGGAAGTTATGGATTGGTTCGACCGACATCTATGCTGCAGATTTCGGCTCGACCCACCCAATCGTGCCATCGTGTCGGCGGTAAACCATATTATGCGCGCCAGTTCCACTGTTTTTGAACATCAAAGCGGAGGTGTTGCGCAGGTCCATCAACATTACCGCATCGGAAACGCTTGATTCAGGGATATCCGTGCGCATTTCGGCGACGATCGCTGGCGCGTCGGGCGGCGTTACATCTTCCTCGGCATCACCAGCGTCAAATACAGTATAGGCGGCCTCTTCTTCGCGCGCGGCAAATGCGGTCTGCTCGTGCCGGTCCTGCAACCGGCGCATATAGCGGCGCAGTTGTTTGTCGATTTTTTCCGAAGCGCCGTCAAAGGCATTATGTGCAACCGCTCCCTCAGCATGCCCCTTCAAAACCAACCCGTGCATGACGTGCATAACGATGTCGCAGCTAAACCGATCATGCGGGGCGCGACCAAATGTCACGTTTGATGACAAAGCCTTAGAAAAGTATTTCATGACCATCGCGCTAAGCCGGGTTTCGACATGGGTTTTCAGTGCTGTACCTGTTTCAAGCTGGTGACCGGCTACTCTGATATCCATATCGATACTCCTTCTTCTTATTGAACTTTGAAAACACGTGGGAGCTTAAGAAGGTCCCCCAGTTTCGCGACCATTCCAGATGGCGTCTTTGATGGTGGCGACAAAATCGCGGTGCCGTGCCAGATCGCTCTCCGACGGCGTGAACATACGTGGTTCGCGGAACGGCCGCTCAACCAAACGCAATCGCTGACTTTTTGTATCGGATTGCTCTTGAGCTGTTGCCTCAGCGGCGAGGGCCAAGCCGATCTGCTTTCCGCCGGTCAGTTCGATATACAATTGCGCGAGTAACTCGGCATCGAGCAACGCGCCGTGTTTCGTACGGTGGCTGCGGTCTATCCCGTACCGCGAGCAAAGCGCATCGAGAGACATTTTTCCGCCGGGATGGCGGGCACGGCCCAGCGCAATCGTGTCGATCATGCGCGACAGATCGACGCGTGAGCGACCGCATTTTTCCAGCTCCATGTTCAGAAAACCAAAGTCGAAGCTAGCATTATGCGCGACCAAGGGGCTGTCAGCGATAAATTCGAGCAGCGCGTCGGCCTTATCCTCAAACAGCGGCTTGTCCGACAGAAACGTGTCAGAAAGCCCGTGCACTTGTTCGGCAGCGGCAGGCATCGGGCGTTTGGGATTAAAATAACAGTGGAATGTCGGGCCAGTGATGACGCGACCGATCATTTCGATGCAGCCAATCTCAACCATCCTGTCACCGGTTAAGGGGTCAAAGCCCGTCGTTTCCGTGTCGAAGATTATCTCGCGCATCGTGTACTAAGATATCGACCTATTTATTGGAGACTGCAAGAGCATCGCGCAATTTTTTGACCAGTGTCCGAACTTGGCGCCTCGTATGCGCCAAGGATTGGCCGGTATTGATCACCGTGTCAGCCTTTGCACGTTTTTCGGCGTCGGGCGTTTGTAGCTTTAGGATGTTCTCGAATTTCTTAAGAGTCATGCCCGGACGACTCAACGCCCGCGCGCATTGTTGATCGGCGGGGGCGGAGACAACGACGATGTGGTCAACCGAATGATGCCCGCCCTTTTCAAACAGCAACGGGATATCGAACACGATCATATCCGCGTCTGCATTTTCAACTAAGAATACGTTGCGCATCTTTGCCACGGCTGGATGGATGATCGATTCAAGCTGTGTCAGCCTCTGTTTGTCTCCCAGCACCGCTGCGCCAAGTTTCTGCCGGTCAACACCCGGTGGACCGGTGGTTCCCGGGAAAGCTGCTTCGATCTCGGCGACTAGCAAGCCACTCGGTCCTTGCAGGATGTGAACCGCCGCATCAGCATCAAAAACCGGAACACTTTCATCCTCAAACATCGCAGCGACCGTCGATTTGCCCATCGCGATAGAGCCAGTCAGGCCGATGACAAACGACGAAGTTCGCTTTGCTGTCATTTCAACAACAACGCGCGCAGTTCTTCGTCGCTATCTGCGGGAGGCGCGATGCCAAAAAACATTTCGAACGCTAAGGCCGCTTGACCGACTAGCATCTCCAGCCCGTCCACCGTCTCCAACTCTCGCGCTTTTGCGGCTTTCAACAAGCCAGTTTCGAGCGGCGTATAGACTATATCATAAACGCACGCATCATCGGGCAGCGGCGACAGATCAAGGGCAAGTGGCAGCTGTCCGACCATGCCGAGCGGGCTGGTATTCACAAGAAGCGCGACAGGCGGCAGCGTTGCGTCCATCGCCAACACTCGGCCTTTTAAGCCAAAGCGGGCGAGCAAAGCGGCCGCTTTCAAAGGACTGCGCGCCAGTAAAGTGACGTCGCTGACGTCAGCCTGCGCCAAGGCAAACAGGATCGCCCGAGCCGCACCGCCAGCACCGATAACAGCAACCGGTGCGCCAACCCAATCGATATCCGATATCGGCCCGAAGAATCCGGCAGCGTCGGTGTTTGTGGCTTGAAGTTCTCCATCACGGTTCCGGAAAATCGTGTTGGCCGCGCCGATGGAATCGCGCACCCCGCCTGGGTCAGCGATGTGATCGAGCACCGCCAGCTTATGCGGTATCGTTACATTACACCCGCGCCAATCGGGGTCATTCGCGCGCTCGGCGAAATAGGCGGGTAGAGCGTCGGCGGCGACATGATACGCACGATAATCGGCAACAACGCCCAATTTCTGCAGCCAAAAATTATGAATCAATGGCGATTTAGAATGGCTGATCGGATCGCCAATCACTTCGGCATAACGGGTCATAATGGCAGTATTCCTCGTTCGCGCAAAAAGCTCAACAACGGCAATAATGGCAGGCCCATAATGTCAAAATGGCTGCCTTGGATCTGCGAGAATAATTGCGCACCCGCGCCTTCGATTTGGTAGCAACCTACACAATGTTGGATCGCATCCCAATGTGCTTCGACATAGTTGGCGATAAACACATCTGATAACGGACGCACGGTCATTCGAGAGGTAGCGAGAAAACGCCAGACCGGTTCACCCTTCTCCGCCACCACCACAGCGGAATACAGCTTGTGTGTTACGCCTGCCATTTGTGTCAGCTGCGCAATCGCGTCGGCTGGGAATTCTGGTTTATCGAGCATCGAACCATCGGCGCATTCCAGCGTCTGATCGGCGCCGATCACAAGGGCTTGCGGAAACTTACTCGACAGCTTTACCGCTTTCGCCTCAGCTAAAGCATCGGCGATGTCTCGTGCGCTAAGGTTATGATCCAACAGGCTTTGCTTGATCGAGACTTCGTCAACCATCGGCGCCAAGGCGTCACAATCTACCCCCGCTTGCGTCAGCATCATCCGCCGTGCGCTGCTTGTCGAGGCAAGGATCAGCTGCGTCATGCCTCTGACCCATCCTGTCCGTTGCGGTCGTTATACAGGTTTATAATCGCCGCCGCACTTTCCTCAATCGACCGCCTTGTGACATCGATAACAGGCCACCCGTTGTCGGCAAACATCCGTCGCGCAAAAGCGATCTCGCGCTTCACTGCTTCCTCGCCGACATAATCGGTGTCTGGGGTCTGGTTCAGCGACAACAGTCGATTCCGCCGCACCTGCACCAGCCGGTCTGCGCTTGTGACCAGACCGACTACCAACGGATGTTTTAGCGAGTAGAGCGATTCCGGCGGCGGGGATTCGGGGACAATCGGGATGTTTGCCGTCTTGTAACCCCGGTTGGCGAGATAGATGCTGGTCGGCGTTTTCGATGTGCGCGACACACCCGCCAAAACAATGTCCGCCGCTTCCCAATTCTGGTGATTCAGGCCATCATCATGCGCAATCGTGAACTGGATCGCATCGACGCGCGCGAAATAGGCATCGTCCAGCGCATGTTGCCGCCCCGGTCGCGCCTTTGCCTCTTGCCCCAATATCCCCGACAGCGCATCGCTTACTGCATCGAGTGCCGCCACAGCCGGAAGCCCTAAAGTCCGGCACCGTTCCTCCAATTTCCGCCGCATCGATAAATTGACCAGAGTAAACAGCACCAACCCGGGATGCGCCGCGACATCAACCAAGATCCGGTCTAAATGCGACTCCGACCGAACCATCGGCCAGAAGTGTTTGATCACCTCGATATCGTCAAATTGCGCCAAAGCAGCCTTAGCGATATTCTCCAGCGTCTCACCGGTGGAATCCGATAACAAATGAAGATGGATGCGGTCTGACAAGTTTGAGTTCCTGAGCTTTTGGCCCTTCAGCACAGCATTGTGGGCGGGCTGGGGATAAATCAAGGGACAAAAATATCGCTGCATCCTGTGTGCAACCCATACCGATTCCATTCCGGATTCGGCCACAGTCCATCCACAGGGAAATGTGACTGTCCACAGCATGTGCATAACAAGCATAAGGTTTTCGACTCGGTAGAGTCAGCAAGCAAAGCAGAGTCAATCTGTTGGCAAAATCGGTAGCGAGGCCTAAAGGCGGCGTTTACCCACAGCACATCATCTATCATCATCTTTATTATCTTTAATTATATATGATTGGAGTTCTGCATGACCGGTTTTGGTCAAAAGCCGTTGCTCGATGTTTTGAACGGAGCATTGCTCGACACGCCACCAATGTGGTTGATGCGTCAGGCTGGGCGGTATCTGCCGGAATATCGTGCTTTACGGGCAGAGAAAGGCGGGTTCCTTGAGCTTGCCTATGACAGCGATTGCGCCTGCGAGATAACTCTCCAACCAATCCGCCGGTTCGGTTTTGATGGCGCGATTCTGTTTTCCGACATCTTGGTGATCCCGCATGCGATGGGGCAGGATTTATGGTTTGAGGCGGGTGAAGGTCCGCGCCTTGCGCCGAAGTTATCACAAAGCAATTGGCGTGATTTGGTGCCGCAGCCGCAGCGGCTCGATCCGATTTATGAAACGGTTCGCAAAGTCAAAGCGGCTTTGCCCGCGACAACAACGTTCCTAGGCTTTGCAGGAAGCCCGTGGACGGTCGCTACCTATATGGTCACAGGGCAAGGCAGTAAAGACCATGCTGACGCCCGGACGATGGCGTACACGCAGCCGGAGGAGTTCGGCGCGCTGATCGATGCTATCGTGGCAAACACCGTTGACTATCTATCGAAACAGATTCAGGCGGGGGTCGACGCGGTGCAATTGTTTGACAGCTGGGCGGGGTCTTTATCGCCAGCGCAGTTTGACCGCTGGGTCATTGCCCCCAATGCAGCGATCATCAAAGCGCTCAAGAAACTTCATCCCGACACGCCGATTATCGGCTTCCCAAAAGGCGCGGGTGCGAAGTTGCTCGATTATGCCAAGAATGTTGGCGCAGATGCCATTGGGATTGATGAAACCATTGATCCGGTCTGGGCAAACGTTAATTTGCCGGAGGGATTACCTGTGCAAGGCAATCTCGATCCGATGGCTTTATTGGCTGGCGGTGAGCCATTGGAGGAAGCGGTCGCCCGCATCCGCGCAGCGTTCGCTGGCCGTCCGCATATTTTTAACCTCGGCCACGGCATATCGCAATTTACCCCCATTGCACATGTCGAAAAGCTGATTAGCTTAGTCTGTAATGGGTAACCAACGGGGCCCGGAACATAATGGACATTCTCAACGTGCTTTATAATTGGCTGACAGCGGCGCATATTATCTTTGTGATATTCTGGATGGCGGGGCTTTTCATGCTGCCGCGGTTCTTTGTCTATCATCAAGAAGCTGCCGAAGATTCGGAGGAGTCGGCGCGCTGGGTCGATCGGGAATCCAAATTGATCAAGATTATCCTGAACCCGTCGATGATTATCGTCTGGGTGCTGGGATTGTCGCTTGCATGGCAAATCGGCGCGATGACGCAAGGGTGGTTTCATGTGAAGCTGCTCTTCGTTTTGGGCCTGTCAGGTTATCATGGCTGGATGATCGGTTACGCCAAAAAACTGGCGCGCGGCGAGCGGACGATGACGGGAAAGCAGCTGCGGCTGATGAATGAAGTGCCGGGAATTGCGTCTGCGGCGATTGTGATTTTGGTCGTGGTTAAGCCGTTTTAAGTCAGATTTAGCAAAAACTACTGTCCTACAAGACGTTCAATCCGGCACCACCTGTCCGAAGAACGACTTAAATTCCCTCGCTCTTAACTTCACCCCTTTCTGGGCGCGATTGCACCCCTTTAGAGGCATTACTGCAACGGTTAAGGTGTGTCTTTAGTGAGACTTTTGACCTCTATCTCGCATAAATGCGGTGTGGGCTTTTAGGTGTGAAGGTTGACGGGAAGACAGATTCAGCCTATTGAACTTCCTAAGCCCGTCCTGGGCGCACGGCGCTGTTTTTGAACGCGCCATTTAATTTACCCATTTTGACTGGCCGACCTTGACGCCAGCATTCTATCCTAACACGGAAAAACACATGCATTTAAAAGACTTAAAGGGCAAAAAGCCCGCCGAACTCGTCTCGATGGCTGAAGAGCTGGAGATTGAGGGCGCGTCGACTCTGCGCAAACAGGATCTGATGTTCGCAATCCTGAAAGAAATGGCCGAAGACGGCGAACAGATTATGGGAGTCGGCACGATTGAGGTTATGCCCGATTCTTTTGGCTTTCTCCGCAGCCCTGAATCCAACTATCTCGCTGGCCCTGACGATATTTATGTTTCGCCCAACATGGTGCGCCAATTCGGCCTGCGCACCGGTGATACGGTTGAAGGTGAAATCCGCGCTCCAAAAGATGGCGAACGCTATTTCGCGCTGACCAAAGTGTTGAAGGTCAATTTTGACGATCCCGACGCTGTCCGTCACCGCGTGAATTTCGACAATCTGACGCCGCTTTATCCCGACAGCAAGCTGACTCTCGATAGCCTCGACCCAACGGTCAAAGACAAGTCCGCCCGCGTTATCGACATCATCTCGCCGCAGGGCAAAGGCCAGCGCGCCTTGATCGTCGCGCCGCCGCGCACAGGTAAAACTGTGCTGCTGCAAAACATCGCCAAGGCGATTACCGATAACCATCCCGAAGTGTTCCTGATTGTCTTGCTGATCGACGAACGCCCCGAAGAAGTTACCGATATGCAGCGGTCGGTGAAGGGCGAAGTTGTCTCTTCAACCTTTGACGAACCCGCAACGCGCCACGTCCAAGTCGCCGAAATGGTGATCGAAAAGGCCAAACGGTTGGTTGAGCACAAGCATGACGTTGTCATTCTGCTCGATTCCATCACTCGTCTGGGCCGCGCCTACAACACTGTTGTGCCATCATCCGGCAAAGTGTTGACCGGCGGTGTCGATGCCAACGCTTTGCAACGGCCAAAGCGTTTCTTTGGTGCAGCGCGGAACATTGAAGAAGGCGGCTCGTTGTCGATTATTGCAACCGCGTTGATCGATACCGGTAGCCGTATGGACGAAGTGATTTTTGAAGAATTCAAAGGCACGGGTAACTCCGAAATCGTGCTTGATCGCAAGGTCGCTGATAAGCGTATCTTCCCTGCATTGGATGTTGGTAAATCCGGCACGCGTAAGGAAGAGCTGCTGGTCGAGAAAGACAAACTGACCAAAATGTGGGTCCTGCGCCGCATCCTGATGCAGATGGGCACCATCGACGCGATGGAGTTCCTGCTCGACAAGATGAAGGATTCAAAGACCAATGAAGATTTCTTCGATTCGATGAATCAGTAAAGGTAGCTCATGTTTGAACTGATTTTTACCGCTGCCGTTGCCGCCGCTCCATCTTTGGGCGGCCCTGCTGAAATCTGGGCGGCAATCGTCAAAGATTTTGCCAATATCGGCACGCCATCGGCAATGACAGCATTCCTACAGGTGTTGATGATCGACATCGTCCTAGCAGGCGACAACGCCATTGTTGTAGGCGCATTGGCCGCGGGTCTGCCCGCCGACCAACGCAAGAAAGTCATTTTTATAGGCGTGATTGCTGCACTTGTTCTGCGCGTGATCTTTGCGCTTATGGTGACATGGCTGCTCGGCATTGTCGGTTTGGTCTTTGCAGGCGGCGTGCTGCTGTTGTGGGTAGCGTGGAAAATGTACCGGGATCTGGGTGCCGACCATGCGACTGACTCGCCGGGATCGCCAGAAATTGCGGGCGACGAAGACTCAGGGATTAAGTCGTCGAAAAGCTTTGCCGCTGCGGCTTGGGCGGTTGCTGTCGCTGACGTATCGATGAGTCTTGACAACGTCCTTGCGGTTGCAGGCGCGGCCAAGGATCATCCTGGCATCATGATTGTTGGATTGATCTTTGCAGTCGCTCTGATGGGTATCGCTGCCAATGTGATCGCGCAGTATATTGAGCGCTATAGATGGATCGGTTGGGTCGGGATGGCAGTGATCGTCTATGTTGCTGGTAAGATGATCTACGACGGTTGGGTTGACCCGCAATTGGGCGTTGGCCGCTATGTTTATGCGCTGATTGGTGGCTAATGACTGATCCGTGGCGTGTTTCGCCGGTGTTGGAGGGTGACCACGTCATCCTCCGCCCGATGGTTCGCGCCGACGGTCAGGCAATAGTTGCGGCAGCGAGTGATGGCAAGCTGTGGGAGCTTTTCTACACAGCGGTGCCTAGCCCTGAGACTATCGAAGCCTATCTTGATAACGCCGAGGCGGAAATTGGCTATGGCTGGGCGATGCCGTTTGTTGTCGTTGACAAGGTAAGCGACAAAATCGTTGGTGCAACGCGGTATATGCGGATGAAGTGCGACGCAAAGCGGTTGGAGATCGGCACCACCTTTTACGCCGGATCAGCGCAGCGCACCCCGATCAACAGCGAAACCAAACTGCTGCTGTTCACGCATGCTTTTGAAGTCATGGGCTGCATGTGCGTTCAGTTCCGCACGGATGCGCTCAACTTCCCCTCACAACATGCGATTGAGCGCCTGGGCGCAAAGCGCGACGGCGTATTGCGCAACCACGGAATTATGGATGGTCGCAACCGCGACACTATCGTCTATTCGATTATCGCCAATGAGTGGGATGGCGTGAAAACCAACCTGCGATTCAGGCTGAACCGCCGTTAGCAATTCTAAGCGTTAGCGCAAATGGGTGTGGAAAAACTCTGCAGTCCGCCCGTCTGCCAATCGCGCGCCTTCCTCATCACGCCGGTTCCCCATCTCCGCTGCAAAGCCGTGATCGAGCCCTTGATAATCATGCAACACGACTTTTGGGTGGCTGTCTAACTCAGCATGCATCGCTGCTTGCGCTTCTGCGCCAACGAAATGATCTGCTGTTGGAATGTGCAACATCAATGGGGTAGCGATCGCATGTGCCTCGTTCAACATACTATCGATCATGACACCATAATAGCCGACCGATGCGGTGATATCTGTTCGCGTTGCTGCCATATAGGCCAAGCGGCCGCCCAGACAGTAGCCGACGCATCCCACTTTCTCGATAGCTTCGCCGCCAAGTTCGCCGCGACGAATGGCGTGAATCGCGGCCTCGATATCCAAAACGCCGCCATCGGCATCATATTGTCCGAAATAGCCGAATGCTTCCTGCAATTCGGCCTCAACATCAGGGTTCAATTCCACGCCTGGGGCAAAGCGCCAGAAGATGTCGATGGCAACAGCTAGATATCCAGCATCGGCCCAGTTGTCGCACTTCTGACGAATCCCGGCGTTCACGCCAAAGATTTCGGGGATGACGATAACGGCGGCATTTGCTGACCCTATCGGTCTTGCCACATAAGCGCCAAAGACCGCGTCCTCGTTCAGCGCTTTAACCGTTGTCATCTCACCCATCATCGCTACTCCATAAACTCAATTTGCCCCTTTGGCTTATGCCACTATAGTAATTGCTGCAACCAGCCAGAGCAGGCCGGACAGGGAGATACGCCCATGAAGTTTAATATCGAAGTTGACACGACGCCAGAGGAAGTCCGCCGCCTGATAGGCCTGCCTGACCTGAGCGAAGTGCATGAGGTCTATCTTGAAAAGCTAAAGGCTGTCGCTGACAAGGGCCTGACCCCAGATATGGTTCAAGGTATGATCCGCAACTGGGTGCCAATGGGTGACCAAAGCATGGATATGATAAAAGGCCTGATGGGCGGATTGATGAGTGGCGGTCTGGGCACGAAAGACAAGAAATAGGCCGTATTCATGGACAATGCTGATACCATTTTCGCGTTGTCCAGCGGCGCACCTCCTGCTGCTATCGCTGTAATCCGCATTAGTGGTAGCTTGGCGCTATCGGCAGTTAGGGAATTGACGGGATCGTTGCCGCCTGCGCGTCGAGCTTCGCTTCGCCAGTTGATCAACGCTGACGGGGTGGTTCTCGACGATGCTTTGGTTGTCGTCTTTCCCGGACCCAGCACCGCCACGGGCGAAGATTTGACCGAGCTACATCTGCATGGAGGACGTGCGGTCGTTCGCGGCGTTGAGACTGCCCTTGAGGGGATGGCTGGCCTTCGCCGCGCCAAGCCGGGGGAGTTCACCCGGCGTGCGTTTCTTAACGGTAGGTTAGACCTAAACGAAGCTGAGGGCCTTGCTGATCTTTTGGCCGCTGAAACGGAATGGCAGCGTCGTGGTGCTCTGCAGATGGCAGGTGGCGCGTTCAGCAAGGCAATCGAAGGTTGGCGGGAAGACTTGCTAGGACTTTCAGCCACAGTAGAGGCGCTGCTGGATTTTTCCGACGAAGACGATGTCCCTGCTAGTGAAAATATAAATATATCAACACGATGTAATGATCTTTATGACGTCATACAGCAACATCTTGCCGTTCCCAATGCGCAAAAATTGCAGGAAGGTTTACGCGTGGTGATTGCGGGACCGCCCAATAGCGGCAAGTCAACTTTGTTGAATGCGCTTGCCGATAAAGAGGCGGCGATAGTATCTGATATCGCCGGAACCACCCGCGACTTGATTGATGTGGCAGTCGCGTTTGGCGGTATACCGTTTATCCTGACTGACACTGCAGGGTTGAGAGTTGAAACCGACGATGTAATCGAGGGTGTGGGAATCAAACGCGCGGAGGCAGCGATTGCGACGGCGGATATAGTGCTGTGGCTTGGCGTTGAGGGTGAAGGTCCTGCGCACGCGAACGGTCTTGAGATCGAAGCAAAAGCAGATGACCCGACGCGTATCGTCAAATCAGCGATCGCCTTGAAGCTATCGGCAAAAACCAATGATGGCCTAGCTGGATTGATCCAATGGCTTACTGAAACCGCAAAGACATTGCTACCTCCACTGGATAGCTTTGCCATCAACGCACGACAAACAGCGTTGCTCACGGATGCGGCGCGTTCTCTGGCTGCGGGCACACATGCCACCGATCTTTTGGTGACCGCCGAAGAACTTAGGCAAGCCAGACTTGCGCTTGATGCGCTTACTGGACGCGCAAGCACGGAAGATATGCTTGATGCGTTGTTCGGGCGTTTCTGCATCGGAAAATAGCGAAATTTGTTTCACGTGAAACATTCGCGCGCTTTGACGGCGGGCTACACATCCGATAAGGGACAGCCGCATGAGCGCAGGCGCAAACTGTTTTGACATCTTAGTAATCGGTGGCGGGCACGCAGGTGTCGAGGCAGCAGCGGTTGCGGCACGGATGGGTGCGCGCGTCGGGTTAGTTAGCTTTGATAGCGATACTATTGGCGCAATGTCCTGCAACCCGGCGATCGGTGGGCTGGGCAAGGGCCATTTGGTCCGCGAAGTTGATGCATTTGACGGATTAATTGCGCGTGCCGCAGATCATTCTGCCATTCATTACCGGATGCTCAACGCCTCTAAGGGTGCGGCGGTCCAAGGTCCGCGTATTCAAGCTGATCGCAACCGGTTCAAGGCATCCATCCACCAGCAATTGGCTGCAACGTCCAATCTGACGGTGATCCAGGGTGAAGCCGCCGCTTTGCGCTTTGCATCGGAGAGCGACAATAAGATTTCCGGGTTGGAGCTGGCAGACGGCAGCATTCTCGACGCTAAGGCGGTAATTCTGGCCACCGGAACATTCCTGGGTGGCACGCTGTTTCGCGGGGAAGAACGGCTCACTGGAGGACGAATTGGTGAGAACTCCGCGCTTCGGCTTGCCGAGCAAGTGCGCGGAGCGGGTTTGCCGATGGCACGGCTTAAAACCGGGACGCCGCCAAGGCTTGACGGGCGCACGATAGATTGGGCGGCTTTGGAAGAGCAGCCGTCCGACAATAGCGACTGGACAATGTCGGCGATGACCAAGCGTCGCTATGTGCCGCAGCTGTTCTGCGCGATAACGCGGACCAATCCGCAAACGCATGACATCATCCGCGGTGGTCTTGACCGGTCGCCGTTATTTGGCGGCGCTATTCAGGGGCAGGGTCCGCGCTATTGCCCGTCGATTGAAGACAAAATTTTTCGCTTTGCTGACCGCGATGGGCATCAGGTTTTTCTGGAACCCGAAGGTCTCGATTCGCATTTGATCTATCCCAATGGCATTTCGACATCTTTGCCCGCAGATATCCAACTGTCTATGGTTCGGTCTATGAACGGCCTTGCCAATGCTGCGATGGTCGTCCCCGGCTATGCTGTTGAGTATGATTATATCGACCCGCGCGCGTTGGACCGGACATTAGCAGTGCGTGGCTTTGACGGTCTGTATTGTGCGGGACAAATTAACGGCACGACAGGCTATGAGGAAGCTGCGGCGCAGGGACTAGTGGCTGGCATGGGTGCGGCCTGCGCTGTTCTGGGCCGCGCGTTTCCTGCGCTTGACCGCTCAAACAGCTATATCGCTGTCATGGTTGATGACCTTGTGCTTCATGGCGTAACTGAACCCTACCGTATGCTCACCGCACGCGCCGAATACAGGCTTCGGCTGCGCGCGGACAACGCAGGCACGCGATTGACGCCGCTAGCGATTGCTACGCACGCCGTGACGCCCGCCCGCAAGACTCAATTTGAAGCGCGCTCAACGGCTAAAGCGAACCTTCTCGACGCCCTGAATCATGCTGTCTCGGCTGATTCGCTCATTCAATCCGGCATCGACGTAAAGCGCGATAGCGGCAAGATGCGGTTGTTTGATTGGCTGCGGTTCCCAAGTGTCCCGCTGGACGCTTTGCTGAATGTTTCACGTGGAACATTAGCCACCGAAGGTCAAACACGAGAATGGCCGACAGATGTGGTGGCCGAGCTTGAGCAAGACGGGCGGTATGCGCCCTATCTTGAGCGGCAAGCAGCGGAGTTACGCGACCTTGCCGCGAATGAGAAAATTGGGCTTCCTGCCGGTATCGACTATAAAACGATTGCTGGGCTCTCGAACGAGATGGTTGAGCGCCTCGATGCGGCGCGTCCCGACTCGCTCGCTGCCGCGGGAAGAGTCCGAGGGATTACACCTGCGGCGCTTGCCACGATATTGGTGCATGCAAAGCGCGCACTTCAGAAAAAAGCAGCATGACTGAGGAAGAGGCGCAACGCTGGCTGACGGAAACGTTCGATGTTTCACGTGAAACGCAAGAACGACTGGAAGCCTTTGTCGCGTTTCTTCGGGCCGAAGCGCAATTGCAGAACTTGATATCCGCTGCGACGCTCGACCATATTTGGGCGCGGCATATTGTCGATAGCGCGCAGTTAATCCGGTTTGTGTCGGGCAACGGTGACTGGCTTGACCTTGGGTCTGGTGCAGGCTTTCCCGGCTTGATCGTTCCGATGCTGTCGAACCACCGCGTGGTCCTTGTGGAATCGCGCGCCAAGCGAATCGACTTTTTGGAGCGCACGATTACAATGTTGGGGATGGAAGACGTTGCTGTTGTCGCAGGAATGCCGTTGGAGCGTCTTGAAACCGCCCCATATTCGGTCATTTCGGCGCGGGCTTTTGCGCCGTTGCCCAAATTGTTGGAGCTGTCGTACCGATTCTCCGCAGATAACACTATGTGGTTGCTGCCAAAGGGGCGTAACGCTGTGCATGAGTTGGAAGCTGTTCGTCATAGCTGGAATTTCGATTTCACCGTCGAGCCCAGCATTACAGATAGCGAGGCAGGCATATTGACGGGGCGCGTATTGGGGCAAAGGTCGCAAGGCCAAGCGGAAGGACGATGAAGCCATGATCCGGATCGCGATTGCGAACCAAAAAGGCGGCGTGGGCAAAACTACCACAGCTATTAACCTTGCAACGGCTTTGGCCGCCTGTGGTCGCCGGTGCTTGCTGATTGATCTTGATCCGCAAGGAAACGCCTCGACTGGGCTAGGTATCAAGAACGCAGATCGCGACAACAGCAGTTATCATCTGTTGATGGGCGAAACGACCGTTGCCGACGCGGCAATTGCCACAATGATCCCTGGGCTGGATATCCTACCGGCAACGGTTGATTTGTCTGGCGTCGAGGTTGAACTGGTTGATCATGCGGATAGAGCGCATAAATTACAAAAAGCGCTGCGCGTTGCGAATGATCGTTGGGATGTGTGCCTGATCGACTGCCCGCCGTCACTTGGCATGTTGACGATCAATGCGTTGGTAGCAGCAAATTCGATTTTGGTGCCGCTGCAGTGCGAGTTCTTTGCGCTTGAGGGATTAAGCCAATTATTACAAACGGTTGAGCGCATTCAAAAGCGCTTCAACGCGGATTTGTCGATCCTGGGTGTGGCACTGACGATGTATGATCGCCGTAACAGGCTGACTGAACAGGTTTCAGAGGATGTACGCAGCTGCTTGGGCGGATTAGTATTTGACACTGTTATCCCGCGTAATGTCCGCTTGTCAGAAGCTCCCAGCCACGGCCTGCCCGCATTGATTTACGACCACCGCTGCTCCGGTTCTGAAGCGTATATGGCGCTGGCCCGCGAACTGATTGGGCGGATACCAGCGGAGGAGATGGCCGCATGAGCGACCTTGATAAACCTGCGCGCAAGAAAATGGGCCTTGGTCGAGGACTCGATGCGTTATTCGGCGAAGCGGCAATGGAGCGCAGCGCTGAGCGTGTCGCGGTTGGCACCTCGAATGTTTCAAGCGAAGGCTACACAGCTATCGCCATTTCCGACATTCATCCTAATCCGGCGCAACCGCGTCGACATTTTAGCGAAGATTCGCTTGAAGAACTGGCGCAAAGCTTAAAGCGCCATGGTTTGATCCAGCCAATTCTGGTCCGACCGCACGGGCAGGGCTATCAAATTGTCGCGGGTGAGCGCCGCTGGCGTGCGGCGCAACGGGCGCAGTTGCATCAAGTCAAAGCGATCATCCGCGATTTGTCCGACGAAGAAACGCTAGAAATCGCGCTGATTGAAAACATTCAGCGCGAGGACCTGAACCCGATTGAGGAAGCCGAAGCTTATCGGAAGCTCTGTACCGATTTCGGGCATAGCCAGAATGAATTGGCAGCTATTGTTGAAAAGTCACGTAGCCACGTCGCGAATATGATGCGGTTGCTGGAACTACCAACTTTGGTCCGCGAGCTCGTCATTGAAGGCAAACTCAGCATGGGCCATGCGCGGGCTTTGTTGACAAGCGACGACGCGGTGAGATTGGCGGCGGTTGTCGTCAAACAAAAGCTGTCGGTGCGTCAGACAGAGGCTTTGGTTAAAAAGAATAGCGCTGGGGCACGCGCGCAATCCGGAAATGCGCCGCGCGCGGCAAGTGCGACGAACGATGCCGACATCCGCGCCGTCGAAACGCATCTGGGTGACTTATTGGGATTAAAAGTGCGAATCGTTCAACAATCTGCAGGTGGCGCAGGCGCTGTGACGTTTGAATATCGCAGTTTGGATCAGCTCGATATGCTGTGCCAGCGTCTTACTGGTGAGAAATTCTGACGAAGGTGTGACGTCCGCTAACCACCTACAAAAGCTACGCCTATGAATCGCAATGTCAAAAACATGACATAGAGCGATCTGTTAACCATGCGCGGAAGCAAAGACTTATCACATCGCTGGCAAATAGGTCGCAGAGTGCTGTGGGGCATTCCACGAATTTGTTCGTCACATAAGGGACCAGACTGATGTTGAATAAAATGAAAATCGTTCTTGCCGGTGCAGCCGCTGTTGCCGCAATGTCGTCAACTGCTGCGTTTGCAGATACCGAAAATGCGACTGCAACAGTGCAGATCCTTGGCGCTGTTGAACTGACTAAATTCACTGACCTTGACCTTGGCACAGTTGCTTCGGGTTCGGCTGTCGGCACAGTTGCATTGCCAACCAGCTCAAACACACGCGCTTGCACAGGCGTTACTTGCGTTGGCACAGCGTCGCGCGCTCGCTTTCAGGTGACTGCAGCGACCAATGGCTATGTCGTTGATATCTCGCACTCGCCAACAGCAACGCTAACCGGCCCGGGTGCCAGCATGAGCCTTGCTCTTGCCGCTTCGACCACGTCGGTAACGTTTAACTCGGCTTCGTTGCAGGACATCTTTGTTGGTGGCACGCTGACCGTTGGTGCAAACCAGGTTGCTGGCACATATAACGGCGCATTCACGGTAACCGCTGATTATCAGTAATATCTGATGTCGGGCGGCAACGTCCGGTACCTGACCAAAAAGCCCTGGTAGCAATATGCTGCCGGGGCTTTTTCTTCGCTGGGCGCCCCAGATTAGGGGCTTGGTAACCATCTTCTGTCATGTTCCCCATGTGGAATTGCGGGCCGGTGTAAAAGCCGCTTCGCGAAATGGATGGAACAGTTATGAAAAATATCGTTGCACACACCGTGCGCGCACTCGCCTTGACGGCCGTTGCGGCTTTGACCGCAGTGAGCGTATCAACACCAGTGAACGCTGCAGGCGACCTGTTGGTAGCGCCAACGCGAATCGTTCTCGATGGACGCCGTGGTGCAGAGATAATCCTCAACAACATTGGCGCCGAAGAAGCGACCTACCGGATCTCGCTTGAATTGCGCCGCATGGGTGACAACGGGCGACTCGAAGATATCCTGCCTGAAGACGCCAGCGATAAAGAAAAAGTAGCGCTTGAGATTATCCGTTTTGCGCCGCGCCGCGTGACATTGCCGCCTAATCAGCCGCAATCGATTCGCGTTGGCCTGCAAGGCACAGAAACGCTGCCCGATGGCGAATATCGTGCGCACATGCTGTTTCGCGCTATTCCCAAAACACCCGATGTTACCGCAGAAACGGATTCGGGCAATGGTCTGAAAATAAACCTGATTCCTGTTTACGGCGTGACTATTCCGGTCATCATCCGCAAAGGCGAATTAAAGGCTACAGCGGCCATCGCCAACGCGGCAATCGCCCGCGACGACGAAGGGCAAACACTGCAGTTCGACCTATCGCGGCAAGGCGACAAATCCGTTTTCGGCGAAGTGCACGTCACGCGCCCCGGAATTGCCGAGCCGTTGTTGGTGGCAAAGGGCATTGCTGTATATCCAGAGCTTGGGTCGCGCCAAGTATCGCTGCCGCTTGACAGCACAGCAGCCGGGAAGATGCCCGGCGAGGTTATAATCTCCTATTATGAAGCGCCCGAAGCGGGTGGTGGATTGATCGCGCAACTGCGCACGGTCCTGCGCTAAGCAGGCAGGTAGCAGGGCAAACGCCCATGCGAAACCCGATATCCCGGATCGCCAACAAGGCGTTGAGGCTGGCAATGATTGCCGGCCTCTTTGCCGTTTCGGCGAGCGCAGCATCGGCGTCATGGGAACCCAATGAGGACGATGCGTTGCTTTTTGACGTGCGTGTCAGCCAATACCGGGTCGGAAACGGCGTACGCGGGTACCAGACAGACAGCGGGATTTGCGTCGATCTAGGCGATGTTATCATGGCGTTCGACCTGCCGGTGCGCCTCGACAAAAAGTCGCGCCGCGCGACTGGCTGGTTGTTTGAGGAAAGCCGGACCTTCACTCTCGACCGGGACGCAAACACAGTACAAATCATGAACAAGCTTGAGACACTGGGCGCATCCGATATTCGCGATGTGCCAGAGGGCTGGTGCGTGAATACAAAAACGCTGTCGAGCTGGTTGAATGTAGAGGTAAAGCCTGACCTATCGAACGCTTTGCTGGTCGTGATCGCGGATCGCAAGCTGCCGTTTGAAATGGCGGAAGAACGCAAATCGCGTGCCGGCAAAGCACGGCCATCGGCGCAGTTTGACTTGTCAGCTTTGCCACAAGCAAAAGATCCGTATCGTTTCTGGCGCACGCCATCGATTGACGTTGTGGCGTCAGTCAGCGGGCGCAAGGATAATCTGGAAGGGTTTAAGCTCGACCGGCGTTTTGAGATTTATGCGAGCGGCGAAATCGCAAAAGCGAGCTTTGACGCGCGGCTTTCGTCTGACAATCGGGGCATTCCCGAGACTTTGCGTGTGCGTGCCTATCGCACTGATCCACACGGCGGGTTGTTGGGGCCGCTAAACGCAACGCATTTTGCCGTTGGCGATGTCTCCACCGTATCGAGCCCATTGGTGGTGCAGAATACTGCGGGTCGCGGAGTATTTGTTACTAACCGGCCCGTTGGACGTCCCGATAGTTTTGACCGCACCAATTTCCGCGGCGAACTGCCCGATGGTTGGGATGCAGAGCTCTACCGCAACGATCAGCTGATCGGCTATGTGCAAAGCCGCGGCGATGGACGGTATGAATTCCTCGATGTTTCGCTGCAATATGGGCAGAACCGGTTCGAGATTGTCCTTTATGGTCCGCAAGGGCAGGTCCGCCGCGATTTGCAGATGATCCCTGTTGGTCCCGACTCGATTCCGCCACGTGAAACCTATTACTGGGCGGCGATGCAGGATGCTGGGCGTGACCTTATTGATTTTGGATCACTGGCAGCGCCGCAATTTACCGGTTGGCGTGGTGGCTTTGGCGTTGAACGCGGGCTTGATCCTCGCACCTCGGTCGGCCTGACCGTCTTTACGTCGGAATACGAGCGCGAGCGCAGCTATTATTTTGAAGGATCGGTCCGCCGTGCGGTCGGTCCGGCGTTGTTGGAGGTGGCTGCGGCAGGTAATGCGGGTGGTGGCTATGCGTTGCGCGGGCAAATGTTGGGACAACTGGGGCAGACGCTGTTTCGGGCCGAGTCGGTATGGCTCGGTGGCGGCTTTCACAGCGAACGCTATGATCCCGATTTGCGCAGCGAGCACAGCGTTTCGGTCGATCACAGCTTTAAGCTGGGCAATAAATATGTGCCGTTAAGCCTGCAGGGCTCGTACAAACAGCGGCTGAATGGCGACCAAACATTCGAAGGCGTCACCAGACTATCTTTTAATATCAAACAGATAACTGCAACGACAGATATTATCTGGCAGCAGAACAAGAGCGCCTTTGGTAGCGACCCGCCCGCGCGCCTCGACGCATTGCTGCGGCTAAACGGACGTGTGGGCGGGTTGCGCTTACGCGGTGAGGCGAAGTTTGGCTTGATGGGTGATGCCGGTTTCCGCGAATCAAAGATCACCGGCGAATGGCGCGCGGGTGAGAATAGCGATTGGCGCGCCGAGCTTGGCTATGAAGCGATGGGCAAACGCGGGCTGTTAGGCGTGGGCTATACGCGGCGGTTTGATAAGTTTGCGCTGACTGGGCAGCTTCGCGGTTCAACGGATAAAACTGTGTCGGCGGGATTGAGCCTGGCGTTCAGTCTTGGCCCTGATCCGACCAAAGGTGGATTGCGGATGTCGTCGGAAAAGCTGGCGTCCAGCGGACAAGCCTATGCCACGGTGTTTCAGGATCAGAATGCGGACGGTATTCGCCAACCGAACGAGCCAGTGGAGAAATCGGTCGAGTTGACGGCGGGGCTGAGCGGCCGCGGCAACCCGACCGACGCCAAAGGGCAGACGTTCATCGGCGGGCTGACGCCTTATGTGCCGGTATTGATTGGCATTGATGCGTCGAGCCTGCCCGATCCGTTTGTGCAACCGGCAACAAGCGGCGTGGTGGTAACGCCGCGTCCGGGTGTGCCGACGGTCATCGAACTGCCGTTAGTTTCTGCAGGCGAGATTTCGGGGACGTTACTGCGAGAAGGTGGGCGGAGCTTGAATGGAGTCGATATTGAGTTGATCGGCCAAAATGGCCGCGTCGTAAAAACTACACGCAGCGAATATGACGGATTTTTCCTCTTCGAAAGCGTGCCTTATGGAACGTACAAGCTGCGCGTTGGCGCGTTGGCGGCCAATGTTGTACGGGTGAACCCGGAAATCACTGTGCGTGCAGAACTGAATTCCAAACGCGCGACTGCTGATCTTGGCCAAATCATCATGCGCGATGCACTGCGCATTGCCGAGGGTGATACGTCGAAAGTTTCCGGCAAACGGTAACAATCCTGTGTTAAGGCGCGAATGCCCCGGCATGGATTGACGTGGGAAGCATGGGAGTGTGGCGTGGAGGATATAAAGGCTGTTCCTATTCAGGAGGTTGAAACTCTTGTTGGTGGTGAGCTAGTCAGACGACACCGGCTTTCAACCCGATTTTGGCACTGGACCAATGCGGTGTCGTTGCTGGTGCTGTTTATGAGCGGGCTGATGATATTCAATGCTTATCCGCGCCTGCACTGGGGCGATGCGGGTTCGATCCACGATCAGGCCTGGCTGGAAATCGGTGGTGATGAAAAGCGTGGCTATCTGAAACTAGGCGATAGTGAGATTGCTACAACTGGTGTGCTTGGCCAGTGGCGCAACGCCGACGGCGAAGTGAAAACCCGCGCTTTCCCATATTGGGTGACAATCCCGTCGCGCTTTTCTCTGCCGCTGGCGCGCAGCTGGCATCTGGCTTTTGCTTGGGTTCTCTCGATTGCGTTGACACTCTATATGCTGCGATCGTTGTTTAACGGCCATGTCCGTAAAGACCTACATATCCGCCGCGCCGAATGGTCGCCGCGTCACATCTGGCACGATATCAAAGATCATGTGCGCCTGCGCTTTCCCACGGGCGCTGCTGCGCTTAACTATAACATCCTGCAAAAGTTGAGTTATGTTGGCGTGATCTTCGTTCTGTTGCCGCTTATGATCGCAACGGGTTTGTGCATGTCGCCCGGCATGAATGCCGGAATGCCGTGGCTGCCCGAATTGTTTGGCGGGCGCCAATCAGCGCGCTCGGTTCATTTCATCAGCTCGTTTTTGCTGCTCGGCTTTTTCTTTGTGCATATGATTATGGTGTTGCTTGCGGGTCCGATCAACGAAGCGCGGTCAATCATCACCGGCTGGTATCGCGTCCCTTTGGCAAAGGAGATATCAGAATGAGCCAGCTTATACTTCCCCGCCGTCGTTTCTTGGGCGGCCTCGCGCTGGGCGCAGGCGGACTCGCGCTCGCGGGCTGCGATGCGATTGTCGAAAATGACGCTATCGTGTCTACGATCAAAAAGGCTGACCAGCTGAATTATCACGCGCAACGCACGTTGGTGAGCCGGCAAGCACTGGCGCAGGAATTTTCCAAAGCCGATCTGTCGCCGACCTTTCGCGCCAATGGCTCGACGACGGTCGATACGCCGGAATATCAGCAACACACGCAAGAGAAGTTCGCTAATTGGCAGTTGAAAGTCGGCGGGCTCGTCGCAAAGCCGCAAAGCTTTAGCCTCGGCCAATTGATGCAAATGCCTGTGCGCGAACAAATCACGCGGCATGATTGCGTTGAGGGCTGGAGCGCGATTGGCCAGTGGCGCGGCACGCCGTTGGCGCTGATCCTAAAGGCAGCGGGGCTATCGTCGCGCGCACGCTATTTGGTTTTTCATTGCGCTGATACGCTCGATGGCCTGCCTTATTACGAGTCCATTGATCTGGTTGACGCGTTCCACCCGCAAACGATCCTTGCGTGGAGCATGAACGGAAAAACGTTGCCTGTGGCCCACGGAGCGCCATTGCGGCTGCGTGTCGAACGCTTGCTTGGCTATAAACACGCCAAATATGTGAATCGGATAGAGGCTGTCACATCCTTTGCCGATATCCATCAAGGCAATGGCGGCTATTGGGAAGATGTGTCTGGCTATGAATATTATGGCGGGATTTGACGCGACTTGCTAGCGGAGCAGCATGAGCATCGAAACTATCAGCAGCAACCACAGCTTTGGTGGAACGCAAAGCGTCCACAAACACGCATCGTCCGCCACTGGCACTGACATGACCTTCTCGGTCTTCGTCCCCGATCATCCGCCGGGGGCAAAGCTGCCAGTGGTCTGGTATCTCTCCGGCCTGACCTGCACGCACGCCAATGTCACCGAAAAGGGCGAATACCGCCGCGCTTGTGCCGAACTGGGGCTAGTCTTTGTCGCGCCGGATACGTCTCCGCGCGGAGACACTGTGCCGGATGATGCGGCGGGGGCGTATGATTTCGGGCTGGGTGCGGGTTTTTACGTCGATGCGACCGTGGAGCCGTTCGCAAAGCACTACAAAATGCGCAGCTACATTGAGGATGAACTGCCGCAAATTATCGCTGCCAATTTCCCGGTCGATATGTCCGCCCAAGGGATCATGGGACATTCGATGGGAGGACACGGCGCGCTAACGATTTCGTTGCGCAATCCCGGGCGATTCCGTTCAACGTCAGCATTCGCGCCCATTGTAGCGCCGTCGCAGGTTCCTTGGGGACAAAAGGCGCTGGGCGGTTACCTTGGGCCAGACCAATCGGCTTGGGCGGACTATGATGCGTGCGCTTTGATCGAAGGCGGCGCGCGGTTGCCTGATTTGCTCGTCGATCAGGGGGCTGCCGACAACTTCCTGATCGAACAATTGCGTACGCATCTGCTCGCGCAAGTCTGCGAAGCGGCAGGGCAACCAGCGACGATCCGGATTCAGCCGGGCTATGATCACAGCTATTATTTCATCGCCAGCTTTATGGACGATCATTTGCGTTGGCATGCTGAGCGTTTGGGCAAAAGTTCGGGATGAAAATACTCGGTGCGATTCTGGCTGGTGGGCAATCGCGCCGCTTTGGTTCGGATAAGGCAGAGGCAATGTTTCAGGGCAAAGCTTTGCTTGATCATGTTGCTGACGCGTTGCGCCCGCAATGCGCCGAGCTGGTCATTGCCGGGCGCGTATGGGATGGAATAGCCAGCGTCGCTGATTTCCCCGAACCCGGCCTTGGCCCGCTTGGCGGATTGGCCGGAGCATTGCATTATGCGCAGTGCAATGGCTTTGACTTTGTATTGTCCTGCGGCTGCGATGTGCTTGGCATTCCAGAAAATTTGCTTGAGGGCTTGGGAACTGCACCCGTAATTCTCGACCAACTCCCTATCGTTGGACTTTGGCCAGCGGCTCTCGCCGACATATTGGCCGAATGGCTAGCCGTGCCTGCCAACCGTTCGGTGTATCGCTTTGCCCATCACATCAGCGCTCGCAACGTGTCGACACCTCCTTCGATCACCAATGTGAACTGTGCATCCGATTTGATCGCAGCCGCTTTCCCCAAGCCGTAATTGCTCTATAGCCAGTGGCAATGATCCGCGCCGACCAACCTTTTGTATTGCTTGATGATGCTCGATTGTCTGACGCTGCGCCCGCCAGGCTTTATACACACCCAGTTCGGACATTAGCGGCCCACACAGCAGCCGAGTTACGCGCGGTATTAGATGAGTTGGAAAAAGCCCAAGCAACCGGTCTGCATGCTGCGGGCTATCTGGCCTATGAAGCGGGCTTTGCTTTGGAACCAAAATTTGCGCAAAGACTGGAAAATCGCGGTGTTCCAACCCCACTCGCTTGGTTTGGCCTATTTGAAGGCTATCAAGAATTTGACGCCAAGACGGTGTCCTCGCTGTTGCCTGATCAGGCAGGTGCGTGGCTCGGTCCGTTGCGGCCCAAAGTTGCGCGAGGCGACTATGATGCGGCGTTTGATGCGGTTAAACGCTATATTACCGATGGCGATATCTATCAGGCGAACCTTACCTTTCGCGCCGAAGCCGATTATGCCGGAAATCCGCTGGCGCTCTATGCCGCGCTTCGTGAGCGTTCGGCGGCCGGCTATGGCGGAGCGATCTGGACGGGCGAGCAGTGGTTCCTGTCGTTTTCGCCCGAATTGTTTTTCGCGCTAAAGGATAATCGCGTCACAACAAAGCCGATGAAAGGCACCGCATCGCGGTTGGTCGATCCCGTTGCCGATGCCGCTATTGCAAAGGCATTACGCGAAGACCCCAAACAGCGCGCCGAAAATCTGATGATTGTCGATCTGCTGCGCAACGACTTGTCGCGCGTTGCCGAACCGGGCTCAGTTGCGGTGCCCGAATTGTTTGTGATCGAGAGCTATCCGACGGTGCATCAGATGACATCAACGGTAACCGCTCGTTTGACAGCGGGACTGGGCGCTGTTGACCTGATCCGCGCGATTTTCCCTTGCGGTTCGATCACAGGCGCGCCGAAAATTCGCGCGATGGAGATTATTGACCAGATAGAAAGCAGCCCACGCGGCATATATTGCGGTTCTATCGGGCGGATTGATGCGGATGGTGATGCGGCGTTTAACGTTGCGATCCGCACATTTCACTTGAACACCAATGAAAACCGCGTTTCAGTCGGCCTGGGCTCTGGCGTAGTAGCGGATTCGGACGGCAGCTCGGAATGGGCGGAGTGTCTGGCAAAGGGGAGATTTGCAGTCGTGACGAGGCCGGATTTCGATCTGATTGAAACGATGCGGTTTGAACCATCAAGCGGGATTGCCCGACTGGAACTTCATCTCGATCGGATGAAGGAAAGCGCGCGCGCGCTTAACTTTCTCTTTGATCGGCATGAAGCGCGCAACCGGCTGCATGCTGCGACGTTTAACCTTGCCGATGCTGTAAAACTGCGGCTTGTGATATCACGTAGCGGCGCCTCGGCGATTGAAATTCGGCCTCTGCCTGACAAAGCTACCGACCCGTGGAGGGTCGCGATAGTCCCGTTGCCCGTTGACTCGCAGGATTTCCGGTTGTCGCACAAGACGAGTGCCCGCGAGTTTTATGATAATGCGCGCCTCGCTTCGAAGGCCGATGAAATTTTATTTGTTGATTCAGACGGTTATCTGACAGAAGGCAGCATCACCGCAATTTTTGTCGAACGCGACGGAAAGCTCATGACGCCAAATTTGTCGCGCGGATTATTGCCATCGGTGTTGCGCCGCGAACTGATCGAAAACGGGCGTGCCGTCGAAGGTGACCTGCGCCCTGACGATTTGGCCGATGGTTTCCTTCTAGGAAACAGCCTGCGCGGCCTATTCCATGCCAAATTGTGAAGTGCGGCGGGTTGCGTAATTTCTGGCAAGCCGATAGGGGCTGCGGCGTAATCTTTACTCTGTTACCAGCCTACAGGACACACTAATGATCGAACGGCTTTCCTCCGCCATGGGCCGCATTGCGCCTTCGCCAACGCTTGCGATGTCCACTCGCGTGCTCGAATTAAAAGCGCAAGGGATTGATGTGATCGGCCTGTCCGCAGGTGAGCCTGATTATGATACACCGGATTTTGTGAAGGATGCCGCGATTGAGGCGATCCGCGCGGGCAAAACCAAATATACGGCCGTGGACGGCATCCCCGAATTGAAGACCGCAATTCGCGCAAAGTTCAAACGCGATAATGGTATCGAATATGGCGCGAAACAGATCACGGTCAATTCAGGTGGTAAGCACACGTTGTTCAACGCCATCGCTGCGACCGTCGATGTCGGCGACGAAGTGATTATCCCCGCTCCTTATTGGGTCAGCTATCCTGACATTGTCCAGTTCGCAGGCGGAACCCCCGTCATTCTGTTGGCGAGTGCAGCGCAGGGCTACAAAATCACGCCTGAACAATTGGACGCTGCTATCACCCCGAAAACGCGTTGGTTAATCCTGAACTCTCCGTCAAACCCCACTGGCGCTGCGTACAGCGCAATGGAATTGCAGGCGCTGGGCGAAGTGTTGATGCGGCATCCGCAAGTATTGTTGCTGACCGACGATATGTACGAGCATATCTGGTACGCACAGCAACCGTTCGCCACGATGCTTGAGGTTTGCCCCGATTTGTATGACCGGACGCTGACGATGAACGGCGCGTCAAAGGCCTATGCCATGACCGGCTGGCGCATCGGCTATGCCGGTGGCCCTGAATGGATCATCAAAGCGATGGCCGACCTGCAATCGCAATCGACCAGCAACCCGTGTTCGATCAGCCAATATGCGGTCACAGCCGCGCTGAACGGACCGCAGGATTTCTTGAAAGAGCGTAATGCAAAGTTCAAAGAGCGTCGCGATCTTGTCGTGGCGATGTTGAACGACGCGCCGGGGCTTCATTGCCCGACACCCGAAGGCGCATTCTACGTTTATCCCGATGCCAGCGGGGTGATGGGAAAGACTACGCCAAAGGGCATGACAATCGCAACCGATGCGGATTTGATCGATTATTTCCTCGACGACCACCGCGTTGCTGCTGTGCAGGGTGCGGCCTTTGGCCTCTCACCGGGTTTCCGGATCAGCTATGCGACATCGAACGAGGCATTGCGTGAAGCCTGCACACGCATCCAGTCGGCGTGCGCAGATCTCGTTTGAGCGCAAATCGGCGAAAATTGGCGGCTGTTAAGGCGGGTTTAACCGCCGCCGTGCTTAGAAACCTGTATTGAACCAGTAACAAAATGGCGCTTCCCTTCGAAAAGCCCCAAGATAGAATGTTGGCATATGAAACAGCTTTTTTCCTTCGTGCGCTCCGAACTTTTCCTCAGCATTATGGGCGGCTTTGCCCTAGGGCTTGCGGGAATGGCGATGGTCAAACCAGCGAGCGCTACATCGGAAAAAGCTGAGGCTGGTGCGGTTCTGATCGAAGGAACAATTCAAGGTGCCGCATATCATGGAAAACTCGCCCGTTAAGACCCCTCGCTGGCTTACCGCTTGCTGCGCCGCCGCATTGCTCGGTGCCGGAGCGTACTATTTCTCTGACAGCGATAATACCCCCATTGGCGTTGCTTATGCCGCCGAGGGTAAAACGATTGCAGCGCCATTAGCGAAAATCAACGAAGGCACAGGCGAACAGGTGGCGATCTTTGCAGGCGGCTGTTTTTGGGGCGTAGAAGGCGTTTACGAACGTGTCGACGGCGTGATCCGCGTTGAATCTGGCTATGCCGGTGGATCGAAAGCCGATGCCGATTATGATCTCGTCAGCGATGGCCGTACTAAACATGCCGAAGCTGTGCGCATTGTCTATGATCCTTCGCGGGTAAGCTATGATACGCTGCTGCATATTTTCTTTTCAGTGGCGCACAATCCTACAGAGCTGAATCGCCAAGGCCCTGACACTGGCCCGCAATATAGGTCAGCGGTTTTCGCTCAAAATGCTGCGCAGCGTGACGCGACAGAAGCGTATATCGCACAGCTTTCTGCTGGCAGGGCTTGGCAAAGACCGATTGTGACGCGGATTGAGGGTGGCGAGTTCTTCGCTGCGGAAACCTATCATCAGGATTATATGGCGAAGAACCCTAATAGCGGCTACATCACGCGTTTTGACTTGCCAAAGATAAGGGCGTTGAAACAGCTGTTTCCGAACATTTACCGCGGAAAATAGCTGCTAGCGCAATGTCGAAGGACCGACCATCAAGCGGTGACCATTCCGGCGACCATCGGATAAAGCGAGGCCACCAACAGCAATGCTGCGACGATGTTGAACGTCCGCAATCGCACCGGATCGGATAGGAAATTGCGCAACTTTGCCCCCATCACCGCCCATGCAGCTGTGCTGGGCAAGTTGATCACGCCAAATACGCCCGCAACCAGCATGATGCCAACCCAGCCTTGCGACTTTGGGGCATAAGCGGAGATCGCTGTCAGCGCCATTGTCCAAGCCTTTGGGTTAACCCATTGAAACAACGCGGCTTGGAGGAACGTGAACGGCTTTGATTTAGCCGCTCCGTCGGCGCTTTCCAGTGGCGACGTGTCAGTCGTTGCGATTCTCCAAGCCATATACAGCAGATAAAGCCCACTCGCGGTGGTGATAATCAGAGTGGAACCCGGCATAGCGTCGATAATCTTCATGACGCCAAGACCGATAAGGGCGATCATCAGCGTAAAGCCAAGCGATACCCCCAACATATGCGGAATCGTACGGCGCAGCCCGAAATTGATCCCCGATGTCATCAGCATCAGGTTGTTTGGCCCCGGTGTGATCGACGAGACGAAGGCAAAAACGGTAAGCGCGGCGAAGAGTTCGGTGGACATCATGGGGACAGTTATAACGTAAAGCGAACCGAATGTACTTGCGTTATTGCGCATATTTGCCAAAAATGCACAATGTATGAGCGACATAGATCAAATTAACGCCAATATCTTGCGCGAACTGACGCTTGACGGACGGATCAGCAATATCGATTTGGCAGACAAAGTCGGCCTGTCCCCCTCGGCGTGTTTGCGGCGGGTGCAGGAACTGGAACGCAAAGGCGTGATTGCCGGTTACCGCGTAGTTCTCAATCCGCAGGCTATGGGCATCACCTTCATCGCCTATGTGCTAGTAGGATTGTCCAGACATACTAAAGACGCGCAGCACGGTTTTGAAGCAGCAATGGCCTTGGCCCCCGAAGTGCGCGAGTGCCACAATGTCACCGGCACAGTTGAATATCTGCTGCGCATTGAGGCGCGCGATTTGGCGGCTTACAAATATTTCCACACCGAAGTGCTCGGCACAGTGCCGCAGGTATCGAGCATCGTGTCCTATATCGTGATGGATTCGCCTAAGGACGAACGCGCTTAGGGTTTATACGCTGGAATGGCCCAGCCTTTGAGGATCGCCATTGCGCGCAGGCCGAATCCAGCGGCGGCACTGACAATCGCGGCGAGCAGGACAGGCAGGCCGAGCGATAAAAGCAAACCAAACAGCCCCGCAGAAAGCGCCGCTGCGGTCACGTAAATTTCTGGCTTCAGCAATATCGACGGCTCGCCAGCCAGAACGTCGCGGATAATCCCGCCGACGCAAGCCGTGATAACCCCCATCATCATCGCGGGCAGCAAAGGAATGCCGAGCGTCAGCGATTTCCACGTGCCAAATACCGCGTAAATCGCAATCCCCACCGCATCGAACCAATCAAGCGCGCGTTCATTCCATACCGATACCGGGGTTAGCCATACCAAAGCAGCGGTCCCTAAACAGGTCGCGGCAAAGCTCCAATCATGCACCCAGAAAACCGGCGCACCGATCAACAAATCACGCACCGTGCCGCCACCAACGCCGGTGACGAGCGCGAAAAAGGCGAAGGTAACCAGCGTCTGCCGCTGCTTGGCCGCCGCGAGCGCGCCGGACGCCGCAAAGACAGCGATGCCGAACAGGTCGAGCCAGTCGACGAGATAACTGGTAGGTTCCACTGTCGTCACCGTCGCAGATATTGCAGAAGAGCGGCTACCAAAAGTTCAGAGATCCTCATTTTCATCCGCTAGCATGTCAATAGCCGCCTACTCAACAGGCAGCGCCGATCTCATTCGGGGCCTGCCTAAACGGTTTGCCAGCCAAACTGCTTTAGTGCCTTCTTCACAAACCTTTTTGGCATTTTGCGGAACATAACTTTCGTCAAGAAATGCCCTCTTGCGACACCACCCTTATAATAGGTCCAATCGACAATTAACTTAGGATCGATCTCGTAATAGCGTTCAGGTTCGTAGCCGGGTTCGACAGGCTCGTTGGCTAGCATACCGTAAATTCGACCGTTTTCCTTTTTCAACGCATATGACCATATGAATTCCGCATTTTTTTGCGGGGTAAGGTTATACTTCACGGCAAATTCTGATTCATCCTCTACGGGATTTTCAAATGCTTTCCAGAAAAGCGGCAGTGTACGCTGCGCTTCACGCTCGGCAGCAAGTTTGTCGGGATCGTCTGGATCAAAACCGACGCCGGCGGGTGGTACAAACCACCACCGCCAGAGACAAATTACTACGGCTGCAACAATGGGGTAAATCAGGAAACGCCACCAAGGCAGCTCTGGCGCGGCACAAGGATTGCTACAAGCCTGTGCTTCTACGCCGCTATGCAGAAACGTTATGAATATAATGCTCAAGATAATAATCCGCACACGACATCTCCAATGCACCTGTTGTGTCGCGCGCATTTTAATATTTGGCAAACTACATATGGATCGGCTTACCCGTCACCGCCATCGCCGCTTCTTTCAGCGCCTCTGAATGCGTCGGGTGGGCGTGGCAGGTGTAGGCGATGTCTTCGGATGTTGCACCGAATTCCATGGCCAGCGCGGCCTCAGCGATCATCGTTCCGGCAAGCGAGGCGATAATGTGGACACCCAGCACGCGGTCGGTTTTTGCGTCGGCGATGACTTTAACAAAACCGTCCGTGTCGCGGTTTGTCTTGGCTCGACTGTTGGCCATCATGGGGAATTTGCCGACTTTTATGTCCAGGCCCTTGGCTTTGGCTTCTTCCTCGGTGATGCCGACATCGGCAATTTCGGGCATGGTATAGACCACGCCGGGAATGACGTCATGGTTGATGATGCCGGTCTGGCCTGCGCAGAATTCTGCGGCGGCAATGCCTTCGTCCTCGGCCTTATGCGCCAGCATAGGTCCGGGAGTTACGTCGCCAACGGCATAGATGCCCGGGATGCTGGTCTGGAAATCATGACCAACCTCTATCTGTCCGCGCGCGTTGAGGGTGATGCCAGCTTTGTCCAACGACAGCCCATCGGTATTGGGGCGACGGCCGATGGAGACCAAAACACAATCGGCCTCGATGGTTTCGGTTGCGCCACCAGCGGCTGGTTCAACGGTCAGCGTCGCTTTGCTACCTTTGACTGTCGCGCCAGTGACTTTGGTTCCGGTGCGGATAGCAAAGCCTTGCTTCTTGAAAATCTTCGCGGCTTCTTTGCGGACTTCGGCGTCCATCCCGGGAAGGATTTGGTCGAGATATTCAACGACGGTAACCTCGGCACCAAGCCGACGCCAGACGCTGCCAAGCTCCAGCCCGATCACGCCGCCGCCGATGACGACCATGTGCTTTGGCACTTTGGGAAGGGCCAACGCGCCGGTGGAATCCACGATGACCTTTTGGTCCACATCGACACCCGGCAAAGGCGTGACCGACGAACCGGTCGCGATCATGATTTTGTCGGCTGTGTAGCTTTTGCCGGCGACTTCGATGGTGTTCGCGTTAGCAAATGCCGCCTGACCCTTTAGCCACTCAACCTTATTTTTCTTAAACAGAAACTCGATCCCGCCGGTCAGTTCGCCCACGGCTTTCGCCTTTTCGGCATGCATTTGGTCAAGGTCGAGGCTGACGCCTTTGAAGTTCACGCCAAACTTCGCCAGCACACCTGAATGCGCTTCCTCATACAGCTCTGACGCATGCAGCAGCGCTTTGGATGGAATGCAGCCAACGTTTAGGCACGTCCCGCCGAGCGTTTCGCGACTTTCCACACAGGCTGTTTTGAGCCCGAGCTGCGCCGCACGAATCGCAGCCACATAGCCGCCCGGCCCAGCGCCGATGACGATCAGATCAAAGTCAGCCATTATATTGTCCTTATAAATCGATCAGCAAGCGGGTGGGGTCTTCGATTGCTTCTTTGATGGTTTTCAATGCAGTCACCGCTTCGCGACCATCGATCAGTCGGTGGTCATAGCTAAGTGCCAGATACATCATCGGGCGGATGACAATCTGTCCGTCGCGCACGACCGGCCGGTCTTCGATGCGGTGCAGGCCGAGCACAGCCGACTGTGGCGGGTTGATGATCGGGGTGGACATCAGGCCGCCGAACACGCCGCCATTGGAAATGGTAAAGGTTCCACCCTTCATATCGTCCATTGTCAGGCTGCCGTCCTTGGCCTTTTTGCCGAACGCGCCAATCGCTTTTTCAATATCGGCAAACCCCATTTGATCGACATTGCGGACAACGGGAACGACGAGGCCATTGGGCGCAGAAACAGCGACTGACAGATCGACATAATCGAAATAAACGATTTCATCGCCCTGAATTTGCGCGTTGACCGAGGGGAAGTCCTTCAGCGCAAGGCATACGGCTTTGGCGAAAAAGCTCATAAAGCCGAGTTTTACCCCGTGCTTTTTCTCGAACGATTCTTTGTAACGTTCGCGCGTTGCCATCACTGCCGACATGTCGCAGTCGTTGAATGTGGTCAGCAGCGCGGCTGTATCCTGTGCTTCTTTCAAACGTTTAGCGATGGTTTGGCGCAGGCGAGTCATTTTGACGCGTTCTTCCGCGCGGTCACCCGATGCTGCGGTAGCGATAGGAGTGGCAGCTACAGGCGCAGCGATGGGAGCAGCAGGCGCGCCTCCCTTGGCCGCCGCCAGCACATCTTCTTTGGTCAACCGTCCGTCTTTGCCGCTGCCTTTGACTTTGGTCGGGTCGATGCCCTGTTCCAAAACAAGGCGGCGAACTGCGGGGGACAGAGTTAAGTCAGCTACATCGGTTGTTGCCACCGGAACGGGCGTTGCCGCTGCTGCCACAGCCGGTGTTGCCGCCGCGCCAGAACCAGCCTCGATCATCCCGATCACCGCACCAACATTCACCGTTGCGCCTTCTTCAACCGAATATGCGCCCATGACGCCAGCAACGGGCGATGAAACTTCAATCGCGACTTTGTCAGTCTCCAGCGACGCAATCGGCTCGTCCGCCGCCACAGCTTCGCCGGGCTTTTTCAGCCACTGGCCAAGCGTCGCTTCG
>JAYVGQ010000033.1:0-90838 GCA_043771985.1 Sphingomonadales bacterium
GACTATGTCCGTGAGGATTTGCTCGACGTATTGCCCGCCGCAATGGTCGCTGATCTTGCCGGGCAAATGGATACCGATGACGCGGTCGCGTTTATCGAGGATTTGGAGGAGGATGAGCAGCAAGCGGTTCTGGCCGAGCTTGACCCCGAAGACCGCGCAGCGATTGAAGATGCGCTTTCTTATGCTGATGAAACTGCTGGCCGGATCATGCAGCGCGAATTGGTGGCTGCGCCTGAACACATGAGCGTTGGGCAGCTGATCGATTTCTTGCGCGACAATCCCGATCTGACCACCGAGTTCTGGGAAATCTTCATCGTTGATCCGCAGCATCGGCCCATCGGTACGTGCCGGTTAAGCTGGATATTGCGGACGCCGCGCGACATTTCGTTATCCGATGTGATGAAGCGGAACCAGACGTTGATCCCTGTCGATATGGATCAGGAAGAGGTCGCGCTGCGTTTCCAGAAATACGCGTTGATCTCTGCGGCGGTCGTCGATGATGCCGGGCGCTTGGTCGGGGTGATTACCGCTGATGATATTGTCCACATTATTCAGGAGGAATCGGGTGAGGATATCCTGTTGCTGTCGGGTGCGGGCGAGGGCGATATTAACGAGCCGATTTCGGATAGTTACAAGGCCCGCGTCCGTTGGCTGATTGCCAATCTGGGCACAGCGATGGTCGCCAGCTTTATCATCGCGCAATTTGGTGCAGCGATTGAGGCGATGGTCGCGCTGGCGATACTCATGCCGATTGTAGCCTCGATTGGCGGCAATGCGGGAACACAGACTTTGGCGGTAACGGTGCGCGCGCTTGCCACCAACCAGTTGACACAATCGAACACGATGCGGTCGATCTGGCGCGAAGTGCGGGTGGCGATGCTGATCGGGGCTACAGTCGCGGTGATCGCGGGGTTGGGGGCGTGGGCCGTGTTTGGCAACCCGATGCTGGGCGGCGTGATTGCATCGGCGATTTTGTTCAACATTGTGATCGCGGGGCTTTCGGGTGTTGCCATCCCGATCTTTCTCGACCGGCTGGATCAGGACCCGGCGGTATCAAGCTCGATTTTTGTGACGATGATTACTGATTCGATGGGTTTTCTGATCTTCCTTGGACTAGCGGTGTTTTCCGGTCTTGTGGGCTAGGCAGGCAAGCTTCACTTCACGAACATGCCGCTGAATATGACCCGTATCGCCTTTGGCGCTGAAAGTGCCGAGCATCTGCGACAGCGGCTGGAGGCGAACGGCGTGGGCGGCGAAGTGCGGCTGACAACGCGGTATTTGCCGAAACGCCATGCCGAGATGGCGGGTGGTTCGCTTTACTGGATACTCAAGCATGCGATGATCGCGCGCACGCCTTTGATTGGTTTCATGGACAACGGCGAAGGTCGGACATGGATACGGCTGCGGCCTGAATTGATTGCGGTGCGGGCGCTGCCCAAACGCGCGCATCAAGGATGGCGCTATCTGGAAGAAGCGAATGCGCCGCCTGATCTTGCCGCAGGCGAAACGAACGATAGCAACCACATGCCGCCCAAAATGTTGAGCAAGCTGATTGGCATGGGATTGGTGTGATTGCGCCGTCGTTAGCGAATGGCTAAGGCTTTGCGGGCATTGGGAGTTTTATGAACGATACAGTCACATTAGAACGACCCGCGTCGCCGGAGCAAGCGCCAACGAAACTATTTCCCGGCATCTGGCCGAGCATTGGTTGGATTGCCAGCTTCTTGCTGCTTCAGGTTCTCGCGGGCGTTGCGGCTTTGGCGTATGCTGTTGCCACCGATGCGGGGCAGCGCGAGCCGATGGCAGTGATGACTGACCTGACTGCCTTTGCCGTTCCGATGATTTGGGCGCTGGTGATTTCCGAATTGTTTTTGTTGGTGTTGTTGTGGCTGTATTTGCGCAAAGGGGACCGGATATCTGCGCTTCATCTTGACAGGTGGAGTGAATTATCGCTGACGAATACGGTCGGCATCGCGGTGATTTTGATCGGTGCGGGGCTTGCTTTTAACTGGGCGTACGGCGAATATATTGTGCCCAATATCGAGGTGCAGGCCGAGCTGAGGCGGTTGTTTGCAGCAATCCCCGACACAGCTCTTAACGCTGTTCTATTGTTCGTCACGATTGCCGTGGTCGCGCCGTTGTTGGAGGAAATCCTTTTCCGCGGGTTGTTGCAAAACGGTTTGTCCAAACGTCTGCCTGTCTGGGCTGCAATTGCGCTGTCCGCATTGGTCTTTGGCGCGATGCATATGGATCTTTACGCAATGCCACCGTTGGTTCTGATGGGTGCGATTTTTGGTGTGATTTATCATCTGACCGGATCGTTGCGTGTGACAATCGTGCTGCATATGATTAACAATGCGGCAGCGTTGGCTTTAGGCTGAACGTTTCGCCAGTATCTTCTCGATCAACCGCGCAAAAGTCTCGGCACTTTGCGCGCCGGGGACCATGAAGGCACCGTCAAAGATGATCGCCGGAACGCCCGAGATGTTTTCGTCGCGCCAATAGGCTTGTTCCCCGCGCACTGCGCCAGCCAAAGCTTCGTCCGCTAGCCAGCCTTGCGCTTCGTCTCGGACAAGCCCAACGCCGTCAACAATATCCAGCAGCGCCGCTTCATCGCTAACGTCCAACCCTGTCTGAAAATACGCTGCAAACAGTGCCAGCTTCAACGCAGTTTGTTTTTGCCAGCCATAGACCTCGCCCATTTTGGTCAGCAACTTTTGCGCCGCAAAAGTATTCACAACCCGCCGCGCACCGCCTTCGCCAAATTCAAAACCAAGCGATGCGGCGGTATCGCGGATTTGGCTGCGCACGGCTTTGCCTTGCTGCGCGCTTCGCCGATATTTGCGTTGAATATGCTCAGCGGCGTCCTCGCCTTCGGGCGGCATGTCCGGGTTCAGTTCAAACGGATGCCAGTGGAACTCAGCCTCGACTGGCTGTTCCAATAACGTCAGCGCCCGTTCGACCTGTTTATAGCCAATGATGCACCACGGACAGACAACGTCAGAGACAATATCGATGCGCAGCGGCACCATATCAGGCTTCATCGACCCAGCGCCGCAACAAAGTATGCGCGATGGCAAACGGCGGGGGTGAGGCAAATTTTTTATCGGGCGCATCGGCAAACGCTGCGCGCGCTTCGTCTCTGGTCACCCACATCGCGTCTTCCAACTCGTCGGTGTCGAGCGCAATTGCATCGCCATTGGCCTCAGCGATGCAAGCGATCATCAGCTGCGACCCTCCAAACGGCCATGGCTGGCTGGTGACATAGCGGACTGCGCCGCATTCGACGCCAGATTCTTCCCAAATCTCACGCCGCACCGCTTCTTCGATGCTTTCGCCAGGCTCCAGAAATCCGGCAAGTGCGGAGTAATTCCCCTTTGGCCAAGCCGATTGCCGGCCTAGCAAAACCTTATCTTCAAATTCAGCTAGCATGATGACGACAGGGTCAGTGCGCGGGTAATGTTCCTTGTCACATGCAGTGCAAGTTCGGCCCCAACCTGCGCGGAAAGTCTTGGTCGTGCCGCCGCATTTGCCGCAATACCGGTGGTTGTTATGCCAATCGAGCAAGCTGCGCGCTGTGCCGTATATCGCTGCATCCTCGGCGGGCAGCGTCGATAACGCGCGCCAGATTGCGGGGGATCGCGGGCCTCCAGAATTTTGGCCGCCCGCGCCCTCAACCAAAGGCACAAAATGCGGCTTTCCATCGGCAAGGCCCAAAAGGATTAGTTCTACCGAGACGTCCACCTCGGCCATCGAATGCCATTGCAGGCCACCCTCGGACGCGACTACAGGGTCAAGCCCGTCAAGCGAAAGCACGCGCGCCCGCCAGTCGTTCAGCGTCGCGTTATAGCCCTCAACATCGTTACGCAGCCGATCGGCGCGGTCGAGCGGCGAGCCTGTGAAGCCGGGGTTCACTTTTATGCCCCTAAATCAGCCAAAACCCATTCGGGAAAATCCGCCTGAAACGGATGGGCGTTGGATGGCATATATTGGATCATCCCCGTGGCCCGTATTTTCCTGACGCGGTGGACAAAGGCCGAAGTTCCAGCGGCACCGCCCCAGCCATAACTACCCGCCGTCGCGCCGACACCAACGCGACCGCCCGCTCCAAAATGCTGTCCTTCGATCCAAGTGCCTTTGACATCGGCACCTTCGGGCAGCAGGTTGGACATGCCCAATGCCGCCGTCTCGGGTGACATAATCTCTACGCCATCCAGATTGCCGCCGTTAAGCAGCATCCACAAGAACCGGTCATAATCCTTTGCCGAACACACGAGGCCAGCACCACCAAAGGCAAAAGCCGGCTTATCCAGATAGATGCTCGTTGCCGCCGAATCGATGGGCAGTAGCGCGCCGTTGAAAACGAAATAATTGTCCGTGAACCGTTTCACTTCGCTTTGCGGTACCTGAAAATAAGTACTGGTCATTTTTAATGGATCGAACAGGCGCGTTTGCAGGAATGCGTCAAAACTCATCCCGCTGGCAACTTCGATCACGCGACCCAGCAGGTCGAGGCTGATCGAATAGCTCCATTTCGTGCCCGGTTCGGCAATCAACGGAAGCTTGGCCAGCCGTTCAGCAAAAGTTTTCAAATCGGGCGTCGGTGCGCTTGGCGGCGCCCCCGGGATCGGCATGCGGCTGATCTGCCCAGGGGTGATGCCGTTTTCCAGATACGCGGTCAGCAACGGCCCTTTGCTGATGATTGAATAGCCAAGGCCTGCTGTATGGGTAAGCAGATGGCGAACGGTGATTTGCGTTTTGGCGGGCACTGAATCCATGCTGGTATCAGGGCTGGTGAGCACGCGCATTTCTTTAAACTCAGGAATGAAATCGGCAATCGGCTGGTCCAGCTTCATCTTGCCTTCGCCGATCAGGATCATTGCCGCCATGCCTGCGACCGGCTTTGTCATCGAATAGACGCGGAACAACGTATCGGGATCGACCGGCGTCGCGTTGCCAATCGCGAGTGTTCCAGCGGATAGATACTCGGGGGCGTTATTGGCATGGCCGATCGCGGCAATCGCGCCAGCGGCTTTCTTTGACGCCACATAGTCGTCAATTTCTGATTTCAGCCGGGGATATTCTTGCGCCAAAAAACTCCATGCAGGTGCCGGCAGCATCGTTGCGATTGCGCCAAAGCCTGCCATTGTTAAAAAGCCCCGGCGGTTGGTTGCCAATATGCTTTGATTTTGCATGTTCTTCTCTCCTGAAATCATCGGCTAGCCTTACCCGCTAGTCTTGCTGCTTTACTGAATAGGGTTGGCAGACCGGCGCTGTCCAATGAATTTACCGGCCACCACTCGCCTTCGCCTAACAGTTCTGACTGAACCGGCGATGACGTAAGGGCAAGCGAAAGCGTCAGCGAAAAATGGGTGAAAACATGGCTCACTGCCTCGTTCAGTGTTCGCCACTCGGCGGGAACAGGCGGTATAGCGTCGCCGTCTTTGCGCGCGGCCCAATTGTCATCGGGCAATGCACGCATACCGCCTAGCATGCCGTTGGTCGGGCGCTTGATAAGCCAGACCTTTTCGTCGCGCTCGATCCAATAGGCTGTGCCTGTGCGTGCGGGTTTAATCGCCTTTGCTGGTTTCACCGGAAGTGTTTCGGCGATGCCGAGTTGGTAGCCTTGGCAATAGTTTGCCAGCGGACAGACAAGGCAAGCCGGCGTTCGCGGTGTGCAAATCGACGCACCCAAATCCATCATCGCTTGGGCAAAATCTCCGCTCCGTGTCGCAGGCGCTATTTGGTCACAAGCGTTGCGGATACCGGCTCTCGCGCTGGGAAGCGGTGTCGTGATGGCAAACAGTCGCGCGACCACCCGCTCGACATTAGCATCGACGACGACTGCGCGCTTGCCAAAGGCAATCGCAGCGATAGCGGCTGCGGTATACGTTCCCACGCCGGGAAGTGTGCGCAATTCGCTCTCATCCTCTGGAAACCGCCCGTCAAAATCGGCGGTCACTCTGCGGGCACAGGCCAACAGGTTGCGCGCTCTGGCATAATAGCCAAGCCCCGCCCATGCGGCCATCAGATCGGCATCCTCGGTAGCGGCCAGCGCGGCGACATCGGGCCAGCGCGCTGTGAAGCGTTCGAAATAAGGTGCGACCGCTGCCACCGTGGTTTGCTGCAACATGATCTCTGATAGCCAGACACGGTAAGGATCGGGCGGCGCTTCTCCGGGCTTTGACCGCCAGGGCAGCACCCGCGCATGCCGGTCATAATGCTTCAGCAAAGCAGAGGCGATATCCCCAGTTTTTTGGGAGTAGGATTCGACGGCAGGCACGGGCCATGCGATAGCTGCGCGATGGAAGAAGGCAAGCCCGCCCCGAAAAAGCCCAAGGTTGCTAAGGCCAAATCAGAAGCGGCAAAACCCGCGCCGCGCAGCTACGTTCGGCCTCGCGGTGGAGAGGCGCGCGCTGTGTCTGACCTGATGCCCGAAATCGGCCGTGCTGCCTTTCGCCGCTTTGGCTTTGTGCAAAGCTCTATCGTCAGCCGCTGGGACGAAATTGTCGGCCCGCGCTATGCCAATGTTTCCACCCCCGAATCAATCCGTTTTCCGGCGGGGAAAAAATCCGACGGGACGCTGGAACTGGTTGTCGAGGGCGCGCATGCCGCAATGATGCAGCACGTGGTCCCCGAAATAGTTGACCGCGTGAACCGCTTTTTCGGCTATTCCGCCGTCGCTCGTGTGCGTTTGCGTCAGGGCGTAGTGCCGAAAAAGGCGGAGCGGCCAGTGGCGAAAGCCGCGCCAATGTTAAAACCTGTATCGTTTGATCTGGGCGATTCGCTGCGTGAAATTGGTGATCCAGAGCTACAGGCTGTGCTTGACTCGCTGGCAAAAAGCCTTGCCAAAAGCAGCGATTGATTGCAGATGTGGCGGCTAGTTTTTTGAGGGTTTTATGCGCGTTTCCAGACTTTTCCGCACACGACGTTTTGGCGCTGCATTCACCGGCGCAATGGCGCTAATCGGCAGCGCGGCCTTGGCGGCTGCGCCGGCTAAGCCTGCATGGCTTTTAACCTTTACCGTCTCGCCCATCGGCGGCCATATAATCGGCAATCCCGCCGCGGCCATTAAGTTGGTGGAATATGCAAGCTACACCTGTGGCCACTGCGCGACGTTTGAAACTACCGAAGCGCCGATGCTGAAAACCCAATATATCGCGGAGGGCAAAGTCAGTTTCGAAGTCCGTAACCTGGTGCGTGACGAGATCGATTTGACCGCCGCGATGCTGGCCCGCTGCGGAGGTAAAGGCCGGTTCTTTGGCAATCATCGGCATTTGATGGCAACGCAGGCGCAATGGATGGATGATAGCAAGATTACATCGTCTACGGTTGCCAAGTTGCAAGCCAATGATCGTCTCGGATTTATGCTCGCCGCCCACACCGAACTTGGCCTTGATAAAGTCATGCAGGCACGCGGCGTTACAGCGGCGAAGGCCAAGGCCTGCGTAACAGATGCGGGGGCATTGGAACAGATTCTGGCGATGTCCAATGAAGCAACGGGGTCGCTTGGCTTAACGGGTACACCCAGCTTTTTAGTCAACGGTAAGCAGGTAGACGCTTATGACTTGGCTACACTGAAACCTTTTCTAACCCAATAAAAGTCTAAGTCCCAAAGGAACGAAACATGCGGATATCCAAAATTCTCTTTGCATCCATCGCACTTGCTGCGCTCAGCTCATGCGGCAGCAGCGAGGAAAAAGGCTCGCTAAAGGGTGAGCCCATCGCCGCCGTGGTTGCGCCCGCGGGTAAAGTCTGGACCGAGGTTGCCACAAAAACTCCCGAGGGTGGATACCTGATTGGCAACCCCGATGCGAAGATCAAGCTAATGGAATTTGGTTCGCTTACCTGCCATGTCTGCGCCGAATTCGCGACGCAATCCGGCGAAGAGTTCAACGAGAAATACATCAACACCGGCAAAGTGTCGTTTGAATTCCGCAACTTTGTCCGCGATGAAATGGACCTGACTGCAGCGCGGATCGCGCGGTGCGGTGCGGATGACGCGATGTATCCGCTGACCGAACAGTTCATGGCGTTTCAGCCAACGATGTTCGAAAACTTGAAAAAGGTTGACGGCGATGCGGCGCTGAATGCCAAATTGTCGTCGCTGAAAGGCGCTGACCGCGCCTTTGCTGTTGGCGAAGCAGCGGGCATCATCGATTTCTTTGCGCAACGCGGCGTCTCGCGCGATCAGGCTAAGGCATGCCTTTCCGACCAGAAAGAGATGGATAAGCTGGCCGAAATGACCTCGGAATATGGCAAGAAATACTCCATCCAAGGCACGCCCACATTTTATCTGAACGGCAATAAAATTGACGTCACCGCATGGCCCGCAGTCAAAGGCAAATTGATGGAAGCCGGCGCACGCTAAGCCCCTGGGGCAAAGCGTGGCGGACCCTAGATGCGGATCAAGCGGCTCAAACTGACAGGCTTTAAAAGCTTTGTAGAGCCGACTGAACTGCACATCGAACGCGGGCTGACGGGGATCGTCGGACCCAATGGTTGCGGCAAATCGAACCTGTTGGAGGCAATCCGCTGGGTGATGGGCGAGGGCAGCGCAAAGTCGTTGCGCGGTGCGGGTATGGAGGATGTGATCTTCGCCGGAACTGCGCAGCGCCCCTCGCGCGATTTTGCCGAGGTGATGTTGTTCGCCGAACATGACCCCGCGGAGAACATCCCGGGCGTAATTGCTAATGACGATGATCACGAACTCGAGGTTGTCCGCCGGATAGAGCGCGGCGCGGGTTCCGCTTATCGTGCCAATGGCCGTGACGTGCGCGCCAAAGACATTGCGCTGATTTTCGCTGATGCCGCCACTGGCGCGCATTCGCCTGCCTTAGTTTCGCAAGGCCGGATCGGTTCGATTATTTCGGCCAAACCACAAGAGCGCCGGATGATGCTGGAGGAAGCGGCTGGTATTTCCGGGCTGCATGTGCGCCGCAAAGATGCCGAGCAGAAATTGCGTGCGGCGGAAACAAATCTGGGCCGGTTAGCGACAATTCTTGGCGATATGGAGTTGCGCGGGAACGCGTTGAAAAAACAAGCGCGGCAGGCCGAACGCTATCGGAAGCTGACAAGCGAAATTGTCGTTGCCGAGGCGCGGTTGATTTTTGTGCGGTGGAGCGAAGCGGCGGCGGCGGCCAAGGTGGCGCGGGCCGAGGCAGATGCGGCTGGCGCTCGGGTCGAGGCTGCATCGGCGCAGCAGCGGGAATTGTCCGATAAGCAGCAAACAGCGGTGCAAGGCTTGGCCGAAGCGCGATCAGTCGCGATGGCGGCACGCGATGCGGCGGGTAATCTGTCGACAAAGCTGGCGCAGTTGCAGGGTGAGCGGAACCAGATCATTCAGCGGCAAGCAGACCTGTCGGCACAAGCTGCGCGCATTGCCGACGATCATGCCCGCGAAGGCAAGTTGACTCACGATGCCGCTGATGCGCTCGCTCGGTTGCAGGCGGAAAGCGCTAAGCTGGCGACCGCGATAAAGGCGTGCGAGCAAGAGCGCCCGGGCCTGACGCGCGCGGTCGATAATGGCGAACGGCTTGCGCGCGAAAGCGAAGTGTCGCTTGCCAAAGCGATGGCCGAACAAGCGCGAGCGGAAGCTGAATTGCGCGTGGCCAATGCGGCGCTGGCGAATGCGCGATCGCGACTGGAGCGGGCACAGCGGGATACGGCGCGGCTTGCAGATGAACTGGCAGCGCTGGGTGATGAGGCTGAATTGGAGGTTGCGCGGGCAGTGGCATCGGCAAAGGTCGATGCGTTGCAAATCGGCCTGACCGATGCTGCGGCGCAGATCGAAGAGCTTGAGGCGGAGCGCGTGGGCAAGGTAGCGGAGCGCGATGCAGCGCAGAGCTTGCTCGCAGGTGCGCGGGCTGACTTGGCGGCGTTGGTGTCGGAACGCTCGGCATTGGAACGGGCCTTGGCCAAATCCGACGGCGCGAAAGCGATTGACCGGATCAAAGTCCAGCCCGGCTATGAACGCGCGTTGGCAGCGGCATTGGGTGAGGATGTGAATGCGGCTGTTGGCGGGGAGAGTGGAAGGCGTTGGAGTGGAGCGCATTCCATCGGTGGCGGCGCGGATCGGCTATCGGCGTTCGTTGAGGCACCCGCCGAACTGGCCGCACGCCTGTCGATGACTGTCTTTGTCGAAAGTGATGACAGCCGCACGCTGAACCCTGGCGAACGCCTTGTCACCCGCGATGGCAAGCTCCGCCGGTGGGATGGCTTTGTTGCCGAGGATGATGGCGCGACTGCGGCTGAACAGCTGGTGCGTGCCAACCGTTTGGCGGCGCTCGATGCGATGATGCCAAAAGCGGAGGCTGACGTCTCGGCGAAGGATGCAACGCTAGTGGAAATCAACGAGGCGATTGCCGCCGCGCAGGCAACGCTGTGCGATGCCCAAGCCACCGCCCAATACGCCGAAACCGAACTGCGCCAAGCTCTGCGCGATACTGACCGTGCAGAAGATGCGCTGACCCGCAGGCGCAATGCCAGCGAGGCGCTGGCAGACCGGATGGGGGCCGCGGATACAGAGAGTAAAGCAGCACAAGCGGACTTGAGCGAAGCTGAGGCGGCATATACGGCACTTCCCGATAACGGTGCACACGATGTGCTGGTCGAAAAACTTAGCGTACAAAGCGAAGCGGCGCGGCAGTTGCATCTGCGCGCACAGGCCGATTTGGCATCGCTCGACCAAGCAGCCAACCAGCAACGCGAACGCCGCGCTGTGGCGCAGGCCGAGATTCGCGGCTGGCAGGATCGGTCGGGCGAGGCTGAACGCCGCATCACTGATATGAACAAGCGCCGCGCCGAAATTGCGGATGAGCAGGAGGCGATGGCGGGACGGCCCGATAGTTTGGCCACCGAGTTAGCGCGCCTCGAAAACGATAAAGCGACGTTGTCCGAAAAGCTGGCCGAGCTGCAAGTTGCCGAACGCCACCGCGAAGAAGCTTTGCGCGCACTCGAAGGCGAACTGGCCGCAGCGGCAGAAGCCGTATCCTCCGCCCGCGAACAACGCGCAGGGGCAGAGGCCCGCGCCGAAAACCAAGATGCCCGGCGCCGCGAAATGGCCGCGATTTCAGGCGAACGCTTTGAATGTCCACCGCCATTGCTGCCCGAAAAACATGCGTTTGATGAGGATGAGATCGGCGAAGCTTCATCTGAATCCGCGCGACTGGAGAGGTTGCAAATGGACCGCGAACGGATTGGGCCGGTCAATCTGATTGCGGCGGATGAGCTGACCGAGTTGGAGGAACAGGTAGCCAAAGGTCAGGCCGAGAGCGAAGAGTTAAGTGTTGCGATCAACCGCCTACGAGGTTCCATCGGCAGTCTGAACCGCGAAGGCCGCGCGCGCTTGCTGGCGGCGTTTGAGACCGTCGACCAGCATTTCCGCCGCCTGTTTGTCACTTTGTTCAACGGCGGGCAGGCGCATCTGGCGCTGATTGACAGCGACGATCCGTTAGAGGCTGGGCTTGAGATATTTGCACAACCGCCGGGCAAAAAGCTGCAATCGCTGACTTTGCTGTCGGGAGGCGAACAGGCGCTGACGGCGGTCGCGCTGATCTTCGGCCTGTTCCTCACCAACCCGGCACCGATCTGTGTTCTCGACGAAGTTGATGCGCCGCTCGACGACGCCAACATCGAACGTTTCTGCGACTTGCTCGACGCGATGACCAAAGAAACCGACACGCGTTACCTGATCGTAACCCACAACGCCGTCACCATGAGCCGAATGCACCGCTTGTTCGGCGTAACCATGGTCGAACAAGGCGTCTCGCGCTTGGTCTCGGTTGATCTGGGCGGGGCCGAGCAGTTGCTGGCGGCGGAATAACCCTCACCCCATCGGGTAGAGTACCTCCTTGGTCACCTTGTGGATCGCTTTCATCACCTCGTCCGAGAGCACCAAATCATTAGCCGCAAAAATCTCGGCGCATTGTTCGGCGGTGCTGACGCCGACAATGGTGGAGGCAACGAAGTCGTGTTGTTTGGACCACGCGGTCGCCAGCGTTACAGGGGACATGCCTGCTTCTTTGGCGATGTCCAATATCCGTGCGGTCGATTCCAACGCGCGTGTTCCGGCGAACCGCTGCGCCATCACAGATTGCCTTGAACCGGGATCGTCGAGATAGCGCGTGAAGCGCGCGCCTTGTGGCCGGGCTCCATCCTGATATTTGCCCGACAATACCCCGCCGCCAAGTGGCGAATAGGGGATCAGGCTGACGCCTTCTTCGCGGCAGACTTGCGCCAATTCATCCTCAAACCGGCGGTTGTTGATCGAGAAATTGTTCTGGATCGTCTGATAGCGGGCAACGCCCATCCGTTCTGACGCGGAAATTGATTTCATCAGGCCCCAGCTGGTTTCGTTGGAACAACCGATAATCCTTACTTTGCCCGCGCGGACCAAATCGTCGAGCACTTCCATGGTTTCGTCATAAGGCATCGCATGGTCGGGCCAATGCGTCTGGTACAGATCGATATAATCGGTCTGCAACCGGCGCAGACTATCCTCAATTGCTATGGTTATATGCCGCCGGTCCAGCGAAGTCATGCCGCCACGGCAGGGCGATTTGAACCAGACGTGGCTGGGGCCGGAAACTTTGGTGGCGATGATAATCGCGTCGCGATTTTTGCCTTTTAGCCAGCGTCCGACGATCTCTTCGGTGCGTCCGACCCATTTGATGTCGGGGGGTACAGGATAGCCCTCGGCTGTATCGAAAAAGTTGATTCCGGCGTTGAGGCTCATGTCCATCACGCGGTGCGCGACCACCTCATCGGCTTGCGAGCCGAAAGTCATTGTGCCCATGCAGATGTCGGACACGACAATCCCGCTTTTACCCAGACGACGGTTACCCATAAATTCTCCTCTGTTACGCAGCGGTACCAACGACCAGACAGGCCGCCATCACCAGCATACCTGTCAGCTTGTTCGACCGGAAAAGACCGAGCGCATTGCTGCCATCCTTTTTGAGGGTCGCTGCTTGAAAAGCCAAGTGGAAAGCGGCGGGGGCGAGCGCGATTAACGCCTGGCCTTGCGGCCGCACGCTCCAAATCGCAAGGCTCCAGCCAATCAGCGCCAGGACATAGCAGCCAGCAACACCGCTGCGGATATGCTCGCCCATTCGGAGTGCACTCGACCGCACACCGATCATCGCGTCGTCTTCACGGTCTTGCATGGCGTAGATAGTGTCATAGCCGATCACCCAGAATATCGTTCCGCTATAGAGCCACAGCATCGCGGCGTCGGCGGCGCCGGTGACGGCGACCCAGCTGACCAATGCTCCCCAGCTAAACACCAGCCCAAGCCACAATTGTGGCCACCAGGTTATGCGCTTCATAAAGGGATAAGCGGCAACGAGCGCGAGGCTGCAAAGGGCCACGAGTTGTGCCTCAATGCGGAGTTGAATTAGAACAACCAGTCCGATGGCACACAATATCAGCAACCAAACCCATGCGGCTTTCAGGCTAACCGCACCACTGGCGAGCGGTCTGGTAGCTGTGCGGGCAACCTTGGCATCCAGATCGCGGTCAACGATGTCGTTGTACACACAGCCCGCGCCGCGCATCGCAATCGCCCCAAGCAGCATCCACAAAATCAGCGACCAATGGCTAAATGCGCCCCCCGCCAGCGTCAGGCCGAACACACAAGGCCAGAAAAGCAGCCACCACCCAATCGGCCGGTCAAAACGCGCAAGCAAAGCGAACGGACGCAGGCTGTTGGGGAGCCAGCGGATTAGGCCTTGGATTTCTGTGTCGGGTATAAGTTCAGATTCTGCCATCGGAGTGGCTTTTGCGCAAAAATTCGCCCTTCGTCACCCTGAACTTGTTTCAGGGTCCATTTATCCGCATAAACCGGGCTTGCCGGATAGATGGATGCTGGAGCAAGTTCAGCACGACGGCTGAGAGACTGAACTATGCCCGCAACCCCCGCCTGGCCTCCACATTCCACCCCCCGGCTGTTCGTTGATGAACTGCTCGCCGAGGGGGCTGAGACACGCATCCAGAGCGGGCAGGCGCATTATTTGTTGAACGTTATGCGGATGAAGGACGGAGCGCCGGTTAAGCTGTTTGATGACCGCAGCGGCGAATATCTGGCCACCGTGACGGCAACGGGGAAGCGCGATTTGATGCTGACGGTCGTCGGCAAGTTGCGGGATCGCGCGCCTTCGCCTGATCTGTGGTTGTGTCAGGCGCTGATTAAAAAGGACCGGCTGGATTGGATTGCAGAAAAAAGCTGCGAGCTTGGCATAGCCCGTTTTGTGCCTGTGCTGACCCGGCGGTGCGTGGTTGATAAGGTTAAGGAAGAACGTCTGCGGTCGCAAATGATCGAGGCGGCAGAGCAATGCGAGCGGACGACGTTGCCCGAAATCGCGCCATTGGTTAAGCTTGAGGCATTGCTAAAAGATTGGCCGTCAGACCGAGCCCTGTATTTTTGCGATGAGCGCGGCGGCGAGCCGTTTGGCGACGCGGTGCGACAGCGGCAAGCGGTGAAAGCTGCCATATTGATCGGACCAGAGGGCGGCTTTTCCGACGAGGAAAATGCAGCGATTAGAGCAGCTGCCTTTGCAGTTCCAGTTTCGCTAGGAGCAAATATCTTGCGGGCAGACACAGCAGCCGTTGCAGCGATTGCGGTGTGGATGGACAAACACTAAATTTTCCTGCAGCACAGCAAAAGATTACGACACGCAATTTTACATCTATTGTGCTTTAAGCCCGCAATTGTTTATCATTAGTCAAGTATTTTGGTGCAGTCCGAATGTGTGTTGTTGAAACAATTTCGTAGTCCGGCAAACGCCGTGCCCGGTTGGAGGGGCGAATACCGCGCGTGGCTTTACGCTGCGCTTGCGGTGCTATTGTTAAGTCTTGCGGGCTACGCGCTTGCCAACCAAACACCATCGAGCAGCGCAGGTGCCGGACCGGTGGTCAAAACATATCCGGGCGGTATGACAATGACTGTCAGCGAGACCGGCGCAAATACCGCCTTTTTTGCAACATCCGCTCCGTTGAATAACACAGGCGGCGTTACTGCCGCGATGTTGTCGCCAGCCATTGCAGTAACTACCGACGCTGTTGATTTTGACGTTACCGCCACAGGGTGCGCGATCGCCGTCGCTCGATGCGCCAATCGCGGTAACATAACACTGACGTTCAGCAGTGCTGTCACGAACCCTGTCATTCACATTTCCGGGATTGGTAGCAACAACGGTACACCGATTTATCATACTGCTTTCGTCATGAGCTCGTCGGATGCGCCGACACTACCGACTTTTACGCGCCTAGCCGGTAATACCCAATTTACCGTCAGCAGCACCGAAATACGCTCCACAGCCTTAAACGGTGGAACCAATTGTACAGCAGCCACAGCGGCAAGTTGCGGCAGCGTTCGTATCAACGGCACATTTACCACCGTCACCATGCAGCTTGATCTGTTGATAGCCGGAACGGGGACCCCAACGGGTACGGATGGCTGGACGCTTACCGCATCGGTTGACGAAGATTTCGGCGATGCGCCGGGTAGCTATGATACTACAGCGGCGGCTAGCCACATCGTTGGCGGCCTTTATATGGGCACAGCGCCAACAATTGAAAACGCAGGCGTGACCAATGTTCTTGCCACGCCAGTGACACCCAGCCCGATTGCCAGCGCTACCGCATCGACCGATGGATCGGACGATGGCGTAACTTTTCCAACGCTGACGCGCGGCGTTGCCAGCACGATTGACGTTACCGTAACAGGCGCTGGCGGACGCCTGCAAGGCTGGATCGACTGGGCCGATGACGGGAGTTTTGCGACTGCTGGCGATCAGATCGCGACAAACGCGATTGATGGCGGTGCCGGTGATACTGATGGTGTGGTGAACGGTGTAATCCGTTTGGCTGTGACGCCGCCAGCAGGCGCGACCGTCGTTACCACAATATCGCGTTTCCGCTGGTCAGCGGTGAATGGCGTGGGCCCTACGACGCGTGGATCGGTCGGCGAAGTTGAGGATTATGAGGTTACGGTTTATCCGCAACGCGCCGACCTTTCGTTGACCAAAACTGTTAGCAATGGCGGGCCTTCATCGGGCAGCAGCATCAGCTATGTTCTGACTGTTACCAGCGCAGCATCGCCGGCCTCAACAGCGACAGCAACGGGCATCACAGTTCAAGACACTCTGCCGTCCGGCTTTACGTTTACAGGTGCAGCCGGCGCTGGCAGCTATAATAACATCACCGGTGTATGGACTGTTGGCAGCCTTGCCTCGGGCTCTAATGCAGCGATTACGATTACCGGCACAGTCACTGCCGTTTCCGGCACCGTGACCAATATCGCCCAAGTAAGCGCAAGTTCGTTGCCCGATCCGGATTCGACTGTGAACAACGGGGTGACGACTGAGGATGATTACGCGTCAGTCCCGTTTACCGTCGCGTCAACGTTGCCTGCACCGACCTGTCCTGCTGGTGGAACCAACCAGATTATTTCTAACGGGACGTTTGCGGCGGGCACCGGGCCAAGCTGGACCAACTGGACAGCAGCTGCGATTTGGACTGGGACCGGCGTTGCATCCGTGTCTGAAAATGTCGCCTCCGGCTCGTTATCGCAAAGCGGCCTGTCGGGACTAAAATTCGGACCGAGTGCAGGGGGCGGCTCTGTCATTCAACTAAGCCAGTATTGGCGCAATGGTGCGCCGCCGCTGGGTTCCACATTGGCGCAGCTAACGATCAGCATCAACGGTATTGCCTATGCACGAATTTCAACTGACCCGAACGCAGGAACAACCGCAGCCGTAACCTATTTCAATGGTGCGTCTGGCAATTTGACGAGTATCACCGAATTCACGTCGACAGGATGGCGGATCAACCTACCGACAACTGTTGCGGCGACAGGAACCCTCTCGTTCGACTTTGCCCCCGGTGGAGGCACGTCGGATGATTTTGAGGTCGATAACGTCACGCTGTATACCTGTACACCCGCAAATCTGGCGGTATCCAAAATTAGCAGCGTGTTGTCCGACGGCGTTAGCGTCTCCAACCCCAAAGCCATTCCCGGTGCTTTGGTCCGGTATTGTATCACAGTATCCAATATCGGCAGTATCACGGCGAGCAATCTTGTGCTGGCGGACGCTGTGCCCGGCGATGTGACCTATGTTGCAGGCACGATGTTTAGCGGCGCAAGTTGCGGGACCGCAACGACGGCGGAGGATGATGACAACAGCGGCGCCGATGAAACTGACCCCAATGGCGCGTCAATCACTGGCGCTAATATCACCGCAACGTCGACGTCTTTAACCGCAGGGTCCAGCCTTGCGTTTGTTTTCAACGCCAACGTTGATTGATACCAAGCGGCCATTTGTAAAACCTCTCTCAATCGTAAATGGAAAGTAGCGCTCGATTAACCTTCGGCTGCTATTCCGTGCGGATGGCTACGTGTTTGTACCAGCCGATCCTGAGCCCGAATGCGCAGGTAGGACAGCAGACCGACCGAACAGCGTTCGGGCGGTGGGCCGCGATATGCCTGATAGTATGTGCGATTTTTTGTGCACCACAATCGGCGTTTGCGCAAATAATCTATACCAACACCACCGATGGCACAGTCAACGAAACCGCAACGCCATGCACCGCGCCGTTGCTACGCACCTTTGCCGTTCCGGAAATTTATAGCATCGCTGACGTCAACATCGGCGTATTGATGTCACACACCTATCGCGGTGACCTGCGCATGTTCCTGTTGTCGCCGACGGGAACGCAAATCACGCTGATCCAGAATACCGGGACTACGCCTGATAACTTTAACGTCCTTTATGACGATAGCGCAGCTGCGGCGATTACGACGCATACTGCAGTAAATGATACCGCGACTGCCGGTACTGTCGTACCGCCGTATCAGCGCACGTTTCGTTCTCTTGCTGCATTGACCGCATTTAACGGCCTGAATGCCAATGGCACTTGGACGCTTAGTATTTGCGACAGCCTTAACGCCGACACCGGCACATTTTTCCACTCGACATTGGTCATCACCCCGCAGCCAGCAACGCTTAACACAACTAAGGTTAGCAGCATCACTACTGACGGCATTAGCGGCGCCAATCCCAAATCTATTCCCGGCGCAACGGTCCGCTATTGCATTACCATCTCCAACGCGGGGCCGGGTATTGCGACCACGATCAATGCCAACGACGTTATCCCGACCAGATTGACCTATGTCGCCGGATCGATGCTATCCGGCGCGACCTGTGCGACTGCTGCGACGGCAGAGGATGATAATGCCGTTGGAACAGATGAAACTGACCCGATTGGCGCGTCATTTGCGTCCGGAACTGTCAATGTGGCACGTGCCACGATGGCGTCAGGAGAAAGCTTTTCCATCGTGCTGAACGCGACGGTGAACTGACTGCTAAAATCGCTAGCCAACCGCCGGTTACATTTATACATCGCAGCGATGAGCACAAAAACAGTTTCGAATCGCAACGAGCCTGTGATTGAGAACCGGCAGCAGCTGATTTCGGTCATGGCCAAAGGCGAAAAGCCAGCGGAACGCTGGCGCATTGGCACAGAGCATGAGAAATTCGTCTATTGCACCGGCGATCACCACGCACCGTCCTATGAGGAACCCGGGGGTATCCGCGATCTATTGATGGCAACGCAGGAATTCGGCTGGGAAACAATTGAGGAAAAAACGCGCGACGGCACAACCAATGTGATTGCTATGAAGGGACCAGACGGCAATATCAGTCTGGAGCCTGCAGGGCAGCTTGAACTGTCTGGCGCGCCGCTAGAAAACTTGCACCAGACATGCGCTGAAACTGGGCGACATTTGAAGCAAGTAAAGGCGATTGGCGAAAAGACCGGTAAAGCGTTTTTGGGATTGGGGCTTTGGCCCGATAAGACCCGCGAAGAATTGCCGATTATGCCAAAGGGGCGGTACGAGATTATGCTGCGCCACATGCCGCGTGTTGGCAGCATGGGTCTGGATATGATGCTGCGCACGTGTACGATTCAGGTCAATCTGGATTATTCCAGCGAAGCTGACATGGCGCATAAATTCCGAACATCGCTGGCGTTGCAGCCGCTGGCCACAGCGTTGTTCGCCAATTCGCCGTTCCTTGAGGGCAAGCCAAACGGCTATTTGTCGTATCGCAGCCATATTTGGTCAGACACCGATCCTGCGCGCACCGGCATGTTGCCATTCGTGTTTGACGACGGTTTTGGCTATGAACAATATGCCGACTATATGCTGAAAGTGCCGATGTATTTCGTCTATCGCGATGGCCAGTATATCGATGCGTCGGGCCTCGATTTTCGTGATTTCCTGAAAGGGGAACTGTCGGTTTTGCCCGGCGAAAAGCCGACTTTGACCGATTGGGAAGATCATATGTCCACTGCCTTTCCAGAGGTACGGTTGAAAAGCTTCCTCGAAATGCGTGGTGCCGATGGTGGGCCATGGAACAAAATCTGCGCGCTGCCCGCCTTTTGGGTCGGCTTGCTCTATGACCAAAATGCGCTCGATGCCGCGTGGGACGCGGTTAAACACTGGACGATGGAGGAACGCGAAGCGTTGCGGTCGTTGGTGCCCAAAATGGGCCTAGACGCCCCCATCGGCGGCGGCGGAAAACTGCGCGATATCGCGGGCCGAATACTGGAGATATCGTCGGCGGGGCTGACAGCGCGCAACCGTTTGAACAGCAGCGGCGATAATGAAAGCGGTTTCCTTGATCCATTGCGTGAAGTGGTGGCGTCCGGGAAAACCCCTGCCGAAGTATTGCTCGACAAATATCACGGCGACTGGGCCGGGGACTTAAGTCGTATTTACGACGAGATGAGCTTCTAATCGAGGCGTCTTGCGTTAAAACTGTCACCGCCAAGCCACAGGCCGGTTGTAAAATGCAATCGAAATACTGGCTGATATTGACCTATTTGCGCCTATAGTTACGGCGTGCACATCGGCGCACTACAGCCGAGCCCCTTAATCATAAACGACCATCTCGGAGGTCCCCATGCGCCCTTTTCGTCAATTCCTTCACACGTCCGCTGCAACTGCCACGCTGGCAATCGCCTTCACTGTCGCTACGCCTGCCTTTGCGCAAGACGAAGCTGCAGACGACACTGGCCTGCAAGAGATCGTCGTCACTGCGCAGCGCCGCGAAGAAAATCTGCAAGACGTGCCATTGTCGGTAACTGCGATTAGCGGTGACAAGCTTGATGCAATCTCTGCTGGCGGCGTGGATATTCGGGGTATTTCCGGGCGGGTGCCCAGCCTTTTGGTGGAATCCTCATTCGGACGCACTTTCCCGCGGTTTTACATTCGCGGCCTTGGCAACACCGATTTCGATTTTAACGCATCGCAACCCGTCAGCCTTGTTTATGATGATGTTGTCCTCGAAAACCCGATCCTGAAAGGCTTTCCGATTTTCGACCTTGAACGGGTCGAAGTTTTGCGCGGCCCGCAAGGCACCTTGTTTGGCCGCAATACGCCAGCCGGTATCGTCAAATTTGACAGCGCAAAGCCCAGTGATGTTGCCGGCGGCTATGGCAAAATCTCTTATGGTCGTTTCAACGCGATCAACGCACAGGGCGCTGTTGGCGGACCACTTGGCGAAAAGCTTAGCGTTCGCGTGTCGGGCATGTACCAGCGGCAGGACGATTATGTCGACAACGTTCTGCCATCGGGAACAGCCAAAGACGCGTTCGAGGGCTATAAAGAATACGCCGCGCGCCTGCAGTTTTTGTTTAAGCCAAGTGACGAACTCGACGTCTTGCTGACCGGCCAGTTCCGTTCGCTCGACGGCACTGCACGCGTATTCCGTGCCAATGTGTTCACGCGTGGCCAACAAGGGCTGAACGCAAATTTTAACCGCTATCGTGTGTCGACCGACGGCAAAAACGAACAGCGGGTTGATACGCAAAACGCAACTGCGCGCATTACCTATGATGCAGGGGCAGTGTCGCTGACTTCTGTCACCAGCTATTGGCAGGGCGATGCAACGTCTGTGGGCGACGTTGACGGCGGTTTTGGCGCGAGCTTTTTGCCACCGGCTTTGACTGGCCCGGGTTACCTGCCATTTACTGCCGAAACGCGCGATAGCGTTCCTAATCTGACGCAGTTTACGCAGGAATTCCGCATCGCCAGCAACGGTGATGGTCCAATCAGCTATCAAGCGGGCGTTTTCTATTTCGATGAAGATTTGGAAATCGTGTCGGACAACTATTCGACATTGGGCGACCCCAACAACCTGCCCGATGGCGTGAACATTCGCGTGTCGCAAGAACAGAACAGCAAGGCCTATGGCGTATTTGGTTCGTTGACCTATCAATTGACCGATCAGTTCAGCGTGACTGGCGGCATCCGTTATAATGACGACAAACGCCGGTTTGTTGCGGTGCGCAGCAAGGATACCCAGTTCCCGGGCTTTCTGCAAAACCCACTTGGCACAGTCAACCGCAGCGTCAGCGACAACAACATTACATGGGATCTGAGCGCGACCTATGCGGCCACGGATGATGTGAATGTTTACGCCCGTGTCGCACGCGGTTATCGCGCGCCGTCGATTCAGGGCCGCATTCTGTTTCCGCCAGCAACGCTCACTCCGCTTGAAAGCGGTGTAACGATTGGCAATTCGGAGACGATTACATCGTATGAAAGCGGTATCAAATCGACCTTCCTGGATGGTCGTGCGCGGTTCAACGTCAACGGGTTTTATTATGAACTGAAAGACGCGCAATTGACCGCAGTCGGTGGCGGCGTAAATGCCAACCGTCTGATTAACGCCAATATGGTGCGTGGCTATGGTTTTGAGGCAGATCTGGAATTCAAACCAACTGCCGCGTTACTGCTGACCGCTGGCATAAGCTACAATAACACCAGCATTCGGGATGCCGGACTGACAACGGCTGCGTGTGGTGCGGTCCGCGTTGATACGTTCCCCAACGTGTCGCTGTGCACCCCGCTTGACCCGATTGTCGTTGCTGCTGCGCCATTCTCGGCAGCCATCGTGAACATCAACGGCAACAGCTTGCCGCAAAGCCCGCGTTGGATCGCCAACTGGACTGCGAAATACGGCATTCCGGTCGGAAACGGCGAAGTCTATGCCTATACCGATTGGGCTTACCGGTCGAAAATCAACTTCTTCCTGTATGAATCGGTTGAGTTTCAAGACAAAAGCATGCTCGAGGGCGGATTGCGCGTTGGCTATAAAACCGATGCGTTCGATATCGCAGCCTTTGCCCGTAACATCACCAAGGATACATCGGCTGTCGGCGGCATCGATTTCAACAATCTGACCGGCTTTGTCAACGAACCGCGCATCTGGGGCGTTGAGGCTGGCTTTAAGTTCTAGTTCAGATAGCAGCCTGTACGAACGGGGCGAGTTTGCGAATGCAGACTTGCCCCGTTCGCGCATCGGCGCTAGAGGCACTGATGATTGATGGGTACGGCACCGGCCCTCTCCCCCACCCGACCACCCAATAGGGTATCGTCAATGGGTGGTCGGGTGGGGAAGAGGGCCGGTGCCGCCTTCCGCGATAGCGGAAGCAAACATCAACCTGCAGGAGTTTAGCTCAGTTGGTAGAGCATCGGTCTCCAAAACCGAGGGTCGTGGGTTCGAGTCCCCCAACTCCTGCCATTTCATGGAAATGACAGAAGGCCGCTGCGGGGCCTAATCCAGCTTCAAAACCTTCATCACGTCGGCCCACGGCGTCATTTTAAAGTTTTGCGTTTCGGGGCTGTTGTCTCCGTCTTGCGTCACAAATAATCCGACAGGATAATTCGCGCCAAAGTCGCCAATCGCTAGCTCCAGCCCGTCAGTTTCCTGCACACCATCAATTGCGCCGTCGCCAATGCGGAACCGGCTGCGATAGCGGCCCGTTTTCAGGTCATAGACCGCATAGGCATTATCGCCTTGGCTTGAGACAATCAAATAGCCTGCATCTGCTCCCACAGGCATGATCGCAATGCCCTCTGCATCGGCGACCAGCTGCTTGCCATCGGCGCGGCTAAGCTTGGTTGCCTTTATCGATGCGGCCGGATCAGCATCAAAGCGCCAAAGCCCGACGTCTTCTTCGGTGACGTAAAGCAATCCGGTGCGGTCATCGACGACGCAGCCCTCGGATTGGGTTTTCAACTTCATTTGGCGCACGACTTTGCCGGTTGCAGTTGCACCGAACACATTCAGTTCAACCTGATCGATGCGGCCATCCTTCAGTACCAGAAACGCGTAAAGCTGCCCGTCAGTTTTACGCTGCCAAAGGCACATGCCGTAAGCTTCGCCTTTGCCGACTGGCAAATTCGCCAAGGGCACCAATTTTTGTACGGCAGTATCGAGCGTAAACAGGGCAATTGCCGCGTTTGCTTCATCGCGCCGGTCGCTGGCGGCGACAAGCACAGCGTCCTTTTCGTTGACCGTCACGTTGCTGCGCAAATCAACATTGTTCAAACGCGGCGATGCGGTGAAACCGATCGCTTTGCCGCTCATATCATACACGTGAATACCCGCGCGCTTGTCCGTCCCGATAATCAGGCTTTTGGCCGCATCGGTTGGGTGGCGCCAGATTGCGGGATCATCGGCGGCGTCATCTGCAGTGCCAACAGGCGTCGTTTCTGCCTTGGCCATCACCGTTGCCGTCACAAGTGTCCCCGCCGCTGGCTGCTCCTTTGAACAACCAGCGGCAAGCAATACGATCAAAACGGAAAGCGTGTGTCGCATCAGAAGGTGAACCGGACGCCGCCGGTGAAACGTCGTCCAAATGTTTCGGATTCGATTGTATAACGCCCGTTGCGCTGGGCAGACACACCAAGAGCACGCAGCAGATTTGACGGATCCGAATACCGGCGACCGGCATTGTTCAGCAGGTTCGATGCATCGAGATAAACCTCAAGACCCTTGATCAGTTCGTAGCGTGCAGAGAAATCCAGCTCGTCATCACCGGCCCAATACGTATCGCCCGCATCGGCCAGATTGTCGGCAAAGCCATCGGCCCATGTTGTCCGCATCTGATATTGCAGGCGCAGCGACAGCCCGTATTTTTCGTAATAGCCACCAATGTTGTAAACAACGTCGGATGTTCCGGGTAGCGGCACGTCGCGAGTCGGGATGAGCGTAAGACCGGCATTGTCGAGGATCGCGGGCTTTTCGACTTTACTGTCGTTCAGTGTAGCGTTCGCAGTGACACCAAAACCGCCCATCCAGTCTGGTAAGCCAAGGCTTTCAGTATAAGGTTCCAGCTGCATCTGAATGGCAGCTTCAACCCCAAACACGCGGCCCTTACCGCCGTTGGTGATACCACTGAAAGCGTAGCCAGACCGGTCGACTCCGTTAAAGTTCAGCGTATCCGAACCAAAGCTGCGCCGTGATGTGTACAGCACATCCTCAACACGTTTGTAAAATGCGCCGATCATCACATAACCCTGCGGCTGGATGTACCATTCATAATAGGCATCAACGCCGTATGCACGCTCTGGCTTGACGGCAGGGTTGCCGCCAGAGATGCGCTGATTGGCATCATCGACGACAACGTTCGGGCGCATTTGGTCATAATCGGCGCGCGCTGCCCCGCTGGTAAAGCCGATGCGCAATTTCTTGTCACTTTCGACGTCGAAATTCAGATGCAGGCTGGGGAACGCGAGGACCGTGCTGTTGTTCGTTTCAACTATGCCAGTCACACCGGGAATGGTGGCCAGTGATTGGCCCTGATTGCTGACTTTTTCTACACGGACACCGCCGACGACGCTGCCCCAATCATATTTGCTGTTGGCCATCACATAGCCAGCAAGCACACGTTCGCGCACGTTGTAATGGTTGGCTGAAATTGGCGTAAAGCTGCCTACAGTGCGTGCCCGCTCAACCGCATCGCGCATCGCATCTTGGCTGAAGTACCGGAAAGTGTAACCCAATGGGATTTCACCGCGGAAGGGGATGTCGAGCGAGAACGGTTGATACGTTGTGCCAATCCCCGCTGCGGCAAATTGGCCAGCGGTGTTGAGCAATAATTCGCTCTCGTTGTTGATCTTGGTCCGCTGGTCATATTGTACACCGAACCTGATCGTTGCGTCGCCGCCAAACAGGTTGGTGTCGTGTGCCAGTTCGGATTTGAAGGTATAAGCAGTTGTTGGGTCGACGGCCCGCAATGAACGCAACGACGTCAACGGTTTGGCGAAATTATCGATCGCTGTGACGGCTGTTCCCGCGGTGTAGCGCGTTGGACCGCTTAGCTGGTTGGTTGTGAACAGTTGTACGCGCGCAAGGTTTTGGTCGCTAAAATTATACGCTACTGTCGGGCGCAACGTTCGCGTTGACGGGCTGTCCCAGCGTGCTTCGCCGACAACGGAGCGGTCGTCCTTGGACTTGGTGTAATTCGCCGCCCATTTCAGGCGTATGCTGTCGCTTAACTGATGTTTGCCCTCTGCAGTGTTCGTCAACACCGATTGGCGAAACGCGCGCAGAGTCGAACGCTGGTTAATATCTATGCCGTATACCGTGCCCGCAAACGGCGAATTGCCGACGCAGATATCGGCATAGCCTGTGGTCGTCGGGCTAGACGTTGGCGCGGTCGAGCACGCGGCGGTGTTTGCAACCAGATCACCTTGCCTGTCATCCAGATCGAAGATGTAGTTATCGCGTGCTTCATCATCGAGGAAGATTGTATAAAGCGAACGAAGCGAGATCGTGTTGTCCGCATCGGGCCGGAAATCGACACGGCCCGAAACTGACCAGTTTTTGCGCGTCAATCGGTACAGCTTATTCTCTGTCTCGCGCGCCCAAAAACGGCTTTCAAAACCGGGGCGGCGGTCTTGTGATACTTGTTCCCAGTCAATCTCGAAATTGTCGGTAATCATATTGCGTTCGTAATAGCTACCCGAGACCAAAATGCCGATTTCGCCAATATTGGAATCAAACACGTTGGATAGCGTCAGTGAACCTTCGTATTCCTCGCGGTCGCCCAATTCGACTTTGCCCGCGCCCAATTTCCCCGAAATGCGAAAGCCATCATAATCAAGCGCGGAGCGGGTGATGATATTGACGTTCCCCGAAATCGTCTCACCCGGCATGTCTGGTGTCACGGCTTTGGAGACAATAATCTGTGAGGCAAGCGCGGATGGGATGCTGTCAAAACGTGAATCCCGACCTTCGGGGCTGACAATGTTGATGCCGTCAAACGACAATGTCGTCCAATAATTCGGTGCACCGCGCAGCGAGATATAGCGTGCTTGGCCTTGGTCACGCTCTACCGCAACCCCCGGCAAACGCCCCGTTGCTTGCGCGATATTCTGGTCAGGCAAGCGGCCAGCCGAGTCTGCCGAAAGCACAGTGACCAGCGAATCCGAATTTTTCTGCACCTGCAATGCGGCGGCTTCCGATTCGGCGATTGGGCGGCTGCCGGTGACGACAATGGCTTCTTCCTCGCCGTCAAACGGGGCTTCTTGCGCAAGCGCTGGGAAAGAAAATAGCGCAGTGCTCGCCAACAATACTTTGCGAAGTTGCGCTGACATTACAGCGTTTGGATTACGGTTTTGCATAGAATCGCCCCTGATAATTGTGTCTTGAGGGGCCGATAATCCGCGACTGTGAAACTTTGCCGACGCTATGTTGACAGTTTAGCGACAATCATGTGTCAACATTGCTTTCGCGTAGATTGTGCCAATTTCGCAACAGGTGCTTGACGCTTGCGAACAGCAATAATCGCGGCTAAGGGATGTTTTCTCCGAAATCGGAACTTATATCGCTCTCGACCCCGCCGGTCGAAGCGCTGGCGGCTATCCGTTGGATTGAAAAATTTGGCCGTTTGAACGAAGCAACACAGGAACCAAGATCATGGCAAAGAACAGCCCCGGGGAATTCATCCGCCAAGTGCGCGCCGAAACCGCAAAGGTTGTATGGCCAACGCGTAAGGAAACGACGCAGACGGCGATCATGGTGCTGATCATGACGATCATCCTTGCGGTATTCTTTCTTGGCGTTGACGCGGTATTCAACGGCATTGTGCAAGCGTTGCTAAGCTTTGCGTCCGGCAGCTAAAAATCATCGGCGGCGCAACAGCCGCTTTAAGACATCACTGAGGGGTTAAAAGACATTATCATGGCACGCTGGTATATTATTCACGCCTATTCGGGTTTTGAAAACAAGGTCCGTGACCAGATTTTGGCTGAGGCTGAACGCAAAGGCCTGACGCCGTTGGTTGAGGCTGTCGAGGTTCCGACCGAGCAAGTGACTGAAGTCCGCCGTGGTAAAAAGGTAAAGGCCGAACGCAAATTCTTCCCCGGCTATGTGCTGGCGAAAATCGTGATGACGGACGATGTTTATCACCTTGTCAAAAACACACCAAAGGTCACAGGGTTCCTGGGCGCGAACAACAAGCCGCAGCCGATTACCGAAGCTGAAGCCGCGCGCATCCTGAACACCAAAGAACAATTGGAGGCTGCGCCTAAGAAACGCGTTACCGTCGATTACGAAATCGGCGATCAGGTCAAAGTTCTGGGTGGGCCGTTTGCCAGCTTTAACGGCGCTGTCGAGGAACTGGATTTCGACAAAAACCGCGTCAAGGTCTCGGTCAGCATCTTTGGCCGTGCAACGCCGGTTGAGCTGGACTTTGAAGAAGTTGAATTGATGAAATAGTCCAGCAGGCATTGGCCTGCTTGATTTTGGCGTGTCTATCGACTAGGCGCGCCACTTCCCGATGAAAATCAGGAAACCACCGCGTGGGAGAGCGCCTAAGCTTTATACTAAGGTGTTTGTTTGACCACTTACTTTGATCCGCTTTCGCTCCAACGGAGCGATCGCGGAGATAGAATGAAAGGAGCCATTTATGGCTAAGAAAATTGACGGCTATATCGGCCTGCAAGTACCTGCAGGCTCAGCCACCCCATCCCCGCCAATCGGCCCAGCCTTGGGCCAACGCGGCGTGAACATCATGGAATTTTGTAAACAGTTTAATGCAGCGACCGCGGACATGGAAAAGGGCACGCCCATTCCAACGAAGATTACCGTGTTTTCCGACAAAAGCTTTACCTTTATCATGAAGGCACCGCCCGCGACCTATCTGATCAAAAAGGTTCTGGGAATTAAGGCTGGTTCGAAAGAGCCGGGTAAAATCACCGCTGGTAAAATCACGCGCAAGCAGCTTGAAGAAGTTGCGACGCTGAAAATGGCCGATCTGAACGCGAACGATATGGACGCGGCAGTCAAAATCATCTCAGGTTCGGCGACAGCCATGGGCCTCGAAATCGTGGAGGGTTGAGCGCATGGCAAAGCTAACCAAAAAAGCAAAAACCCTTGTCAGCCTTGACGCTGAAAAGCTGTATACTGTCGACGAAGCGTTGAAGGCTATCAAGGAACTGGCGACGGCCAAGTTTGACGAGACTATCGAAGTCGCGCTGAACCTGGGCGTGGATCCGCGTCATGCTGACCAAATGGTTCGCGGCATGGTTTCACTGCCAGCAGGTACCGGTAAAGACATGAAAGTCGCTGTGTTTGCGCGCGGTGATAAGGCCGATGCGGCGACCGCCGCAGGTGCTGATAAAGTTGGTGCCGAAGACCTGATGGAAGACATGCTGGCCGGTAACCTCGATTACGACCGCGTGATCGCAACGCCTGACATGATGGGCATTGTTGGCCGTCTGGGTAAGACTTTGGGTCCAAAGGGCCTGATGCCAAACCCGAAACTGGGTACCGTGACCATGGATGTAGCAGCAGCGGTCACTGCCGCTAAAGCTGGACAAGTTGAATTCCGCGTTGAAAAACAGGGCATCATCCACAGCGGCATTGGTAAGAAAAGCTTCTCCGACGCTGATCTGCGCAGCAACTTTGACGCGCTGGTCGATGCAGTTATCAAAAGCAAGCCATCGGGATCAAAGGGCAAATATGTCCGCCGCGTCTCAGTCAGCTCGTCAATGGGCCCGGGCCTAAAGATCAACGTATCGGACGTCGCTGGCGCTTAATCGCGACCACATAGTAATTCAAAAGGGCTGGAGGAAACTCCGGCCCTTTTTTTTTAGTTACTGCGCGGACGGCTTTATAAACCGTGGCCATAGCAAAGTAAGCGTCAGCCCGGCCATCACCAACGCTGCCGCAAACAACTTCCAATCCTGCAACGGTTCGCCAAGAAATAGTGCAGATGTCCCTATGCCGAACACCGGCACCAGCAGGGCCAAAGGTGCAACAGTGGCGGCGGGATGCCGCGCCATCAACCAACCCCAAATGCCATAGCCGAACATGGTGTTGCCTACCGCCTGCCACACCACCGCAGCCCATGTTGTGCTGTTTGCACTGTGTACACCTGCGATCATTGCGGGCAAACCTTCAAAGATCAGCGCGAATAGCAACAAGGGTGGTACAGCAAATGCGCTCGCCCAGACAACATAGGCCAGCATGTCGACTTTGCCGGCCGCGCGCGAAACCATGTTGCCGCTGGCCCAGCAAAATGCTGCAGTAATCACAAGGCCAAGGCCCAATGGCGTTGCACTTCCCTCCGAATAGGCCAAGATTACGCCCAATCCCGAGGTTGCCAATGCCAATGCCGCCCATTGAAACCCGCGTACGCGTTCTCCTGTTAGCCGCATCGACAGTCCGATGGTAAAGAACACTTGGACTTGGACCACCAGCGACGCGAGGCCCGGAGTTATGGTGCCTTTCATCGCCAGAAACAGCAGCCCGAACTGACCTGCGCCGATCAAGACTCCGTAAGCTGCTAAATTGGACAAAGGCACAGCAGGACGCTTTAGGAAAAACGCGGCGGGCAAAAAAGCGCAGGTAAAGCGCAACGCTGCGAGCAACAACGGCGGCAAATGCTCCAATGCCAATTTAATGACTACAAAGTTGCTGCCCCAAACTGCCATCACGGCCAGCGCCAGGATTAAATGGAGACGGGGCAAAGCATTGGTTTGAGGCATAATGTGCGAGATCCCCGGATGCGGTTTATACTTTGCGCGGGTACTGCCGCCATGATAGCGACCACGCAATGATAGAATTACAGCATCGCCACCTCATCACACTCACCCTGACGGTCGATTTCGCGGCTATGGTCAATATCGGCGAGACCCCTGCCGGCCTGCGCCGCATCGCGCCTATGACTGGGGGAACTGGCGAACGGACGCCTGCGGGCCCGACCTATACGATATTCGATATTGGCTAAGGCCGTATCGTCATTACCGCCGTTCCGCAAAAAACGCCCGCAACAAACTCGCCGCTTCATCCTCGCAGATCCCGGCATAGACATCTGGCCGGTGATGCACCGTTGGTTGCGTAAACAGCTTTGGCCCATGATCGACAGCACCGCCTTTGGGATCGCTTGCGCCATAGTAAAGCCGCGCGATGCGGGCATGGGCGATGGCGCCGGCACACATCGCGCAGGGTTCTAGCGTTACCCATAGATCGCAGCCGGTCAGCCGGTCAGTGCCGAGTGCCGCCGCTGCTTCACGCATTGCGATGATTTCGGCGTGAGCCGTCGGGTCATGTGTGCCGATGGGGCGGTTCGCGCCGCGACCTATAATGACGCCGTCCTTCACCACCAACGCACCGACCGGAACTTCACCCAAGCCTGCCGCTACTCGTGCAAGCGCCAACGCTTCTTGCATTAGCGCACGGGGTTGTTCCAACGGCACTATTTGTCGGCAAAGTTTTTCGGCGCGACATCGACGGTCGCGTATTTGCCTGCTTGCACCTCTAACACTTCCAGCATCCGTTCCGATTGGCCATTTGCAAAGAACCGGAACGCGCCGTCGATGCCGATAAAGCCTTCGGCATCGGTTAGGCGCGCCACGGGGAAGGCTGTGCCGATTTTCCAGTTTTGCGCAACGCGCGCGATCAGCAGCACCGAATCATAACCAAGGCTGGAAATTCGCATCGGTGGCTTAGCAAAGCGGAGCCGGTATTTTTCGGCATATTGGCGATAGGTAACGTCGGGAACTGCGGCAAACCAAGCACTGCGCATCGGGATGCTAGCCGAAAGCGAGGTGTCCACATTCCAGCGATCTGTGCCAAGGATTTTGGCGGTTTTTACGCCGTTGCGGCGCAGCGCAGGCACAGTCGTCATCGCCACACGGCCGCTATCGGCAATCAGCACTGCGTCCATCACACCAGCGGCTGCCAGCTTCTTTGTCGCAGCTTCTATCGAGGCCGCAGTGCCGTCGATTTCCTGAATCGAAACTACGGTTCCGCCAACTGCGCGAACAGAGTTGGTGATATTCGAGGAAGCGCGCTGTCCATATACATCCTTGGACACGATCCCGCCAAAACGGGTTTGTCCCATTGAGAAAGCATATTTGACGACGCGGTCGATGGATTGGTTGGGTAGATGCCCCATCAGGAACACGTTACGTCCGGCAGCGCCAATATCGTTGGAGAAGCTTATGACCGGGACCTTGGAGAGGCCAGCGACATTGGCGACCGCGATCACATCGTCACTGCGCAACGGTCCCAGAATCAGCTTGTTGCCATCGGCTACGGCTTTACGAACAGCTGCATCGACGCCCAGCGCAGTGTCATAGCTGGTCATACGGATCGTGGCGTTGCGCGTATCGAGCATTGCCAAAGTCGTTGCATTGGCGATCGACTGGCCAACTTCTGCATCCGGGCCGGTGAGTGGCAGCAACAACGCGACGCGATGCCGGTCATTATCGCCAAGCACAACGTTAGCCGGATCAATCGCCTCAACCGGCGGTGGCGCCTTATCAGAGATCTTCCCGCCTTTCGGGGCCGCAGAGCACGCCGCCAGAAACATCAGCATCATCAGCGCGAATATCCGTGCCAATGGCGAACGTCCTGAAATGGTATGCGCTTGCGGCGTGTAGTGGCTTGGCTGTATGGCCACGTTCATGTCCTCGACCCCCATCAATTTCGTTGCTTCTGACCCCGAACGGCTCGCGAACACAATCGATTCGGGGTTATACATTGTCGCCACCCCCATCGGCAATCTGGCAGATTTGTCACAAAGGGCGATTGCCCTGTTGCGTGCGGCCGACATTGTCGCGGTTGAAGACAGCCGTGTGACAGGCAAATTGTTGAACCATATTGGTCTGAAAAAGCGGATGCGGCCCTATCATGATCATAGCAGTGAGCGGGACCGCGAAGACCTTTTGGCCGCCGCGCAAAACGGTGTGGTGGTTTTGGTGTCAGACGCCGGAACGCCGCTGATTTCCGACCCTGGGTATAAGTTGGTGCGTTCGGCACGAGAGGCTGGAATAGCGGTTTCAACTGCCCCCGGGCCGAGTGCTGCGATCGCGGCTTTGTCGATTAGCGGGTTGCCGACTGACCGATTTTTGTTCGCAGGATTTCTGCCGTCAAAAGCGAAAGCGCGTGCCGATGTGTTGGCCGAATTGGGCGATGTAAAATCAACGTTGGTGTTTTACGAAAGCGGCCCCCGGCTCGGTGCTTCGCTTGCCGCGATGGCCGATGTGCTCGGAAACCGCGAGGCTGCGGTGGCGCGGGAGTTGACCAAGCGGTATGAAGAAGTCGTTTGCGGCGGGCTTGATGAGTTGGCTGCGCGTTATGCCGATCAGGAACCGAAGGGCGAGATTGTTGTCGTTATCGGCCCTCCTACCGAAAAGCCCGTCGAGACGGGCGATGTCGATGCGGCTTTGCGCGAGGCGCTGGAGACGTTGCCTGTTTCAAAGGCTGCTGGACAGATAGCCAAACGCTTTGGGCTGGATCGCGGTGAGGTTTATGCCCAAGCCAGCGCGATTAAATCTGGCGCATGAGCGGTGGCCGCGAAAATGCCGAAAAACGCGGGCGGCGCGGCGAAACTATCGCGGCATGGTGGCTACGCTTGCAGGGCTGGCATATCGTTGGCGAACGCGTCAAAACCCCGCGTGGCGAGGTTGATTTGATCGCGCGGCGCGGCAAAACTCTGGCATTTATCGAGGTCAAAACCCGCAAAAGAGACGCGGACTTGTCGCTGGCGATCGATCATCCCCGCCTGCGCCGTGTCGCGGCTGCGGCGGACTTGCTCTATCCGCGCTACGCCAAAGGCGCGGAGAATGTGCGAATCGATGTGATATTGGTTGCGCCGTGGCAATTGCCGCACCATCTGGTCAATGTCTGGCATGGTTGAGGGAAAAAGTGGCTAATGAATATGCGTGTTGCAGTGCAAATGGACCCGATGGACGGCGTCAATATCCATGGCGATAGCAGCTTTGCGTTGATGCTGTCGGCGCAATCACGCGGCTATGACATCTGGCATTATGATGTTGATACCTTGACGCTTGACGCGAACGGCCGACTGACCGCGCTGGCGCATCCGGTGCATGATTTGCAGCGCGTTGCAGGCGCACATTACCGTTTTGGCGATGCGAAGCGGATTGATCTGGGGTCTGACATCGACGTCGTGCTGATGCGCCAAGACCCGCCCTTCCATGTCGGTTATATCACCGCGACGCATCTGCTGGAACGGATTGAGCATGAGACTTTGGTGGTGAATAACCCGGTCAGTGTCCGCAACGCCCCCGAGAAGGTCATGGTGCTCGATTATCGCCGATTTATGCCGCCGACGTTGATTGCCCGCTCAACAGATGAAGTCAGGGATTTTCAACGTGAACATGGTGCCGTTGTCATCAAGCCGCTGCACGGCAATGGCGGCAAAGCGATTTTCCGCGTGCCAGCCGAGGGCGACAATCTTGGCGCTCTGTTGGAGGTGTTTAACCAGACTTGGCCCGAACCGCATATGGTGCAGCCCTTCCTTCCCGATGTGGCCAAGGGCGACAAACGCATTGTGATGATCGACGGCGAAGTTACCGGCGCAATCAACCGCCGCCCGGGCGAGGGTGAGTTTCGGTCGAACTTGGCGGTCGGCGGTAGCGCGGAGGCGACTGAGCTTACCCCGAAAGAACTTGAAATCTGCGCCGCAATGGGGCCACGTTTGAAGGAACTTGGCCTGATTTTCGTCGGCATCGATGTGATCGGCGGTCAGTGGTTGACCGAGATCAATGTGACGTCGCCGACTGGGATTGTCGCTATCGACCGGTTTAATGGCACCGATACGCCGGGTCTGATTTGGGATGCTATCGAGCGGCGGTTGGCAGGCTAACTCCAAATGGACGATTGGATAATCGATCTGGTCGATGCGACCCATTATTGGGGCGTAGCGTTCTTGATGCTGCTGGAGACGGTGTTTCCGCCCATTCCTTCGGAAGTTATCATGACAGTCGCGGGCGTGTCGGCGGCACGGGGGAATATGAATTTTGCAGGGGTCGTCGCCAGCGGCACTGCGGGTGCGATGCTGGGCAATTGGCTGTGGTTTTGGCTGGCGATAAAATTTGGCGAAAAGCGGCTACACCGGTTTATCGACACATACAGCCGCTGGCTGACGCTGGATTGGCACGAGGTCGAGCGCGGCGAGGCTTTGTTCCGCAAACACGGTTCGATCATTGTGCTAGCCGCACGGATGCTGCCCACGTTCCGCTCGCTGATCTCGATCCCCGCTGGATTGTTCGGTATGTCGCACCGGCGATTCCTTGTTTTTTCCACCATCGGCACCGCGGGCTGGAGTGCGGCTTTGGCAGGCGCTGGCTATTTCCTTGGCTCGCAATTCGACGATGTCGAGCGGATCATGGGGCCACTTTCAACGGTGATTATTGCGGGGATTGTTTTGGGGTATTTCTGGCGGCTGTGGCGCTGGAAGCCCGCCCCCAAAACCATCAAGCCCTAGGATGCGCATTCAGATATTCATCCAGAAGCATAGCAGTATCAACCGCCGTATAGACTTGCGTTGACGACAGGCTTGCGTGGCCGAGCAGTTCTTGAAGGCTGCGCAAATCCGCACCGCCCGCCAGCAAATGCGTCGCAAAGCTGTGGCGCAGGGCGTGAGGAGTGGTCTTTTCGGGTAGGCCCAGCCGCTTGCGCGTGCCCTGCACTGCGCGGCGGATGAGTGCGGGGGAGAGTGCCCCGCCACGGCTGCCGCGGAACAGGGGTTCGCCTTTGGCTGGCGGATAAGGGCAAAGCTCCAAATAGCCTTCAATCGCTTCGCGGATGTTCGCCAGCAACGGCACTTGCCGCATCTTGTTGCGTTTTCCGGTGACGCGTACCGTTTCGCCCAGTGGCAGGACGTCACCCGTCAGCCCGGTCGCTTCGCTAACCCGCAGACCGCACCCATAGAGCAGCAAGAGCACCGCCCAGTCGCGTGCGCCGACCCAGCTGTTACGCGCGCTATCGGCGGCGTCTCCGGCGAGGGCCAGCACAGCCTCTGGATCAATTGGGCGGGGCAAGCTGCGCGGAACACGCGGGCCTTTTAGTAGCGGGATGGCGGCGTCCTCGCCCATAGCAAAGCGTAAGAAGTTACGTATCGCGGATAGCTCGCGTGCGGTTGAACGATTGGTCAGGCCATCGGTGCGGCGGTATGCAAGGAACGCGCGCAGATCGGCTGCGGTAAGTTTTGCAAGCACAGGTCGGTCAATCGCCGCGCCAAGATGTTCGGATAAAAATGCCGTCAGCCGCTCCGCTGTCGCTACATACGCCCGAACACTGTGCACCGAACGGCGGCGATTGTTCGCAAGGTACGCGCGGTATTCAGAGATCAACGCATCGGCCATGCAACGATGCTATCAGGCGGCGGGCGCTGGCTCAATCGCAACTATCTGCGGCAAGATAGCGTCGAGCAATGGGAAGCCGTCAAGCGTTACCGAAATATGGCCACCGACCCTGTTGATAAACCCCAGCGCGCTCAATTTATCCACAGCCGCGAAATCGACCATGTCCCCGGAGCCAATTGCAAAACGGTCGCTCAGCGCAGAGATATCCACACCCTCGCGCAGCCGAAGCCCCATTAGCAACGCTTCCATCGTTTGGGTTGGCGTGTTCAAAACATCCTCGATTTGCAGCCCGGAACCATGCCGCGAAACGGCATTCAAAAAATTCTCCGGCTTTTTATGCCGCGTCGTTGCCATGCCGCCGCGCCGTCCGTGCGCACCGGGGCCGATGCCGATATAATCCTGATACCGCCAATAGGTCAGGTTGTGGCGGCTTTCCTGTCCCGCCCCCGCATGGTTGCTGATTTCATACGCTGGAAGGCCAGCTGCGCCCATTTGCACCTGTGTGGCAACGTACAGGTCCGCTGCACTGTCATCACCCAGCGGCGTCCATTGGCGCTTGGCGACATCGGTGGCAAAGCGCGTGCCGGGTTCGATGGTCAGTTGATACAGCGACATATGCGTTGTGCCAAAACCAATGGCGCGGGCGAGTTCAGCCTCCCATTGCGCCACCGTTTGATCGGGGCGGGCGTAGATCAGGTCGATGCTGACGCGGTTGAAAAGCCGTTGTGCCGTTTCCAGCGCCAACAGGCTTTCATCGACTTGGTGCGCACGGCCTAGAAAGGCGAGAGTTGCGTCGTCCAGCGCTTGCAGCCCCAATGACACCCGGTTGACGCCCGCCGCTGCTAGATCAGCGAAGTTTGCCGCCTCCACCGAAGATGGATTGGCCTCCAGCGTGATCTCGATATCGGGCGCAAAACCCCAATGCCGCTCTGCCGCCGCGATCAAAGCCGCTGCGGTCACAGGCGGCATCAACGAAGGCGTGCCGCCTCCGAAAAAGATCGAGCCCAGCGGTCGGCCTGCCGTCAGCCGCGCTTCATGAGCCATGTCCGCAAGCAGAGCATCGAGCCAGACCGCTTGGTTCACACTGTCGCGTACATGGCTGTTAAAATCGCAATAGGGGCATTTGGAAACGCAAAACGGCCAGTGGATGTAAAGGGCGAGTGGTTGGTGCACGGTAATCCGATAATATAAATTGTCGTCGCTGCGAAGGATAGAGATTCCCGGTCAAGACGTTTAACGCAAAGTGCGCAAAGATTTCTAAGAGGTCATGCGCGTAATCGCGCAAAGCGCCAAAAAATTGCCATTATGGTCAACGGCATTCCGCCACAATAAAATGCCCTCTTGAAAATCTTTGCGTTCTTCGCGTGAAACGAATGGAATTAAAAAACCGCCGCAACCAACTTTGCAAAAGCATCCGCCCGATGGCTCATCGCGTGCTTTTCTACAGGGTCGAGCTCGGCAAAACTTTGTGCACGCCCCAGCGGCACAAACACCGGATCATAGCCAAAACCCAATGTCCCGCGTGGTGGCCACGTCAGCGCGCCCTGCACACGGCCCTCGAATACCTCAGCGTGTCCATCGGGCCATGCCAATGCCAATGTGCAGACAAAATATCCGCTGCGGTCAACATCAGGGCCGATCTCGGCAAGCTTGCCCTCGACTTTACCCATCGCCATATACCAATCGCGTCCCGGCCCGCCTTCATACGCCTGCCGCTCTGCCCAGTCCGCCGTGTAAACCCCCGGTGCGCCGCCCAGTGCCGCCACGCATAGCCCGCTGTCATCGGCAAGTGCAGGCAAGCCCGATCCTTGCGCCGAGGCATGCGCCTTTAACAAAGCATTTTCGGCAAAGGTTGTGCCCGTCTCCTCTGGCTCTGGCAGGCCAAGGTCGCCAGCGGACACAGGGTCTATGCCGAACGGTTCCAGCAAAGCTCGGATTTCGCGCACTTTACCGGCATTGTGGCTGGCAATGACAAGCTTGCCGGGCTGGAGTTTGCGGCCAGAAATGTTAGTGCTCACTTCACCGCGTCTGCTTGCGCCGCAAAAATCCGGTCGCAACCCATGCGCGACAAGCGCAGCAAGCGCAGCAAGGCTTCTTCGTCATAAGTCGCGCCCTCGGCAGTAGCTTGCACTTCGGCGATCTGCCCGCCTTCGATCAGCACAAAATTGGCATCGGCATCGGCGTTGCTGTCTTCGATATAATCCAAATCCAGCACCGGCGTGCCATCGCAAATGCCGCAGCTAACCGCCGCAACGCGGCCCATGATCGGGTCTTCTTTGACTTTGCCCTCGGCCATCAATTTATTGACGGCCAGCCGCAATGCAACCCATGCGCCCGAAATCGCGGCTGTCCGCGTGCCGCCATCGGCTTGCAAGACGTCGCAATCGAGCGTGATTTGATGCTCGCCCAGCTTTTTCATATCGACCACCGCGCGCAACGACCGCCCGATCAGTCGTTGAATTTCTTGCGTACGGCCCGATTGCTTGCCTTTGGCGGCTTCACGGTTACCGCGTGTGTGCGTCGCGCGGGGCAGCATTGAGTATTCCGCCGTCACCCAGCCTTCGCCTTTGCCGCGCAACCAAGGCGGCAGCCGGTCCTCGACACTGGCGGTCACCAGCACGCGGGTGTCGCCAAAGCTGATCAGGCACGACCCCTCGGCATGTTTGGTGAAACCGGTCTCGATGGATATGGCGCGCATTTCGTCTGGCGCACGACCTGAAGGACGCATAAAACACTCCTTAAAATGGGAGCCGCCGCCATAGCTACATGCACTTGCTTTGCAAGGCCTGTTGCTTTGCAAGGCCTGTTGCTTTGCAAGGAATGCGCGCTAACAGTCACATCCGTGAATACACCCATCACCGAATTGAATGACCGCACGCGATCTATTTTTAAGGTCGTGGTCGAAAGCTATCTGGAATCGGGCGCTCCTGTTGGCTCACGGACGTTGTCGAAAATTGGCGGGTTGAACCTGTCGCCGGCCTCGATCCGCAATGTGATGCAGGATTTGGAGGAGGCGGGGCTGCTTGCGTCACGGCATACCAGCGCGGGGCGGATGCCGACTGATCAGGGCCTGCGGCTGTTCGTCGATGGCATGATGCAGGCGGCGGAGCCGACGGCTGAAGAACGCCGCGCCATCGAATCGCAGCTAGAGGGGAGTGGCCCGATTGAGGATGCGCTTGCAGCGGCTACTTCGGCTTTATCGGGGCTTTCCGCCTGTGCGGGCGTGGTAATGGTGGCAAAGCGTGAGGCGGTGCTGAAACAATTCAGCTTTGCCCGATTGTCGCCAACACAGGCGCTAGCGATTATGGTTGGCGCCGATGGGTCGGTGGAAAACCGGCTGGTCGAGATTACGCCTTCGGTTAGCGATAGCGCGCTGGTGGAGGCGAGCAATTATATTAGCGCGACACTGTCAGGGCTGACCTTGTCCGACGCACTGGCGCGCATTGATGCAGAGATTCGCGGACAAAAGGCGGCGCTGGATGCGGCAAGCGCGCAGCTGGTCCGCAAGGGGCTGGCCCTTTGGTCGTTCGATGGCAATGACCGGCCGGTGCTGATCGTGCGTGGGCAATCGCATTTGCTGGACGATGCAGCGGCGGATGATTTGGAACGTGTGCGGCAATTGCTTGATGAATTGGAAAATACCGAGGAAATTGCACGGCTGATCGACAATGCGCGCGAGGCGCAGGCGACGCGGATATTCATCGGCGCGGAAAACAATCTGTTCTCGCTGTCGGGATCTTCAGTGATCGCCGCACCGTATCGCGAGGCGGGCGGCAAGATCGTCGGCGTGGTCGGCGTGATCGGCCCTACGCGGCTGAACTATGCGCGGATTGTGCCGATGGTCGATTTCACGGCGCAAGCGTTATCGCGGCTGATGAAGTGAATTCGTTTCACGCGAAGGACGCAAAGATTTTTAAGAGGTTAGTCGATGGACGAAATTGAGCGGCTGGTTTCACGGGTTTTGGATACGGCTTTTGCAGTCCATATCGATGTTGGGCCAGGGTTGTTTGAGACTGTATATGAACAACTATTGGCTAACCGCCTTGCGAAGCAAGGCATAGCTGTCGAGCGACAATTTCCGGTTGGTGCGCGCATTGAGGGCTTGGATTTTCCGAAAGCATTTTGCTTAGATTTGTTGGTAGGAGGCCGACTTATCGTCGAACTGAAATCCATTGACCGGCTCGGACCGGTTCATACACGTCAAACTTTAACCTATCTGCGTTTGATGAATTTGCCACTCGGGTTGCTGCTGAATTTCGGCGGTATCACGATGAAAGGTAACTTCCGGCGTGTGGCCAACAACTACCGTCAGTGAAAACCCAAGCTCTTAAAAATCTTCGCGTCCTTTGCGTGAAACGAAAAACCCCGCGCTTGATGAAAAACGAACAGCGCCTATATGCGCGTTCAACACAGACATTCGGGGCAGTTATGAACGACCAAGATAAAAACGGCGCGGCGATTGATCAGGAATTGGACGGCGTGCCCGAGCATATGATCGCTGACGACGCAGCGGACAGTGCAGCGGCGGAGCTGAATAAGCTTGCAGCGGAGCTAGAAACTGTTCGGCAAGATGTTCTTTATGCAAAGGCAGAGGTGCAGAATGTGCGCCGCCGGATGGAGAAAGAGGCGGTTGATGCGCGCAGCTATGCCGCGACCAATTTTGCCCGCGATATCCTGTCGGTGTCAGATAATCTGTCGCGCGCGCTGGACGCAATTCCGGCTGAATTGCGCGAGGATGATAAGTTCAAGGGTCTGGTCGCCGGGTTGGACGCCACCGGCCGCGAACTGGAAAGTACTTTTTCAAAACATGGCATTACCCGCATCGCGGCGATGGGCCTGCCACTTGATCCCAACCAGCATCAGGCGATGGTCGAAATTCCGTCTGCTGATGCTGCGCCAGGTACAATTATTGCCGAAATGCAGGCGGGTTATATGATTAAGGACAGGCTTTTGCGCCCGGCGATGGTTGGGGTTGCGAAGGCGGTTGAGTGAGCGTAGCAAACGAAATTCCTTCGATGGCTGGGGCAAACCGAAACCTTGCGTTGTTGATTGACGCCGACAACATTTCGCATACTGAAATTGCGGGTATGATTGCCGAGCTTTCCAAATATGGAACCGCGAATATCCGTCGTGCCTATGGCGACTGGACAGCGGGAAATATGAAGGGTTGGCGCGCAAAGCTCCACGAGTTTGCAATCCGACCAATCCAACAGTTTAGTTACACCAAAGGCAAAAATGCAACCGATATGGCGCTTGTAATAGATGCGTTGGAACTTCTTTATACTCAGAAGCTAGACGCATTTTGCATCGCCTCAAGCGACGCCGACTTTACTCCACTGGTTATGCATCTTCGAGCAAATGGTCATGATGTATTTGGGTTTGGCCAAAGAAAAACGCCAGAGCCGTTCGCCAATGCCTGCACCAGCTTTTTGTACCTTGAAGGGCCTGTCATTCCGGCTGACGAACCCATGGTAATCGCCGTCGCCGACGTTGCTCCGCTTCAAAAGAAAGTAGCAGCTGCGCCAACCGCGACGTCTTCGGCAAAACCACTGTCGCAAGATACGAAGCTAGTGACCATACTTCGTGGTGCTATCGTCGCTTGCGCCAAAGATAACGGCTGGGCGTCGCTATCTGCGGTCGGATCGACTGCAAAACGGCAAGCGCCGATTGATCCCCGAAATTATAACGTGAAGAATTTTACTGCGCTATTTGAAGCGACCGGACTTTTCGAAATTAAAATTGCGAAAAACGGACACACATATGTGGCCGAAAAGAAAAACAAGGACAGAACAAAAACTCCAGACGAGTAATTTGGAGCCACTTACCCGCCCTTGCGAAACAAATCGGCGCCTGTCCGCGCGGTGTGGAATACGAAAATACCCGTTAGGATAAAGCCCATCACAACCGCGAAAATGTCGAATGGTGAGAATAACTGCCCTGCAAATGGCCAGTGAATCCACGCTTCTGGACCAAATACATACATGCAGATGGTCAGGACGATCAGCATGATCCGCACCTCGGTGGGGCCGCCGCCAAGGTAGGTAAGGTTCATCACGCCCACGACTTTTGCCGAAATGAACGTGTGTATTGACAGCAGCAAATACCCGACCAAGCCGAACAAGGCCGTGTCCATCCGCGCATAGGGGCTGAGGCCCAAGCCGATGATAAGCAAACCGTTGGAGAATGAATCGAGGCTGTGGTCGATGAAATAGCCAAAATTGGGGCGTTCGATTTTACGATAGCGGGCAACGCTGCCGTCCAATGAGTCGCCAAACCAGTTAAAGCAATAGCCCGCGACTGATAGCCACAACCAGACGGGACTCCAGATGCTGAGTACATAGCCAATGGCCACTAGAACTGCGCCAGAAAATCCGACTGCCGTCAACCGGTCGGGCGTCCACCACAACGGCAGGCGTGCGCAGATCCAGTTGAGGATGCGCCGTTCAACTGCTGCGGTAAGATTTTCCTGAATGCGTTTTGGCGATGACAAAATCGGTGAACCTGATACGAAAATGAAAAGTTGCAGTTGCTCTTATGCGGCCAATAACGCAAGCCGATTTGCTATGAATACTGCTGTATCGACTCCTGCTGCTTCTCCTTGGGGTGACGAGTTTCGTGCCACTTTGGCGCTTGCTTGGCCGTTGATCCTGACCAACATCACGATGGTCCTGATCAATGCGACTGACGTGTTCTTGCTTGCGCGGCTGGGGCCAGATGCGTTGGCGGCGTCGGCGCTTGGGTCGGGTATAGTCATCGCGATGCTGTTGATCGGCATCGGCATTGTTGTTGCAGGATCGCCGTTGATGGCGGCGGAACTGGGCCGTAAAGCGCACTCGGTGCGCGATGTGCGGCGGACATTCCGGCAGACTTTATGGGCGGCAACGGCGATTTGCGTGCCAATCTGGGCGATCCTTTGGCAGATGGGCGACTTGCTCGAATGGGCAGGGCAACCGCCGCGTCTTGCCGCAGATGCGGGGTTATTTATCCGCGCGTTGATGTGGCAAATCTGGCCAGCCTTGGGCGTTGTTGCAATCCGCGGTTTTATGGCTGCGCTGGAAATGCCGCGCTGGACAATGATCGCGGGGCTTGCGGCCGTGATCGTCAATGCCGTGATCAACTACGGGCTGATTTTTGGCAATTTTGGCTTGCCTGCATGGGGGTTGTTTGGCGCGGGCGTCGGCAGTTCGCTAACCAGCCTGTTTCAGTTTATCTTCCTCGGCCTCATCATATCCTATCACCCCCGCTTTCGCCGCTATCACCTGTTTGGCCGTTGGTGGCGGGCGGATTGGCCGCGCTTTGCGACGTTGTGGAGGCTTGGCCTGCCGATTGGTTTGCACATGGGTTTTGAGGCGATGGTGTTTGCCGCCGCTGTCTTTCTGATGGGTTATATCAACACAGCCTCGGTCGCGGCGCACGCCATTGCGATCCAGATCGCGTCGATGACGTTTATGGTGCCAATGGGCATTGGGCAAGCAGCGACAGTGCGCGTTGGCCTTGGCTTTGGGCGGCGCGATGCAGAGGCAATCCGGCGGGCGGGGTGGACGGCCTATGCGCTGGGCGTGGGCTTTATGACCGCAATGGCGGTGATCATGTGGCTGATTCCAGGGCCGCTTGCTGAGATTTTCCTCGACCCCGAATATGCAGGTAATACCGAAGTTTTGGAGTTGGCGATCTCGTTCCTTTTGGTCGCTGCAGTGTTTCAGATTGTCGATGGCGCGCAGGTAGTTGGCACGGGCATGTTGCGCGGGTTGCAGGATACCACTTGGCCAATGCTGTTTGCAGCGTTCGGTTATTGGGTGATCGGCATTGGCGTGGGCTGCTGGCTGGCGTTCACCCGGAACATGGGCGGTGTCGGAATCTGGCTGGGGCTAGCGCTTGGCTTGGGAATAGTCGCAGGATTAGTGCTGATGCGCTGGATAAGCCGTGACCGGCTGGGGCTGTTACCCCAACCGGCCTAGGTGGCGACGCTGACTTTAGACTGTCTGCGCTCTGTTTTCGTCGCGGTGTTTTTTCAGGTATTTCATAAACGGCGTTCCGCCCGTTCCGACTTCGGTGTCGTTGCCTGCGCCCGATGATGCCTGTTTGTTGATATAGCTGGCGGCATATTCTAGGTGGCGCGACCGGAACCGCGCGACTTGTTCAACACACGCATTGAACGCATCCTTGACCAATTGGTTTTGCGTTTTGGCAAAGTCGCGCAATGTGCTTTGGTCGCGGATTGCATCGATAAAGGCGCGATGTTGAACAGGGCGATATGCGTGAAGTTCATCAAGAAACGCGCGCAACGGATCGCTTTCGTGGAAAACCTGAAACAGCGCATCCATTGCGGGAACGATGGAGCTTTGCGATCCTGTTTGCCCGCGGAATGCTTGCGGTTTTCCGTCATATTTGGCGACGCCTTCATAAATCAACCCATCGGGAAGCGCAGGGTTGTTTTTCCATCCATGGATATACGGCCGGACGCGTTGGTAATAAATATAAGGATCGCAGCGTTCGGGCATCCGGTCGAAATGCGCGTTTACGGCATCCCAAACGGTATTCATGGTGATCAGCAATTCCTCGACCTTAGCTGCATCATGATTGGCCGCTGCCTCAATCAGCTCGGTTGCGAGGTGCAATACCCGGCCTGCTTCGGCTTCGATCGCGACATGGACCAGCACGAACCAATTTTCATCCTGCCCACCAAAGAAATTCTGGTGCATCGCGATATTGTCGAGCGTGATGCCGCCGGTTTTGTCGAGCCTGTACCAGTTGTCCAGCACATAGCCTGAATAGGGCAGCAGCGGCGGTAGGTTCAGGTGATCGCCAATCGCGCAGATTGGAACGGCCAGATTGGCGGGCAGAATCGTTGGCGCAACGGCCTCGCCCCAAACATAGGCTTGTACCAGAAAGCTGTAATGCACCATCGCTGTGCGCACCTGTTCATCGCTGGCGCTGGCTAGGAATTCGGCCATATCCAGATGACCAACCTGTTTCAGCCAATGGCGCGTGCGGCCGGTTGTTATGATCGCCGACAGGTTCGCCCCTGCATCCAGCATTTCGTCAAAGCCATCGGGCAATGAAACCGCATCGATTTCATAGGTTGAGAGATAGCCACGCTCTGCGGTGAGGCCAAAATCTTCTAGTTTCATGGGATTTACTCATGTGCGAGGTGCGGGTTCGGCCACCTCTGGCCATTTGGTATCAATTGTAATCGGTTTGTTCAAGCCGCCGCCACGTCAAAGCACGTAAACGACCACATAGCGAAGGATTAGGCCCGACAAAATGATGCCATTGGCAATTTTCGACTTCGCAAAACAGGCAGCGGTCATCAACGCAATAAGCAAGGCAGTCAGCAAAAGCGGGACTGGGCTTGCAAGGCGCGGAGCGAGCGTCGGCTGGCTCAGATAAAACCCTAGTTGGACGAACAACAGCACAAGCAGGACACCGACGACGATACGTCGAACCCTGAAATAATGTGGATCGAGGTTGCCGTCGGTTGGAATGTCGTCGGGGAAGACGAGATGCGCCGCCATATAATAAGAGCTGGCGAACAGCATGATCGCCATCAGCGTGAAACCATTTACCGAAATCATGTCGCGCACGGACCATGCCGCCGACCAGAAAGAAAGCAGGTCGAGCATTACAAAAAGCCCGAGCAGCGGGGTCAGCCAACCTATCTTGAAGGCATCCGCTATAGTTTCATCGACATGAAGTCGCGCCTTAACGGTTCGCCCGAGGCCGGAGAGCAGTTCCACCAGTGAAAGTCCCAGCAGCAAGCTGTAAAGCGTGAAGATGAATTCGAATTGCGACATCAGCCGGTCCCCCAACCATGATTATATGCTAAAACGGCAGCACACCGTGATATTGTTCCAGCGGCGGCGCACCCGCCACTTTTATCCCGTTTTTCAGCAGAAACACATGGCGCAAGATTTCGGCCTGTTGCTCGATGCCATATTGCTGCAACGTCCAGCCCGGCTTCAAGCTGTAGTCATAGCGGCAGAACGGATGGCGTTTCAGCGGCAGGATGATGCCTGACTGATGCTGCCACACATGGACGAGTTCGTGGATAAACAGTCCTTGAAGGCTCAAGTCACGGTCGCAAAAATCATTGCAGAACAGCTGGCTATCGGGGTGGAACCATAGATGCCCGTCAGGCGCCATGGTGATCTTGCGCGGTTGAAACCACCACCATTTGCGTTTGTGGATACGGATTTTGGCGTAATCCAGCGCATCGCCAAAGACGGTTTGGGCGAGCGCAATTTCGCGGCTCGTCATTGTCCGACCAGAAGGATGCGGTCCGAACATCGGCTTAGGCTGTCACCGCCGAAGTCCCAGCATCAATGGCTGCCATGCGCGTCCATGTCCGCCGCAATCTTTTCAACCGGCGCTGTCACGCGGATGCGGTCACCGTTGGAAAACACAAATTCAGTCTCGATTTTTTCCAACCGCCGCGCGATTAGATTCACGCCCCATAGCATCACATGCTTGCCACCGCGTTTGAATTCGACCTTTCCCTCGGCTGGCACTTCGACGCGGTCGATCTTAGTCATGGTCATCATGCCGGTCTTTGCGTCCTTGGCCGAATCGTGCATTTCGGCGCGCAATACCGATGGCGACGACACGCGGAGCAACGTCACATCCTGCGTGCCGCCGTGCACGGTAAAATATAGCGCAGATGGATTATCATCGACTGGTGATAGTTTCAGCGCAACATCGCTCACCCTTAATTCGGCAGGGCGACCACAGCTGGCGGTCAGCAAAGCGAGCGCGGGAACAATTAACAACCAAAGGCGATTCACAGCAAATTCCGATCCGTTGGGCCCCTGTTTGAAAATGGGGCAAAAGCTTCGTTGCATGACTTTTAGGGTGCACCAAGCCTTGTGCCAAGTGAATTGCCACCTATATCGCCCTCGGACATACGATTCTTACGGTGCCTGATGGGGCCGGAAAAGCGTTAAACATAGTGTTCAGTGATATTGGGCTCAGTGATATTGAGCAATCAGACTTTCGGGGTAAAAAAGAATGGCAAAAGTAATCGGTATCGACCTTGGCACAACCAACAGCTGCGTTGCGGTGATGGAAGGTGGCCAGCCTAAAGTGATTGAAAATGCGGAAGGCGCGCGCACGACGCCGTCTATCGTCGCCTTTGCAAAAGATGGTGAGCGCCTGATCGGGCAGCCTGCCAAGCGTCAAGCGGTGACTAACCCTGACAACACAATTTACGCGGTTAAGCGCCTGATCGGCCGCCGCTTTGACGACCCGATGACCAAAAAGGACATGGGTCTGGTCCCCTACACCATTTCCAAAGGCAAGACCGGCGACGCGTGGGTGAAAGCCGGAGGCGAGGATTATTCGCCTTCGCAGATTTCTGCCTTCATCCTGCAAAAGATGAAGGAAACTGCCGAGGCTTATCTGGGTGAAACAGTGACGCAGGCGGTGATTACTGTCCCTGCGTACTTTAACGACGCACAGCGTCAGGCAACTAAGGATGCCGGCCTTATCGCTGGTCTTGAAGTGCTGCGTATTATCAACGAGCCAACCGCTGCGGCGCTGGCTTATGGCATGGACAAAGACGAGAACAAGACGATCGCAGTCTATGACCTTGGCGGCGGCACGTTCGATATCTCGATCCTAGAAGTCGGCGACGGCGTGTTTGAAGTCAAATCGACCAATGGCGACACGTTCCTTGGCGGTGAAGATTTCGACAGCGTGCTGGTTGAATATCTGGCGGCAGAGTTTCAGAAAGCTGAAGGCATTGACCTGACCAAAGACAAGCTAGCGCTTCAGCGTCTGAAGGAAGCGTCTGAAAAGGCGAAGATCGAGCTAAGCTCTGCGCAGACGACTGAAGTCAACTTGCCGTTTATTACAGCGGACCAAAATGGTCCTAAGCATCTTGTGAAAACCATTGGCCGTGCCGACCTTGAAAAGCTTGTCGATGCCTTGATTAAACGCACTCTGGAGCCTTGCAAAAAGGCGCTGGCCGATGCGGGGCTGAAAGCTGACGCAATCGACGAAGTCGTGATGGTCGGCGGTATGACTCGCATGCCCAAAGTGCGCGATGTTGTAAAAGCGTTCTTTGGTAAAGAACCGCATACAGGCGTGAACCCTGACGAAGTTGTTGCCATGGGCGCAGCCATTCAAGCGGGCGTGTTGCAGGGTGACGTTAAGGACGTCTTGCTGCTTGATGTGACGCCTTTGTCGCTGGGGATCGAAACATTGGGCGGTGTGTTTACCCGTATGATCGACCGCAACACAACGATCCCGACCAAGAAGTCGCAGACATTCTCGACCGCTGATGACAACCAGAACGCAGTGACGATCCGGGTGTTTCAGGGCGAGCGTGAGATGGCGTCGGACAATAAGGTGCTGGGCAATTTCGACCTTGTCGGAATTCCGCCTGCACCACGCGGCGTCCCCCAGATCGAAGTGACTTTTGACATCGACGCCAACGGTCTGGTCAGCGTGACTGCCAAGGACAAAGGCACCGGCAAAGAGCAGCAGATCAAGATCCAAGCATCGGGCGGCTTGTCCGACAGCGATATCGATCAAATGGTCCGCGATGCCGAAGCGTTTGCCGAGGAAGACAAAAAGCGCCGCGAAGCAGCCGAAGCGCGGAACAACGCTGAAAGCCTTGTCCACACCACCGAAAAGCAGATCGAGGAGCATAAGGATAAGGTCGATGCTGGCCTGATCAGCGAGATCGAGGCTGCGATTGCCGAAACCAAAACCGCCATCGAAGGCGGCGAGCCCGAAGCGATGAAGGAAAAGGCGAACGCCTTGGCCCAAGTTGCGATGAAAATGGGTCAGGCGATTTACGAGCAAGAGCAAGCGTCGGGTAGTTCGGGCGATGCACCGACGGAGGAAGCTGCGGTGGACGACAGCATTGTCGATGCCGAGTTCTCCGAAGTCGATGAAGACAAGAAAGACTGATGATTGCAAGCGGCCGTCACACCCGCACGTCGCGGGTGGCGGCCTCTGCTTTAGGGGGCGTCGGTCATGAGTCTCGACATAGACTATTACGAACTATTAGAGGTCGAACGGACAGCGGATGAAAAGGCGCTGAAGTCCGCATATCGCCGGATCGCGATGGAATGTCATCCCGACCGCAATCCCGGCTGCGACAAATCCGAGGCGAAGTTTAAGGCAATTTCGGTCGCCTATGATTGCCTGAAAGACCCGCAAAAGCGCGCCGCCTATGACCGGTTTGGCAAAGCTGCGTTTGAAAATGGTGGCATGGGGAATGCTGGCGGCGGCGGCGGGCAATCGCAGGGCTTTGGCGATTTCAGCGATATTTTTGAAAGCTTTTTCGGCGATGCATTTGCTGGTGGGCGTCAACGCGGCCCTGCGCGCGGAGCCGATCTGCGCTACGATCTTGAGATTACACTCGACGAAGCATTTCACGGCAAATCGACTGAGATTAAAATCGATGTCGCTGATCAATGCGGCGATTGCGACGGCTCTGGTGCGCAACCCGGCACGGGTTCGCGCCAATGCAAGCTATGCGCAGGCCACGGCAAAGTACGCGCGCAACAGGGCTTTTTTGTCGTCGAACGGACGTGTCCGACTTGCCATGGACGCGGCGAAGTCATCGAGAGCCCATGTCGCAAATGCGGCGGTGACGGGCGGGTCGAGGCGCGCAAAGTCATCAACGTCGATATCCCGCCGGGCGTTGATGAAGGCACGCGCATCCGCGTGGCGGGTAAAGGCGAGGCGGGGCCGAATGGCGCGTCCGCAGGCGACCTGTATATCTTCATCCATGTCGCGCGGCACAGCGTGTTCCAGCGCGACGGCACAACGTTGTTTTGCCAAGCACCGATTAGCTTTACGACAGCAGCCTTGGGCGGCGAAATCGTCATCCCCGGCATGGACGGGAAGCGCCATGTCATTAATATCCCAGAAGGCATCCAGTCTGGCAAGCAATTGCGCCAACGCGGTGCGGGTATGCCGGTGTTGCAAGGGCGTGGGCATGGCGATCTTGTCATTCAGATCGATGTTGAAACGCCCAGCCGCCTGACTGCGCGGCAAAAAGAGATATTGGGCGAATTCCGCGAAACCGAAACCGGCGAAGAATGCCCACAATCGCGCGGCTTTTTTGACCGGATCAAAAACATCTGGGACGATCTGACCGAATAGATTGCAGACTTGCACCTCCTCCAATGATAGCTTTCGCTGGAGGAGAGCGGGATGGGTCGATTCGGTTTTAGCAAACGGGAATTGTTGCGCGGCGCGGTGGCTTTGCCATTGGCCGGTCTTGGCGCGAAAGCCTTTGCGCAAAACGGCAATTTGCTTGGGCTGCCAGTGCCAAACGAAATCCTCGATATCATTCCGCGCAAGCCGCTGAACTACGTCCGCATGGCCGAGGGGGTTTTGCGGTTGGAGCGCGAGGCGGAGCGGAAAAAAATCCCGGACTCGATATTGTCGCGAAACACCGGACAGCGCATCGTCACGGTCGATGATGCTTTGTATCAGTTGGTGTTGCCGCGCTTGGTCGCTCTCATCGACCGGGCCGAAACTGTGGACATTGGGCTGGCCGATAGGGCAGGCGAATTGCTGGCCGAAATCCACCAGACGCAGCATGAAATGCCCGAGGCGCTGCGACTTGCGCCGACTGGTCTTGATCAGCTCTCTTTTACGGGTGCAGAGCCGACGTTCATCCTGCCGCCGCCACCGATGATTGGTTTACCGCCGATCGATATGATACCGCTCCCCGACGTGCAAACAGAAGAACCTGGTCCCCTGCCGGAACCAAAGGTGAAGCTCCCCGATCCAGTGGCTGTCGAAATCGCGCCAGAGCTTGAACCGGATAAGCCGCTGAGCAAAGCCAAGGACTATACCTCGCTGCAGGACGAATATGGCCGTCTCTATCGCAAGCTTTCCGTCCGCGAGACGCGTTCAGAATCGGTCGAGTGGCATCTGGCGATGATTCGTAAGTCAAAGGCGCGGTATGAAAGCGTCGGCCAGCAAACTGGCGTGCCGTGGTATTTTATCGCAGTCACGCACGGGCTAGAGGCAAGTTTCAACTTCCGCGCGCATCTGCATAATGGCGACTTCCCGTTGTCGTCACGCACACGGCAAGTCCCCGCTGGCCGTCCAACAAAATGGTTGCCGCCTTCTGATTGGGAGTCGAGCGCCAAAGATGCGCTGCGGCTGCTTGGCTTTACGGGGCAAAAGGATTGGAGCCTGACACGGACTTTGCACCGTCTGGAGGCGTATAATGGTTTTGGCTATCGCGGCTACGGAGTGCCAACGCCCTATCTATGGAGTTTTTCCAACCATTATGATCGCGGCAAATATATTGCTGATGGAAAGTTCAGCACTACCGCGCGTTCGCAACAATGTGGTGCTGCTGTGATGCTAAAAATGCTGGCCGATGCTGGCGAATTGGTGTGGCCTGTCGCACCGCTTTGAAAGGATCAGTAATATGAAAATGCGGTCTGTAATTACGGCGTTGTTTGCTTTGTTTGCTGGTGCAGCGGCCGTCGCGCAGCAGGATTTCTCTAAAGTCGAGGTGAAGGCTGAGCAGCTTGCCCCCGGCGTCGCTGTGCTGTTTGGCGCGGGCGGCAATATCGGCGTTTCTTATGGCGAAGATGGAACTACGCTGATCGACGATCAATACGCTCCGATGACCGAGAAAATTCAGGCTGCGGTGGCGGCTCTTGGCGCAACGCCGACCAAGTTTTTGGTCAATACCCATTGGCATGGCGATCATAGCGGCGGGAATGAAAATCTGGGTAATGCAGGTGCGGTTATCATGGCGCACGACAATGTCCGCGTGCGTTTGGCAGCAGGAGCCGTCTCCGGCGCAGGCACGCCCGGCGCGCGGACCATAAAGCCAGCACCGGCTGCCGCACTTCCAGTGATCACCTATGCTGAAGGATTAAAGCTGCATCTGAACGGTGAGGAAATCCGGGTGATCGCAGTCGATCCGGCTCATACTGATGGTGATTCGATTATCCATTGGACCAAATCAAATGTGATCCACATGGGCGATTTGTTCATGCTTCAGGTCAGCTTTCCCTATGTTGATCGCGAAAGCGGCGGCGATGTGCGCGGCTTCGTCGCGGCGGCGGACAAGGTGCTGGCAATGGCCGATGACCAGACCAAAATCATCCCCGGCCACGGCGCAATCGCGACCAAAGCTGACTTGCAAAACCACCGCCATATGATCGCCACGGTCATTGCCAAGGTGGAAGCTGGCATCAAAACGGGCCAAACGCTTGATCAGATTAAAGCGTCCAATCCGACCGATGGCTTTGGCGTCAATCCCAAAGGGTTCATCGGTGCCGACCGCTTTGTCGAGACGGTTTACGCCAATCTTAAGGAGTGATGGCAGCGATTTCCGCTCGGAGGTCTGCAATCAACGGCTGAATATGCTTTAACCTCGGCTCTTCGGCGTCGAGGACAGCGATGAATGCCTTTTTCTTGATTGCCAGCACTTCGGACTGTTCGGCGGAAACTGCGCCAGGCATCGACGATAGCACGATGTCGACCAGCCGGTCGATGCCGTGTAGCCGTCCCCATAGATAATCATTCTCACGGTAAGCGCGGCTGAAAAATGCGCCGAAATTGTTGAATTCTATGCCTTTTAGTGTCTCCGCCGCACCACCTTTGCGGATGGTGTTGGCATCATCGGGGGCGATGCGGTCAACTTTGATCGGGTCAAATTCGTCGAGTCCTTCGCCCTGCAACAGCGGCAACGTCGCAATATCGTAAAGGATATAGCCGAGATAGCCGAGTAGGATCGCACGGGTCGCGCCGTCGGGAACGTCGGCAAGTGCAGCGTTTATCGCCACATCAGTGGCGGCATCTCCGGCCTCTAAATTGCGGCGGCTGGCCAATAGGTCAAGCAACGCTGCCGGGCTTTCAACGCCGTGGCGCACAGCCTCGGCAACGTCAGCACCCAAAAACTCGGCAGTTTCCACCTGCAAAAAGTGCGCAAGCGAGGCATAGATTGATTGGCGCAACCGATCAGCAACGGCATCGGGCAAGTCGGCCATAACCTCCACATCCTCCGCCAGTCGCCGCGCCAAAAAACGCAGGCGGCGGACGCGAAAACGCACGTCTTGGTCACGGAAAAATGCCATTGATGCCTCGGCGGTGACTTTGCCTTTTGGTCCCGTCATCCGGTTCAACCCACGACTGCAAATTTCGCGCCATAATGCGTCGCGCAACAGGCGGAAATGATCTTGCCCGCCGTCCGGCCATGCGCGACGTGCGGTCGCGACCAACTCTTCGAGCACCCCCATCAGCCGCAGATGCGCATAGGCCGGGTAGCTGTAGCCGGTGGCGTCTGCGGATTTTTCCAACATCGTCAGCCGCCATTTGCGAAGGCGAATCGGGGTGGGTTTCGACAGGAACCAGGTTTTTCCCAGCATCGTCTCGATCATCTGTTCGACTTCGACCTCCAGATGCTCGGTAATCTCGCGCATACGGGCGATGCGTTGCGACCGGCCCTCAATGGCGTTCAGACTATCGCGGATTGGCTGCTCGCGTGGAATATCCGATGTCGCACCGAAAATCGTGGCGAAAAATCCGGGCGGTTTTCGTGGCCCCGCTGCTTGTTTGCCGCCGCGCATCCGAAAGCTGGGCATACCCGGTTTCGGGTCGATATAAACAAAGCGCCTGTCCACTTCGCGACGCGCAGGGCGATTACGCAGCGCCTCAATGGCCTGTGCAAAGGGGGCATTGGCAAGCACCGATCCGTCGATCAGGAATGTGTCATCGGCAGTTCCCGCCGCAAATTGTTGCGGCAATATCCGTTTCAGAAAAGCGTCGCGCCCGGCCCATTGAACTGCGCGGCTTTGTAGCAAACCGTCCAGCTCGCGCACATTAAACGGCGGAAAGGCCCCCGGGAAGCTGGCGGTTGATCGTGCCGCAAAGGTCAATTCAGCAGCATTGGCAAAACCTTCGCCGAATTGGTTGCGCGTGGAGAAGCCAATTGTAAGCCGGTGTTCGGTCTCGCTGATGTCAGAAGGGCTATTCAGCGTTAATCGTTCCTGATGCCCATGAAAGTCAGTGACAGTAACAAACAGATCGAGCGGTTGTCCGGCGGGTAACAGCGGGCTGTCGGCTTCGCGTTGCTCCATCGCAGCGAACGCGTTAAGCAGCAGGTTGGAAAATACGCGACCGCCAAAAGGCGGCTGAAACCAGCGCGCACGGACAAAGCTTGACAGCTTCGTTGCCACTTCATCACGGGCTTCTGTGGCAACTGTCATCTGCACCGGCCCACCGCGCCGCCGCAGTATCGTCCAAGCAATCGGTGCTGCCCAGAATTTGGAAAAGCGCGACAATGGCCGTGCATCGGGATCGAGCAATACCTCAACATCGGCATTGTTCAGCCACATGTCGGTTAGCGGCTCCAACGACTGTCCAGTGACGATCGCTTGCGACAGGAACACGCCGTTGATGCCGCCTGCGCTTGCGCCGGAGATAATGTCCGTCAAAACGCGCATCCGCGTGCCGGATTTGGCCTCGATCAGCTGAAGCAATTCGCGGTAGGCAATTTCGCTACCGGATGCCGCAGGGCCATGCTCCAGATGCGCTTTGCTGGCGCGGATAAGGTGCCAGATTTCGCGCGTGATGCCGTGCATGTACACAGCCAGACTGACCCCGCCATAGCAGATGAGAGCCAGCCTAAGTTCCTTTTCACGCATTTTGTGGATTTGGCAGGGCTATGGTTCGCGCGCAAGTGGGACGGGGCCTTGCACTCGCAATACGAGTAAAATTTGCCACTAAACTTTGAAAGCAAGTTTCGGGACGCAGCATTTTGGTGTTCGGATTATTGCTAGGGCATCGACACCAAAGGAACCTGACATGACCTATCGTATTACCGGACTATCCCCCGAACCGTTTGCCGATTTGATCGGAGCATCGGACGAGGTCTTAACCCAAAAAGGAGCTATCCGCGTGACGGCGGCTGCAGACAAGGGCTGGCCGTGCCGGGTCAGCCTGAATGATGCTAAAGCCGGGGAGAGTCTGATCCTGTTCAATTATGTCAGCCATGACGTTGCAACACCTTACCGGTCATCTTATGCGATTTATGTCGCAGAATATAGGAGCGCGGCAGCGGAATTTACCGACGAAGTTCCGCCTGTATTCGAGGGCCGACCAATGGCGTTTCGTGGCTTTGACGACAACGGCATGTTGCGCAGCGCGGGGCTGGCATTGCCGGGTCAAGCCGACGCCAAAATTCGCGAACTGTTCGAAAACGATGACATCGCTTATATCCATGCGCATAATGCGGCGCATGGCTGTTTTGCGGCAAGGGTAGAACGGAACTGATGATAATCGATGCTGACTTTGCCTGGGCAGCTTTCCTACGCCGTGACCGCGCGTTTGACGGGCAGTTTGTCGGCGCGGTTAAGACGACGAAAATCTATTGCAAGCCTAGCTGTCCGGTTAGGCATCCCCTGCAAAGGAATGTGCTGTTCTTCCTTACATCCGCTGAGGCGAAGGCGGCTGGTTTTCGGGCGTGTTTGCGGTGCAGGCCCGATGATATCGCGCGTGATGAAGTGGCGATCAGTAAAGCGCTGGAATTGCTGTCGAGCGATGCGACACCTTCATTGGAAAACCTTGCAGCAGCGGTTGGCTATGCCCCGCATCACTTTCATCGCTTGTTCAAACGGGCGACGGGTGTCACGCCATCACAGTATGCGCGCGGTAAACGTTTGGAGCGTGCGGAAACAGCGCTTAGCGAAAATGGCCGTGTTACCGATGCGATTTACGATGCGGGCTATTCCGGACCGAGCCGGTTTTATGCCGAAACAAAGGGGCGATTGGGGATGACACCAAGTGCATGGAAAAATGGCGGCGCAGGGGCAGTGATCCGCTGGGCTTTGGTTCCGACTTCCTTGGGTGAAATGCTGGTTGCAGCGACCGAAAAGGGAATTTGCCGGCTGTCGTTCGATGAGGATGAAGGTGCGCTCACCGACCGTTTTCCAAACGCAGAGATACTGCCCGCCGATGCTGCGATGTCGGAATTGGTAACGGGCGCTATTGCCGCTGTCGAACATCCGCGCCGCATGCCTGACCTGCCGCTTGATGTCGCAGGCACAGCGTTTCAAGAAGCGGTCTGGCAAGAGCTGCGCCGTATTCCCGCAGGTGAAACCCGCAGCTATGCCGAGATCGCAGCGGCTGTGGGCAAGCCCAACGCGGTGCGCGCCGCAGGCTCTGCCAATGGCGCAAACAACGTGGCGGTGCTGATCCCCTGCCACCGGGTTGTCCGCACAGACGGCACGCTCGGCGGCTATGCTTATGGCCTCGATCGCAAAGCCAAATTATTGGCGCGCGAAGGCGTCGATTAAAGCTTAACGCCCATAGCCTGTATCGTCCGGAAACGGCGCGTTGCGATAGTTTTACAAGTCTAGCCGTCATTACTAACGGTCTGTTCACCCTTTTTCGGCATAGGGAATGGGAAGCTGCGTGCACTATCGCGGCGCTCATGTGCATGTGAGCGTCTGGGAGTCGCTGCATGAAAGGGATTTGAAGATGAAGGCATCGTTGAAAAACAAAGCATTGTTGGCTTTAGGCGCAAGCAGCATAATAATCAGCGGCTGTTCCTCAATGGGCGGCGCAAACTTGCCTGCAGCCCCCTCGATTCCTTATCAGCAACAGGCAAGCGATGAATATCTGATCGGACCGCTCGACAAGATCCGTATCTTTGTATGGCGCAATGAAGAGCTTGGCGGAACAGTTCAGGTGCGTCCAGATGGCCGCGTGACGACGCCGTTGATCACCGATATGCCCGCTGCTGGCAAAACCGCGACGATGCTGGCACAGGATATCAAGCTGCAATTGTCGCAATATATCAATGATCCGATTGTATCGGTGATTGTGATGGAATTTGCCGCGACCAATAATCAACAGATCCGGATCGCCGGTGCTGGTGTAGGTAAACCGGCCTCGGTGCCGTTCCGCGCGAACATGTCTTTGCTTGATGCGATAACTGCGGTTGGCGGGATTTCGGAATATGCGGCGGGCAACAAAGCGCGGCTACAACGCGTAGACCGGGATACTGGCCAGATGCAGGAATATACACTGCGCATCAACGATTTGCTGCGTCGCGGCGACACCAAAGCGAATGTGATGTTACAACCCGGCGACGTCATCATCATTCCTGAAAGCATGTTCTGATTGGCATTTGCCAAGCCGGACTGACCCCGATGGCCAAAATGATCCTGATGAATAGAGAACCGAAAACGATATGAACGGCCTTTACGACGAATTGCGATTGGCGATCCATGGCGTATGGAACCGGCGCTGGCTGGCGCTAGCGATTGCGTGGGGCATCTGCTTTCTCGGTTGGTTGGTGGTTGCATTGATCCCCAATAGTTACGAATCATCGGCGCGGGTCGAAATTCGCATGGCTGGTTTGTTGAACGAAAAAGTCGGCATTACCGCAGGCGAACAGCGCAAAGTCATTGAGCGGTTGAAACAAACGCTCGGTTCTTCTGACAATCTGGCTAAAGTCATCCGCGGTACCGATCTGGGCCGCAGCGTCGCGTCTGATCAAGAGGTTGCTGGCAAGATTTCCGCGTTACGTAAGAATATCGATGTCAAATCCGATATCAACAACGACAATATCCTAACGATCACAGCGGTGCAGCCATCGCCCAAGGATGCGCGCGATGTGGTGCAGAAACTGATCGATGTGGCCGAGGAAGACAGCATTGCTGGCGACCGTAAGGAAACCAGCAGTTCGATCCGCTTTCTTGATAAGCAATTGGAAGAGCTACAGAAAAAGCTGACGGATGCTGAGGCAAAGCGCGTTGCGTTTGAAACCAACAATCTGGGCATGTTGCCCGGCGTCGGTTCGGCGTCGACGCGTATGGAGGCGGCGCGGGCTGAATTGGGGCAGATAGATTCGCAGCTGATTCAGGCGCGTAGTGCGCTTGGCGCATTGAATAGCCAGCTAGCGGGCACGCCTGCGTCGCTGAACACTGCCGGATCGGGCGGCGGCGGCGGTGGCAATCCTGCACTTGCACAAGCGCAAGGCGAATTGGCGGCGATGCGTGCGCGCGGGCTGACTGATAATCATCCCGATGTGATTTCGACGCGTAACCAGATTGCGATATTGAAAACGCAAAGCGGCGGAGCGTCTAGTGCTGGTGGCTATAAAACGCCTAACCCTGCGTATTCATCTTTGCAGATGATGCGCGCGGAACGCCAAGCTTCGGTCTCGGCACTAAGCGCGCGCAAAGCAGCATTGCAATCAGACATGGCAGGCTTTGCCGCGAAGCAATCGGCGGAGCCCGGCGTGTCAGCTGAATACAGTCGGATCAATCGCGATCACGAAGTGCTGAAAGTGCAGTATGACAAGTTGCTGACCGACCGTGAAGAGATTCGCCTTCGCGGTCAGGTTGGTGCGCAAACCGATGCGGTGCAGTTCGTTGTGAGCCAGGGCCCCGAGGTCGCAAAAGTGCCCGTTGCTCCAAACCGCCCATTGTTTTTGGCATTGGTGCTTTTTGCCGGGCTTAGTGCAGGCGCTGCAGCTGCGTTCGCTTTGGGTCATCTTCAGACCAGCTATCCAACCGCCGCCAAGCTGGAACGTGCCAGTGGATTGCCGGTCATCGGATCGATTTCCCAAATGTTGACGGGCGAACAACGCGTTGAACGCAAACGAAAGCTAAAGCTGTTTATTGGCGGGGCGGCGGCATTGGTCGGCGTGTTTGTGCTGCTATTGGTCGTCGAATTTATCCAGCGTGGCATGGCATGAGCGGGGACAAGAAAATGAACAAACACACCCCAATCAAGGTTCCGACGTCATTGTTGGAACGCGCGTCGGAAAAATTTGATTTCGGTGCAGCATTGCGTGTGGGGGCAGGAGCGCCGACGCGCGTGGCTGATCCGATTCCGGCGGCTTCTGTTGTTGTGGCACAACCTGCGCCGCCTCTACTCGCTACACCAACCAGCTTTCGCACTGCTGCTGCTCCGCCAGCACCGGCCTCGGAAAATGGACGTTACGCCAAGATTGATCGCCAACGATTGACCGCCGCAAACATGATCGATCCTGAAGGCCCCGTCACTGGCCTATCCGAAGAATTCCGCATCGTGAAACGCCAGTTGCTGCTTGCGGCGCGCGGCGGCAAGGGCCTTGACCCGATTGATCGCGGCGAGCGTATCTTGATTTGTTCTGCACACCCCAATGAGGGTAAGACCTTTTGTGCAATCAATCTGGCGCTGTCGATGGCGTCGGAAAAGGACAACCGCGTGTTGTTGGTCGATGCCGATTTTGCCAAGCCCAGCGTGCTGGCAACGCTCGGCATCCCCAGCAGCCCCGGCCTTATGGATGCGCTTGCCAATCCGGCGATAGACGTTGAGGATTATGTTATCGAAACCGACATCCCGAACTTGTCGATTTTGCCCGCTGGCGCACAGACCAATCAGGATACCGAATATCTGGCGGCGTCGCGTGCAGGCGCGGTGCTCGACCAGTTGACCGCACATGATCCCGCGCGGATCATCATTTTTGATTCGCCGCCTGCATTGGCTGCCTCGCCGGCCTCCGTACTGGCTTTGCAAGTCGGGCAGACGATTGTAGTTGTCCATGCCGATGTCACCACCGATAGCGCATTACGCGATGCTCTTAGCCTGTTGAGCGGCTGTGAGCATATTCAATTGATGCTCAACAAAACCAAATTCTCCCCCACCGGACGCAAGTTTGGCAGCTATTACGGATATGGAGCATAACCCATGCACAACCGAAATTCCCCCTCCTTGAAAACTGCCCTTTTAGGGGGCGTTATCGTGTTGGCGTTGCCGAGCAGCGCGTTTGCACAACAGATCGCGTCCGATTGGGTGCCGATGGAGGACATGCAGACTGCTGGTCCCGTCGCATCCGATGAAGCGCCGCAAGCAATAGCCCGCGACCGGCCCCGTTTGGATGTGACGCCCTATATCGAGGTGCAGCAGGTAGCATTCGCCGATCTTGACGGTGGGCGCGACATACTGACGTACACAACGCTTGCCGCGGGGGTAGACGCAGCAATCTCGACGCGTCGTGCCGAGGGGCAAGTCAGCCTGCGTTATGAACGCGTTATCGGCTATGATAATCAGGTGGAAAGCCAGGATTCGGTCAGTGGTCTGGCGCGCGGATCCGTTGCGGTCACACGCAATCTCAGCATCGAAGCCGGCGCTTTGGCAAGCCAGTCGAGCCTCGATTCTCGTGGTCCCAATCGCGGCAGCTTTCAGCCATTTTCCGATAATGTAACACAGGTCTATTCGGTTTATGCCGGGCCCAGCTTTGCCGCACAAGCAGGCGAGCTTTCGGTCAATGCCGGATACCGCGTTGGTTACACCAAAGTGTCGGAAGAAGATCGCGGCGCTTTGCCCCCCGGGCAACAACCGATTGACCTTTTCGACGACAGCGTCAGCCATGCGGCCAGCGCGTCGGTTGGAATGCAATCGGGAACTTTGCCTTTCGGTTGGACAGCAACGGTTGGCTATAATCGCGAAGATGCAAGCCAACTTGATTCACGGTTTGAGGATTTATATGGCCGCGTTGATGTCATCGTTCCGGTAACGCAAACGCTCGCTGCCGTTGGCGGTATTGGCTATGAAAAAGTCAAAGTGAGTGAACGGGACGCACTGCGCGATGTTGGCGGAAACCCGATTGTTGGCCCTGGTGGACGTTTAGTTACCGACCCGAATTCTCCGCGTCTGGTGGCGTATGAATCAGACGGTTTGATTTGGGACGCAGGCGTATTGTGGCGGCCCAGCCGCCGCACCGCGTTGGAACTGCGCTATGGCCATCGTTATGGCAGCGACAGCTACACCGGCAGCTTTAGTTACGTCCCCAACAACCGAACCGGCGTAAACATCTCGGTCTATGACACTATCCAAGGGTTTGGCGGCGCGATCAACAATGCGCTGGCGGATCTGCCAACCGCGTTTAATGCCAACCGTAATGCGATCACGGGCGACCTGAATAGCTGCGTATTTTCTGCGAGCGGTGGATCGTGTTTGAATAACGCGCTGCGCACTGCACGGTCGGCAACATTCCGTTCGCGCGGCGTGCAAGCGTCCGTTTCTGAAACCGCAGGGCCATGGAGCAGCGGTCTTGCCATCGGCTATGATCGCCGCAAATTCCTTGCCGCCGCTTTGGGCGGTCAGGGGCAGATTGCCGGCCTGATTGACGAGAATTACTATCTTTCCGGCTTTTTGGGTCGGCAACTTGATCGCCGGTCAAGCGTTGGCACTAACGTCTATGCCAATCTGAACGATCCGGGACAGGCAGGCGCGCCCGATAGCTATGGTTTTGGCGCCAATGCGTCGTATAACCGTAACATCTGGCGCGGTTTGCAGGGAACGGCGGCGGTCGGCATTGATAGCTACACTGTAGAGGATTTTGAGGAAGACGTCTCGGCCTCTGCTCTGCTCGGCCTGCGTTACAGCTTCTGATCCGGCAACGGACAACATTGGGAATTGACTATGTACGATCAATACTACGGATTTTCTGGCCGCCCGTTTCAGCTGACGCCCGATCCGCATTATTATTTTGAAAGTCTAACGCACCGTAAGGCGCTGTCTTATCTGGGTTATGGCTTGGCGCAAGGTGAAGGTTTTATCGTCATTACCGGCGAAGTCGGTGCTGGTAAAACGACTTTGGTCACGCATTTGATGCAGACCATCGACAAAGCGCGGCTGACCGCAGCGACCATTGTGACCAGCCAGCTTGACGGCAATGACATGGTGCAGATGACCGCTGAAAGTTACGGCATTGACACACGCGGCCTTGATAAAGCCGCCACGCTAAAAGCCATTGAGAACTTTTTACACGCCGAGGCGCGTGCCGGTCGGCGCTGTTTGCTGGTTGTGGATGAGGCGCAAAATCTGGCAGTCGATGCTTTGGAAGAGCTCCGCATGCTTTCCAATTTCCAACTCGGGTCATCGGCGCTGTTGCAGATATTCCTGCTCGGTCAGCCCGAGTTCCGCGATCTCGTGCAATCATCACCGTCGTTGGAGCAATTGCGCCAGCGGGTAATTGCCACGCACCACCTTGATGCGATGGATGCCGACGAGGTTGAGCCCTATATCACGCACCGATTGCAGCGGGCCGGCTGGACCGGTCGCCCGCAATTGACCGAAGACGCCTATGAAGCAATCTTTGAGGAAACCGGCGGTGTTCCGCGTAAAATCAACGCGTTGATGAACCGCACTTTATTGATGGGTGCAGTGGAACAGGTCGATATTCTCGGCGGCGGACTGGTCACTGCAGTGATCGCTGACATGGCGGGCAAACCGTTTGAATATGAAGCGCCTTTGTCTGCACATGGACAGGTTTCGGTTGCGTTGCCCGAGGTCGTTGAGGACGTTGCCGAACCTATAATTGTGGAAGCTGCTAAGGACGAGTTGGCTGACGACGTTGTTCTGGAGCTTCCTTCCGCATCTGTTATCCCACTGTCTGCGCCGACAACCGCAGAGCCCGCCGCCAATGTGGCGGACGCCGAAACTATGAACGCGTTGCATGCGCGCGTCGAACGGCTGGAGATGCGTGTGGCTGAACAAGATGCTGATCTGCGCCGCGTACTTGCGTTAGTGATCGATTGGGTCGAAAAGGATAACCAGTCGTTAGCAGGCGAAATCCGGAATATCCGCGCTGCGTGACAGCACCCGAAAACGGGAAGGTTTTATATTGCGCAACGCGCTTTCAGTTGATGTTGAGGACTGGTTCCATGTCGGTGCTTTCGAGAATGTAATTTCTCGGGATGACTGGCCCGCGCTTGACTGCCGCGTCGAACGGAACACCGATACGCTGTTGCAGATGTTCGACACGGCCGAGATTAAAGCGACGTTTTTCACGCTTGGCTGGGTGGCGCAGCGTTATCCGCATCTGATGCGCCGCGTTGCTGATGCCGGGCATGAATTGGGCAATCATGGGTCAGAGCATGACCGCGTGTTCACTTTGGGCCGTGAAAAATTTGCAGCAGATATCGACCGCGCGCGTAAGATTATCGAGGATGCCAGCGGCGTCAAAGTCACCGGCTATCGCGCACCAAGTTTCTCGATCGATCAACGCACGCCTTGGGCGCATGAAGTTTTGGCCGAGCAAGGCTATGCCTATTCGTCGAGCGTCGCGCCGGTGAAGCACGACCATTATGGCTGGGCACAAGCACCGCGTTTTGCGTTTAAGCCGGTTGCAGGATCGGACCTGATTGAAATTCCAGTGACCACAGCAGAGTTTGCCGGACGGCGATTGGCGGCAGGCGGCGGCGGGTTTTTCCGGCTTTTGCCTTATGCCTTTTCGCGCTGGGCAATCCGGCAGGTCAACAATGAAGCAGACCGCCCCGCGATCATCTATTTCCACCCGTGGGAGATCGATCCGGGCCAACCGCGTGTGGCCAATGCGCCGATCAAATCGAAACTGCGGCATTATACCAAGCTGAAAGCGATGGCGCCAAAGCTAGAGCGGTTGATGTCCGATTTCCGCTGGGACCGGCTCGATGTGATTGTCGAAGCTGAGCGGGAGCGGATGGGGTGAATGCGCCCTTGGTCCATGAACGCGTGACGGTGCGGCCGGCCAACCTTGCCGATACGGATGATTGCGCACTGATCGATGCTTTTGTGGCGGAGCATCCTGAATCAACACCGTTTCACCGGACAGCGTGGCTGAAGGGCGTAATGGCAGGGACGGGGCAAAAGGCGTTTTGCTTGGTTGCCGAGACACCGAATAAGAACATCGAAGGTCTGCTTCCTGCCCACGCAGTCGGCTCGCCCTTGTTCGGGCGTGCGATGGTGTCGTCTGGCTTTGCGGTTGGCGGCGGCATATTGGCGAACAACCAGAGCGCGGCTGAACGCTTGGCTGATGCCGTTTGGGAACTTGCCCAAGCGAACAAATGTCCGACAGTTGAACTGCGCGGCGGAGCGCTACCGTTGTCCTCATGGCTTATCAAAGGCGATGCACATGCCAATTTTGCGCGGCCTTTGATGGCAGACGATGCGGCAGAACTGATTGCCATTCCGCGCAAACAACGCGCCGAAGTGCGCAAAGGTCTGGACAAAGGGCTGGTCATCGAGACCGGCAATGGCCAACGCGATCGTAACTGGCACTATTCCGTATACGCCGAAAGCGTACGCAATTTGGGAACGCCGGTTTTTCCAAAAGCTTTGATGGCAGAGGTGCTTAACGCCTTTGGCGGTGATGCCGATATTCTAACGGTTTTGTCGGGCGGTAAGCCGGTGGCAAGTGTGCTGAGCCTGTATCACAAAGGCGCTGTGATGCCTTATTGGGGCGGCGGTGTGCACGAGGCACGCGCGCTGCGGGCCAACGATGTGATGTATTATGCGCTGATGAATCATGCACGCGCGCGGGGCAGCACAGCGTTCGACTTCGGGCGATCAAAAATCGGATCGGGTGCGTATGCTTTTAAGAAAAACTGGGGATTTGAACCCCAGCCTTTATCTTATGCGATGCGCACAGCCGATGGCGCAGAGCCGCGTGATATTAACCCGAATAGCCGGAAATATAAGGCGCAAATTGCCGTCTGGCAGAAACTGCCGCTTCCCATCACAAATTTGATCGGCCCTTGGATCGCCAAAGGATTGGGCTAATGCGCGAGATATTATTCCTCGCGCACCGGTTGCCTTGGCCGCCGGATCGGGGCGACAAAATCCGGTCGTTCCACATTTTGAATAAGCTGAAAACGCTGGCCCCTGTGCATGTTGGGGCCTTTGCTGATGATGCGCGGGACTTGGGCTTTGCAGAAGCTGAACGCGCGGGCCTAGCCGCTTGCCACATCGAATTGCGCGACAAGCCGCAATGGCTCGCGGGGATTGAGGCATTGGCGCGGGATAGACCGGTGTCGCTGACAAGTTTCGGTTCGCGGACTATGCAGGATTGGGTGAATGAACGGCTGGCAACAGGCAGCATTAGCCATATCTTCGTGTTCTCCGGCCAAATGGCGCAATATGTGCCTGCCAGTTTTGACGGCTGCTTGATCATGGATTTCGTCGATGTCGATAGCGCAAAGTTTGAAAGCTATGCCGATGAAGGCGCAAAAGGCGCAGGTCGAGGTTTCATGCGCTGGATCAACGCACGTGAGGGCAAGAAGCTGGCGGCGTTTGAGGCCGAGATTGCAGATCGCGCTGATGCAAGCCTGTTTGTAAGCCAAGCCGAAGCAGCCTTGTTTCGCGACCGTAGCGGAGCTGAAAATGTGGTTGGCGTCGGCAATGGCATCGACGCTGTGTTTTACGACCCAGCTGCAGCGTTCAAGAAGCTACATCCAATTTTCCCCGACCCGTTGATCGTCTTTACCGGCCAAATGGATTACCGTCCCAATATCGAGGCGGTGTCTGATTTTGCGCAAAACGCGTTGCCCGCAATCCGCGCCGCGCATCCTGAAACCAGTTTTGCGATTGTTGGTCGTAATCCGACAGAGGCGGTGTCGGCACTGTCGGCATTGCCGGGCGTGCAGGTGACGGGCGCTGTCGATGATATTCGGACGTGGTTGGCTGGCGCTGATGTCGTGGTGGCTCCTTTGCGGATCGCGCGGGGTATCCAGAATAAGGTGCTGGAGGCAATGGCGATGGCAAAGGCGGTTGTGGTTTCCAAAGCCGCGGCCGAAGGCATCGACGCTAAGAACAAAGTACATTTCCGCATTGCGAAATCGGTCGCCGATGAAGCCAAAATCGTTTGCGAATTGCTATCCGATGTTGATGCGCGGTTAAAACTCGGCGTAGCGGCTCGCGCGCATGTCATGGCGCATTACGACTGGGATGGGCAGTTAGCGGCGCTTGACCGCATCATGCAGCCATGACCGTTGTATGGCGCTCGGCGCTCACTCGCCTTGGCATTGCCACTACCGTAATCCTCGCTTTGTTTTGGCGCGATGCGGCGGATATGGCGGCGATCTGGTGGAATAGTTCTACGTTTAACCACAGCTTTCTGATCCTTCCGATTATCTGGTGGCTGGTCGATCAGCGTAAATCAGAACTGGAAAAAATTTCGCCGCAAGGGTGGACACTTGCATTGGCGTGGGTCGGGGCAGGCGCTTTCGGCTGGCTCCTTGGCGACGCGGCTGGTGTTGCGCTTGCAAGACACGCAGGCGTCGTGATGATGCTGCAAGGGGCGGTCGGCACATTGCTTGGACCCAATGTTGTGCGCGGGATGATGTTCCCGTTGTTCTACAGTTTCTTCCTGATCCCCTTTGGCGAAGAATTTGTGCCAGCGCTGCAAACGATCACCGCTAAAATGTGCATGTTGTTGCTCGATTTTTCCGGCATTCCGGCACATATTGACGGGATTTATATCTCCACCCCGACGGCCTTGTTCCGCGTAGCAGAGGCGTGTTCGGGCGTAAAATTCCTTGTCGCGATGGTGGCGCTGGGGGCGCTGATCGCTAACCTGTGTTTCAAAAGCTGGATCAGGCGCACTGCGTTTATGGCAGCCTGTGTGGTCATTCCTATCCTCGCCAACGGCTTGCGTGCGTTTGGCACAATCACCATTGCGCACCACGGCAATGTCGATTTTGCTGCTAGTTTTGACCATGTTTTCTATGGCTGGATATTTTTTGGCTTGGTGATTGCGTTGGTGATTGCCGCAGGGTGGCCGTTTTTTGATAAGGCGGCTGATGATGTTGCGGTGGACGCGACAAAGCTGCAAGCGCCGGTTCGTTTCCCACTGGTCGCCAAAGTAGCAGTGCCCGCCTTGCTCGCAATCGCTGCTGTCCCGTTCGCATGGTCAGCCTTTGTCGCAACGGCTGCATCGCCAGTTCCGGCGCAAATCGCATTGCCAGAAGTCGCAGGATGGCAGCGCGTTGATTACGCACCGCAACTGGCGTGGCAACCGCATTTTGCCAACGCCAGCCACGAACTTTTGGGCCGCTATCGCAACGCCGCCGGGCAAGAGGCCGACATGTATATCGCCGTTTACGACCGCCAATCCGAAGGCCGCGAGCTAGTGGGTTACGGCCAAGGCGCAGTTGGCCCCGATAGCAAATGGTCGTGGATTGCAGGGTGTGATAGCCCGCCGCAAGGCCGCTGCGAACGCATCAGCGCCGACAACAAAAGCCACCGTGAAGTCGTCAGCTTCTATCGCGTCGGCGGCGTGACCAGCGGATCTGCGTCCGCCATCAAATTCGCTACGTTGAAAGCACGCCTGACAGGCGGTAACCAGCAAGCCGTCGCGGTTCTGGTCTCGGCGGAACGCATCGACAAGGTCCAGCCCCGCTCCGCCATTGACGCTTTTGTCAAATCCTTGGGGTCTATCGACAAAATGGCTGACCGCATGGCCGGTTTGGACTAAGCGCAGCCTATGTGCGGCATTACCGGTATCTTCCACGTTGAAAGTTCAAAGCCCGTCGATCCGGCGCGGGTACAGCGGATGAACGATGCCATCGCGCACCGTGGGCCGGATGGCGCAGGGGTGTGGACCGCGCCCGGAATCGGGCTAGGTCATCGCCGTCTGTCGATTATTGACCTTGGCGGCGGCGCGCAGCCGATGCTGACCAGCGACGAAAGTCTGGCGCTGGTGTTCAATGGAGAGATCTACAACTTTCTCGATCTGCGCCGCGAACTGGAAACGCTGGGCCACGCGTTTCGCACCAACAGCGACAGCGAGGTCATCCTAGAGGCGTATCGCCACTGGGGTCCGGAATGCGTTTCGCGGCTGCACGGCATGTTTGCCTTTGCGCTGTATGATGTCGCTAAACGGCAGCTGTTGCTCGCGCGCGACCGGCTTGGCGTAAAGCCTTTATTCCACGCAGCGCTAGCCGACGGCAGCATCATTTTCGGGTCGGAACTGAAAGCGTTGCTGGCGCATCCAGCCCTCCGCCGCGATCCCGATCTGCACGCAGTCGATGACTATCTCGCTTTCGGTTATGTGCCCGACCACGGGTGCATCGTTTCCGGCGTCAACAAGCTGCCCGCCGGGCATTATTGGGTGCTGACCCAAGGCAAAGCCCCGCTGCCGCCAACGCAATATTGGGACATTGATTTCTCGGCCCGGGTCAAGGGCAGCGAAGCGGAACTGCAGGAAGAACTCCTCCGCCTGATGCGGCAAGCGGTGCTCAGCCGCATGGTCGCTGACGTGCCATTGGGCGCGTTCCTATCCGGCGGGGTCGATAGCAGCAGCGTTGTAGCTTTGATGGCAGAGGCGTCGCGGTTGCCCGTCAAAACCTGCTCCATCGGCTTTGACGTCGGCGCGCTGGATGAAACTGAATATGCCGAAACGATTGCGCAGCGGTTTTTGACTGAACATCGCAGCCGGATCGTGGCGGCGGATGATTTTGGCCTTGCCGATATGTTGGCGCATCATTTTGACGAGCCCTTTGCCGATGCCTCCGCGCTGCCGACCTATCGCGTCTGCGAAATGGCGCGTGAGCATGTGACGGTGGCATTGTCAGGTGACGGCGCGGATGAGGCGCTTGCGGGCTATCGCCGTCATGTGTTCCACCACAATGAAGAACGCGCGCGCAGCCTGTTGCCGCGAGCTATTCGCGGGCCATTGTTCGGCGCGCTTGGCGCGATCTATCCCAAGGCTGACTGGGCCCCGCGACCATTGCGCGCAAAAACGACTTTGCTGTCCTTGGCGCGCAGCGGGGCAGAGGGTTACGCCGAGGCGGTGGGTGTTACGCCGCCTGCGATGCGCCAGGCGCTCTATTCGCGCAAAATGCGTTCTGCCTTGGGCGACTATCGCGGCGAGGCGGCCATGCATGCGTTGATGGAGAATGCGCCTGCGCGCAGTGGCCTCGACCGCGCGCAATATGCCGATATGAAAATGTGGTTGCCGGGCGATATCTTGACCAAGCTGGACCGCACCAGCATGGCTGTGGGGCTAGAGGCGCGGGAGCCTTTACTTGACCACCGGCTGATGGAATTCGCCGCTTCGTTGCCCGAAAATATGCGCGTGCGCAAAGGGCAGGGCAAATGGCTGATGAAGCGGACGATGGAACGCTATCTGCCACAGGATATTCTCTATCGCCCGAAAATGGGTTTTGTGACGCCGATAGCGCAGTGGTTCCGCGGGCCATTGGCAGAAGCTGCACGCGGCATTTCGACCAGCGCGACTCTGGCGAAAACCGGTTGGTTCGATCCGGCGGTGATGTTGAAAGTGGCGGACGATCACATCGCTGGGCGTTCGGATAACAGCCGGTTGTTGTGGCAGTTGCTGATGCTGGATAAATCGGTGAGCCGGATTTTTGGGTGATTTGGTTTCACACGAAGAATACGAAGATTTTTAAGAGGTAACCTGTAGCTCTGCACGAAGTGCGTGACAAAATGCTAGCTTGCATGCGCTTCGCGCGATAATCCGAAATGATATCATTATAATCTTCGTATTCTTCGTGTGAAACAAACTAGCGCAACATGACAGCATGCGTCGAGCTCTAGGGATAAGCTGCGGTTACAAAGTATAGCCCTTCGGGCGGGGCATTATGGGCCAACTCAGTCCGGTCTTTGGCTTCTAAAGAGGCCTTCAAATCCGCCGCGCTCCAACGCCCCGTTCCAACAGCCGCCAGACTGCCCACCATAGACCGCACTTGGTGATGCAAAAACGACCGCGCTGCCGCCTCGACGATCACATGCTCGCCCTCGCGCCGGACATCCAAACGGTCGAGGCTCTTGATCGGGCTGTCCGACTGGCAATGCGCCGAACGGAACGTTGTGAAATCGTGCAGGCCGACCAACAATTGCGCGGCATCGTGCATCGCGTTTGCATCAAGTTTCTGAATAACTTGCCACGCGCGGTTGCGTTCCACCGTCAGCGGCGCACGACGGTTGACGATGCGGTATTGATAGGCGCGGCCAATGCAGGAAAAGCGTGAGTGCCAATCATCGGGCACAATCCGGCAGTCGAGAATAGAGATCGGCGCGGGACGCAGATGCGCGTTGAGCGCGCCTGCTAAACGAAACGGCGTCAGCCCGGTATCAAGGTCAAAATGCGCGCACATCGCCAGGGCATGGACGCCTGCATCGGTGCGGCCAGCCGCTTGGACCTGCGTTTCCAGCCCCGACGTTTTTTTGATCGCAGTCTCGATCGCTTGCTGCACCGACGGGCCATCGGGCTGCCGCTGCCAGCCGACAAACGGCGTGCCGTCATATTCGATGGTCAGTGCAAAGCGGGTCATTACAGGATTGTGCCGACGGGGATGGTTTTGCCGCGCAGGAAGTCGGCAAGGGGCATTGCGGGCTTTCCGGCACGTTGGATGACGATTGGGCGGATTGCTTTGGTGGCGCAGGCGATGGCGAGTTGGTCGTCTATGACCATGCCCGCTTCGCCGGTTGCCTCAATAACGCCCGTTTCAAGAATCTTGAAACGCGCACCGTCAAATTCAAACCAAGCCCCAGGCGTTGGATTGAAAGCGCGAACCTGCCGTTCAACCGCCTCTGCACTGCCCGAAAAATCGAGCTTTGTTTCGGCTTTGTCGATCTTGGCCGCATAGGTCACACCGACTTCAGGTTGAGCGATTGGCGGACATGCCGACAAATCGCCTAATACCGCAACCATCAACATAGCGCCCAATTCAGCCAATTCCGCCGTCAACTGTCCCGCTGTCTTGGCGCCAACCCCAGCCCGCCCCACTGCCCGCACCGGCCCTGTGTCCAGCCCTGCCTCCATCTGCATAATGCAAACGCCGGTCTCCGCATCGCCGGCCAAAATCGCGCGCTGCACCGGCGCTGCCCCGCGCCATCGGGGCAGTAAAGACCCATGCACATTCAAACAGCCGTGCGTTGGCGCATCCAAAATCGCTTGCGGCAAGATCAACCCATAAGCCGCAACTACCGCGATATCCGCATTCAGCGCCGCAAACTCGGCCTGCGCCTCTGCATTCTTCAGCGACAAAGGCGTCCGCGCCAACAACCCCAATTCCTCGGCGCGCGTTTGCACGGCTGATGGCGTCAGTCTCTTCCCCCTGTTGGCGGGACGCGGTGGCTGCGAATAGACCGCGCAGACATCATGCTCCGCCGCCACCAACGCATTCAGCGTTGGCACCGCAAAATCCGGGGTTCCCATGAATATCAGGCGCATCGCGTCTTTCCTTTGTTCGCAATGCGCACTAGCTACGCTGTCATGGCATCGCAAGAAATAGACGCGCTGGCGCAGGCATTATCGCGGCTTCCCGGATTGGGGCCGCGTTCGGCGCGGCGTGTGGTGCTGCACCTGATGAAAAAGCGTGAGACGGTGTTGCAACCTTTGCTCCGCGCGCTGGAACAGGTCGAGGACCGGCTAAAAAATTGCGAGACGTGCGGCAATATCGACACCACCAACCCGTGCGGTGTCTGCGCCGACCCGCGCCGCGACACACGCGCGTTGTGTGTGGTGGAGGATGTGTCGGACCTGTGGGCGCTTGATCGGTCGCGGCTGTTTCCGGGCAAATACCATGTACTGGGCGGCAAATTATCAGCGCTTGACGGTGTCCGGCCCGAAGATCTCAATATAGACCGGCTGATCGCGCGCGTGGCGCAGGGCGGGATTGACGAAGTTGTGCTGGCGATGAATGCCACGCTAGAGGGGCAGACAACTGCGCATTACCTTGCCGAACGGCTGGAAAACTTCCCGATCCGCCTGACCCAATTGGCGCATGGCGTGCCTGTGGGTGGAGAGCTCGATTATCTGGATGAAGGCACGCTGGCACAAGCGTTGCGGGCACGGCGGCCGGTTGGTTGACGCCCGTTAGTTGACGGCGGGCCTGCCAATCCCTATTTGCCCCTCATGGCTATACTCCCAATTCTTGAAGTGCCGGACGCTCGGCTGAAAGTTGTCTCGACTCCTGTTACCTTGTTTGACGACGGGCTGAAGCAGCTTGTCGCCGATATGTTTGAAACCATGTACGATGCGCCGGGCATTGGCCTTGCCGCGATCCAAGTGGGTGTGCCGAAACGCGTGCTGGTGATCGACCTGCAAGAACCCGCTGAGGCCGATCATGAGCACAGCGAACATTGTAACGACGACCATGAAGTTGTTCGCAACCCGCGCGTTTTCATCAATCCCGAAATCCTCGATCCGTCGGACACATGGGCGGTGTATAGCGAAGGCTGCTTGTCAGTTCCCGATCAATATGCCGATGTCGAACGTCCCGCTACGATCCGTGCGCGCTGGCATGATCTGGACGGAAAGCTGCATGAAGAAGAGATGGACGGCCTGATGGCCACATGTTTGCAGCATGAGATGGACCATTTGGAGGGCATCTTGTTCATCGACCATCTGTCGCGGTTGAAACGGCAGATGGTGCTGAAAAAGCTGGAAAAGCAGCGCAAGCTGGCGGCTTAATCCTCAATTTAGTCTCCGGGCGACGCTGCCGACCCAGCCAGCAATCCGCCATCCAGATGCAGTTCGCTGCCGGTCATATAGGCCGCATCGTCCGAGGCGAGCAGCAACGCCAGCGCCGCGACTTCCTCAACCGTTCCAAACCGTTTCATTGGCGTATCGGTAACCATCGCCGCTTTGCGCGCCGCTTGGTCGGGGCCATCACCGATCAGCGCCTCCCACATCGGCGTTAGAATCGCCGCCGGGTGGATGGAGTTGCACCGGATTTGCCAGCCCTGCTGCGCGCAATACAAAGCGACGGATTTCGTGTGGTTGCGGATTGCGGCTTTGGATGAGGCATAGGCCGCTGCACCCGGAATGCCGACAAGCCCAGAACGCGACGACATGTTGATGATCGCGCCTGTGCCTTTGGCCTTCATCGCTTTGATGGCGTAGCGGCAACCTAGAAAACAGCCGTCGAGATTGACCGCATGCACGCGGTGCCATTCGTTCAGGCTGGCGTGTTCTGGGTCATGCGGGCCGGGAGAAGCTTCAAAACCGGTAATTCCCGCATTGTTCACCACGATGTCGATGGCGGGATGTGCGGCGGCAAAGCTGGCCCAATCGCTTTCGGACGCGACGTCGAGTTCAAAAAAAATTGCACCGATTTCGCGGGCAATGCGTTCGCCGTTTTCGGCATCGATATCAGCGATGATAACTTCCGCACCTTCGCGGGCAAAGCAGCGGGCGATGGCCTCGCCAATACCGCTGGCGGCACCAGTGATGAGGGCGGATTTGCTCTGGAGTTTAGGCATGATTGTCCTTTCCAAACAGAAGGTCGTTTTGCATTGCCCTTAGAAAGAGGTGCTCTTTACCCTTGAATCACGCAACTTACTCCACCTATGCTGCGGCAACAATTAAGCCGCAAATCAGGAGAGAGCAAGTGAGCGAGCATCAGGCCTGGTTCCCCGTTCCCGACATCGCGAGTTCCGACACGCATTGCACGGCGGATGAATATGATTTCATGTATGCCGATAGCATTACTGATCCTGACGTCTTTTGGGCAGAACAAGCCAAGCGTATCGACTGGTTCACGCCGCCGACCAAAATCGGCAATTGGTCGTTCGATCCGCCGAGCATCAAATGGTACGAAGATGGCGTCCTGAACCTGTGTCACAACGCCGTTGACCGGCATGTTGCAGCGGGGCGGGGCGAGACGATTGCGTTCATTTTTGAACCCGATGATCCGGCCAAGGATGCGCGCCGCGTCAGCTATGCCGAGCTACAGGCTGAGGTTATCCGCATGGCCAATTGCCTGAAAGCACTGGGTGTGACCAAAGGCGAACGCGTCACTATTTATATGCCCATGTGTGTCGAAGGCGCGGTCGCGATGCTTGCCTGTGCGCGGATCGGGGCTGTCCATAGCGTCGTGTTTGGCGGCTTTTCTGCCGAAGCCATAGCAGGCCGGATCGACGATTGCGGTAGTCGTTTTGTCATTTGCGCCGACAGTGCGTTGCGCGGCGGCAAATCGGTTCCTTTGAAGGCCAATATCGACGCTGCGCTGGATAAGGTTTCAGGCGTTGAGGCGGTCTTAGTCGTGCAACATACCGGCGAAGCGGTGGCGATGACTGCGGGCCGCGATCACTGGTTTAACGACATGCAAGTCGGCACGGATTGCCCCTGCGAACCGATGAGCGCAGAGGACCCGTTGTTCATCCTCTATACTAGCGGCAGCACCGGCAGTCCAAAAGGTGTGCTGCATACCGTTGGCGGCTATTCAGTATGGACAGCATCGACCTTTCACTATGTGTTCGACTACAAACCTGGCGAAGTTTTCTTCTGCTCCGCCGATATCGGCTGGGTCACGGGGCACAGCTACGTCGTCTACGGCCCGCTGCAAAATGGCGGGACCAGCCTGATTTTCGAAGGCATCCCTAGCTACCCCGATAGCGGGCGGTTCTGGGATATTATCGACCGGCATCAGGTCAACATTTTCTACACTGCGCCTACCGCCCTGCGCGCGTTGATGCGTGATGGTGATACGCCAGTAACGTCGCGGTCGCGCAAGTCGCTGCGGCTGCTTGGCACAGTAGGTGAACCGATCAATCCAGAGGCATGGCGCTGGTATCATGCGACGGTGGGTGAGGGTAAGCTCGCAATCGTCGATACCTGGTGGCAGACCGAAACCGGCGGAGTGATGATCACGACTCTGCCCGGTGCGCACGGAATGAAACCGGGCAGCGCAGGTCGCCCGTTCTTTGGCATCCGCCCGCAACTGGTCGATGGCGAAGGTGCGGTGATTGCCGAGGAAGGCGACGCCATTGGTGATGAGGGGCACGGCGATGTTTCGGGCAATTTGTGCATTACGCATAGCTGGCCGGGGCAGGCGCGCACCGTTTACGGCGACCACGACCGGTTCGTGCAGACGTATTTTTCGACCTATCAGGGCAAGTATTTCACCGGTGACGGATGCCGCCGCGATGCGGACAATTATTGGTGGATCACGGGCCGTGTCGATGATGTTATCAACGTTTCGGGTCACCGGATGGGCACGGCTGAAGTCGAGAGTGCGTTAGTGTTACACGACAAAGTTTCCGAGGCAGCGGTGGTGGGCTTCCCGCATGACATCAAGGGGCAGGGCATTTATTGCTATGTTACGTTGAATGCGGGCGAAGAACACAGTGACGATTTGACAGCCGAACTGCGCCAGCAAGTCCGCACCGAAATTGGCCCGATTGCCTCGCCCGATCACATCCATTTTACGCCCGCACTGCCCAAAACGCGCAGCGGCAAAATCATGCGGCGGATCTTGCGCAAAATCGCCGAGAATGATTTTGCGGCGTTGGGGGACACCTCGACCTTGGCTGATCCCAGCGTCGTCGATGCGTTGATTGAGGGGCGGCGGAATCGTTGAGTGTGAAATTCGTTTCACGCAAAGGGCGCAAAGATTTTTAAGAGGTTTGCTTTGTGAATCGCGGGAACGTTTCCCAATTATTGTCATTGAATACCAGCTGCCTAACCTACGGTTTGTTTGTGGACTGACCTCTTAAAAATCTTAGCGTTCTTTGCGTGAAACGGATTATCGCTAAGGCTAATGCTTGCGTGATTTTTTATGACACCCTAAGCAAATTTAATCGTGCGATTAAATGGAGAGAAACATGCCCACTCGTAACGGCCCGCTGAATGGCGTTAAAGTCATTGAACTCGCTGGCATCGGCCCTGGCCCTTATGCGGGGCAGCTGCTGGCCGATATGGGCGCGGATGTGGTGGTGATTGACCGGCCGGGTAACTCGGTCGTGCCAAAGGGTGTAGACGGGCGCGGCAAGCGGTCGATTGTCCTCGACCTGAAAAAGCCCGAAGCTGTCGAGGCATTGCTTAAGCTGATCGCCACTGCGGATGTCCTGATCGAAGGGCTGCGTCCCGGCGTGACGGAACGCATGGGTGTGGGGCCAAAGGCTTGCCTCGCGGTTAATCCGAAACTGATTTATGGCCGGATGACTGGCTGGGGCCAGTCTGGTCCCTGGAGCCAGATGGCGGGGCATGACATCAACTATATCGGTATGACCGGGATGCTGAATGCGACTGGCAATGCTGACCGCCCACCGCCACCGCCGCTGAATATGGTGGGCGATTTCGGCGGGGGCAGCATGTTCCTTGTCACCGGCATATTGGCGGCGCTTCTGGAACGCGCGACCATGGATAAAGGTATGGTGGTGGATGCCGCGATTGTTGATGGCACGCATAGCCTGATGAGCTTTGTTCACGGCATGGCGGGGCTTGGGCTGTGGTCGGCGACGCGCGAAGGCAATTTGCTTGATGGCGCTGCACCCTATTACCGGTGCTATGCGACCAGTGACGGCAAGTTTATGGCTGTTGGCTGTATCGAGCCGCAATTCTTTGTCGCGATGATGGAACGCCTGCCCATTGACGCGGGGGAGTACGGACATCAGCTTGCCCGCGCGAAATGGTCCGAACAGCACAAGATGCTTGAGGCGGTGTTCATGTCGAAAACTCGCGACGAATGGGAGGCGATTTTTGCGCTGACCGATGCTTGCGTTACGCCGGTGCTCGATTATGTCGAGGCTGCGACGCATCCTGCGAATGCTGACCGACAGGCCGTTCTAACCGACGGCAAATGGCTACACCCGCAAATCGCCCCGCGGCTTTCGAGTCATCCACAGGCCGACAGCTTTTTGATCGCGTCCAAAGGTGCAGATTATGAAACGGTGCTGGCAGAGGCTGGTCTTGCTGGTGATGCGGTTGCCGAACTTGTGTCCGCTGGCGCCGTTATCACCGACTAGTCCGAAAACTTTTGTCGCATAAAAAAGGGCCGGCCTCCGATGGGAAGCCGGCCTTTATTGTGCTTGATCGTTATAGGTTTAGAATTTGCCGCGCAACGTGACGCCGATCGTACGGGGTTCCAAAATGAACGTAGACCGCGATCCAGCTCGCAATGTTGTATTAAAGGTAACACCGCGCGTTGGTTCGTCAAAGATGTTCTGGGCCCACAATTCGATGCCAACGCTATCGTCTGCCGTGCTGATCCCCGCACGCATGTTCACTTTGACATTACCGTCCTGGATGTCGAACGGCAGCTTTGCGGTTGTCCCTACACCAGCAGGTGACGTTGGCAGTTCGGTTGCTTGCGTTGATGTGCGACTGTCACTTTCCAGCTTCACTTGGCTGTTGATAAAGAATTTCAAATTACTGCCAATATCGTTGGTATAGGTCGCACCAGCGATCGCCGTGATTTGCGCGGCATTAGTCAAGTCTTCGCCGCACAGGTTGAGCACGTTAATCTCGGTCGATGTCCCTGCGCAACTTCCGGGATACGCAGCCTCAACATACGTCAAAGCGGCATTCACTGTGAAATGATCATCTGGCCGAATTGTTGTTTCCAGCTCGAACCCTTTTGATGTTGCTTTGGGTACGTTGAACGTTTGGAAACGGGTGCCGGTGAATTCCAAAACTTGGAAATCGGTGAAATCTTCTTTGAAAATCGCCAGATTTGCCGTGAGGGCGTTATCGAGGAAACGGGCCTTTACCCCCATCTCGTATGAATCAACCAGTTCTGACCGGAAAGCAGGGTTCGCACCGCCAATTGCTGCCGTACTGTCTAGGTTGAAGCCGCCTGATTTGTATCCGTGCGTAAAGCTTGCATAGACATTGATCGGTGCGGCGAATTCATACATCAATTTGCCGGTGTAGATCAGTTCATTGTCTTTGAACTTGCCAGAAAAGCTGCGCGGCAAAGGCAATACTGCAGACGCTGGCAAATTCGCCGGCGCAAGGAACGGTAAGCAACCAAGAACCAGGGCTGTGCCGCCCAAAGCCCGGACGCGCGGGTCGGCGCTTCCAAGGTTTAACGCCCCGGCGTTTGCAACGATACCATTACATGTTGGGTTCGTGTTAGAAACCGATGCGTAGGAACCGTCTTTGCTCTCGCTTGAATATCTCAACCCGAACGATGCTTTGAAACTATCGGTGATTGAAAACGTATTGTTGGTGAACAACGACCAGCTTTTGCTATTTTGTGTATAGCCGTTGGTTGCCCGGGTTGTCGCTGGGTTCGCACCGCCCGACAATGTTTGCAGCGCGGTAAAACCGAAAGATGGAATACCCAATTGCGCTGCCAAGCCAAACAACGATGCGTTTGCAAAGGCAGCGTAATCGGTGCCCAACGCAAAACTAACTTCTTGGCGGATATCTTCAGTAGAATAATACCCACCAACAAGGAATTCCAGCTTGTTGTCTAGCGCGTCACCCTGCAATCGCAGTTCCTGCGTCATTGTATCAATGCGGGTATTGTTGAGATCGACATTGAAAAGGTCAAGTGCCGTAAAGTCGGTATCGTATGTTTCCTTGGCGCGAAACTCGCGGTACGAACCGATATAGATCAGGTCGGCTGCATCGCTGACGGGAACGGTTAATTCTCCGGTGACGCCATAGTTTTTGATATTACCGATCGGCGCAAAATTGGCGGATGTGACGCGGTCGTTCACCGCCTGTAATCCGCGATTATCCTGAAACTGCCCGCCTGTAGCGCCCAGTCCAAAAAGGTTCAGCAATCCGGACGTTTCAAGGCCAGATGGCGCCAGCTCAACAGCGGTGCAACAACCAGCTTTGCTTTGCGCGTAATCGGCAATGATGCGACCCTCGACCGCACCAAAGGCAAAGCCCAGCTGACCGCGCAGCAAAAATTGATCGGTGTTGTTGGATTCGCCGACTTTCACGCCGCCGCGTCCGCGAACATCGACTGTTCCGTCGCTTTTCCGATATGCACCGGTCACCCGCAGTGCGAGACTGTCGGTGACGATAGGGACGTTAACCGCGCCTTGCACATTCACAAGGTTATAGCTGCCATAAGTGGCGTTTGCAAAACCACTGAACTCGTTCAGGATTGGTCGGTTATTAGTGACGGTCAAAGCGCCAGCCGATGTGTTCCGGCCGAACAAGGTGCCTTGCGGACCCCGCAGAACTTCAACGCGCTCAACATCAACAAACTCACCCAACGCAACGCCTGGCCGTGACTGATAGGCGCCATCGATAAAGATACCGACCGCACTTTCAAAACCGATGTTGTTGGATGTTGTGCCGACACCGCGAATACGCAGCACGACCGATCCCGATGCTATCTGCGCATTGGATGACGAAAAACTTGGCGACACTTGCGCGAGCTGTGACACGTTGACGACGCCTTGACGTTCCAATTGTTCCGGGCTGACAGCAGTGACCGCCAAAGGAACGTCTTGCACATTTTGCGCCCGGCGGGTCGCTGTGACGATAATAGCGTTTGGATCAGCATCTTCATCTGCCTGCGCTTCTTGCGCATAGGCAGGCGCGATGGCGACGGCTGCGAGCATAGTGGTGCTTAGCGCGGAAACCGCGAACTTGTTCAATCGACGCATTTTTCTCTCCTAAAGGGCGTGTCGAACCCGCCTGCCATTTACTGGTCTCAGCGGTTATGCGTTTCGGCGCACATCTTTTTGCAAAGGGGGGATTGCCGCAACATCACAGATATTACCCAACTCAGGATGCAATACCAGCAATTTTAATCGTGTAGTTAAACTAAGTCATTTGCTGTGGCATTTATGCGGCATAGGGGTAAATGCTTAGCGATATGTTTGACCGACCGACGATCATCGATGAAGCTTTTGCCAAACGCGTTTTGGCTGGCGATTTACCCGCAACGCGCAGCAACCGGCACGCTGATATCCCGCCGGTGCATCAACTGGTCGACGTGTTCGACAGCCAGATTATGTCGCGGCATCTCGATTTATGGGCGCGGCGATCAAAAGGTAAAACCTTTTATTCCATCGGCAGTTCGGGCCATGAGGGTACAGCGGCAATGGCGACGGCCACGCGGCAGAACGATATGGCGTTTCTGCATTACCGCGATGCTGCATTCCTGATCCAGCGAAAGAAACAGCAAGGCGGGTTGACGCCGCTGTATGATATGGCGCTTAGCTTTTCGGCCTCAGCCGATGATCCAATATCCGGCGGACGGCACAAGGTTTTGGGCTGTGCCCAGACTTTTGTGCCGCCGCAAACCAGCACGATTGCATCGCATCTGCCAAAGGCGGTTGGCGCTGCGCACAGCATTGGCATGGCGCAGCGTTTGAAACTGGGCGATGCTGTATTGCCGCATGATGCCGTTATCCTGTGCTCGTTCGGTGATGCCTCGGCGAACCATTCCACATCGCAAGGCGCATTCAATGCAGCGGCGTGGGCAGCGTATCAGCATTTGCCGATGCCTGTGATATTCCTGTGCGAAGATAACGGCATCGGCATTTCGGTGCGGACCCCCGGCGGCTGGATAGAGGCGAATTATAGCCAACGGCCTGCGCTACATTATATCCAGTGCGACGGCGTGGACATGCTTGACGCGATGCGCGGATGTCATGAGGCAGTCCATTATGCGCGCAGTCGTCGCAAGCCGGTGTTCCTGCACATGCGCACTGTGCGCTTGATGGGTCATGCAGGGGCGGATGTAGAGGCAAGCTATGCTGCAATGGATCTGATCGAGGCGAATGAGGCGCAAGATCCTTTGCTGCACAGTGCGCGGATATTGCTGCAACATGCGGGGATGAGCCGCGAGGAGATTATCGGACGTTATGAGGATATGCGCCGGCAAGTAGAGCGGGTTGCTACGGAAGCTTTAACGAAGCCGCGTTTGACGACCAAGGCCGCCATAATGGCATCTATTGCGCCACCGGTAGCAGGCAAAATGTCGCCGCCGTTGCCCACTACCGCCGCACGCGATGCGGTGTTTGTTAAAGATGCCCGCAATCTGGCAAAGCCTGTAACATTGGCAAAGTCGATCAATTTTGCGCTGGCAGATTTGATGCTACGCTATCCCAATGTCGCGCTATTTGGCGAAGACGTCGCTCGCAAAGGCGGCGTTTACGGCGTGACACAAGGCTTGCAGGATAAATTTGGCGCTGCACGGGTATTTGATACTTTGCTTGATGAACAAACGATCCTTGGCCTTGCTATTGGTGCCGGACATAATGGCTTTCTTCCCATCCCCGAAATCCAGTTCATCGCCTATCTGCACAATGCAGAGGATCAAATTCGCGGTGAGGCGGCGACACTGTCATTTTTCTCCAACGGCCAATACCGTAACCCCATGGTCGTGCGGATCGCGGGGCTGCCCTATCAAAAGGGATTTGGGGGGCATTTTCACAATGATAACAGCCTTGCGGTTCTAACTGACATTCCCGGTATCATCGTTGCAGTGCCCAGCTGTGCCGCCGATGCGCCTGCGATGTTGCGCGAATGTGTGCGATTGGCGCATGAAGACGGGCGAGTGATTATCTTTGTTGAACCGATTGCATTGTACCACACAGCGGACCTGGTTGAGGTCGGCGACGGTGGCTGGACGTCCAATTATGTCGCGCCAAATGCTGCGCCGAACATTGGACTAGGCGAATTGGCGATGCACGGCGAAGGTGACGACCTTGCGATTATAACGTACGGAAATGGCTATTTTCTATCACGGCAAGTGGAACAGGAATTGCGTGATCGCGGTGTCAACCTGCGCATTATCGATTTGCGCTGGCTGCATCCGTTAAACGAAACCGGCATTGTTGATGCGGTTGCGAGTGCACGGAAAATCCTGATCGTTGATGAATGCCGGCGCGCGGGCAGTCCGTCAGAAAAGCTGATGACAATATTGGCAGAGGCTGGTCGCGGCAACGATTCCAGCCGATTGACCGCCGATGATTGTTTTATTGCATTAGGGCCTGCGGCGGAACTGACTTTGCCCAGCAAAGCGTCGATTATAGACGCGGCGTTAAAGGCGGTGGGTACGTGAAAGAAAAGCTGATGGTCATCTGCCCCGGTCGCGGCACGTATAATGCGACCGAGTTGGGCTATTTGAAACGGTATCATCCGTCGCGCGGGGATTTGGTTGCGCGGCTTGATGCGTTCCGTGTGTCGCAGGGGCAGCCAAGCCTTTCCGAACTCGATGGAGCGGAAAAATATAGCGCGTCGCTGCACATGCCCGGCGATAATGCTTCGCTGTTGATTTATGCCTGCGCGCTTGCTGACTTTGCTGCCATCGACCGCGACCGGTATGACATCGTGGCTGTCACCGGGAATTCGATGGGCTGGTATCTGGCGCTTGCGTGCGCAGGTGTGCTTGATTTTGATTCAGGCGCCCGGCTGGTCAACACGATGGGCCAGTTGATGCAGGAAAAGGGGCAGGGCGGGCAGGTTGTCTGGTCAATGGCCGATGCCGATTGGCGCATTGATCCGGCCAAAGCGGCTGCGGTAGACGCTATTCTAGGCGAAGCAGCGGCGCGCAAAGACATGGCGGTCCATATTTCGATTCGGCTCGGCGCAATGATTGTCTTTGCAGCCGATAATGCTGGCATAAAATGGCTGATGGAACGGCTGCCCAAGGATGACCGCTTTCCAATGAAGCTGAATTATCATGCGGCGTTTCATTCGCCTTTGCTCAACCACATCGTGGCCGAGGCAAAGAGAGTGAACCCACAGAGCGATTTTGGTTCCGGAACAATGCCAGTCGTTGATGGCACCGGCTATATCTGGTCGCCTAAAGCGTTTAGCGAGGCCACGATCTATGATTACACGCTAGGCGCGCAAATCAACGCGACCTATGATTTTAGCTGTGCGGTACAGGTTGCCGCGCGCGAATTTTGTCCAGATCGCGTGGTAGTGCTTGGCCCCGGAACCACGTTGGGCGCACCGGTGGCGCAGGCATTGATAAATTGCGGCTGGCGCGGGCTGTCGGGCAAAGCCGATTTTCAGGCGCGACAAAGCAACAATCCTTTGCTGATTTCAATGGGAATGGCTGACCAACGCGCTTATGTGACGGCTGGGTGATTCATACGAAACGAAGGGTGCCGCATGGCCGAAGAAATTGAATGGTGGGATTTTGATTCAAGCGACGAGTTGGTCGATGCTGTCGTTGGTGATGTAACCTTCATCATCGAAAGTGCGCTGGATGCACGCGGTCAAGCATTGGTCGCGTTTCCCGGCGGTTCAACGCCCGTTCCGATCCTGAAAAAACTGGCAGAGGCACCTTTGCGCTGGAAAGGTGTAACGATCATTCCGACCGACGACCGCCTGGTTCCGGTCAGCGATGCGTTGTCCAATGTGGCGATGCTTGCGAAAATCTTTCTGCCTAAAGGCGCGCGGGTTCTGCCGCTGACCAGCGATGCTGCCGATCACCATCTGGCTGGGAAAGCTGCGAACGCTCGGCTGATGGACCTGCATTGGCCACCCGATTTGGTTTGGCTCGGCATGGGCGCAGACGGGCATACCGCATCGATCTTTGCTGGTCCTGATCTCGAAGCGGCGCTTGACGCGCCCAAAGACCGCCGCGCAATCGGCGTAGCACCCGATCCTTTGCCGCCCGAGGCACCGGTGAACCGCGTGACATTAACAGCCGCTGCGATCGTCGCGGCGCGCACAACGATGTTTGTGATCGCAGGGCAAGACAAGCGGGACTTGCTGGAACAAGCTGCCGAAGATGGTGGTAAATCTGAATATCCAATCGGCAAAGTGCTTGACCGGATTACTGTGCCAGTCGATGTCTATTGCCTAGTGGAGTGAACCGGCCGCGGACCGAGTTAAGCCTATAGCGGACGTTGCCGTTTTGGCGCCGAGGTCAGAGGCTTGTCAATTTTGGCGAGGTACCGTGGTACTTCATACCCGGTGCTTTCGCGCACCGCCAACATCTTTGGATCGATGGGATAATCGAATGCAATGCCGAAACGCGATTCTGCAACCCAGGCGACTTTTCCACTGACCCAGCCAATGTTGCGCAACTGAACTTCGATGGGGTCGCCGCGCGGTGTTCGTAACGGGGCCTCGGCCATCAGCCCGCCCGACGAGATATTGCGGACGCGAACCTCGCGCTCATCGCCACTCACCGGGAAACGCAACACTGCCTTCACGAACAGGCTATCTCTGTTCTGACCGCGTTTTACGTCCATGTCGGCCGGGTTGAAAGGCTGGTTCATTGTCACCACGTTCTGTTGATCTAAGGCCTGAGGATTAGCGGGAAATAGTCGCCAATAGGTTAATGTAAAACCGGATTACACTAACTTTGATTCAAGCGGCAAAAGCCAAAAACGGAAAGGGGCGGCATCCTTACGAACGCCGCCCCTGCCACAGTAGATAAATCTAGGATTTATCGATTACTTAACGAGCTGGTTGTTCACTTTACCAAACGTGTTGGAAAGGTTTGTACCAAGGCTTGTCATCGCGGTGATCGCAGCAACGGCGATCAAAGCAGCGATCAGACCGTATTCAATTGCGGTCGCGCCATTTTCGTTCTTGAAAAGCTTTTTGATAATTTTCATTTCTAGTCTCCTGTTCAACTGTTCAACGTTCACCCGATCAGTCTGAAAACACTGACTGATTTTGCACTGATACCCCGTAATTACTAACAAAGTGTTATTTGCCAGCGTTGACAACATTCGTAGAAACTTTGTTCCACATCCCTGTTGACGACGTTGCGAGCGTGCCCAAAGCCGACATCATTGCGATGACGATCAAGGACGCGATCAGTCCATACTCTATTGCCGTCGCGCCCGACTGGCATTTGACAATGCCGCGAATAAGATCCAACATTATTGGCTCCATCTTTCTGGTTGGTAGCGAACACGTCTCTTTTTCCACAAGAATCTTAACAAAAACTTTCAGAGTCGAACCAACATGAAAAAAATTCCGACAACTTTGTTGGTAGTCGCTGCTGCATTGTTGCGCCAAGACGGCCAAATTCTGCTGCAAAAGCGTCCCATAGGGCGCTCAATGGCGGGGTTGTGGGAATTTCCTGGGGGGAAGCTTGAGGACGGAGAAACGCCTGAGATAGCATTAGTTCGCGAGCTTGCCGAAGAGTTGGCAATCGATGTCGATAGTGCGAATCTTGTTCCTACCTGCTTTGCCAGCGCCTTTGTTGGGGACCGACCGCTGCTGCTGATGTTGTATTTATGCACGCAATGGACGGGCGAACCTGAAGCAATGGAAAGCCCCGAGTTGGGCTGGTTCACTGTTGACGAAATGGCCAGTTTACAGATGCCACCCGCAGACATTCCGCTGCTCAGCTTGCTCAAAAAACTGCTTTAGCGGGATTTCTTCAACACGCTGGCAAGCGAGACTGTACCGCTGCCGCGCTCCGCAGGTTTGGGCTGGCTAGGTGCAGGAGCCCATCCACTGAGTTGTAAAAAGTGAAAGCTTTCACTTACGCGCCCGTCAGATTCGGTCGCTGCGCGCCATGCGGAATCTAGCGCATTTGGTAATAACCGTGAAATGGCGCGTGGACCGCTCAGCGCGTTACTCACCCCTGCGTCTCGCAAATCGGTCACTAATCGTCGCCAGTCGCTATAGCGCACCGACAGTTTGTCGATGTCAGTTACTGGCAATGCAAAGCCAGCACGCGTCAACAAGTCGGATATTGCGCGCAGGTCGATTTGTGGATGGACATGCGGGCGAACCTTTGGGCCATCGGCAATCAGCATGACCGACTTCAACGATTGCAGGCTGTCGGCACCGAACAACGTTCCAAGAAATAGTCCATCGGGTTTCAGCGAACGCCGAATTTGAACCAGCGCGCCAGGCAAATCATTGACGCTATCTAGCGTACCTGCCGAAATGATCAGATCGAAACTGCCCGGCGGATACGCGAGAACTTCCTCATCCTGCATAATGTTCAGCACGGTGACTGGCTTTCTCTCACCAAGAATTTGGTCAGCAAACGCAGCGATTGGCCCGATCAACAGTGCGTTATCAAAATTGCGCGAGACATAAGCCAACCGCTCTGTCAGCTCGTCTGCCATAGCCGCAAGCAGAAAGGATTGCTCCAATCCGCGCGCCACAGCACGGGCGCGAATCGCCATGCGGCGGCGGTTGTCGAAAATCTGCGGAGTGTTATCAGCCATTTGCCGCTTGTGCCTTGCCCCTGCTTGCGGGACAAGAGTTTGTGCAAATGCTTACCGCTCCTTTTCGTACCATACTGGATTTTGCGCTGCCTGCACGCTGCCCGTCTTGTGGCGAAATGGCTGCGGGCGGGGCGGCTGGCGGCGGCGCATTTTGCCAAAGCTGTTGGAACAGTTTGGTGTTTCTAGGGTCTCCCTGTTGCGCCAGCTGCGACTTGCCGATGCCGTATGTGACAGACGATGTTCAACAATGCGCCGAATGCCTGTCCAATCCGCCGCGGCACAACGGTATTAAAGCGGCGGTGGCCTATGGTGATATTGCCCGGCATGTCGCCTTACGCCTGAAATATGCGGGTCGCATCGGTTTGGCGCGGATGATAGCGGAGCAATTGATGCGCCATGTCCGCGCGCTTCCGGCAGATGCTCTGTTGGTCCCAGTGCCGCTGCATTGGACGCGTCTATGGGGGCGCAGTTTCAATCAATCGGTGCTGATTGCGCGTGAAATATCGGCTCAGTCGGGCCACGCACACTGTCCCGATCTGCTGCGTCGCACACGGCGCACAACGCCGCTTGGGGGGCTATCTGGCATAGAGCGCCGAAATATGGTCACTGGCGCGTTTGAGGTGCATGCCAAGCGACAAGATTTGCTGAAAGGGCGGCACATACTGCTCGTCGACGATGTCTATACCAGCGGCGCCACCACCGATGCCTGCATCCGTGCGTTGAAAAAGAGTGGTGCATCGGCCGTTACTATCGTGTGCTGGACCCGTGTTTTGCCAGCGGGGCTGGAGAGCGCCAACGCTACTTGACTTGGCGCAGCGAGCATCCCATTTCCCACACATGACAGCCAAAATTGAAATCTACACCAAATTCGCATGTCCGTATTGCTTCCGTGCCAAGCTGTTGCTTGAAAACAAAGGCGCGGCCTATCACGAGACGGATGCCTCAGGCGGTCCGAATCGTGACGAGATGCTGGCGCGTTCCAATGGCAGCACGACCGTTCCGCAAATCTTCATCGATGGCGTTCACGTCGGGGGCTGTGACGATTTGATCGCGCTTGATCGCACAGGAAAGTTGGATCCGATGTTGGCTGGTAATGCTGAATGATAGCGTATGATTTGATCTGTGCGCCGAATGGCCACCGGTTTGAAGGCTGGTTCGCATCGTCAGATGAATATGATCGGCAATTGACTGCGCAGATGCTAAGCTGCCCCACATGCGGCGCGGTTGCGATCACAAAAGCAGTCATGGCTCCGAACATCGCCCGCAAAGGCAATCAGCAGTCAGTTCCAACACCGCGCGCTGAACCGGATACCGATCACACCGTGGCAGTCAGTAATCAGCCGGAAATGCCTGCTGAAATTGAAAAAGCCATCGCAGCGCTCGGCAAGCTGCAAAGCCGGATGCTGGAAAATTCGGACTGGGTGGGCAATAAGTTTGCCGAGGAAGCCCGAGCCATCCATTATGGTGAAACCCCCGAACGGATTATCCACGGATCGGCCAGCGCCAACGAAGCGCAAGCTTTGTTTGATGAAGGCATCACCGTTGCGCCATTGCCATTGCCCTTCGTCCCGCCCGAGGCAAAAAATTGACCCATGGCTAGGCGGCGGCTATGTCCACTTGTGGCGCACCCATAGCTCAGCAGGATAGAGCATCAGATTCCTAATCTGGGGGCCACTGGTTCGAATCCAGTTGGGTGCACCATTATTTGTTTGCCCTCAAGCGCCGGGCGGTCGCATCCGCGACCTTGGCTACCTCGCATAAGCTCGGGCGGCCGGTCGGCCTTGCAAACCCCTAGGGTTCGATGGTGCTTATTAGATACGCACCAAAAAGGCCCGCGCCGAACTATCGGGCGGGCCATTTGTTTGTCGTTCAGGTCTACTTCGCGGCGTCTTTGGCGTCTTCGCCCAATTCTTTGGCTTTATCGCCTGCCTTTTCGAGCGCGTTACCGGTAGCCTTAGCGGCGTCGCCCGCAGCTTCTTTCACAGCGTCGCCGGCTTTGCCTGCGGTAACGGCGGCTGCTTGTGCTGCTTCGTCAGTTTTTTCCTCGGCAACTTGCATAGCTTGTTCGGCAGCATCGCCTGCTGCATCACCAACGGCATCGGCGGCTTCTGCAGTTTCCTCAGCGGCCTTTTCGCCAGATTGACCGCAGGCAGCGAGCGGTGCCGCCATCAACATCGCAGCAAACGCAGCTTTATGGATTTTCAACATCGCAATCTCCTCGCCGGATAGATTTCCGGTGCAAGAAAACTATGCGGCAATCGCGTGGCTTTCAATAGCAAGGACGCCTTAGGCGACGGAAATTTACAGGCAGCATTCCAGATAGGGCTGGTCAAATCCGTATTGGCGCGCTTTTTCAAGCGTATAGGGGCGGACACTGCCCGACACCCATTCGCCGATGATTTTGCCGTCGGCATCTTCATCGCGATATTCAAATTTGAACAGATCCTGCGTGACGATGACATCGCCCTCCATTCCGATCACTTCGGTAATCTGTGTGGTCCGGCGCGAGCCGTCGCGCAGACGTTTTACCTGCACCACCAGATCAACCGAATCGGCAATCTGTTTCGAGATCGCTTCCTTCGGGATTTTGATGTCGCCCATCAGGATCATGTTTTCCATACGGCCAAGGCATTCGCGCGGGCTGTTAGAGTGAAGCGTGCACATTGAACCATCATGACCGGTGTTCATCGCGGCGAGCAGATCGAAGCATTCCGCGCCACGAATTTCGCCCAATATGATACGGTCGGGGCGCATACGCAGAGCGTTTCGCACAAGGTCGCCAATGGTGATCGCGCCTTGGCCTTCAAGGTTTGGTGGGCGCGTTTCGAGTGGCAACCAATGCGGTTGTTGCAAGCGAAGTTCCGCCGCATCCTCAATCGTTAGCACGCGTTCACCCGGATCGATCATTTTCGACAAAGCATTAAGCATCGTCGTTTTGCCCGAACCCGTACCGCCGGAAATAACGATATTCATCCGGGCAGCACCAGCGATTTTCAGCACCGTCGCCATCTTTTCATCCATCGAGCCAAAGCCTTTTAGCATGTCGATAGTGATCGGCTTTTCGGAAAATTTACGAATCGAGATCGCTGTACCGCGCAGCGACAGCGGCGGTACAATGACGTTGACGCGACTGCCGTCCTTCAAACGGGCGTCGGCAAGCGGTGTAGTTTGGTCGACGCGGCGGCCAACTTGGTTGACGATACGCTGAGCGATTTGAAACAGATGTTCCTCATCACGAAACTGGATACCCGAAAGCTGCAACTTGCCCGCTTTTTCGACATAGGTTTGTGTCGGGCCATTAACCATGATGTCGGAAATATCTGGATCGGACAGCAACTCCTCCAGCGGACCAAAGCCGAGCAATTCGTCAACGAGCACTTTTTCCAGAGCGAATTGTTCGCGGCGGTTCAGCGTCAATTTCAGCTCGGCGAGCACCTCAAGGATAATCGGCCGGAATTCCTCGGTAAGCTCGTCTTTGTTTAGCGAAGCGGCTGCTTCCGGGTCAACGCGCTCCAGCAAGCGAGGAAGCACTTGCTCTTTGATTTTATGAACTGACGTCGCAAAACCTTCGGTGCCGTTATCAACGGCTCCTGAATTTGAAGACCGTTCAGCAAGGCGCGTCATAGCATCGCTTTGACGTGCAGCTGGCGCGCTACCGGGGGTACTGCCCGGAAGGTTGGCTGGATCAATCGGTGGAAATTGTTCGCCGCCAAGCGTCGGGGGTGGAGCTGATTGCGGTTGGGCGGGTGCGGATTGCTGTCCCGCACCAGGTGCGCCACTGCCGTTCATCGGGCGAGCTACGCCAAACGCCGGACGGCTTCCGGTAAGACCAGGTTTTTTGCCAAATGCGCTCACAGGCCTGTCGCTCCGTTTTCCAATATGTTCATCTACCCGTCGTGGTAACGAGAAATGGTGAACAAAAGGGTAATGCGCCGCGATGGTTTCTAGGCTAGGTGCGACACAATTGGGGACTTGACGCCACCGAGCTGACACTCGCTAAACATTGAATTGTTGCAGAAAATGGGGCTGATGCGCGGCAATAATGGATTTTTAATAGCAGTTGCCGGCTTTGCTTTGTTGTCGTGCGGTGATGCAGTGATCAAATCTATGGCGGGGTCATGGCCGGTGCCAGCAGTTGCTGCTTTGCGGTTTGTTTTGGCAGTCCCGTTGTTGACAGCGTTGGTCGCGGTTAAAGATGGCGCTGCGGCGTTCTCCGTTGAAAAGCCTTGGTTGCAATTTGGCAGAGGGTTGATGCTCGCGGGTTCATCCATCGCCTTTTTCCTTAGCATTTTTGCGATGCCGCTGGCCGAGGCGACAGCCATCGTCTTTGCCAGCCCGGTGATTACGGCATTGGCATCTGCAGTATTCCTAAAAGAGCCGTTGCATCCAAAAGCTTGGCTAGCGTCAGTGCTGGCGCTGGTCGGTGTCGCGTTTGTGTTGCGTCCCAATGTCGCTGCACTGGGCGCAGTGGCGTTTTTGCCGCTTGTTGCTGCGCTGTTTTTCTCTGCAATGATCATATTGAACCGGATGGCAGCCGGCACGGGAAAGCCCATGGCTTTGCAGTGGGCGATGGTTGCTGTTGCGGCGCCTGTGGTGTTGATTGGAGCGGTCATTGGCCATTCTTCGGGCGCTCCATCCCTGGCGATTGCATGGCCCGACAGCAGCGTCGTCCTGCGCTGCGCCATCGTTGCTATCTCTGCCAGCGGTGCGCATTGGTTGATTTTTCAAGGAACGATGCGCGCATCGGCTGCAAATGCCGCACAGGCGGTGTACATCCAGCTGCCTGTTGCATTGACCATCGACGCATTGGTATTTCGTCATTTCCCCGATATCGTGGCTCTATTCGGCGCGGCGTTGATCGTTGCCGCCGGGCTATCGATGTGGCTGCATCAACGACGTGAAATCGGAGCATGAGCATGCGTAAATTTCTCTTGGCAATTATTATCAGCGGTCTGCTTTTCCCTTTTGCGGCGTCAGCATTGTCTGATGGCCATAAAATGCCCGAATGGATGGTGGGCGCTTGGGCGCGCGACGATGAAAACGGATGGTCCGACGAATACTGGACGCCATTGCGCGGCGACATGATGATGGGGACGAGCCGCTATGGCAAAGGCGAAACGCTGACGTTTTGGGAACAGATGCGTATTCAGAAAGAGGATGACGGTGGTGTTGTTTTTTGGGCCGTGTCTGCCGACCAGAAACCTGTGCGATTTGTCGCTACCGCGTCATCCGAAAACGCTATCGTTTTTGAAAATGCGGAGCACGACTACCCCCAACGCATCCATTACTGGCGCGAAGGTAAAGAGCTGAAAGCGGTAATCTCGCTGATGGATGGCAGCAAGGCTGTTAAGTTTAGCTTTCAATTGCTGCAGCATGAACAACCGCAATAAAAGTTCTCACAATTTATCCTAACACCATTGTTTCACCCCGTGCAACGGTTCCGCCGCGCCACCATCGCGCGCAATCAGGCCTGGCATCATGATGTATTATCCCATCCTTTGCGTTTCAGAACGTCGTTCGCTGGCAAAATAGGGTGCCACGCGGCTACACATGACTTTGCCAAGACGTTTAGGCCTATCGCTGGAAGAGGTTAGGGCCGATGCTGGGATAGTAAAACGGAATATTAACCACAAAGACCTTAACGCACAGGTATGGATAGAAAAATAGCAGCGCCGCATTTCACTGCGCCTTTGGCAGCAATAGCGGCCAACTTCCCTACCGTGTTGGGGATTTTGCTGGGCGTTTTGATGCCTGTACTCGCGGCGCTTATCTACCCGACTTACA
>JAYVGQ010000034.1:0-53958 GCA_043771985.1 Sphingomonadales bacterium
CCCTTTCGTTTTCAGCGAGAATGAGCGTTTCGCGTTCGTAGGCGGCGCGCTCGAAGACGTTCCATTTCGGCGGGGGCGCGGGGCGGGCTTGCAGTATCGGCCTCGGGGGTGCCTCGTTTTCAGAGATTAGGCGTTCGCGTAAGTCGCCACTTTCCGGCGCAGCAAACGCGACGGCTGGAAGGCTCGTGGCATATGACACGCCCGCGTCAGCGATGCCCGCGTTACCAACGACCTTGGCAACATAGCCGTTTCGGAATCCGCGCGTTTGGCTTCCCGTGTTATACATCGAGAGTGCGACCCGAAGGGCGGTTTGCGGATCGCGTCCGGCTTTCACCGAATTATAGTTCGTGGTGAGGACACGGGCCAAAGCCGCGACGTTGGTGCAGGGGTCGAACACCGTCTCCCACGTCAAGCCGAGCCATCGCATGTTGCGTGAGTTGATTTGACCAAGCCCCAGATCGACGGAATATCCTGCCGCCACATAGCGGCGGGCAGTTGCGGCGGCATCGGCGGCGTTGGTTTGGCGGGCGGGTTGCTTCCCGCCGTTGCCATTGAGGGCGAATTGCTCGCCGCTGCTTTCGGTTTGAATGATGGCAAGCACCGTTTCGGGTGCGACTGTAGGAGCGCATTGCGACGCCAATGCAAGCAAGGCAGTCGTAGAATAGGCCATTACAACCGATGTCCCGAATTTGATATTGATTGCACTTGGCTTATCATCGCACTGCTCCCGACTTATTGATTTTGTTCAAGAATGCTCCATTTGATTGTTGAACTAACGATAGCTGTGGGAGCAGCCCATCAGCTATGGTTTCAAGAACGCGTTTTGGGCTTTTCGACTCTCTAATCGAAGCTGGAAACGACCTTTGACCTTCAATCTTGACCCTGCGGACTATGCCCGTCGCATTGCTGGGTGGGTTCGCGATCAACAGATTCTTGCGCCAAGTTCACACAAATAAGGCAAAATCGGACATTTGCCTTCGCAATCACAAGGCCCCGCTGGTGTCATCCAGCTAGGGGTGGACTATGAACCGCAGCCGTTATTTAACCCGGCGCCTTGATCATATTGATCGAGCAATTATCGCCGCATTATGTGAAAATGGCCGCAGAGCTATCAAGGAAGTTGCGGAACTGCTTGATATGGCGACTCCCAGCATCACGGCTCGTATTGATAAACTCAAAGACGCTGGGGCGATCACAGGATACACTGCTGTGATCGATCCTGGTGCTTTTGGCCTCGATGTCGCAGCTTTCGTCCGAATGAGCGCGATGCCCGGACAGATGAACAAACTGATACAGATGGTAAAGGACACGCCCGAAATTGTGGAGACGTTTCACATCACCGGAAAAGAATGCCTTCAAGCGAAAATTGTGGTCCGCGATATGCAATCACTTGAGGCTGTGGTTGATCGTTTCGGCTCGTGTGCGTCTACTGAAACATCCGTGATCCAATCCGTGACCGTCGCCCAAAGGCTTCCTAAATTGTAAAGGCGTTTGGCTCCTACGGCAGAATCAATTGGCCTCGTTAAACTGCTTCTGAAGAGCAGTGACGCTAATTAGCACGGCTTCAAAGTCGGGAACATCGCCGAAAATCATGCCTGACATTGCAGTATAGTCACGCCGCATGATCGGCGATCATGGGTTCTGTAGGCATCAGTGCAAATGTTCCGAGGCTGGCCGCCTCCGCGCAACTCCCCGCGCCGGTCGAACCAGTTTCGAAGGCTATGCAAGATGGCGATCTTGTCCCAGAATGTCCGCTCGGCCTCCACCGTCACAACATTGGAAACAGCGAGTTTCAAGGCAGGAACATCATCAGCGATATAAGGGCTAATGGTTTGGGCATTGTTCGGGTACAGCGCCGTCGTGTACCGTAAGCACGGCACCGATTTTTTGGCCGCTATCGGAGTAAACAGGCTGCGCATTACCCAACGCCAATACCTGGCTCCCGTCTGGCCTTCGTATCAACCACCTAGCACCAATTACGGTTTCATCTTGCAAAACAGCTCGCGTAAAGGGCAATGTTTCGGCGGAGTGGGGCTCTCCATCTATAGTAAATAGACTATATGTTTCGGCATATTTATCGGGCTCCATATCTAGTTTCATTACTCCATGGAGATCATTGGCTGCCTTGTTAACGAATATAATTCGTCCACCGGCATCGGTAATAATTACACCTTCTGCAAGCTGCGCTGCCACCGCTTGCCGGTAGGACGTCAAATTCTGCATGGCATCGTTAATAGACCTGAGTTTTGCTTCAGCCTCCACTTGTGCAGTGATGTCGGTATGGATTCCAATCCACCGAATAATTTGTCCACTCTGATCCCTTGCAGGCTTCACCTTCGTTAAAAATGAACGGAACACGCCATCAGAGCCTTTAAGGCGCATCGTCGCTTCAAATGCTTTTCCCGCAGAAAACGATAATTCCCACATTGAAAGTGTGACTGGCAAATCGTGTTGGTCGTGCACGGATTGCCAGCCCCCGCTTGCCATGTCCAAAGGCGTTGAACCGCAATATTCGTGCCATTGCCGATTAAACCAAAAAATGGCTCCGTTGGCGCTCGCTATCCAGCATGGGGTGGGAAGATTATGAGCAAGCATTTGAAGCTCATCATTGTCAATTGCGATATCCAAGAAATGCCCCCCTTTGCATTCGACACGGTTCGTCATTTAATCTGACCCATGCTGTGCGCGAGTAACCGTATGAACGAAGGTCTGATTTTGACGACCCAATCTTCGATCAGGAAGAACGGCTTTGTTAGCGGTGGCAGACGACCGCAATGTTGGACGCTGCCGACATAGCGGCTCGACGAGCGGACGCAAACTTCAGTCGTTCGTAAAGCCGGGAGCCGCAATGGCTATATGCTATTCGAGCGGCGAAACCTTATCAGCCGGAACTACCGTCTCGCAAGGGCCCATCACGTTCGGCAAAAGTACTATCCGTGATGTGCCAGCGCAACTGATCTGCGGTGGCACCCGGAACATCGTTCACACGGCGCAGGGTGATTTTCCCTGTCTGCGGCTGACGACGATTTGTTCTGAGCACGGCCGCAACTTCACAATATAGGGAGCCGGCACCTCCCTCCACGCTGATTTGGCCCAGCTCAAAAGATGCCGGCTGTTCGGCTGAGTATCGTTTTTTTAAGGTGGCAGCACTTACAGCCCAATCCTTGCCCCAAACGCGCGCTGCTTGCTCATAAAGCTCTGCATGCAGTGCATCGGCGTAGAAACTCAGGACCGTTTTGCAATCGCGACTTTCTAGCAGTTCAGGATCCAGCGTCGTCAGCGCAATCGCGGTCGGCGTGGGAGATGTGCTTGCTACCGGGACGGGCTTGTCGGTGGAATTGGCAGATGAAGACGCCGTGTCCGTTTTTTTCTGTGCAGCGCCAATGTCGTTATCACCGCATCCGACCATAAAAACGAGGGAAAGCAGCGCAAGCGGCGCGAGAGATAATCGAATCGGTATCATGGCTTAATAACACGGGGAGTGGCGGCTTGTTCCCGCTGCCAGGCATCGCTGGCTTGGTTCGGGCTGCTGAATCAACGGGAATGACGGCGGCCGTACAATAATTCGATGAAAGCGGATTTCTTGAACGTCATCTCTCTCGCGCAGCCACGTTTAGAGGTTTTTCTAAGGAGCCCGGGTGACCAGTTCATGACGCGATCTGCCAATAATGGAACGAACTACCACGTGCCTTGTTTCCCTAAAATGAAATATCCCCTTTTTGTCGCTGTCGTCATTACAATCTCTGCCTGCACGCCTGAACGCTCAGCTGCCCCTGATAGCGACAGCGCTAAACCCATTAACGACAATGATACGATGAACGGCAATTCGGTAGCTCCCACGCCCGAGACGCCGTCCCCTCGAGCGTCGTCAGGCAATGTACTAACGCTTGAGGGGCTGGGCGACCTTCGCATAGGTCGACCAGTTCCAGCGGACAGCAAATGGGCTGAACGTGGCGCACAAGCATCGGACGTGTGCCGCACCATTAGCTCCCCTGATTATCCTGGCGTCTATGCCATAATTGAGCAGGGTAAGGTGCGCCGGATCACGGCAGGTCAGAATTCAGCTGTCAGGCTGACTGAGAATATCGGCGTAGGATCAACGGAGCAGGAAGTCCTAAAATCGTTTCCTGGATTCCGCGTGGAACCTCACAAATATGTGGCGAGCCCTGCCAAATACTTAACCTCGCCAAACGCGGCAAGTGGTGATTCCGCATTACGTTTTGAAATTGGAGCGGACGGCAAGGTTAGCCTGATTCACGTTGGGATGATGCCGGTACTTGGATACGTTGAAGGCTGTGCGTGATGCGCACGGCGCTCCCGACCCGCCGCCGTTGTGGACTATTCTCGACCTGACCCCTGAAGGGCGCGGTACGGACTAATATCCCAAGCTGGAACACCACGAATGAAATTGACGCAAAACTTTTTTTAAGGAGATGCTCGATGAAGTGCTTGATTTTTGTGAAAGCGACCCAAAACAGCGAAGATGGCGTCATGCCCGAGAAGGAAATGCTCGCCGTCATGCTCAAATTCAATGAGGAGCTGATCAAGGCCGGAATCATGAAGGATGCCGACGGCCTCAAGCCGACCAGCCATGCCAAGCGGGTGCGTTTTTCGGGCGCGGACCGCTCGGTAATTGATGGCCCCTTCACCCCGATTGGCGAGCAAGTCGCTGGCTATTGGATCTGGGACGTCAAATCGATGGACGAGGCAGTCGAATGGCTGAAGCGCTGTCCCAATCCGATGCTGGTGGATTCTGAAATCGAAATTCGGCCCGTTTATGAAGCATCGGATTTTGAATAACCACCAGGTCCGAGACCTTCCGTGGGTGGATGGCTACAGTATGCGTCCGCCGTTTTACGCGTGAGAAGCTTGATGAAACTCTATGGAACACCGCCAACCCGCGCCATTCGTGTGCAATGGCTGCTTAACGAGTTGGGGGTTGATTGCAAGGTGATCGGCTTGAACCCATTAGCTCCTGACCCGGAGTATTTCACCTTTATGTCTGACGCTGTTTTGCAGAGCATGCAGTGTGCGGGGCAATCACCGTTGATCTAGTATGGACCATGGCCATGCACTGTTCGGCCTCTATGCGGGGCAGTTGGGCTGGAGCGCACTATGTCTTAGGAACATTCAGACATGCCCAGCGTTGCCTATATTGATCGAGAAATGAATTTTTCGTTCCAAGCCGTTTTCGAAATTATCGATGTAAAGACCCAGATGCATTCGGTCTTTTTGAACCCAACGGCATTCGGTAGCTGAGTACCGAGAAAGACGGACTCATACACTGACTCACGGTGTATTTATCAATTGTCTTAAGCAGGATTTCGATATTGGGGGCATAACATAAAGGAGTACGATTATGACATATGTTGAAGGTTTTTTAGCCGCAGTGCCGATCGCCAACAAGGAAGCGTATCGCAAGCATGCCGAGAGCGCAGTGCCGATGTTCAAAAATCTTGGTGCAACGCGGATGGTCGAATGCTGGGGCGATGATATCGCCGACGGCAAGGTCACGGATTTCAAACGTGCGGTCAAGGCCAAGGACAACGAAGCTGTAGTATTCTCGTGGATCGAATATCCCGATAAGACCACACGCGATTCGGCCAACGACAAGATGATGAATGATCCGGATGCTATGGCGGGAATGGCCGACATGCCGTTCGACGGCAAACGCATGATCTTTTCGGGCTTTACCCCGATCCTCGATAAAGGATCGGCGGACGACATGGGCTTTATCGACGGCTTTGTCATTCCCGTGCCCAATGAAAAGAAGGACGATTATTGCAAGGTCGCCGAAGCTGCGGCGCCTATTTTCATGGAGCATGGTGCGAACCAGGTCGTCGAGAATTGGGGCGACGATGTGAAGCACGGCGAAACCACCGATTTCTATGGCGCGGTGGATGCCAAAAAGAACGAAAATATCGTGTTTTCATGGATATCATGGCCTTCAAGGCAGGCCCGCGACCAGGGTAACAAAGCAGTCATGGCCGACGAACGCTTCAAGGACGGCGCGCCTGAAGGTCAGCCTGGAAGCATGCCAATGCCATTCGATGGCAAGCGTATGATCATGGGCGGATTTGTTCCGATCCTCGATACCGCGAACGTATAGAAACCACACAAACTGAGGAAACCGACATGACAACCGGCACACACCCGACCAAGAAGGACATTATCGCGCTTGAGACATCCTATTGGGATGCAATGAAAGCGAAGGATGGCAAACGCACGTCGCAGCTTTCCGGAAAAACTGCCCTTGTTACCGGCGCGGAGGGCATCACGAGCATCGCCAAAAGCGAGATGGGCAAAATGACCGAGGAAGGAAAGTGGACGCTTGATTCTTATGCGTTCGATGACATCGAAGTGACGACTCCGACGCCCGACGTGGCCGTCATCGCATATACCGTTAACCAGAAGGGCATCAGGGACGGCAAGTCACACAATATTCGCGCCGCCGACAGCTCAACCTGGATTCGCGGGGCGGACGGTTGGGAATGCCATGCACATAGCGAAACCTTCCTCAAGCACGACAGCACAGCCAACTGAGTTCGGGAAAGGAAATTGATAATGACCACCAACGACAGCGACGTAACGCCATTTCGTGGGAGTGCACATAATGCGCTTTCGGTATTCCTAGGCGAATGGCGAGCCGAAGGTGTGTCGTTCGGCGTCTTGCCAGTCTGCTGCAGCTGAGTACCATGCTCGGCTGAATACAATTTAACCAAACCGTTAGTGTTGATAGGATTGAACGACGATCGCCAATGGTAAGTTGTTCACTCAAATGATGCCGAAAGGACGTGCGAATTGAGCGAATTGACAATCTGGACCCTTGATTGGGTTCCCGAAGGCCCACGCGGTTTTGTGCGTGATTTAAGGCTGAGATGGGCGTGCGAGGAAGCTGGTCTCGACTATGTCATCCGCACGGTTCCATTCGATGGACGCGAAACCAACCACTTGGAACGCCAGCCCTTTGGCCAAGTTCCGTTCTTGAACGACGGAGGGCTGGAGATTTTCGAGAGTGGAGCAGGCCTCCTACACTTGGCGCGAAAAAGCGAAAAGTTGATGCCGCGCGATGCGGTTGGCGAAGCAGAAACACTGCAATGGGTTATTGCGGCATTGAATTCTGTCGAGATGGTCACGGTGCCGTGGTGGTTTCTCGAAATTTCCGGCGTTAAGAACAACGGCCTAATTGACTGGTTCGTCGGCCGCCTCAATACGGTCGAGAACATCTTGAAACAGCGCGAATGGTTGGCGGCCGATCGCTTTACGGTCGCCGACCTGCTGATGGCAGATGTACTGCGTGTCGCGAAAGTGCGCGCTTTTGGCGACAGACCCGCGACCGAAAACTATTTGACTCGCGTGACTGGCCGTCCCGCGTTCAAGAAAGCGTATGCCGACCAGATCGATCAATTCAAAGCAGCGGACCAAAAGCGGGGCGAATAGCCAGACACCGACCAAGCGGACTGCACAGAGTTGGATGGAGACACCATGCTGAAACCGGTATCTGATAAAATGGGCCTCAAGCGTGGGGCGCGAGCATATTTTGCAAATGCTCCGGAATCGGCGCTCAACGCCATGAAGTTGCCGACCCTCGCCGTAAAGACAACGCTCCACGGGAAATTTGACTACATTCACCTTTTCACAGCTACTCAGGCTGAGATAGATGAATTGTTCCCCAAACTCAAAGCACATCTTGCGCCTGCTGGCACATTTTGGGTTTCATGGCCCAATGGAAGACAACGAAAAACTGACCTGACGCTGCCGCACGTTATAAGGATCGGCTACAGTCACGGTCTTGTGGAGAGCACCGCGCTAAGTGTGGATGAAGTCTGGTCGGCGATAAAGTTTACACACCCTAAGCCAGGGAAAATCTATAACAACAGCTACGGTCAGGTTCCCGGCACTTGACAATCTTGGCGGAGTGCATTTCAGGCCGAGGCTTGTGTACATACAGGGACTGGCTTTAACCAAAATAAGGAGACCATTATGACCCTCATCGCACATTGCCACTGTGGCCGCACCACTCTCGAAATCGACGGCGAACTGCCCGAAATGTTGGCTCGCTGCACCTGCACGTTCTGCTCGAAGCGCGGTCATCTCTATGCCTATTATCCGCCAAACCAGCTCACCGTGACGCAGGCCGGTAGCGACGCCGTCTATCGTTGAATTCGAAGAAGGTCGCCGACCATTTCTGTAGCGCGTGCGGATGCGATGTTTATGCGAACAGCCCGGTGTTCGAACGGGATGCAAGCTGGGACGGAAAGACGCGACGCATTTGTGTCAATGCGCGGCTGCTCGACCATTTCGAAGCCGCTGATTGGCCGGTGACAGTGATCGACGGAAAGAAACTGTGGTGAGCGCGTCATCGTTGCAAGAAGCAGCCCATCCGCCAGCCTCTCAACGACGTCTGCTTAATCCATTTACTTTTCCAAAGGAGATAGAGCGCACTCGGCTCAATCCCTCTACATCCCCGAAGCTGAACAGTTAGCCACTGACAGAGTACTGAAATCAAATTGGGAATGTACGCAATGTTTGCGTGAACTCCCGCAAATTCAGTAAAGCTCGCGGCCCCAACCAACTCAGATTCAAACATACAACATCAAGGTGCATGTCTCCTAAAATTTTCCTCCGTTCAGCCGTCGGTCAGCATATCAATACGACTAGTGAAACAATGCTCAAAATCCTGCCTTTGTTCGCTTTTTGCGTTGCATGTTCTCCTGCAAACGACGTCATTGGAGATACTGCTGTGCCGACGATGACGAACTATGCGACACAGATCAACGCTCCATCGCCCGACTATCGTGCGTTGCTAAGCGGACCTTCACAAGCTGCCGCGTGGAGGGCGGAGCGCAAGGCCACAGCGCCCTTTCCAGCCAATGCCAAGTCCATTGGTGAATTGTGGATCGCACGGCTGAAAAAACGGGGAGCGCTTGTTGGTTACGGGCTTGCAGGAAAGAGTCCAGACGGGCCAGTCGAAATGATCGATACCGGCCTGACCGAAAAGGAGTTTGCAAGCTGGACAAAAGAGAATGGCTGGCCTGTAGCTGCACATATCCGCTGGAGTTTCGTAGCAGAAATGAATCTGCCACAAGTGAGCGATGCTGCAAAAAGTGCCATTCGCGTTTGGCCTGCTTCGGTTGCAAGGACTGGGGCGCAGAACCAAGCACTGTTTAATGGCCGCGTCGAGTTACGAGACGGGTGCTTTTTTGTCGGGCAATTCGGAGAACCTGCCGACAAACTGGCATGGTTCCACGGTGAGATTGGTTTGGATAGGGACAAGGCTGGCTATTATATTCTGCGTGAAAGGGTTAGTGGCCAAACACTTGCGCGCCTCGGAGAAAATATGAGTTGGGGCGGCCCGGCAAGCGCCATAATCAACACAGAAAGCAAGCGTGCATTGCAGGAAGCCTGCGGCCCCGGCGAAATTTACGTGGTGGGCTCGCCCGAAGCGAGTGAACGGTTTCTTACGCAATATCCGCATCTGCGCGGACCACAGATTCCGCCACCTCCACCGACAACTGCGGTTAAGCAGCCATCCGCGCAACATCTTCCTTCAACCACGACGAGAGCAAGCGTCCCGAAAGGAGGACAATCAGCGTGCCGGGACGTGCCTGCGGGCAATCGCAGCACCGACCGGATGATCGATATGGGAACGTTTGGCGGCGTGACTCTGTATGGTTTAGCGGGTCAATTGGTCTGCTCGGAGCCGAGTGGTAGCGGGGTCGGGGAATGCGAACTGTCCGCGAAAAGTGTGGCGATCGCGAAGGCTAAGAACAGCAGCCGAGCTTTGATAGCTTCAAGCCAGGGAACGTTGATCTGGTATGGAAATAAGGGCGTGTCTTGTGTCCGACGATTGGTCGAGTGAACTGAACACTCCGTATTTAAGCTCGTGTAACAGTGGCGACCTCCCGCTCGTATTCATCTCGAAACTTGCCTGTCCGGAATCCACAACATTCCAGCAGCACAAGCTGGTGGTAGACGACCCTGAAACTGGTCATTCATGGGTTCCGCAAACCTGCTGAACGATCGACCGGTTTTGACCTTTAAATTCGGCGCAGGGAATGGCAGCAATGTTAGCGACATAGGAATGGCTGCTTTCCCAATAGCGGACGCAGAGGCCTAGCTTGCGTAATTTGGCGGAACCGCCAAAGCCTGTTCAAACATGATCGTGCAATATATGATGCCATTATTGATCATATATTGCTCACTGTATTGCGGGAGGCGCGGCGGTTGTGTGGCCAGTCCCAAGCGTCGCTTGCCGCAAAGCTCAACGTCAAGCATCAAATGATTAAACGGTTGGAGGCTGGCGCAAAACGGCCCTCAAAAGTGCTGTGGTAAAAAAAGAAACCGCTCAAGGAGTGGTGGCCATCTTTGACCGAGAATGGTGAACGATTTTTTGGTGAATAATGGATCCATCACCGAAATGGCCGGTTCGGTTTTAACGATTGCTTCCACGAGAAATTTTGGTGGACCAGAGATACTGATAGTTTGTTGGTCAACCCCCGCATCCGGCTCGAATAGCGCAAAGTTAAAAAAAGCCCTCTATTGAGAATTACCCTTTTCGCCGGGTTCGCGCTGTATTTCTTTCGCCATATCTTTGTCGATTTTGGCTTCAGCCGCCTTCACTTTGCGCTCTGTCTCTGCGTATTGCGCGTCAAAATCCTGCTGGCACCCACCCAAAAGTAGCAGGGGCAATAACAAAACTGGTGAAAGCGAACAGCGCCGCATCAATAGTCCTTTTTATACCGCACGTTGACATTCGACGTGCCGCCAGTGCCGATTTGGCTAAGCACCGACAATGCAGGTGTCAGGCTGATTTCTATTTGCGTTGCGGTATATCCGCGAGCATCGGTGACAATTTCGACATAGACGTCGTTGGTAATGTATTGCCCCAACGCAACTGCCATCCCGCGTCCAGTTTTTTCATCTGCGCTCAATATCCTTAGGCGATCGAGCCCCGTAGCCGACTGCAACACACCCAGCGGATTAAGCCCGCCCGATCCGCCGCGAAGGCTGTTCAGCGATCCGGCAAGTTGCACAGCCTGGATCGCCGACAGTTCGCCAATCGAATTTCCAAACAGGATGCGTGCCATGATTTCATCCTGCGGCAATGCAGGGGTTGAGCTGAAACTGATATCAGGATTCTGGCCCGTTCCGCGGATATTGACGCGCACTGTTGTTCCATCAACTTCACTCGCGGCAGCAACGCGAATCGACGGGTTGCTGGCCGGGCCACCGTTAAAGGAAATGCGCCCGCTTTCCAGTTCAAACGACCGGCCGGCAAAGCCCAGCGTTCCCCGCAACAGTTCCATCTCTCCTGTAATCAGCGGCGCGTCACTGGTTCCTGTCACCCGCAATTGCGCTCCCCATTCGGATTCAAGACCCATGCCGCTGACATAGAGTTCGTCGGGCGCCTCAAGCCGGATATCTAGCTTCCAGTTGCTCGGCAGGCTGGTGATGGCATCGGCATCGCCAGATACTCTTGCGCGCCCCGTCGGTGCCTTGCGGCGAACACCCGTTAAGGTTGCGACCTTGGCCGCACCCTGACGGATGATTTTGAACCGCGTTTCCGGCAATCGTAACGTACCGCTGATAAGAGGCGCACCTTCTGGCGTATTGGTGACGCTGATCTGCCCCGTTGCTCTTGTCGAAAATAACTCACTTCGCGCAACGCGGGCGTCGTTAAGGTTCAGATTAAGTTGCACCGGGAAGCCTTTGGCCGCGCTGAGATTGACAATACCTTTACCCGTTATTGTACCGTCGCCAGCTTTTGCACTAAGTTCGGTGACTTCTAGCTGGTCATTGGTGAATACACCGCGGACGCGCAGTTGCGTCAACCGCGTGCCATAAAGGTCATTTTCGTAAACAAGGTCGTTGGCGCGGACGACGCCCGTCAGTTGCGGACTTTGCACCCGGCCCGAAAAATCGGCTGCGACGCCGATATTGCCGGATAGGCTTTGGTCCGGCAGTGCCGCCAATGAAAATAGCGTATCGGCAGGGCCATTGTAGCGGATGCCACCCGACAATGGCGCAGCAAGCAGGCGATCGGTCCAACTGGCTGACCCGGGCGGCAATGGCGTCAGGTCGATCTGAAGCCGCCCGACTGCTGCGCTGCGCCGCCGGATAACCGCGCGCGCATTGCCGCCGCTGGGCAACAACCGGCCTACCAGACTAATGTCCACAGGCTGTGACAGAGAGCCCAAATTTGTTCGCGTAAAGCGCGTAACCTCAAGCCGCGCATCGGCACTGGGGAATGCCGCCAGCGACGCTTGCGACCAATCAAAGCTACCAGTTGCCCGTCCGCTGAGACCAAGCCCGGGCATGAAGGGATTTAGCACTGCAATGTTGACCTTGTTCAAGCGCGACTCCAGCTTAATCGCGTCGCCATAGCTGCCGCCAATACGCAACGTGCCGTCTGCCACTTTGATAGTGCTCGGTAGAATGTCATAGCTGTTTCGGCGCGGAATTACGCGCACTGGACCATCGGTGGCAAAATCGATGCTGTTGGCGCGGCCTTTTAGTGCGAGCCGCCAAAGTTCGGGGGTAAAGGCTGCGTTGCCTGCAATACGGAACGGGACTTGGCTTCGCCCCTCGGCCAGTAGTTGCGCCGTGCCTTCCCCATTGCGATAATTCACCTTTACCCGTGCCGCCGCCAGTGAAATGTCATTCACCAACGCGTTTTCAAGTTGAACATCGGCAATGATGTGCGGGCTGTCGTACAAGATGATGTCCGCATCGATAATACCGCGCCCGATGGAAAGGTTTTGCGCGCCCGAAAGCTTTGCATTCAGTGCCACCGCGTCGATAACTGCGCGTTGATATTTCCCTTGCGCTGATAGGGCGATCGTTCCGTCAAAGCCCGATCCCACGCCCGCTAGCGTACCGACAAACGGACCCGATGCTGCCTGACGAATCCGTCCCGTCACACCAATCCCTGCAAAATCGCCGCGCATAATGTCGATGGTCAGGGGGCCGCTGCCAGAAAGCACGTCAATGTCGCCACTGATTGGGCCATAGGCAGTGGAGCCCGTAATCGCAACGGCATAGCCACGCCGACTTTGCGTCACGACGCCGAGAACATTCGACAGGCCCACGCCAAAGCCCGGGCTGGTGGCTGTAACCCGATAAACCGGACGGTCAAATGTGCCAGTCATGCCAACCAAAACTGGGCCATATTTGCTCGAATAGCCGCGCCCGTTGAACACCACGCGTCCGCCTTCGGTCACATAGTTCCCGCTGCCGCTATTCAGCCGGAATAAAGGCGATACGACGGTGGCGCGGGTGATCTGCAATATACCGCTTGTACCATACCGAATCCCGGCATTGACGAACATTTGCCCGCCCAAGAAATTTTGCACGCCAGTGCTGAATAGTCGGGTTGATCGCGCCTTTACTGTGCCAACAAGCGCGTAACCACGGCCAAGTGTTGTCTCTAAATCGACATCGGCGACAACGTTAAACAGGCCGACCGAATTAACCTGAAATCCGTCTACCTTGCCGTTTAATGCGCCTGTATAAAAACCTTTGTCGATATCTCCCACAAGCAACGCAGTCGCATTTATCCGGTCGGACCGGATTTTGAGATTGTCAGAAAGCAAACGCCCGTTGGCAACAGCGAGATCGCCGTTCATCCGAACATTGGTCAAAAGACCACCAGCAATCTGATTGATCCCAGTAACCCGCCGAGCGCGCGCATTAACCGGTATGATAAAGCGGTCCGATTTGGCTTTTGCCTCGCCAGCAACGGTCATGTCCTCAAATGTCGTGGCATCAAAGGCCAGCCGTCTGGCCGTCGCCGAATAGAGGACCACAGGGCTCGCAAAAGCACCGTTTAGCAAAGCGGTTCCGCGAAAATTCGTTCCGCTGACATTCGACCCGATAATGCCCGGCCGCAAGACGCGGAAATTCAGGGCCATTTCATCAAAGCTGCCCTCGCCGAGATCGGCGTTCCCTTGTGCATCAACCTCCACTGCCGCCGAACGGATAGTCCCATCAATCGTTGCAACGCGCTGCGCAAAGGTCGCCGCGACATCGACCGTTGCCACGGGCGATAGCGCCCGCATGAGCACGCTATCTGCAAAAACTTTGGCGGGCGACGTGGTGCCTTTTACGGTGAACGTACCCTCTTTCGCAGTCAGAGCAAGGTCAGCAATATCTTCCGAGTTCATCTCCGCCGTCAGCGTGCCTTCCCATTTACGCCAACTGCCGCGTCCGGAAAGATTTGCCTTCAGCGGCACTTCATGACCGATGATTCCAGCAACCAAGCCTTTTGCCGGCGCATCAAGTTTGATATCAACGTCAAAGCGGTTAGCGTCCGGCACGGCATCCAGTTTCAAAATAATCCGATCGCCCCGGTCGCTGCCCGCCGTCGCGTTGATCACAGCGCGCCGGTCAGCAATTTGCACTTTGCCTGACAGCGCCGCTATTTGCTCCTCACCGGTAATGCTTTTGGCAAATACAATCCGGTCGGCCTGTAACCGGTCAATGCTGATATCAAGATCAGGAAGCAAAGGGTCGCCGCGATCGGGCACCACGCGGAACGCGGGTAATCGCGACACGTTTAGCTCTTTGGCCGTCAGTGCATTGATTGCAACACCGCGCTTAAAATACGACAGCGGACGCCAATCGAGCCGCATTTCTGGCGAACGGGCAAAGTCGCCTTTGGGGTCGCGAAAGCGGACGTCGTACAAAATCGCACCGCCGTAAATCGATCCTTTGATTCGTCCGATGCGAATGTTGAGGCCGTTCTCCAGTTCAAACGCGGCTATTTGCCCTGCAACAAAATTGCGTCCGGATTGGCTATCCAGCCAAACATAACTTCCCGCCAAAATCGCCAGAAACAATCCCGCGATTGCCGTGACACCAGTTGCAATGCGCCGCCATACCATTTTGGACGACACCATTAAAAAGCTTGCCCAATCGACACATAAACGCTGACGCGGGGATCACCCTTACGGCGGTTCAGCGGTGTGGCGATGTCAAGCCGGACCGGGCCGAAGTTCGTGTAAAAACGGCCACCGACACCAACGCCGACGCGCCAATCATTGAACTTCGGCGTCGATGACTCATAAGTTTGTCCAGCGTCGACAAAGCCGACGACGCCGAAATTGCCGAAACGGTAACGCCCTTCAAGCGCGAATTCGTTTAAGCTGCGGCCACCGATAGGGTCATTGTTTATATCTTTTGGTCCAAGCTGCAGATACCCAAAGCCCCGCACAGATCCGCCACCACCACCATAAAATCGGCGCGATGGCGCAAGATTATCGCGCGAGATTCCCGAAATTGTTCCGACCCGCGCCCGCGTTGCGATGACAAGGCTATCGTTGACCGGATAATAATAGGAACCGTCCAAAATCACCCGTGCGTATATTTGCTTGCCAGATCCCAACGATGCCTCTGGCGATACCCGCAAATTCACGCGATAACCCCTTACCGGATCGAGCAAGTCATTTGATCGGTCAAAGCCCACCTGCCCCGGCAAAGCGGCGACATAATAAATACGCCTGTCGCGTACCCCTAGCAAAGCATTAAAGGAATCCTCGGATGTGCCCAAAATTTCGGCACCAATCGACCATGTTAATTTCTTTTGCCAAATCGGTGTCGAGACATATGCCATGGTGGCAGCAAGCCTGCCCGTAAACGCCTCGAACGCATCGAAATTATTGTGCAGCGCGGATAGGGATATTTCAATGCTGCGATCACGGCGACCGGCATTCGCACGCGCAAAGGCCACGCTTGCAGCTTGTTCTTGCGTGCCGAGCAACCCCGAAAGTCTAAGCGAACCTTCGGGAGGAAACAGGTTGCGGTGCGTCCAGCTGGCTTCGGCGCGAAAACCCTGTCCAGTGCCATAACCTGCCGTTGCAGCCAGCGTGCGCGGCGGCGCAGCCTCTTGACGCACAAGCAGGTCAGCATAAGGCGTGCCGTCAGCGGCGGCGCCTTCGCCCGAAATGGCCTCCACCGATACCGTGGAAAGCAAGCCTGTGGCGATTAAAGCGGCGCGCAGATCATCAACTTTACGGCTATCGTACCAATCTCCGGTCTCAAACCGTCGCAAAATCGAAACATGGTCCGCGTCAAACGCTGGGGTTCCCTCGATTCGCAGCTGCCCAAAATAGCTTCGTGCGCCGGTTTCCACCGGTAACGTATAGTCGCCACGCGCTGTTTCGCCATCCAGCAATATATCTCGTTGGCCAACAGTCGCAAACGGATAGCCGTTCTGTGGCAACTTAACCGAAATATTCGCTTCGGCCGCCAAGATGACATCGGTAACTATTGGGTCGCCGGTTTTCGGCACAAAGTTGACGGCGATAAGGTCGGCTGGCTGAACCTCTTTCGCGGTAAAGGCAATCTGCCCAAGAGAATAACGCTGCCCGGGAATGGCGGTCAGGACGACGTTAATTACGCCGCCGTCGATTGCCGACACCTCGGTGGTCAAACTAACATCTGCGTCGAAAAAGCCTTGGCCGTTTAATATATCGAGCAACAACTGACTATCGGCGCGCGCGCGTTGCCCGACCTCGGCACGATTGTCAGCACGGCCATCGCCATCGTCAAGGGCCGACAAATCGTTGAAGCGGGCGCGAACGTCAGCCAAGACATCGGCCTCAATCGGCACATTATCGCCCGTTTGTGCAAGATCGGCATCTTTATCGACATCAAGCCCGTCGAGTTGCACAACGTACCGCACAGCCCGGGCTTCGCGCTCAGCAGCTTGCGTCGGTTCCGGCGGAGGTTCTGCGTCAAAGCTGTCGATTGGGGGCAACGGGTCGTCCAGCAAAGGATCTGTGACGGGTGGATCGCCGAGCAATTCCACTGCAACACCATCTTGAACGGCCAGTATCGCCGGGTCAGACGCAGTCTGCTCTGCTTGTTCTTGGGAAGTGCTATCCGTTTCGCTGCTTTCCTGCGTCGCTTTCCATTCATCAATGCTTTCCAAAGGCGCATCGTCAAGCGAGGGAATAACGTCATCAAATTCGGTGTAGGTTATAATCGGCTTGCGCGGTTCGATGGGTTTTGTTCGTACTGCCGCAGCGGTGGACGGTTCTTCGGCAGCAGAATTTTGCGCAAGCAATGGCGCGTAGGCACATCCAAAACATAAAAAGGCAATTGATTTAATCAAACAAACATCCCCGCTGTCAAACCCGCGTGAAGCACAGAGGTTCCGTCATCGTCGCATGCAGTGACAAAGTCTTTCACTAAATTTTGAGGCGGAGCGATATGTGGCCCGCTGTTCTGCGCGCCATAATTTATCATGAGTCGTCCGCCAAACAGCGCCGCAACATTGTCCGGCACTTCGCCTATGGCACTTACGCCACCTAAGTCTAAATCGCCGCGCGTATCAGCGACTAGGGTTACACCATATTTGGCTGTTCCAATGCTAAGCCGTTCTTCGCTACCAATTGGCCGGAGGCTCTGGACGTTTACCTTGAACGTGTTTTCGGCACTCGGGCAGAATAAGCGAACGATTGCCGACCTACCTGCCGTCCCCAATACTAGCGATACCCCCTCTCCGCTGGAGTGTAACTCCCAGTTCGCCGATGGGCCGAGTTTCTGATCACCACTGGATGCTAATTTGGAATCTGCTGACGCCGACGCTGTAGGCGCCGTGTCCGCCGGATTTTCCGTCTTACTGCAGGATAGCAGCAGTATGACTATTACCAATACAGGTGTCGTACGCATTCTGACACTCTTTCTATCTCGGCGCGCGACAATCTACGGCCGCATTCTACTCGGGCCGCGAACCTTGTCACTATCATTGCAATCCAGATATACCTCAACGTCCGTCAGATTCGGAGCACTGTGCTCCGTTCTGGCAGAGGCGCTGGACTTAGTCGGCACTTGTCGTATTTTCGAAATTGAATGGGATCAATCAAGGTCATTAAAACCCTATTGTCGGCTGTACGACACGCGGATTTTACCAACCGATAATGCTTGAACAGCCTCGGCATCTTTGCGGAAGTTACGATTATTTTTTTGAATGTGGGCTGGCACCTTGTGAAGTCCAAAGAGCCAAGACCGTCCGCTAAATGCTTATGTTTTCCGCTTATTCCTAATTGCGTTGCAAGTGCAGCGCTTGCATAGCTGCGCTTAACCAGAGCGGGCACCATCCACGACAAGACAAGTCCCGGATCAAGCTCGTAGTGAAAGAGAACTGATATCGGCAATTGAGCCAAATCGCTCGAGTCCGTATGCTCCGTACTCCATAGCATTCCGGTCTTTGGCATCCGTTAGACTGGACTCCAGAGCAGCCGTATCTGGTGGGAAATGCGAGTTGAACAAATGGCAGCTTTTGCGAAACGCAAAAAGCTTAACGAACGTCTGAAGAGTTAGCGGGAACCGCCATTGCATGGGTGGACGTCTTGAACGTCAGCTTTTTGCGCTTTTACTCTGAAAGCGACCTGCCAGGACACGACGACATAGCAGGCGTTTTGCGGGCTCAGGAAATATATGTAGCAGGTTATGCCTACGACGCTAAAAGTACCCATGGCTGATCCTGATTTCTTATTTGATCGCGATGCGCTTTTTCACGCCCTTGAACTCATGGGCGCGGGAACCCGAGGTTTTGAAGGCGCGCTTTCCCTGCCGACCGAGATGCCAGAAATGGGACGAGGTGCGCGTGCCACATTGGATTTGCTCGCTCCCTCGGTCCTCGGTGAGGCCAGCGCCCTCGGCGATGCGACGGCACTTGCACACATGGATCCTCCCACACCGTGGATCACTTGGACGACGACTTTGTGGAATGCATCGGTCAACCAGAACCTGCTTCACCCGGCAACGGCCCCGATTGCTCGGGACATTGAACACAGGGCCATCGGCTGGCTATCGCCATTTTTCGGGATGAACGGCGGGCACATGGTACCCGGCTCAACGATCGCCAACCTCACGGCGCTGTGGGCTGCGCGAGAGTGCGTCGGGGTCAAAAGAGTGGCGTATGCGGAATCGGCGCATCTGTCCGTAGGAAAGGCGGCTCATATTCTCGGCCTCACCGCGCGGCCGCTAGCTTGCGGACCATCGGGTGCACTGTTGCCGCATGCGGTACCGGAAGACCTGCGTGATACAGCGTTGGTGCTTACCGCAGGCACAACCAGCACAGGCGCGGTGGATGATCTGTCACTATGTGGGCGAGCCGCCTGGACGCATGTCGATGCTGCTTGGGCCGGACCACTACGGCTCAGCCACGTCCATGCGCATTTGCTATCCGGAATCGAGAATGCAGATTCGGTTGCGGTATCTGCGCACAAATGGTTGTTTCAGCCCAAAGAGTCCGCTTTCGTGCTGTTTCGCAACGCAGCCCGAGCCCATGATGCGATTTCCTTTGGCGGCGCGTATCTTACCACACCAAATGTGGGGGTCCTGGGCTCGCACGGTGCCACCGCCGTTCCACTGCTTGCCACATTGCTGGCGTGGGGACGACAGGGGACCGCAGCCCGCATTGAGGCCTCGATGGCCGTTGCAAGCGACCTAGCTTCTTTGATTTCTTCTTACGACCAACTCGAACTTCTGGTTCCGCCGCAAACCGGCGTTGTGGTCTGGCGGCTAAAGAGGAGTGAGCTAACTGAGCAACTGCTTGCCGCAATGCCAACGGGATCGTGTTCGCTCACAAACCTGAGCGGCGAAAAATGGATGCGTAATGTCGCGGCCAATCCGAACTTCGAGATAGACACATTCGCGGCCGCTATGGATGAGGCGCTGCGTGCGATTGGCATCACATAAGCCGTCATTCGCCGTCCCACCACTTTCTGCCGGTGAACCGCCAGCTGAATGTATGGCAGGTATTGACGTCGTCCGAGCGCCACTTGAGCGACCGCAATGTTAGCGCAGGCAGACCAACGGTAACTTCTCGCTTCAGTGCTCCATGCGCGGACACTCATCCGGAACATAGGTATTTATCATCGACTTGTTGGGCAGAATTCGCCACGAACCACATCATGCCGCCCTCTCAATCGAGGCAGTCGCTGTCATAAAGACGCTTATTGTGGTCTTGATCGCTGAGCTGATTTTATGGGGAGCATTCTTCATGGCCACAAAAGAGCCACCATTCACCGTCCAGTTTTCCCAAGGCCGCTTTGAACTGCGCGACTATCCCGAGCTAGCTGTCGCTGCAGTCTCGTTGAATGGTGATCGTAAGGAAGCTGCGAGCAAGGGGTTTCGCTTGCTTGCCAGCTGCAACTTCGGCGGAAATAACCGTAAGTAGAGTATCGCGATGGCCATGCCGGTTAACCAGCAGGTGCCACTAAAGAGAATCTCGCCATGAATGCACCGGTTCTTCAATCGGGCGGTGAGGGAAATTGGGTTATCCCCCTTCAACATGTCTGCTGGCGCTAAGCTTGATACCTTGCAGCAGCCAAGTGATCCGAAAGTGCAACGTCGGATGCTCGCGCCTGAGCGCGTCGCCATGATTCGCTTCCGCGGTCTTGCGCAGGAAAAGGCTGTCACTTCCCAAAGGACCGTGCTGCAAAGTTTCATCGTCGCGCACCAGTTGCATGTACCCGGCGCTGGCCCAGTATAACCCGCGCCGGACTTTGTGGATCGTGCGCCGAAACAAAGTGATGATACCGGATGACCCGACAAAGCGCGAGGCGTCTTCGGCACCTCAAATCAATGCTCAGGATTGCACGATCCGGCCATCAAGCAACTCGATCCGGCGCTGACAACGCCCTGCAATATGTTCATCGTGGGTCGAAATCAGAAAGCTGCTGCCCATTGTCTGATTGATGGTGTGAATCAGATCCATAACCTGGTCGGCGGATTCACGATCAAGATTGCCGGTTGGTTCATCAGCAAGGACCAGCACTGGATTGTTGATCAGCGCGCGTGCCACCGCAACCCGCTGGCGCTGGCCACCCGACATGGCGGCGGGACGGAAATCGCGGCGATCTGACAGCCCGACAGCGTCGAGTAATTCGCCGGCCCGCTCGTACGCTGCTTTGGTCTCTCGCCCTGCGGCACATGCCGCTGGCATCATCACGTTTTCCAACGCGGAAAGGTCGGGTAGCAGGTGGTGGAACTGGAACACGAAGCCTAGGTTCTTGCTTCGGAACTCGGTGCGCTGCGCTTCGCTGGCATGCATTAGGTCCACCCCTAGCATTTCGTGCGTGCCTTCGGTGGGGCGCATCAGTGTGCCGAGGATGGTCAACAAGGTGCTCTTGCCTGAACCAGAGGGGCCGAGCAGCGCCGCCATCTCGCCCGCCGCCATTGCCAGATTGATGTCTTTCAACACATGTGTCTGGTTTTCGCCTTCGCCGAAGTCCTTAATCAGCCCGGTCACGGACAGGATCTGCTTTTTGGTCATGCTCCGATCGCCTCCACTGGATCAATCCGCGCGGCGCGGCGTGCGGGCAGAATTGATGCCAGCGTTGCCGCAAGCGTGGTCAGCACAATCGCCAACAGAAAATCACCCTGCTGGCGGTCGATCGGCAGATCTCCGCTTGTCACGGCAAGGACCGGCGGGAGCGGCAACAGAGCCAGCCATGCAGCCAGCGCCCCAGTTATCGCTCCAACAACGCCGATCAAGGTCCCTTCCAGAACGTATATCGAGATCACCAGGCCGCGGCTGGCGCCCATCGCCCGCATGATACCGATCTCAGCCTGCCGGCGAATGATCGAGAGCAGCATCGCGCTGGCGATTCCGACGATGATCGTGACCAGCGAAAATGCCTTGATAATGGTGCCGGTGCGGGCCTGAGCATCAAGTCCTTCGAAAAGCTGCAGGTTGTCTTCTGTCCAGGCCGTGGCCTTGAGGCCGGTCGATCGGCGCAGGCGTTCGGCTATGCCTGCCGCATCGGTTGCAGGCTGCACCTTGATCTCGATCCGCGAGATCCCGGTCGGCAGGTCGAACAAGGCCCGCGCTGTAGTGAAGTTCATATAGATCGTCTGACGATCCGCGCTGGCTATTCCCAAAGTGAAAATGCCGCCAATGCGGAAGCTGCGCGACCGCCCGCGATCAGAGGTTAGCTGCACGACTTGCCCAACCCGTAGCCCCAGATCACGCGCCAAGACGCTGCCGATCAGAATACCGTCTGCGGGCAGATTGCTTGAACCATCGACAATCGCTCCGCCAATATCAGCGATGATCGATAATTTTCCCGGCATCGTGCCGATTACTCCGACAGGGGAGACCGCCTGCCCGCGCTCGATAAAAGCGGAACCCCTGATTTGCGGAGAAACAGCGATGACACCGGAAGAGTGTTCGATTATCGGGATGATCGGCTGCCAAATCGTGATCTGGCCGCGTCGGCTAAGGTCCTTCTGAAGCACCACTTGCGCTCCCGGACTCATAGACAGAGTTGTCGGGTCTCGATCAGGCATTTCCAGCACAACGTGGGGAATACTGCCAACGGTGCGCAAGGTCAGCAAAGTCGCCAGCCCGCCGATCAGCGCGCTCATAAAGATAAAAACGCTGACTCCAAGCGCTACCCCGGCCATCAGCAGTGCAGTTTGCCCCGGGTGGGACAGCAAGTGCCGCATGGCCAGTTTGACGGCATAGGGATTCATTTTACGTGGCCACCCGGACTTTCTCGCCTGGCTGCGCCGCGTTCGGCTCTGTCAGAATGCGATCGCCCGGCTGCAGGCCGCTGGTGACAATCACCGATTCGGCCGGCCAATCTATGAAGGTAACCAGGCGCTCGATGACCAAATTGTCCCTTCCGATCATGCGCACTTTGGCCGAGCTACCAGATGGTAGCACGGCACTTCTCGGCACGCTGATGGCGCTTTCACGACGTTCGATGAGCAAATTAACAGTTACGGTCTGCCCGGAGGCTGCATCGATTGTCGCGCCGGTAAGGCCGAGGCGCACCGCCCGCGCACCGGTTGCCGGATCGACGCGGGGTTCGACATGCAAAACCCGAGCCGTAAGTGGGCCTGCTTGTCCCGGCATGGCAATCGTTGCCTCCATTCCCGGCCGAATTTGAGCCGCATAAACCTCGTCCACCTCGATGCTGACTTCCGGGCTGGAGAGATCGGCGAGGCGGTAAATCACGCTTTCAAGCCCGACAGTCTGGCCGGGGTCGACCGGACGCTCCAGAATGACACCGGCAAAAGGTGCACGCAATACGCGGCGATCACGTAGCTCGCTCGCTTGCACCACAGCAGCTTGGCGGCGATTGAGTTCACGTTCGCCTTCCAACACCGCCAGCCGCCGCTGCTCAACATCTCGTTTCGTTGCAAATTGGCCCAACGCTACAAACCTAGACAATTCGCGCCGGGCCTGCGCAAGCGTTGCCTGCTGCGTTGCCAGCGAAGCTTGAGCTTCTGCAATAGCGGCCTGTTCGGGCGCATCGTCGATCTTCGCTAGTATTTGTCCCGCCTCAACCCGGTCTCCGACGTCGAACGGCAAGGTAACCAGTACCCCTCCCAGCGAGGGGCGAATATCGATCTGAAGACGCGGTCTGATCCTCCCGTTTACGGCAAGTATCCGCTCTGCCAAGGCTCTTTTGACTACAAGGGTGGTTACTTCCTGATTGCTGGGCACCAGCATCCAATACCCTGCCGTTGCCAAGGCGATTGCGGTGAGCGCCACAAGAATGATCCGGCCCGAAGCTATCTTCATATGTCAGATACATTAACACGCTGCGAGCTGCGATGTTCCAACTAAGTGCCGGCTGATGGGCTGAGCGGTTCGATTCATGAGCGATTATGCTCCATGCATCCGTGCCAATTTGACGAATGGCTCCTTTCGTAAAGCCAATCTTGCTCCGTGAATGGCGGCAATGTTAGCGGATGGGGTCATTCTTCAAAAATCGGCTGCTTCACACTTTTGTGGTTGCAATGGCCACGAGTAGACCGCCGGAAGTGGCTTACCACCGTGGTGCGTAGCGCTCATGACTCCGGGCGCAAGGAACGTCGAATGCCGGACACCGACTGCCAAAAGCTAGGCTGCGCCCGCCATTCCGCCCGTCGCTGCGTGCAACTCGCATAGTTTAGCGGCGAGGTCACTTTGTTTAAATGGTTTGACAAGCCTTGGCAGGTCGGGGGCGATGCCCTCGGCCTCGGCATATCCCGAAACGACCATGACAGGCATGCCCGGCCTTTGTCTTCGCACTTCGCGGGCGAGCTCGGTACCTGACAAGCCGGGCATCAGGTGGTCGGTTACCAGCAGATCAAAATGCTGCCCGTCCTCCAAAAGGCGGAGCGCCTCGTCAGCCGAACCCGCTTCGATGACGGCATAGCCAAGCTCTGCGAGCATGTAGGCGGTGCTCATCCGTACAATCTCCTCATCGTCGACGAGAAGGGCCGTCCCCTTTACTGTCGGCGATAAAACCTTTTTTACGGATGGCTTAGGAGCCTCGGCTCTCGTGGCGCTAATCGGAAGCCAAAGTTCAACGTTGGTGCCAACTGCAGGTCGGCTATCTATCATCATCGCTCCGCCGAGCTGCAATGCCAAGCCATGCACCATCGAGAGCCCCAGCCCGGTGCCCTTGCCCACGCCCTTGGTTGAGAAAAAAGGCTCTACGGCACGTCTTGCGGTTACCTCGTCCATGCCCATGCCAGTGTCCGCTACAGACAAGCGGATATATTGGCCGGGTCGAAGCTTCGAGCGATGTCCAATTTCGACAGTGTCGCAAATGGCCGTGATCCGAAGTGTACCGCCGTCCGGCATGGCATCGCGCGCATTCACCCCGAGGTTCAGGAGTGCCATTTCGAGCTGATTGGGATCTGCCTGAGCCGATGGCAGCTCCTCCGCTGTTTCTACTACCACCTTTATCTGCGGACCAGACGTGCTCGCCACCAAGTCCGCGATGCCGGTCACAAGCGCGGCCACGTCCACGGCAGTCGCCTGGAGTGGCTGGCGTCTGGCAAATGCCAATAGCCGCTGAACGAGCGTTTTGGCTCGATCAGCTGACTGCATTGCGCCCGCGATCAACTGCTGCTCGCGGTCTCCGCCAATACCCCGGCGCTGCAGCATGTCGAGGATTCCAACGATAGGCGTGAGCAAATTATTGAAATCGTGTGCAACGCCGCCAGTGAGCTGACCCATCGCCTCCATCTTCTGGCTCTGGCGCAAAGCTTCCTCGGTGTACGCGAGAGCCTGTGCCCGCTCCTTCTCGACCGTGACATCGCGAGCACTGCAGTAGATTTTTCCCTCGTCGGGTACCGCGACCCAGGAAAGCCAGTGCCAGTCGCCGCCCTTGGAGCGATATCGATTCTCAAACCGTAAAGCTGGTTGGCCGCGCTCGATTGCATCAGCGAAGACCCCTTGAGTCTTTGGAAGATCGTCAGGATGGACGAAGTCGAAGAACAGCGTCGAAGCCAGCTCGGCTTCCGACCAACCAAGAATGGATTGCCAAGCCGGGTTCGACTGCTCGAACAAGCCATCCGCATTAAGCACGCCCATGATGTCCGGGCTGAGCTGCCACGTTCGGCTTCGTGCAAGCGCGCGTTCGGTCACCCGTCGCTCCAAATCGGCGTTGAGCGCGCGCAAACGCGAGTCACTTTCGCGCAGTGCGTCTTCAGCCTCGCGCCGCTCGTCGATATCGATCACTGAGCCGATATAGCCCAGATATTCGCCGTCTAAATCGAATCTTGCCGCAGCGGCGTCGATCGTCCAGCGGTAAACGCCATCCGCGCGGCGGAGGCGGAAGTCGATGCGGTGATCGCGGCGTTCGGCGTTCGCGGTGGCGAATGCCTCCTCGGCGGCGGGTCGGTCCTCGGGATGCACCGCATCAAGCCAGCCATAGCCCTCGCCGGCGCCCGCCGCCTGGCCAGTGAACTCGTACCAGCGGGCGTTAAGGTGGGTGCAGTATCCGCTCGAGTCAGTGACCCACATCATGACTGGCGAGCGGTCGGCCATATTGCGGAAGCGTTGCTCGCTTTCGCGAAGGCGCGTTTCGGCGCGTTTGTGATCGGTGATGTCACGAAACAGTATCGCAACACGGTTTTCGCCGCTGATGCGAAAGGCGTAGACGTCGAACCAGCGGTCGAGCGGGGGGGAGTAGTTCTCTAAACGCGCTGGCTCGCCTGTCAGCGCGACGCGACCATAAGTATCGAACCAGAACTGGTCTTCGTCAGGCGCGATCTCGCGCATCCATCGACCCAAGCCATTTTCAATCCCGGTCTGACGTTCAAAGGACGGACTGATCTCGAGAAAGCGATAATCGGTTGCGTTGCGGTCCTTATCGAAGGTGACTTCGATTGTGCAGAAGCCCTGATCGATGGCGTTGAACAGGGCAAGATACCGTTCTTCCGCATCTCGTAGGGCAAGCTCGGACGCGCGCAGACGATCAATCACGGTCTGCTGGGCGCGAGCAAGCAGATCCTTTCCGTCGGCGTCACCGCGCAGGTGCATCACCTCCGTGACGTCTTCGACATAACGAATGACCAGATCAACTTCACCATCCACTCCGATCACTGGCGTGTTGACGGGAGCCCACCAACGCTCTGCATAACGCCCATCCGCTTCCTTAAGAGAGTAACGCTGCACCGCCATCGTGTCCGCTGTCTTGAACGCGACTACTCGCCCAAGCGACGCCGTGAGGTTGCGCACGCCATCGGCGTCGGGATCACTTGGGTCGTCGGGAAAAACTTCGAACAGTCGGCGTCCAATTTGCTCCTCGCGGGTCGTGCCGGTCACCTGAAGACGAGCTTGATTAGCGGCGACGATGATCCAGTCAGGCGCGGCTATTACTAACAACGGTGTAGGTGACGCATCGAACAAAGCCCGAAAGTCCGGGGGCATACTCGGGGTGACTTCGGCAATCGCTTCCGAGCGCTCCATATCAGGCAACGTCATAGGGCGGATTATCCTTACAAGGCTTGTGGGCGCAATGTAGCGGTGCACCCTACCATCGAACATAGAGATTTATTCAATGATGGAAAGGGAACAAGTCAGTTAACTGCCCTCGGGTAAGCCTAGTTCCTCTTGCTCGAACTGGCTTTACGATCTCACGGCTAGGCGAACAGCGTTCTCCTAGACCCCGCTTTCGCTGGTTAGGCATTTTGGAGTGAAAAGTCCGGATGCAGACCGAATGTAAGACGTCAAAGCGTTGAAATCCCGCATATGAATGGACGTCCGCTACTACGGAGGTGACGCGATCCGTCAACGTTCGGAAAGTTAGCGAGAGCAGACAATCCAGCTTAGATGCACGGATGTCACTGCCCGCCAAAATTTTGCGGGGTACAAGCAACCGGTGAACATTCGTTTTGGACTCATATATTACCCTGGTCTTTTTCGGGAACATCCGCATCCGGCCCGTAATACAAAGCAGCACATTCATCGGATAAGCATCCGCCTTCAATGCTTAGATCGTCGCGATAGGCATCACGGATGAAATCAACGGTGTCGAGATTGCGGTCCTCAAAATACATATGGTGCACGTCGTCGCGCCCTGCGCCGTAGACGATCCGTGCCACCTTAGCCCAGATGCTGGCCATTGTGCACATGCCGCACGGCTGAAGCGTCGAGTACAGTGTTGCGCCGCGAAGCTCCATATCGCCGACGTTGGACCCTGCTGCCCGGAAAGCGCAAATTTCTGCGTGTGCCGTGGCATCATTGTCCATTACTGTCCGGTTTGTCTCTGCTGCCAATATTTTGCCATCGCGGACAATGATTGCGGCAATGGGAGTATCCGAGGGTTCCGTCCCCTTAGTTTTCGCCAGTGCAATGGCCTCGCGCATCCAGCATTCGTCATCTTGTGTCATGAGTGGTCACTGCTACCCGGATAGTAAAATAGCAATCGCAATGCATACGACTGAGTTGGCGGCGAATGCAGTCGGTTCCGTACTTTACCGTTTCAGCCGCTGTTGACAAGATTGCGGTCGTTCAGTCACCTTGGCTTGCGGCCTAAAGGTGGCCATACCGCCACAATGGACGGGAACAATGAATTGACATCATTACGCTGACGTCGGTTGCATCGCGCAGGAGCAAGATTGATGAACCGAGGAGTCACTATCATTTTGGCGATTGTTACCACCCTTGTGCTGTCAGCGGGAATGTTCTGGATTACTGGCTTACCTTTACACAGCGTCCCCGCTCCGCCATCGGGCATTGTAGGTGCGATCAGCGACACCGCCATTGATCCCACGCGGAAGGAGTTTTTTGCGGAAACCGGACGACGCGTCGTGCCCTTCCAAATTCTTTATCCAGCTTCAACCGCGGGACACGCTGTCGCATATGTGCCCAATGCCGAACCCGTGATAGCGGCTCTTAAGCACAATCAAGGGAGGCTTGGACTGGCGCTCGCCCGCCTCGGAACGATCACGGCGCCTTGGACTGCCAGCGCCCGGCCTCGCACCGATGGGCCTTTCCCGGTGGTGATTTATCTTCCCGGTGTGACGGGTTACATGCAGATGAGCAGTTTTCAGACGGCAACGTTGGCGGCGGACGGGTTCGTCGTCATTACGCTTAATCAACCTGGCGCGGTGGCTGCAGCGCTGTTACCAGATGGGCGCGTGATCAAGGGTATGTCTCGGGATGACGCTGTGCAATTGATCGCGCCTTCCTACCGGCAATCGCATCTTCCAACTGCGTTAGCGGTCAAACTCGCGCCTGAGAAAAGCATCGTTCCCTATCTTGCTGCCGATGTGCCAGTCGTCATAGATCGATTGAGCGCAATCAATGCCGATCCGAACCACCCTCTGCACGGACTGCTCGATCTCCAAAGGATCGGCGTTATGGGCGTCTCCCTTGGTGCCATCGTTGCAGCGCAAGCGTGTCAGAACTCTGACGAGGTTAAGGCCTGTCTCATGCTGGATGCACCTGCCCCCACAGTCGTTGCCAATCGCGGGCTTGGCAAACCCGCCTTGTGGCTCAGCCGCCCTGCGGCCGATCAACGTGCGGAACGCGCTGCGGCCGGTGGTTGGCCCGAAATAGAAATTGCAGCGCAAGCAAATAGCATTTCGCGCGCCGTTGCTAACAGCCGCGAAGCTCGCGTGATTCGACTGAATGGATTCTATCATGTTGATTTTACCGATGTGCCGACGATTCAACCCATTGTCGGGTGGCTAGGGATGGCCGGACCGATCGGAGCACTTCAAGCACATCGCACGGTCGCGTCGCTAACCGTCGATTTCTTCCGGCAAATGAAGAAATCCCCGCAATTAAGCAGTAATGTTCCGGTACAGCAATAAAGAGTAGACAGTCTGAATAATGAGCGGCTTGTGCGCACATCTGTCCGAAAGCTGGCGTTTCCGAGAACACGTTAATACCGACCATTCCTTTGATATGTGAACGAATGGCAGGTTTATGCGGGCGGCAAGACTTGGTGAATTAGCAGGAATGTTAGCGGCAGCCGACAACCTTTGCGCCTTTCGTCGCCGATCTGGACGAGGGAGATCAAACAATTGTTGTGCTGACAGTTGACGTTTGTCTGATAAGAAACGACAGACTTTCGAAGGAAGCGACAGATCAACTGCATCTGCGACCAGTCTCGGTAGGACCAAGTCCCTCTTCCTTCGCGTGAGGTTGCAACGACAATTGTTTTGTGATTGTACCTGAGGATGTCGGATTCATCGTTCTCGTCTCACAAAGCAGCCTTGGTTCGGCGTCTGTCGCCCTATTGGAAGGTGGAGGCGGCAAATATGGTCGCCGTCCCCGGCCTGGCGGTTTGGGGAGTTATAAAGTCTGGAAACACGATCAGCTTTTCATTGATCGTCGCAATGGCCGCAGCTTGCTTCATGCTCCTCATCGGCACCTTTGCCCTGCGGATAAAGTTGGAGACGGTGAAGGCACGTCGCTCGTTTGGGCAGCGTTGGTTACCTTGGTTGTCCCAAGCGCAATGGCCAGCGTTAGTAATGGTGATTGCGGCCGTGGTGGGGGCAGCGTTCCAACTTTGGGTGGATGGCCGCCGGAGCGGCGTTGCGATTGCGACCGTTGCCTGCTCTCTTCTGGCGGTCTTGGAGTATATCAATTATTATCATGTGCAGCTTCAAAACTTTGACCATATGCCCGATTTGAAGCGTTTCATGGCAGGCGGTGGCTTTCGTGAATCCCATTTGGCAAAAGCCTTGCGGAGCTTTCGGGCACGCAAGCGGCGATTAGCGAGATCTGAGGAAGCCGAACCATGAATTATCCGAACTATCTAGATCGTGATAACGTAGCCACTACATTCTATGTGAGGATGCGCATCTGCACCGTCGTTAAAATGAGGCGATGATTTTGTCCAAGATCGTAAACGGTACGAGCCTGCAACCATTGTCCGGCGGCAGCCCCAAACAGATTGTACTGCTTCTACACGGCTATGGTTCCAGCGGTGCCGATCTGATTTCGCTGGCGCCGCATTGGCAACGCGCCCTGCCGGATGCCCTTTTTCTGGCGCCTAATGCGCCGCAGCGGTTGAACTATATGTCGTCAGGATATCAATGGTGGTCCTTATCGGCCTTTACGCCGCAGGCCTTGGCATCAGGTGCGGCAAGCGCAGCACCAGCGATAGATGCATTTATTGATCGCAAACTCCATCAATACAAACTGACCGAAGCAAGCCTCGCGATCGTTGGGTTCAGCCAAGGAACGATGATGGCCCTTCATGTAGGACTACGAAGACCACGCCAGGTCGCCGCAATCATCGGCTACTCCGGAATGCTGACCGGCGGGCATAAGCTTTCTCATTTCCCGATCACAAGGCCACCTGTGCTGCTAGTCCACGGCTCAGCGGATCCGGTCGTGCCCGTCGCCGCGCTGCATGCGGCTAAAACGGAACTCGAACATCTCGGCATCGATGTTGCAACGCACATTTCACTAGGGGTCGGACACAGCGTCGATCCCGTCGGCCTGCGGATGGGCGGGGAGTTTGTCGCCAAAGCATTAACTGGCTAACGCCGATTCTGCGCAGTTTACGAATTCGGTCAGCTTTGATGGACCAAAGGCACGTTTCACGTAGCAGGATCGTGGTGCGTAACGTTAGCAATGTTAGCGAACGTCGTCATTCTCTGGCAATACACAAAGGCTGAAAACTGGTAAGAATCGGCACCCCAAATCGGTCAGAAGCATTAGTCCCACGCCTGATCATTCTTGCCTCTACCAAAGCGTGTTGGAGACCGATGGCAGGATGTCCTGCTATCGCGACCGCCCATCACGCTGTAATATTTGTTCCTGAGTGATGACGCGCATGCGTTGGGCTTGACTGCTACGCACCTGAACGACAGCGATCCTGTCACCCTTGGCGATACGAATCCCAACGTCTTGGCGTCTGGCCTCAACCTCCTTTGACGCCCTGACCGGATCATAAGGGTATTTCGCACGGGCGATCGAAATGGTTTGGGCAACCAGACCAGCGTTTCAACACGCGCTGTTTGGCCAATATCATCGCGGAAAACGGTAATATCTATGTCCTCACAGAAACGCGAAATGAGGCCAGAAGCTTTCGAAAGCGAGGTGCGCCTCTGAATAGTAGGCGCGGCCCGCTGGCTGGCAGATGATTGAACAAGGCATCAAGGGTCCAGCAAACCTAAAAGTCCTTCTCGACATTTTGAGCGGCTGTGCCGAGCCTCTGGCTTGCGCCAATAAAGGCATCGCGCCGATCATTGGACGATGCCGCTAAAAATCCATCAAAATCTGCGCTCATTGCGTAAGGCCTTTCGACGTTGTTAGAGCCTCATTTGGTTCGGTGAAGCCGTCAGGGGCTGGAATCAGATCGCGCAGGAAGAATTGCATGCAAATTGGCAGGGTAGACAGCCCGTCGCGCAAGTCAGCGGTTATGGCCGGACCATGCACGGGATCGGAGAAAATGGATTGCAGCCGTTTTCGGACACGGGGCGCGTCGCTGTCCAATGTATCGCGCAGCCAGTGGAGTGCCTGCACAACGCGCATGGCCGGTCGTCCGGCCCAGAACAATTTGCTGGGGGCAGTTTTTTGAAGTCGATGACGAGGTTCCCGAGCGCAAGTGCTTTCAGTCGCGCGTCGGTGTGGACGATGATATTCGCTGGCACTGCGTCGGACAATCCAATGTCGTTTGCAGCGGTAATGCCATCGACAATCATCCGGGAGGAATCGCGGCGCGCCAGTGCATCAATGATAGACCGAGGTTCAGGGTGAGTTGATTCGCCGGTCAGTGCGTTGAGGTTGGGCTTGTCATACAGGCCGCGCGTGATCCGCCGTATCATGCCAGCACGCACCAAGCGGTGAAGCACCTGATCCAAGGCATCACGCGGTCCGAGGTCGACGAAGTCGGCAGGTACTCACACGCCAAAAGGCGAGCTTGCCGCCATTCGGCGCATGATACTGTCCTTGAGGTCGATTCCCGGTCCACACATGTTAGTTACTTTTGTCAGAAACTCGTATACATAATCCTGACAAATATGCATGCGCCGAAGGCAAGAATCGGCGCCCTTCTGACAAAACAGCATGACTGCACAACACCAGCCTGTTCTGGCAGTCGCGCTGAAAATACGAAAAACCCTAGCTGTCAGGAAAGCTTGACCCTGTTGAGTCGCAGTGCGTTCATCACGACGGTGAACGAAGACAGCGCCATCGCAGCACCTGCAAACATCGGTGACATCAATATCCCTAACACCGGATAAAGTACGCCTGCCGCGACCGGCACACCGATACCATTGAAAAGGAATGAGAAGAACAAATTCTGCCGGATATTGCGCATTGTGGCTTTGGCCAGCGCGTGGGCCCGGACCACGGCGGCAAGATCGCCTTTGGTGAGCGTGATGCCAGCGCTCTCAATAGCAACGTCGGTGCCGGTCCCCATGGCGAGGCCTACATCGGCGGCTGCAAGTGCGGGGGCATCGTTGATGCCGTCACCTGCCATCGCAACCTTCGCGCCCGCCGCTTTCAGTTCGCCAACGATGCGTGCCTTATCGTCTGGTTTGAGTTCGGCATGAACGCCGTCGAGCCCGCCAACGGCGTCAGCGACGACTTGGGCAGTCGTCGGATTATCGCCTGTCAGCATGATGACGCGAAGGCCCTGTTTGCGAAGGGTCTCAATGGATTCGCGGGCGTTGGCACGGATGGGATCAGCAACAGCGACCAATCCTGCTAGTTTGCCGTCAACGGCGACGAGCATGACGCCTGCACCTTCTCGGCGTCTTGCCTCGGCAGCGTCATTGAGCGGTGTCGAATCTACGCCAATGCTCTGCATTTGTGCGGCGTTGCCGATCACGACGGCACGTCCGTCAACGATGGCGCTAATGCCTGCGCCAACCTGAACCTCGAAATTATCAGGCTCGCCAAGTTTCAGCTTGCGCTCGTTCGCTGCACTTACAATCGCATGGGCCAGCGGATGCTCTGAGCGCGCCTCGACCGCCGCAGTCAGGGCCAGCAACTCATTCTGGGTCGTCCCACCGATTGTCTCGATGGCTACGAGCTTTGGTTTCCCTTCGGTAAGCGTTCCTGTCTTGTCGATCATCAGCGTATCGACCTTGTCGAAGGCTTGCAGAGCTTCCGCATGCTTCACCAACACACCTGCATGCGCGCCGCGACCCGTTGCCACCATGATTGACATCGGCGTTGCCAACCCGAGCGCACAAGGGCAGGCGATGATGAGCACGGCTATGGCGTTCAATAGCGCATGACCGATACGCGGTTCAGGGCCAACAAGGCTCCAGACGGCAAAGGAAGCGATGGCTATGGCGATTACCAGCGGCACGAACCAGCCCGAAATGCGGTCCGCCACCGCCTGAATAGGCGCGCGGCTGCGCTGTGCTTCGGCCACCATGCGGACGATGCGCACAAGCATCGTGTCGCTGCCGACGGCTTGCGCTTCCATAACAATGCTCCCGGTACCATTGACCGTGCCGCCAGTCATCGCGCTGGTCGCTTCCTTGGCAACGGGCAGAGGCTCACCGGTAAGCATCGATTCGTCAACCGATGAGCGCCCGTCAATGACGATGCCGTCCACTGGGACGGCCTCACCGGGCCGAACCCGCAGACGGTCGCCAGTCAGGATCTCGGCAAGTGGGATGTCGGTTTCAGTGCCATCAGCGTTCATCCGCCGCGCGGTCTTTGGCGCAAGGTTGAGCAATGCTTGGATAGCTTTGCCCGTTGCCGCCCGCGCCCGCAGTTCAAGAACCTGTCCGAGCAACACCAGCGCCACCACGACACCTGCCGCTTCATAATAGACCGGCACCATCCCGCCGTGCATTCGAAAGGTTGCGGGGAAGAGCTCCGGTGCGACCGTCGCAACCAAGCTATAGAGGAACGCCGCGCCGACGCCGATGGCGATCAGCGTGAACATATTAAGCTTGCGCGTGACAATTGATGTCCACCCGCGCGTGAAAAACGGCCAGCCTGCCCACATGACAATCGGTGCGGTCAGGAGCAGCTGAATCCACGGCGAAATCGCAGAGTTAACTAGGTGCAAGCCCAGCAATTCGGTCCCCATCGTCAGCACCAGCAATGGCACCGCGAGCGCCGCCGACACCCACCAGCGTCGCGTAAAATCAACCAGTTCGGGATTAGGTGCGTCATCGAGCAAAGGCTCATCGGATTCTAATGCCATGCCGCAAATCGGGCAAGTCCCCGGGCCTTGCTGACGAATTTCAGGATGCATTGGACACGTCCATATGGCACCGAGTGCGGCAACAGGTTCTGCACGAGGGGTATTGGCCAAATAACAGGTTGGGTCCGCTGTGAATTTTGCCAGACATCCCGCACTACAAAAATGAAAATGAACCTTGTCGTGCGTGGCATGATGCGCTGTGGTCGCAGGATCAACCTTCATTCCGCAAACGGGATCAAGTGCGATTGCCAGACTGTCGGGGTTTGCCGTGCTGCAACCGCTTTTGGCAGAATGTGAGGTTTCGTGCGTCTTCGTCACAGTTCAGTCTCCTTGGCGCGTCACTTTGAAACGGGCGGTTCGAGCGTTCCGAGCTATGCGACGAGGCCAAGAATTATTAGAGCGAATGCTCAGTCTCTCATCCCATCCCCATCGCCGATGACCGCAGCACCAGTTTCGACAAATTTGCTCTTAGATGCTGGATAGGCGGTGGCAGGCAGCGCACAAAGGTCGGGGAACTACTTATAGCCATCGACCTCCGCAAACGGCCAATGCGGGACATCGCCAAAAATATTTCGTGGCTCCGGCAAAACATCGTGCCGTCGTTGCCGCCGAAACACAAGGAAATGCAAACATGGTTAATAGTATTCTCGCACCGGATGAACGCGGACTTGCTGAAGAGCATGACGCTAGACCCGACATTCATCACGTCCCCGAAGGATTTTCGGACAGGTTCGCACTCGAGTTTACTAAATTACTGCGGATCTGTGCCGATACATTCTTCGCCAAACGCTATGGCCACCGCGCCATCGTTCTCGAAACCGTGGCCGCAGTTCCTGGGATGGTCGGGGGAATGTTCACGCATCTGACGTGTCTGAGACGAATGCGCGACGACGAAGGCTGGATTCGCACCTTGATGGAGGAAGCCGAAAACGAGCGAATGCACCTGATGACCTTCATCGAGATCGCCAAACCAACGCTGTTCGAGCGACTGGTGATCCTTGCGGCGCAGTGGGTTTTTCTCGTCCTCTATTCGGTCTTGTATCTGGTCTCTGCGCGGACTGCGCACCGCGTGGTGGGCTATTTTGAAGAAGAAGCGGTCATCAGCTACACGCTGTATCTCAAAGAAATCGACGAAGGCCGCTCGCCCAACGTGCCGGCGCCAGCAATCGCAATCCATTACTGGAAGATGGCTCCCGACGCGACACTGCGTGATGTTGTCCTGATCGTACGAGCCGATGAGGCGCATCACCGCGATATCAACCACGGCTATTCCTCAAAGCTTGGCGGCGGTGAGATCGACAGGGCACTTGCGGCTCCCTATCCGGAACACGCTACCGAAATCAGGCTTAATGCGTGATATGACCCTACAGGCAAGCGAGCGACGAGCGCTTGCCCGTTGGGACAATGAGGGCGGCGCGCGCGAGCATGAGGCAGGGCCACTTCCCGAGCCGGTTATCGAATTGGCGAGGCGCCTTGGGGTTACGAAACCTTCCAGTGCCAAAATGGTCACACTGACGCAGTCCGGAGACATGCGGCTAGGCAAAAGTACACGCAGAGCGCGCTTTCAAGCCCGGCAGACGATTGAGGTTGCCGAAACTGGCTTTGCGTGGCGAGCGACGGCGGGGCCATTCGGCGCGATCTCGGTATGCGATGCCTATAGTGACAGCGCGGGCGCGCTCGACGTTCGCCTGTTTGGTTTGATACGCCTTGCACAGATGGACGGTCCTGAACTCGCAAAGGGCGAGATCATGCGTTATCTCGCTGAACTTCCCTGGGCTCCCGATGCGATCTTACTCAACCGGTCGATTACCTGGTCGGTGGTGAACGAGCGGACGTTTTGGGTTGCCGCAGGATCGGGGTTTGGTTGCGGCGCTGTTCGGCTTGACCTTGACGATGACGGCCGCGTCGGCTCCATCTTTGCACCCGACAGGCCTTACACCCATGGCAAGCTCATCGACGAACGACCTTGGTCGGGGCGTTTTTCTGACTATCGTTTGCAAGCGGGCCGTTGGATACCTTTTGCTGCTGAATTTAGCTGGACGGTTGACCGTAACGTCTCGAATTATTGGCGCGGCACAATTTTGAGTTGGGAGGTCGCCTGATGGCCCCGCTAAAGGATAGCGATACAGCACGGCTGCGCGAACTTCGGCTGCACCGCGCCGAGGAACGCAAAACGCCGCCCTCTGCTGTTGTCGCACCGCTGACATTGGGCCAGCAAGTCGCCGATCAGGTTGCAGTGACGATGGGCTCGTGGCCGTTCATCATCATCCAGTCGGTGGTGCTGATGATCTGGATTATACTGAATGTCACAGCCTATATCGCGCGTTGGGACCCCTATCCCTTCATCCTGCTAAATCTAGCATTATCATTTCAGGCTGCCTACGCCGCACCAGTCATCATGATGAGCCAAAATCGGCAACAGGACATCGACCGCCGCGAAGCAGCGAGCGATTATCGGATCAACGTGAAGGCCGAACTCGAAATCGAATTGCTCCACGATAAAATCGACGCACTTCGGGAAAGGGAGGTGCTTGCACTGACCCAGGCCGTTCACGAGTTGACACTGCTTCTGCAGGCCCGCGAGTCGACAGCGATAGTCTTAGATACTTAAGCAGGACTACGTATGGTTTAGGCACAATGAGATGGATAGCGTCGCTCTCATCAAAAGGAGCGCTCGCAATGCTATCCACCAAAACAGCTAAAGGCACACGCCAAGTCCAATTTCGCTATATCAGCCCGTCGGTTCCGTTGCATTGGACGTTGCCGGGACGCAAGTCGGGGACCGTGTCGCTGTGATTCGCCGCAGGACATTTTTAGTTGGCGGCGGTGTTGCGGCGCTTGCAGGCGGCGGCCTGCTCTATGGCGTGCGTCGCTATATGGGCAGCATGGCAGACTATAATGCCGCCGTTGCACAAACTCGGAGTGCGCTAAGTCAACGACCTGAAGCGCGTGACTTAATCCGGTACGCAACACTCGCCGCAAACAGCCACAACAGCCAGCCTTGGCGGTTCACAGTAACACGCAGCGGAATTGATGTTTTGCCCAACATGAAACGGCAGTTGAGCGCGGTCGATCCTGACGATCATCATCTTTTTGCCAGCCTTGGCTGTGCTGCCGAAAATCTTGCACTAGCGGCAGCGATGCGCGGATGGCCGGGGGAGATGAGTTTCGATTCAACTGGTGGTCGTGCGATTACTTTTAATGGTGGAAGTGTTGGGCGAGCTGAACCGGCGCTGTTTGCTGCAATCCCAAAGCGCCAATCCACGCGCGGCGAATATAGCGGCAAGATGGTCAGCGCCACCGACTTTGTAACATTAGCTGCTGCGGCGGCAGTTCCGAAGGTTGATGTAGTTCTCATCACCGACCGACCCCGCCTAAATCAAATTCGCGATCTCGTCGTCGCAGGTAACAGCGTACAAATGGCAGATGCGTCGTTCATGCGCGAGCTCAAAGCATGGCTGCGATTTAATCCGCGCGAAGCGGTGACAAGCGGCGACGGGTTGTTCAGCGCAACCAGTGGCAACCCGGCTCTCCCATCGTGGCTCGGGCCAAAAATGTTTGACCTTATGTTCAAAGCCGACGCCGAAAATGAAAAATACACCCGCCATATCGCCTCATCGGCTGGCATTGCGGTTTTCGTCGCTCAGGCCGAAGATGCCGAACATTGGGTGCAGGCAGGGCGCGCATGCCAACGCTTCGCGCTTGCAGCGACGTCACTTGGCTTGAAACACGCCTTCCTGAACCAGCCTGTAGAGGTGGCAAAGTTCCGCCCCGAATTAGCCACACTGGTTGGCATGCCCGGTCGTCGCCCCGATATCGTCATGCGATTTGGATATGGCGCGGCGTTACCCTATTCGGCACGCAGGCCAGTTGACGCTGTAATCACATGGCTGCACCGGCAAGCAGATTCCTGAAAAGAAGCGAAATGACATGCTGACCATTTATCTTCTTCAAGCCATTGTGCCGCTCGTCCTTATTGCATGGCTGGCATTCGCTCCGCCAAACAGCGCAGCTGGATTTTGGACTCAAGTGCTTGCAACAGGCTTAGGACTTTTGGCGATCAGCGCCACCGGTATCTGGGCATTCCCGCCGTGGTGGGCGCCCTATGGATTCGCAGTGTTGCTGTTTGCCGCAACGGTAAACGGTGTCGCGCGGCGACGCACTCAACCGTTCTGGCCGCAAGGTGCGAGGGGTTGGCTATCGCTTGCTCTATTTGCAGCTTTGGGCCTGTACGCAGCAAACGACACTCGCATCGCATTGGAAGCAAGTAAAACGCCATTGGGTCGCGTAATTAATCTGGCGTCACCGCTAGAGCCGGGCAGATATCTTGTGGCAAACGGCGGTGCTGCGCCTTCGATTAACGCTCATGCTGCATTTCTCGATCGGTCAGTTGTTCGGCGCAGGCCTTACTGGGGCACTGGCCACGGCGTTGACCTCGTGGCGATTGATCGTTGGGGATTGCGAACGCACGGTGTGATGCCGTCAGATCCAGCTCGATACCGCATTTACGGACGGACTGTCATGGCGCCTTGCGGTGGTGATGTCATCGCCGCTCTGGACGGCCTGCCCGACATGGAGGTTCCGAAAGCCGATACCGCTCATCTTGCCGGTAACCATGTCATTCTGCGTTGCGGCGATGTCCACATTCTGCTCGGCCATTTTCAGAAAGGCTCGCTGCGCGTGACGCAAGGGCAAAAACTTAGGACCGGCGAGAAGATCGCTCTTGCTGGAAATTCCGGCAACAGCAGCGAGCCACATTTGCACATTCATGCGCAACTACCGGGAACGATGGAAGCACCTTTTTCGGGAAAACCCATCCCGATCCGGATCAACGGTCAATATCTCGTTCGCAATGACCGTGTTGATGTGTCTGGCGGTCGAGGTCGGCCCGACAGGCCATGACCACTTCGCCGACGATCTTCTTCCTGCTGGTATTCGTACTATCGGTGCCATTTTACGTTCTTGGTACGTTTGGCGGTCGACTGCCGGGGTTGCAGTTGCTTCCATCAAGTGCATTGATGACGTTCGTTCCGATGTTCGCTGCATTCCTTCTTGTCTACCGGTCACGCGGCGCAGCCGGAATTGTGATCGCAGTTCAGAGTATGTTGGCTGCAAGCCTATCGACCAAGCCGCGCTGGTACATGATCGCCGTATTGTTCCTGCCCGCCATTTGCGTATTCGAATTCGGCATACTTCGGCTTACTGAAATTGCGGTGCCGTTCCCACAAGTCACTTTTGGCAAGGTGCTTTTCTCTTTTGCCGCATTTTTCATAGGCGCCATTGGTGAGGAAGCCGGATGGCAGGGCTATGCCTACCCGGCGCTGAGATCACGTTGCTCGGTAATCACATCGGCAATCATTCTGGGCGCAATCTGGGCGCTTTGGCATATCATTCCATTCATTCAGCTTGGCCGGAGCGGTGAGTGGATAATGTGGCATTCGTTGAGCGCGGTTGCGATGCGGATCATCATAGTCTGGTTGTTTGAGTGCAGCGGCAGTGGCATTTTGGTCGCAGTGCTCTTCCACATGATGATCAATGTGTCATGGGCGCTGTTTCCGGTTGCAGGCTCGTATTATGATCCATTCATCACGTTTGTTTTACTTGCAATTTCAGCTGGGCTGATCGTTTGGCTTTGGCGGCCGTCAACCAAGCATCGGAACTCTTTTGCGTAGCCAGCGTTTGACTTAATTCATCCCAACGGGAGGCCATATGAGCCATTTCCTTCACGATCTGCATTCCGAATTTCCCGATGACGGCGACGTTCTGCACCAACTTAAGCTCAGCGACGGACGTTTCCCGGCGCTGGCAGACGAGTATCATGCCCATAACAAGGAAATTCAGCGCATCGAAAACGGGATCGAGGCGTCCTCGGATGACCGGCTCGAAGAACTCAAAAAGCAGCGCTTGTTGATGCTTGATGAAGTGTCGGCGATGATAAGCCGAGCGAAAGCTGCCTGAGTTTTGGCGGGGTATAATAGTCCTTAAAGCAATCTGGTCACGAGCATCGCAGCGTAGAGCCGCTCGACGTCGACCGCACTGCTCAGTTCGGCCCCGGGCGAAAGTACGGCAGCGGTACCCGCCGCAATGCCGAAAGCCAGCACAGCTTCTAGAGAGCGGCCCTGCGCGAGGGCAAGCGTGACTGCCCCAACAAAGCTATCTCCCGCACCGACGGCGCTGTTTGCTGTTACAGGCGGTGCAAGTGAATGCCATACGCCGTTCTGGCTGACAATCAGCGCGCCCTCTTCGCCGAGCGTGATCGCGACGATCTCGGCGGATTTGTTGGCAATCAGGGTTCGGGCAGCGGTAACAAGCTGATCTGCTTGCGGAAGCGGGTGACCGACCAAATCTTCCAATTCGCTTCGGTTCGGTTTGACCAGAAAAACACCTTTGCCAAGCGTCGCCTTCAGCGCCTTTCCCGACGTATCGAGCACAACGCGCGCTTTTTTCGCGGCCGCTAAGTCGATAACCCGCACGTAAGCCGTGTCGGGTAATCCGCGCGGCAGGCTTCCGCTTATCACCACATAGTCAAAATCGAGCGCTGCCAGTTCGGATAAACATTCCTCCCACTCGGCTTCGCTCACCTCAGGACCTTCGGGGACGAACCGATATTCCTGCCCAGATGATCGCTCAAACACGGTGTGGGCAATGCGGGTATAACCAGCAATCGGGATGCAGCGACAAGTAACACCGATATCTTTCAATAAGCCATCGAGGATCGCGCCGGTCGCGCCGCCTGCGAGGTATAGTGCGAGCGTTTCGCCGCCCAATTCTGCGACCACCCGGGCGACATTGATACCGCCGCCGCCTGGATGATAGCGCTCGTCGCTGGTCCTGATCTTGCGTAACGGGGCAATGGCATCCGCCGATGCCGAGCCATCAATCGTCGGGTTTAGCGTCAATGTCACAATGGGTTTCATGCCATCGCCGCAAGCAGTGTATCGATGGATACCGTTGCAAAGGTGGTGAAACTATCCGCGAGGGCATAAGGCAACAGCAGGTTGCGGTCATGAACAATCGCGCCGCAGCTATAGGCAATATTAGGGACGTAACCGAACCGCTCTTCCGGGCTGGGGCGTAACAGGGGCTGTGTCATTCGCGCCAGCAACTTCGAAGGATCATCACGGTCCAGTAGGCACGCACCCAGGCAATAATTGCGCACCGCCCCGACACCGTGGGTGAGCACCAGCCAGCCTTCGTCGATCTCGATTGGCGAGCCACTGTTGCCAAGCTGGACAAATTCCCATGGCCAGCGTGGTGTGATGATCGTCTTGCCGCCCTCCCACTGGTAAAGGTCGTCGGATGTGAGGAGCCAGATGGTCTCGTGATCCTGACGCCCGAGCATAGCATAGCGCCCGTTTATCTTGCGGGGGAACAGCGCCATCCCCTTGTTATTGGTCGCTGCTCCTCTCAGAGCGCGTATCTCAAACGTTGCAAAGTCGCTGGTGCTAAGCAGCTCTTGCCGAATACTTTCGCCAGTGAAGGCGGTGAACGTGCCGTAATAAGTAACGCTGCCATCGTCGTCGGTGAAGCCAACCAAGCGAACGTCTTCGATGCCGTGACGCTGGCTTGGTGTGATCGGGAAAATAACGATTTCGGAAAGATCATGGCTCTCGTCGCAGAACAGACGGACGCGCGGGTTATCGGGGTCGCTGCCCGGCGAAAACTCTATCCGTGGCGTTATCGCAAGCCGACTAGGCGTATCAAGCTTAATGCTCCCATCGGAAAGCCATAAAGCTGTGCGAAACGTAACCGATGACAAATGCCCCTCTCCCACACCGCGCAATGACAGAATGAAACGAAGCGAATTGTCCGCCACGCCCGACTGATTAGGATGAACCACAATGCTAGGGTTGAACAACGCAGCTGCCTCGAACGCATATTCCTCACTGAAATAGGCGCCGATCAACAGTTCCTGTTCATGGGTAACCGAACATTTGGAGATGATGTCGCTGTTTACGGCCTGAAATCGGCGAGCCAGGATCGTTTCAACGTCTCGGTAACGGTCGGCCAGACTTGCCAGAACACGCGCCCATTCGGTTTTGAGGTCGGCCTCGCTCATTGCCAGTACACGGTCGGCGATCCTTTGTGCCCGAGGGCGATCTTTGCTCCCATATTCGAGCGGATATTCAGCGGGGACGAATGGCTTGATGACCACACGCGCCGGATCAGAATGTAACACGACTGGCAATTTGGTCATGATGTCATTCCCGGCGACAGTCATATCCGCAGTTTCTTTCGCCGGTTAAACAGCTTTTTCATTGAATCGACCAGCACAAGCACGCCCCCGCCAAAAGCAACGGCAAGCCGACTACAGCCAATCAATGGATAACTTGGCATCACAGAGTTGCTGCCTGCAGCGCAGTTTTTTCGTGCAACAGCCTTGCACAAGTCGCATTGGCAAATTCAGTCGTACGGTAAAGTTCGCGCCGAACTGTAAGGTCGCTCATATTCTCGACTATATTCGAAAGATGCAAATGCGCGGGCGACGCCATTGAGAAGGCATTTGCGAGATAATTGTCGAAGACATTGTGCAGCGATACCATGGCGCCTTGTGAATCAAGCCACTGGCTGCTGTTGCCCGACGTCGAGATGCTGACCAGATGTTTACCCGCAGCGGCCGAACCCCCACCTCGTTCGCGCATGAGGCGATGGCCAAAACCTGCTCCCAACACCCGTTCGACATAGCCCTTCAACATGGCGGGCGGCGTTCCGAACCAAATCGGGTAAACAAGTACAATTACGTTAGCGTTTTTGATCACATCCAGCTCTGTCACCACATCGTCCGGTGGCACAAATTCCAAAGCAGACGGTTGCTCGTTCGCCTTCAGCACAGGGTCGAATTTCAGGCTGTAAAGATCCCGCAAAATAGCGTCGTGAAAGTTCGCGCTTACAGCCTCACAATATGTTTTGGCGACCGCAGCATTGAAGCTGTCCGGGTCGGGATGGCACAGGATAACGGCATGTTTAGGCCCTGAAACAGCGTCATGATGAATTTGCGGGAGCATAGCTTACAGTCCTGAGGTTAGTGTTCGGCAAGACTTTATCAGCGTCAACATGCTCCGCGACATCCGCAATATCCCTTACTTACAAGCCCACCAAAGGGGCTTAAAAAAACGTCAGGCATTTACGGAGAGATTGCTATGAAATCGATTCTGCTACACGTGCACGATGACGATGGGCTGGGAAGTCGGCTGACAGCTGCGCTTGCAGTCGCGCACCAACAGCGCGGTCATTTGTCGTGCATACAAGTCACCCCCGTATCCGATTATGTGGCAACCGATCCATTTGGCGGAATGTATGAACTCAAGGCACTGTTCGAAAATCTGGCTGAGAGAGCTGTCGATGTGCGGACACGAGTTGAAGCGCAGCTTACGGCGGAAAGCATAGAATGGGACTGGTCGGTCTATGATGAAGGGGTAGCTGCGTCGATTGTCAGTCGATCCCAGCTAACAGATCTGATCGTGCTCAGTTTAGCCGTCCCAACAAGCATTAAAGCAGTTAGTCCAATGCCTTTGGTCGCTGACGTTTCGATCCATTCGCACACTCCTGTGCTCGCCGTTCCGATTGGCGGAAAGGCGTTTGACCCATCAGGCGTTGCAATGATTGCATGGAACGGATCGCCCGAAGCAGCGCATGCGGTTCGTGCGGCACTACCCTTGTTAAAACTGGCATCGGCAGTTCAGATTATATCGTTCAATGAAGACCAAAATTTTCCGATGGCCGATGTCCGGCGGTATTTGGACGCGCAAGGTGTAACGGCTGGGTGCAACGAACATAGACTGGATGGAAAGACCGTCGGAGAAGCACTTTGCCATATCTCCTCTTCGCTTTCGGCTGCCTATATCGTGATGGGGGCATATGGCCACACACGGTTTCGCGAAGCTGTGCTGGGCGGCGTATCGCGCTATATGCTGGCGCATAGCGCTGTTCCGCTGTTGTTGGCGCACTAATTCGGGAACAACGCGGGTGTTCAGGGGTTATCCGTTAAGCAATGCGTCTGCTGCATGCTAACTGGAGGCCGCATTTGACGACAATTGCTGCCCGTGAGACAAGTCAGGCGTTGCTTCACTCGATTTTGGCGACCGTTCCCGACGCGATGATCGTTATCGACGAGGCTGGCGTTATTGTGTCATTCAGCGCAGCAGCCCAACAACTGTTCGGGTTGACTGAAAATGATGCTGTTGGTCAGGATGTAACGATCCTCATGCCCGAGCCAGACAAGCGAAAACATGCCCATTACATGCACCGTTATCTGACAACTGGACAAAAACGGATAATCGGTATCGGGCGCATCACCATCGGCCAGCGACAGGACGGCTCGACATTCCCGATGGAACTGACGGTTGGCGAGGCGCGCACCGACCATAGTCGCGTGTTCACCGGATTCATCCGCGATCTTACTAGGCGACAGGCCACCGAAGTAAGGCTTGAGGAAATGCAGGCGGAGCTAGCACATGCCTCGCGAGTCAGCGCGATGGGCACAATGGCCTCCGCGCTCGCGCACGAGCTTAACCAGCCGCTGACGGCGGTTGCGAACTATGTCGAGGCAGCGCGGGATTTATTGGCTGACCCAAACGCCGAAAATGTAAATATCGTACGTGAAGCACTGGGTGACGCTGCTACTCAGGCAGTCCGCGCCGGGCAGATTGTACGCCGTCTCCGCGATTTTATTGCCCGCGGCGACACCGACAAGCGGGTCGAGAATTTGCGCGGGCTGATAAACGAAGCCAACGCCCTGGCGTTAATTGGCGTGGCCGAACTCGGCATCGATATCCGCATCGAAATCGACGAACATATCGACGGCGTGTTGGTCGATAAGGTGCAGATTCAGCAAGTATTGGTTAATTTGATCCGCAATGCGGTCGAAGCATTGACAGACGCTCCGCAGAGGCGACTGACCATTTCGGCGATCCCCGTTGCCGGTCAAATGGTTCAGGTAAGCGTGGTGGATACCGGATCGGGTCTCGATGCCGATGTCGAGAGCAAACTGTTTCAACCTTTCGTCAGCACGAAAGATGCAGGCATGGGGCTTGGGCTATCGATTTGCCAGACAATTATCGAAGCGCATGACGGCAGGATCTGGCTCGACAAGCCTGCAAACGGCGGCACCGCTTTTCGCTTCACGCTCGCCGCTGCTGACGCGGGAGACCAATCATGACCGCCGACCGCCAGGTTTATCTCGTTGACGATGACGATGCCATCCGCCGCTCGGCTGGTTTCATGCTGAAGACGTCGGGTTTTCTTGTTGAGACTTTTGCATCGGGCATCGACTTTCTGAAAGTGGCGCGCGGGTTGGATGCCGGTTGTGTTCTCCTCGACGTGCGAATGCCCGAAATCGACGGACTGGCGGTACAGTCAGCAATGAAGGAGCACGGCATTGCGTTGCCGGTAATTGTGATGACCGGGCATGGCGACGTCACGGTTGCGGTCGCGGCGATGAAAGCGGGTGCGGTCGACTTTCTGGAAAAGCCTTTCGAGAAGGCAGAGATGATGGCTGCTTTAGACGACGGCTTTGCCCGCATCGAGCGCTCCTGCCACAGCGCTGAACGCACCGCATTGGCAGCAATCCGGTTGGCAGCACTGACCCCGCGTGAGCGCGATGTTCTGCACGGGCTGGTGCACGGGCTGCCGAACAAAACCATCGCGTATAATCTTGGTATCAGCCCACGGACGGTGGAAATACACCGCGCCCATCTGATGACCAAGCTCGACGTGCGGAGCCTGTCGGAAGCGCTGCGTATAGCCTTTTCGGCGGGGTGGAGCGAACTCACCAGCGAAGAGGTCGGGACTATTACGTAAAGCGCTTGACCTTCGATCCTGCCACGCCGGTTGCCAGGTAATGGCTTTAAGGCGCGAAAATGAAGGTGGCTCTAGTCGACGATGATGCAGCGGTTCGCAGTTCGCTCAGGCTGTTGCTCGTAGGACGCGGCTATGATGTCGATGTCTTTGCGGGCGGACAAGCGGTGCTCGACGCTAAATTGGGGGACGATCATTTTTGTCTTCTCGCGGATTATCTGATGCCTGATATCGACGGGATATCCTTGCTGGGCAAGCTTCGAGGGCAAGGCTGGGCGGGGCCAGCGTTGCTTATTACGGGTCATTTCGATTCTAGCTTGGACAAACGGGCGGCAGCGGCGGGCTATTCGGCGGTTTTTGAAAAGCCACTGAATAGAGAGCGATTGATCGACGCTGTCGCGAAATTTGCTGACGGATAAGGGAGTTTACGGATGGCGGAACATGCCTGCGTTGCGCAATTTAGCCATGCTGTACTGAACAAGGAGCCGCAATGATGACTGTCCAACATATCCAACGAACCGAAACGCTGCTGACCACACGCAATGGAATCGATTTTCAAGTGCGTCCGGCGCAGCCGAGCGACGAACCGGCGCTTGCCGAGTTTTTTGCGCATGTCGAAAGAGACGATCTGCGATTCCGCTTCCTCAGTGGAATCAAAAAAGTCGGTTCGGATCTGTTGGCGATGATGACAGATGTAGATCACCTGCGAACCGAGAACATCTTAGCGTTCGATACCGATGGCAAAACGATCATCGCGTCTGCCATGCTCGTTGCCGATGAGGACGGAAAGCGCGCCGAAGTTGCGATGGCGATCCGCGAGGACTTCAAACAAAAAGGTATCAGCTGGACGCTGCTCGAACATATTACGCACATTGCCAAGGCCAAGGGCATAACAACGCTCGAGTCAATCGAGGCCCGTGACCATCATGAAGCGATAAATATGGAGCGCGAGATGGGCTTCAAAGGTTTTCCAATGCCCGGCGACGCAACCCTTATCGTTTTGCGGGCCGATCTCAGCAAGCATTAGGTCGATATTTTTATGCCGGGCCTGACATGCTGATCCAGTTGATACTCGCGACCGGTATGGTTGTTTTGACCGTGTTAATTCACGGGGCGGGCATCACCGCACTTGCGCGTGGGCTGCGCATCGAGGCGAACGTCGATGCGGAACACCATCATTTTTCAGTGAAGCGGGCGGTTGTGATTCTGATTATCGTGTTGGCGCTGTTCACACTGCATGGCATCGAAATCTGGCTCTATGCGGCGGTTTTTCTCTTGATCGATGCTGTCCAAAACCTTGAGGCGGCGGTTTATTATTCGACCATAACCTATGCCAGCATCGGCTTCGGGGACACCGAGATGGCGCGGCAGTGGCGACTGGTCGGTGCTATCGAAGGTATCAATGGCGTCCTGTTGCTTGGCTGGTCCACGGCCTTCTTCGTCACCGTCGTAGCGCGGTTGCCGAAATGACCGAGCCCGCTCCGCAAGGCTTGTCACCAGCCGGCGCCGCCGCCCGCTTGGCTGCCGACGGACCCAACGAATTACCCAAGGCCGGTCGTCGCTCGTATCTCAAAATTATCGCCGAAGTATTGCGCGAACCCATGCTCGCGCTGCTGTTGCTTGGCGGTGTTGCCTACTTACTGCTCGGCGATATGGCGGAAGCACTGATCTTGCTGGCCTTCGCAACATTTTCGGTTGCGGTGACCGTCATTCAGGAATCGCGAACCGAAAATGTGCTGGAGGCGTTGCGCGACCTGTCAGCCCCGCGTGCGCTCGTCATTCGCGGCGGCGAACGGATACGCATTGCCGGACGCGAGGTCGTGCGCGGCGACTTGATCGTCATCGAGCAAGGCGACCGGGTGGCCGCCGATGCCACCCTGATCGCGGCCAGCGACCTGCAAGCAGACGAATCGCTGCTCACGGGTGAATCGCTACCGGTTGGCAAAGTTGCCGGTTCGGCAGATGCAGCGGAAAGCGAACACCGGCCCGGCGGTGATGAACAACCCTATCTGTATTCGGGATCGCTCATCGTGCGCGGCAGCGGCACTGCATTAGTGAATGCAACGGGCGCGCTCAGCGAGATCGGGAAGATCGGGCAGTCGCTCGCCACACTCGACAGCGAAGCGCCGCGCTTGCGCACCGAAACCACGCGTATCGTGCGGATCGCTGCCATCGGAGGCGGGTCGGTGGCGGTCGTGGTCGTGCTGCTCTACGGCTTGCTACGCGGCGGCTGGATCGACGCGCTGCTGGCGGGGATCGCCATCGGCATGTCATTATTGCCCGAAGAGTTCCCTGTCGTCCTGACGATTTTTCTGGCGATGGGCGCTTGGCGCATCGGACAAGCAGGCGTGCTCACTCGGCGTGCCTCGGCAATCGAGACGCTTGGTTCGGTGACGGTGTTGTGCACTGACAAGACCGGCACATTGACCGAAAACCGGATGGCCGTCGCCGAATATTGGGTGCCATCTGGTGAAACGGCGACCGTAACCGCAGATAAAGCGGTGGACAGCGCATTCAATGCGGTGATCGACACGAGCATATTAGCCAGCGCCGCTGAACCACTCGACCCGATGGAGATTGCCATCCATGCAGCAGGCGGCACCGAAGCCAAGCCGACTGCGACGCTGGCGCACAGCTATGGTTTGCGGCCCGACCTGCTTGCAATGACCAACATCTGGAAGACGGAAGGTGCTTTCATCGTCGCAGCAAAGGGTGCGCCCGAGGCGATTGCCGAACTCTGCAACCTTGAGTCGGTCGAGCGTGAAACACTGATGGCCGCCATCGATGCAATGGCAGCGCGCGGCATTCGCGTGCTGGGCGTGGCTCGCGCTGAAACGGCAGACGACGCATGGCCGGAGTCGCCGCGCGATTTCAAGTTTTCGCTGGTCGGCCTCATTGGTCTCGCCGACCCGCTTCGCCCAAGCGTTGCTGCGGCTGTTGCAGAATGCCGGTCGGCAGGCATCCGCGTCGTGATGATTACCGGCGATTATGCCGCCACTGCCCGTGCGATCGCATTGCAAGCGGGCATCGCCGATGGCGACGTACTGACCGGGGACGATCTCGGCAAGCTCGATGACGCGCAGCTTGCCGAACGCTTGAAAACCGTCACCGTGTTCGCTCGGATCATGCCCGAACAAAAGCTTCGCATTGTCGAGGCTTTCAAGATCGATGGCGAAATCGTTGCGATGACCGGCGACGGTGTCAACGATGCACCCTCGCTCAAATCGGCGCATATCGGCATTGCCATGGGCAAACGCGGTACCGATGTCGCGCGCGAGGCGTCCGCAATCGTCCTGCTCGACGACGACTTCGGGTCGATAGTTACGGCCATCGCGCTTGGGCGACGAATTTACGACAATATCCGCAAAGCGATGGCGTTCATCTTTGCCGTGCACGTCCCCATCGCCGGGCTGGCGTTATTACCGCTGGTGCTTGGCCTGCCGATCCTGTTCGGCCCGATCCACATTGCGCTGCTGGAAATGGTCATCGATCCGGTTTGTGCACTGGTATTTGAGGCCGAGCGCAAGGAAGCCGATATTATGAAGCGTCGGCCCCGCCCGCCGCTGGAGCCATTATTCTCGTGGCGGATGATCGCATGGAGCGTGTTTCAGGGCGGTGTTGCTTTCGCGCTGCTCGCAACGACATTTCTGATCGCGGCTTATCAGGAAATGCCCGCCTCCGAAGTCCGCGCGCTGACGTTCTTCGGTCTGATAACGTCGATACTGGCGCTCATCCTCGTCAACCGTTCATTTAGCACATCGCTGTTGCAAGCATTGGGTCGCGGCAACACCGCGCTGCGCTATGTGTTTGCCGCAGTATTTGCAATTTCCGCGCTCATAATGCTTGTCCCCCAAATCCAGACGTCGTTGCGGTTCGGGCATCTTCAGGCAGCAGACCTTGGTATCGCGGTTGCTTTGGGCGTCACGGTGTTCGCAATCCTCGAAGTACTGAAACCGCTCGCCAAACGTGCAATCCTCGACGGTTCGGCTCAGCACAATATGTCCGCCGCGCCGACATGACCCGTTACGACAAGAGAGTCCAAGCTTTGGCAATCGGGTTGTCAGCGCTGGCAGGCTATGTCGATGCCATCGGTTTCATCCAGCTGGGCGGGTTTTTCGTTTCTTTTATGAGCGGCAATTCGACACGCCTCGGCGTTGGCCTAATTGAGCGGTCGAATGATGCCGCTCTGGCTGGCGGCCTGATAGCGTTGTTTGTAGCAGGCGTGGTCGCAGGGTCGCTAGTGGGCGGGTTTGCCAAGGCGTATCGCCGCACAGCCGTGCTGGTGCTGGTAGCTATCCTTTTATTCAATGCGGCTTCGAGTGCTGCGACCGGTTCAACAGAAACTGCCGTTGTGGCGATGGTCCTCGCTATGGGGGCAGAAAACGCTGTGTTTGAGCATGATGGCGAATTGCACATCGGTCTGACCTATATGACCGGCACACTCGTCAAATTCGGTCAACGCGTAGCCGCTTCAATCATGGGCGGCCCGCGATTTGCTTGGGCGTCATATGGCTTGCTCTGGGCCGGACTCGTCGTCGGCGCGGTTGCAGGCGCAGCAACTTTCTCTTGGATCGGGCTAGCCAGCCTCTGGTTTGCAGCAACCGCCGCCGGAATATTTGCAATCATTGCGAGGAAATTATGAAACAGCACAACGACCACGGCCGCATTGCGATTATCGGCGCAGGCCATGTCGGCAGCACCGCCGCCTATGCTTTGATGCTCAGAGCGCTTGTCCGCGAAATCGTCCTGATCGACAACGACGCTGCCCTCGCCGAGGCAGAAGCCATCGACATTTCCGATGCCAATGCGCTGGCACGCCCGGCAAGGATTTGGGCTGGCGACTATAACGACGCGGCCACCGCAAGGCTCGCCATCATCACCGCTGGCGCCGCGACCTACGGCAAGGAAACCCGTTTGTCCGTCGCGGATCGAAGCGCAAAAATCGTGAGCGAATGCGTCGATGCGTTGATGGCAACCGGGTTCGACGGCATTCTGATCATCGCCTCCAACCCAGTCGATGTCATGGCGCATGTGGCGTTCTCGCGCGCCGGGCTGCCGTCCAATCAGGTCATCGGCACTGGCACATTGCTCGATTCCAGCCGTTTGCAACAGGCACTCGCGTCTCAGTTAAATGTCGCGCCCAGTGCCATCGAAGCGGTCGTTATCGGCGAGCACGGCGACAGTGAAGTTGCCGTATTTTCGGGCGTCAGGATCGGCGGGCTACCGCTCGACCAATTCACGCCCAATGATACCCGAGACTCACAAAAGCTTGCCGATAACGTGCGGACGGCGGGTTACCGCATTATCGAAGGAAAAGGTCACACCTCTTTCGGCGTCGCCACCGCCATCGTGCGAATTTGCGAAGCGATATTGCGCAACGAGCGCAATGTGCTTCCCGTTTCAACATTGCTTACCGGCGAATTCGGACTTTCGGATATCTATCTCAGCTTACCCTGCATATTGGGAGCGGGTGGCGTCGAACGCGTGTTGTTGCCGGAACTGGACGACAATGAAACTGCTCAGCTTCGCACCTCGGGGCAAAAGGTTCAGATGGCGCTAACCGGTCTGAATTCGAAGTGAAGCGCGCACTGAATGCAGCATCCGCCTATTTTCTCGCGCTATTCGCTTTGGGCTTTGTGTTGGGGACAATCCGCGTAATTTTCGTCGTGCCGCGCGTTGGTGAGCTTGCGGCAACGGTCGCGGAAGCGCCGGTGATGTTGGTCGCGGCCTATTTTGCTTGCCGCTGGGCAATTCGGCGCTGGCAAGTCCCGTCTGCGATTGCAGTTCGTTTGGCAATGGTCCCGTGGTTCCTTGTATTACTATTTGCGTTCGAGACGGTGCTCGGCGCTACGTTGTTTGGACGGTCGGTGGCCGAACAATGGACAGCTCTGGGGTCGCCAGCAGGGTTAGTCGGCATTTCCGCCCAAATCATCGCTGCTCTCCTGCCCCTTTTTGTCGGCAGGGGTGAGCCGTGACAATAAAGACAACTCGGCGGCATTGGTTGCTGGGGGCCGGCGCTATCGCTCTGCTTAGTGGAGGATATGCCTGTTCGCGTTTCCAGCGTGCGGTTGTATTCGCAGAAGATCGGGTCTCCAATAAAAGCTCACTTATACGCACCCCATTCGGCCTACTCGAATACGCAGTGGCCGGTTCGGGTTCTCCGATACTTATGATCCACGGCACAGGCGGCGGCTTTGACCAAGGCCTGCGTTTCGGTTCGGCACTCAAACGGCGCGGGCACCAAATTATCGCACCCTCGCGTTTCGGTTATCTGCGGAGTGATTTTCCGACAGACCCGTCTGTCGCCAATCAAGCGGATGCGTTCGTGACACTGCTCGATCATCTCGGTATCGACCGACTTACAGTGATTGGCGGTTCGGCAGGGGCATTATCGGCCACAGCGTTCGCATTGCGGTATCCGGAGCGCTGTACTGCACTGGTTTTGTTAGTTCCCGCTGCGAATGTAAGCGGTAGCGACCCTGTGGAAATGACTGCCTTGCAGCAGAAAGCTGTGGGGGTACTGCTCAATTCGGATTTTGCTTATTGGTCCGCACTTGAAGCCGCTCCGGAAAGGCTGATCAATACGCTGCTTGCAACCGATCCCCGCCTATTATCGACGGTCAGAGCAAGCGAACGTCGACGGGCATTCGCCATATTGTCTGATATGTTGCCGATCCACGCCAGAGCCAGGGGTATGTTGAACGATGCCAGGCAGGCTGGGCATCCAGCAAAAATGGATTTTTCACAGCTCAAAATGCCTGTATTAGTGATCTCGGCCGAAGACGACCGCTTCGGAACAGCCGCAACTGCGCGACAGATCGCCAAGATTGTGCCACATGCAAAATTAATCGTATTTGCAAACGGCGGACATATCTGGCTGGGCCATGACGAAGCTGTTGCAAAACTTATACATTCATTCGCCAGCGTCTGGAGGTTATAGAATGCCTGACTTTGCACGGTGGCAGCAGTCAAAATACAGTTCCTGATGCTGGAGCAAACGGGCCATGATTTGAACGCGGGTTTCATTCTGCATCTTGATGGTGATGGCAACATAACGCGGCCGGCGTTGTCTTTGCCGGCACCAGCGACGCATAAATATAGCAGGGGCCATGCGATGGTGATGAGTGGTCCCAAACTGCACACCGGCGCATCGCGCCTTGTTGCTCAGGCCGCACTGGCGGTAGGGGCAGGCTTGGTGACTATTTTTGGCGATAAAGAAGCGCTTACCGAACAAGCAGCGCACGTCACGGCAATCATGCTACAAGAGCACAACCGTAATTTTGACTTTATAGATGACCGTGTGCGGGCCTTGGCTATTGGACCGGGTGCGGGTGTTTCCGCTGGACTTGCCGATGATGTGCTTGCGCTTTTGTCCACCAAGCTGCCCATTGTCTTGGATGCAGACGCATTGACTTGTTTTGCAGGTCAACCTGATATGCTCTTTGCATCCTTACACCAGCAAGCGGTGTTGACGCCGCACGAGGGCGAATTCCTGCGGCTGTTTCCCGATTTGCTGTTTGCTGACAGGCCAAACGCTGCCCTTGCAGCAGCCGTTCGAGCGGGAAGCGTCGTTCTCCTTAAGGGGCCTCAAACAATTGTTGCAGCGCCTGACGGTCGATTAGCTCTTAATGGTCATGCGTCACCCTGGCTTGCGACAGCCGGATCAGGCGACGTACTAACCGGCATTATCTGTGGTTTGCTCGCTCAAGGTCAGGATGCTTTTGAAGCTGCGGCAATCAGCGCTTGGCTGCACGGTGACATTGGCGTCCGCTATGGCCCTGGG
>JAYVGQ010000035.1:0-26449 GCA_043771985.1 Sphingomonadales bacterium
TTTATGGACGGGATTACGATGGGCGGCGGCGTCGGCATTTCGCAGCCAGCAAAGTTCCGCGTCGCCACCGAAAACACGCGGCTGGCGATGCCTGAAACGGGGATCGGCCTGTTCCCCGATGTCGGCGGCGGTTGGTATCTGTCGCGGCTTGAGGGTCGCGTCGGGCCTTTTCTGGCGCTGACCGGCGCACGGATGGACGGCGCGGAATGCCATGAACTTGGCCTTGCCACGCATTATCTGCCTTCAGAGGCGCTGGGTGAGGCGAAGGCGCGTATCGGCAGTGAAGATATTGACCGCATCGACGGTATCTTGGGGACTTTGGCGGTTACCCCGCCCGAGGCGAAGATCGTCAGCAATATCCCGCTGATAAACCGCCATTTTGCCTCGGATCGTTTTGAGGATATCCTTGCGAGCCTTGAAAAGGACGACAGCGATTGGGCGATGAAAGAGCTGGCGGCCTTGCGCAGCAAATCCCCGCAAACCTGCAAAGTCGCGCTGCGCCAATTGGCCGAGGGGGCAAAGCTGACCGATTTTGCCGATAATATGCGGCAAGAGTATCGCATTGGATCGCGCGTCCTGCTCCGCCCCGATTTTGCCGAAGGCGTGCGCGCGGTTATTGTCGATAAGGACAACGCGCCGAAATGGGATCCGGCTATGCCAGAGGATGTGACCGACGAATTGCTGGACGCGATTTTCGCGCCACTGCCAAAGAATGATGAATGGACGCCCCTATGAGTTTGAATGACGCGACCTATGAGACGATTTTGGTCGAAAAACGCGGTGCAGTGACACTGATTACGCTGAACCGCCCGCAAGCGCTGAACGCGCTCAACACGCAGGTGCTGGCTGACTTGATTGATGCGTTCGGCGCATTCGATGCCGATGAAAGCCAGCGGTGCGCTGTGCTGACCGGCAGTGAAAAGGCTTTTGCGGCAGGTGCGGATATTAAGGAAATGTCGAGCCAAGGCTTTGCCAGCATGTATGGCAGTAATTTCTTCGCAGGCTATGACCGCGTTACCGCAACGCGCAAACCCTGGATTGCCGCGGTCAACGGCTTTGCCCTTGGCGGCGGCTGCGAACTGGCGATGATGGCGGACTTTATCGTCGCGGGCGAGAACGCCAAATTCGGCCAGCCAGAAATCAAGCTCGCGGTAACGCCCGGCATGGGCGGATCGCAACGCCTGACTCGCGCTATCGGCAAAGCCAAAGCGATGGAAATGTGCCTGACCGGGCGGATGATGGATGCGACAGAAGCTGAACAGTCGGGGTTGGTTGCGAAGGTGGTTCCGTCCGCAGATTTGATCGAAGAGGCTATGAAGACCGCAACATCCATCGCCGGAATGGCCCCGCTTGCGGCAATGGCGTGCAAAGAAATGGTCAACGCCGCGTTTGAAACGACGTTGCAGCAGGGTGTCGTATTTGAACGCCGCTTGTTCCACGGATTGTTTGGATCAGAGGATCAGACCGAAGGCATGGCTGCGTTCGTCGAGAAACGTGCGGGAAACTGGACAGGACGTTGAACTCAAATTCCTCTCCCTTTACGGGAGAGGATACGAAACCTTGGCAACGTGTTGCCTAGGTGAAGTTGGTGAGGGTGCGCGAGCCAACGGCTCGCCAGCTATAACCGCCGACCCCTCACAAGACTTGCTAGGCAACTCGTTGCCAAGCCAAGTCTTTCTCTCCCGCAAGGGGAGAGAGGAATGGAGTATCGTTATGAAAATAGCCTTTATCGGTCTTGGCAATATGGGCGGCGGGATGGCGGCGAATCTGGTGAAGGCCGGACATAGCGTCAACGCGTTTGATCTGTCCGCCGAGGCGCTGGAGCGTGCGCGGGGCAATGGCTGCGCAGTGTTTTCCGCTGTGCGCGAAGCCGTAGCTGGTGTCGATGCGGTCGTGTCGATGCTTCCCAGCGGAAAGATCGTCGATGGCGTCTATGGCAATGATGTTTTCGGGGCGGCGCCTGCAGGCGCAATCCTGCTCGATTGTTCGACTATCGACGTCGATACCGCGCGCAAAGTGACAACTGACGCGACCACAAAGGGCTATGAAATGGTCGATGCTCCCGTGTCTGGCGGTATAGCAGCGGCAAACGGTGGCACGTTGACGTTTATGGTCGGTGGGAGTAATACTGCCTTTGCACGCGCCGAGCCGATATTAAAGGCGATGGGCAAAGCGGTGATTCATGCAGGCGCATCGGGCGCTGGGCAGGCAGCGAAAATCTGCAACAACATGCTGCTTGGCATCCACATGATCGGCACTTGTGAGGCGTTTGCTTTGGCTGAAAAACTGGGGCTGGATTTGCAGAAATTCTACGACATCAGCTCGGTGTCGTCGGGTCAGAATTGGTCGATGACCAGCTATTGCCCGGTCCCCGGTGTCGGGCCGATTTCGCCAGCGGACAATGACTATCAGAGCGGCTTTGCGACGGCGTTGATGTTGAAGGATTTGAAGCTGGCGATGGAAGCGGCGGCTTCCACTGGCGCAAACACACCGATGGGAAAACGCGCGGCGGAGCTTTACGCGGCGTTTGACGAAGCAGGGCAGGGCGGCGCAGATTTCTCCGCGATCATCAAAACACTGTGAGGTTTTAATCGCACACTTAAATCGCGCTTGAATATCGCGCCGCGCTTTGCCACGCTGGCCTCTGGTCAGAGGAGAAATAGCGTGCTGTTTGAAATCCCCAAGGATATTAACGATTATCTGGCGGTGCTGGACGATTTCATTGAGCGCGAAATCAAGCCGATCGAGAACCGCGACGACAACATCCGTTTCTTTGACCATCGCCGCGAAAATGCGCGCACCGATTGGGATAATGATGGGCTACCCCGTGCCGATTGGTGGGCGTTGCTGGCAGAAATGCGACGTGTCGCCGACAAGGCTGGGCATTATCGTTATGCCATTCCCGCTGAATTTGGCGGACAGGATGGATCGAACCTGTCGATGGCGGTGATCCGCCACCATCTGGCGCACAAAGGCCTTGGCCTACACAATGACCTCCAGAACGAGAGCAGCATTGTGGGCAATCTGGTGCAAGTGCTGATGCTCCGCGATTTTGGCACTGCGCAGCAGAAACGCGATTTCATCCCACTCATGCTCGAAGGCAAAATGGGCTGGAGTTTCGGATTGACCGAGGAACATCACGGCAGTGACGCAACGCATATGGATACGCGTGCTGTGCCGGAAGTCCGCGACGGCGTGGCGGGATACCTTATCAACGGCAACAAAATGTGGACGACAGGGCTGCCCTATACCAGCCATGTTATGACCTTTGCCCGCACCAATGGCGACAACGGCAAAGCGCGTGGCATCACTTGTTTTGTTGTGCCAAGCGACGCGCCGGGTTTTGAAATAGGCGAATATATGTGGACATTCAACATGCCCACCGACCATCCCAAAGTGAAATATACTGATGTTTGGGTGCCCGAAAGCGCAATGCTTGGCGAACTCGACAATGGCCTGGCGGTCGCCCAACATTTCGTCCACGAAAACCGCATCCGTCAAGCAGCAAGCTCGCTAGGTGCGGCGCAGTATTGCATCGACGAAGCAGTCAAATATGCGTGCGAACGCAAGCCCTTTGGCAAGCCACTCGCGGTTAATCAGGGCATCCAATTTCCGCTGGTCGAGCTGCAAACCGATGCCGAAATGCTGCGATTGTTAGTTTATAAAACTGCCGCCGAAATGGACACGATGACAAAGCCGGAGGTTGCCATCCGCCTGTCCGACAAAGTCAGCATGTGCAATTACAAGGCGAACCGCCTCGTCTGCAACGCCGCCGATTTTGCCATGCAGGTCCATGGCGGCATGGGCTATTCTCGGCACAAACCGTTCGAGCACATCTACCGCCACCACCGCCGTTATCGCATTACGGAGGGCGCAGAGGAAATCCAAATGCGTAAGGTGGCTGGCCATTTGTTCGGATTTATGGGGTAAGTTCGATGCAACAAGCACTGGATTTTCGCGATGAAAGCGCGGCGCTCACCGCATTGCTCGCGTCGCTATTGGATGCCGAGTTTGAAACGCCGACTTTGTTCAAAGGCTGGACGATCAACCAAATTTTGCGTCATTTGCATGTGTGGAACATCGCGGCGGGCAAGTCGCTGGATGGCGAAGTGGGGTTTTCCGCGTTTCTTGGAGCATTGATGAGCGGCGAGCGCGGGCTTTCGTTTAATGCGATGGAGAGCCGCTATCTTGATGGGCTTTCGGGCGGGGCGCTGGTTACCGCGTGGCGCGGTGGATATCAGCAATTGGCTGACCGCTTTGCCGCCATTGATCCAAAAACGCGTCTGAAATGGGTGGGGCCGGATATGAGCGCGATCAGTTCGATCACGGCGCGGTTGATGGAAACGTGGTCGCATGCGCAAGCTGTGTATGATGCGTTGGGTATTCGCCGCGTTGATGAGGACCGCATCGGCAATATCGTCCGTCTGGGAGTGAACACCTTCGGGTGGACCTTTAAGAACCGCAAGGAAGAGCAGCCGGGTCCGATGCCGCGTTTGCACCTTACCGCCCCATCTGGCGCGATTTGGGACTATGGTGAAGGTGACGATCTCATTACCGGACAGGCCACCGAATTCTGTCAAGTGGTCACCCAATGCCGCAACATTGGCGACACGCAACTGCAGGTGAGCGGCCCCGTCGCCGAACGCTGGATGGCTATTGCGCAGTGCTTTGCCGGACCACCGCAAGATCCACCGCTTTCGGGTGCGCGCCAACGCGCTGTAAAATAGCGACCAACCGTCTGACAACAATCTGGACGTGATTGCCAAATCCGCTAGAGAGGGCGGTGTATGGACGACAATGCACCCAATAACATCAGCTATAAGCTCACTCGCAGCGCAGGTGGGCTGTGGGAAAAGTTTCAGCTGTACTGGCAGCGGAAATGGTTCCGCCGGGCGATGGTTGCGCTGGGCTTTGTGATGCTCGGCTGGGTGTTGCTTTGGGCATTGCTGTTGCGCAGTCTTCCCGATGCAGAGGCGCTGATCGAATATCAATCGCCACTGCCGACCATTGTGCGCGACATCAACGGCGAGCCGTTTCATAGCTATGCGCGCGAACGGCGGGTTCAGCTGGACTATGCTGACTTCAAACCGTTGCTGATTCGGTCATATCTGTCGGCGGAGGATAAAACATTTTTCAGCCATGGCGGCATCGATTATCTGGGCATATTGAGCGCGGTTTTCGATAATGTTTTCAGCAGTGGCCGATCACGCGGGGCATCAACAATAACGCAACAAGTGGCGAAAAACCTGCTGCTGACGAACGAATATAGCTACACGCGTAAGATTAAAGAGGCGATCCTTGCATACCGCATCGAAGGCGCGCTGACCAAGCAGCAGATCCTCTCGCTTTACATGAACGAGATTGCGCTGGGCCGTCAGGCATTCGGTGTTGAGGCAGCCGCGCAGGCCTATTTCGGCAAAAGTGCCGATGAACTTGTCCTACACGAAATGGCGTTTCTTGCGACGCTACCGAAAGCGCCAGAGAAATACAGCCGCGATAAATATGCTGATGCTGCGATAACGCGTCGCAACTGGGTGCTGGGCGAAATGCGCTCGAACGGTTGGATCACCGATACACAATTGGCCGAAGCCAAGGCGCGACCGCTTGGCCTGATTCCTCGTCAAGGGCAGCAGTATAAAAATGATGGCGGCTATTTTGCCGAGGAAGTGCGCCGGCAGTTGATCGAACGTTTCGGCGAGACTGCCGAGAAGGGCCCGTACAGCGTTTACGCAGGCGGGCTTTGGGTGCGTTCGTCAATGAACACCCGATATCAGGAACATACAACGAAAGCGCTTCGTGACGGCCTTCTGCGCTATCATGGTGGGCGCGGATTTTCGAAGCCGATCGCGACTATTCCCATGGATGACGGTAATTGGCAGACGCGGCTGGCGTCCTCCAATATCGGCATCGATTATTCCAATTGGCAGATCGCTGTTGCTTTGGGCGGTGGACGTTTGGGTTTCGCCACCGGTGTAACCGGAACGTTGACGGCGACTCCCGCGACATTAAAGGCGGGCGATATCATCGCAGTGGCACCGATTGGCGGCGGCGCATATCAGCTGCGTGTTGTGCCAGAAATTGGCGGTGGCATGGTTGTGCAAAATGCGACCAACGGCCGCGTTCTGGCGATGCAGGGCGGGTTCGATTCGCGGATTTCAAGCTTTAACCGTGCGACACAAGCCCAGCGACAGCCGGGTTCGACAATCAAGCCGTTCGTATACGCGACTGCGCTCGATAATGGTATGACGCCAACCTCGATCATCGTTGACGGGCCGTTTTGCGTTTATCAATCGGCGGCTTTGGGGCAGAAATGCTTTAAGAACTTTGGCAATCAGCGCGGTGCCGGGCCACAAACGATGCGTTGGGGGTTGGAACAATCACGCAACCTGATGACGGTGCGTGCAGCAAATGATGCGGGCATGAATAATGTGTCCGACACGTTCCGCACGATGAGCATTGGGGATTATCCCGCGTATCTTTCATTTGCCTTGGGCGCGGGCGACACCACAGTGTTGAAAATGACTAATGCGTATTCGATGTTGGTCAACCATGGCCGCGAATTGAAGGCAACGGTGATAGACTATGTGCAGTCGCGCGACGGCAAAATTATTTTGCCGACGAAATGGAAAGCTTGCCAAGGTTGTAACGCAACCGATTGGGATGGCAAAGCGATGCCGCGGTTCCGCCCGGGTGGGAAACAGGTCATGGACCCTGTCACTGCGTATCAGGTCGTTCACATGCTTGAAGGCGTTGTACAGCGCGGGACCGCCACGATTTTGCGCGACCTGAACCGGCCGATCTTTGGTAAAACCGGAACCAGCTCTGGCCCGACCAATGTGTGGTTTGTCGGTGGCACCCCGAATGTGGTGGCGGGCGTCTATCTGGGGTATGATCAGCCGCGCAACATGGGCGGCTATGCGCAGGGCGGGTCGCTAGCGGCACCAATTTTCAAACAATTCGCGCGAGAGGCGTTTGCCGGAACAGTCGCGTTGCCCTTTACTGCGCCAAACGGCGTACGCCTTGTGCGCATCGACCGAAAATCGGGTAAGCGCGTCTATGGATCATGGCCCGACGATGATGAGCCAAAGGGCGCCGTTATCTGGGAAGCGTTTAAGGCCGAGACTGAACCGAAACGGTCGATCCGTCAGGATGAACTGACCGCACGCGGTGATAAGCCAAAGAAAAAGACTGTAACGCAAGTCACGAGCGATCAAGCCGCACAAGGAAGCGCGGGTAAGCAAAACAGCGGATCTAACAAACGCGACGAAGAGTTTTTGACGAACGAAGGCGGGATCTATTAAGGGTGAGGCGTTGACTGAACCCAAGGCCAAGCCCGCCCATGCCGAACCCGTAAGCGAAGCTACGTTTGAAGATCGCGTGCTACTGGGCTTTGTTGCTACAGCGACTGTTGCGATGGCCTGGATTAGCTGGCCGTTTTTCGGTGCAATCCTGTGGGCGTTGGTTGTGACCATTGCCTTTGCACCCGTGCATGACAGGCTGGCGCTGATGATGCCGAAACGGCGCAATACCGTTTCGCTATTGACGCTGGGGCTGGTCATTGCGCTGGTAATTGTGCCGAGCATCCTTGTTGGTACGATGATGGTTGATGAGGCAGTGACGACCTATAACTCACTGCAAAGCCGCGAGATCGATATTGGAAAAATACTGCTTGATTTGGAGGCGGCTATCCCTGCCAGTTGGCGAGCGCAACTCGACCGCATTGGCCCAGCCGAGATTGACGAAATTCAAAAACGGTTAAGCTCGTTCTTAACCTCTGGCCTGCAGCTGATCGCGCGTGAAGCAGTCAACATCGGCACGGGCGCGTTCAGCTTTGTCCTGACATTGGGCGTGATGCTGTACCTGACATTCTTTCTGTTGCGTGACGGGCGGCACCTGACGCGCCGTATCGGCGAAGTCGTGCCGCTGCGGTCGGAACAACGCAGCGCTCTGTTCGACAAGTTCACCACTGTGATCCGCGCGACTGTAAAGGGCAGCGTGATTGTCGCGATTATCCAAGGGCTGCTGGGCGGTGCGTTATTCGCTGTATTGGACATACGCGCGGCGTTGCTGTGGGGTGTCGTTATGGGCTTGTTGGCCTTGATCCCCGCTGTTGGCACCGGTTTGGTCTGGTTTCCGGTCGGCATCTATTTGCTGATAACTGACAGCATCTGGCAGGGTGTCGTGTTATTGCTGTTCGGGTTTTTCGTGATTTCGATGGTCGATAACGTCATGCGCCCGATGCTTGTCGGGCAAGATACCCGTATGCCCGATTATGTCGTGCTCATTTCGACGCTTGGCGGCCTAAGCGTTTTGGGCATCAACGGTTTGATCGTAGGCCCGGTGATCGCCGCGATGTTTATCGCAGCATGGGAAATTTTCGGGGAAAGCCGCGCCGCTGCCAGGCAGTAGCACGGGGCAGTGGGATGCAAGTAACCGCCGACGCCATAATCTGTTCTGTTCGCCCGCATGGCGAGGTCGGCGCAGTCGTTCGCGCGTTTACCGCCTCACACGGATTGATGGCGGGCTATGTGCAGGGTGCACGTGGCAGGACATTGCGGCCCGTTTTGATCCCCGGCAATATCGTCAAAGGCGAATGGCGCGCACGCACGCTTGGTCAATTGGCGTCCCTGTCGGTCGATATGGCGCATAGTCGCGCCCATTTGCTGGGCGAGCCGCTGGCCGTTGCGGGAATTGAATGGGCCTGCACGCTGACCGCCACCACTTTGCCGGAGGGGCAAGCCTATGCGGCGTTACATTCTGCGCTTGATGGATTGTTGCAAGCCATAGAGCTGGCCCCCGCCGCGCGTGGCTGGGCACCGTCGATGGCGCGGTACGAGGCGTTGTTGCTCTCGGAACTCGGCTATGGCGGCAACGACCCTGTCGGCATGGACGGCACTGATGGCGCATTAAAGGTTATGGCTGCAAACCGAACCGCATTGTTGGCGCATGTCCTAGGCGACCGCCGTGCCGACATTATGGCCGCACGCGAACGACTTGTTGATCGGCTGAAAAGGGCAGTTGCATAGCGTGCGCCGGGAAGGCTAGGGCTGCGACGAACGGAGTGTCCCCGATGTTGATTGCCTTGTTACCCGGAGACGGGATTGGTCCCGAAGTTATCGCCGAAGCTGTGCGTGTGCTGGACGTGCTGGCGTTGCCCGGTTTGGTGTTTGACGAAGCGCTGGTCGGCGGTGCAGCATACAAGGCTGAGGGGCATCCGTTGCCCGCCGCGACACTTAACCTTGCCGAACGCGCCGATGCGATTCTGTTTGGTGCAGTCGGCGACCCCGATTGCGACCATCTGGAACGGCATTTGCGCCCCGAACAAGCGATCCTTGGCCTGCGCAAAGATCTTTCACTGTTTGCCAACCTGCGCCCCGCGACGTTGTTTCCTGAACTTGCCGATGCCTCTGCACTGCGCCCCGAAGTCGCTGCGCAAATCGACATGGTGATCGTTCGCGAATTGAACGGCGACGTTTACTTCGGCGAAAAGGGTATGCGGACAACAGCGGACGGTAAACGCGAAGGCTATGACGTGATGTCCTATAATGAGGATGAAGTCCGCCGTATCGCCCGTGTCGGTTTTGAAACCGCAATGGCGCGCGCCAAAAAACTGTGCTCGGTCGATAAAGCCAATGTGTTGGAGACCAGCCAATTGTGGCGCGATGTGGTGATTGAAACCCACGCGGAATACCCCGAAGTCGCGCTGAGCCACATGTATGTCGACAATGCCGCGATGCAGCTGGTGCGCAATCCCGGTCAGTTTGATGTGATTGTCACTGGCAATTTGTTTGGCGACATATTGTCTGACCAAGCCAGCATGTGCGCAGGGTCCATCGGTATGCTGCCCAGCGCCTCACTCGATGCTAACCAAAAGGGTCTGTACGAACCGATCCACGGCAGCGCGCCCGATATCGCGGGGCTGGGCAAAGCCAACCCGCTGGCGACGATATTGTCCGCGGCGATGATGCTGCGCTATTCGTTAAACCGCGCCGAGGCCGCAGATCGTATTGAGGCCGCTGTTGCCAAAGCGCTCGCTGGCGGCGCACGTTCGCCCGATCTTGGCGGCACACACAACACCCGCGAAATGGGCGATGCCGTTATTGCGGCATTGACCTGAACGCCTGACCATCCGAAAAGCACAGACATGAAAAAGACCACCGGCCTAGACCGTTCGATAACGCAGAAATGGCGACCCGCAACACAAGCAGTGCGCGGCGGCACATGGCGCAGTGAGCATGGCGAAACGTCCGAGGCGTTGTTCCTGACATCTGGCTATACCTATGACGATGCCGAGACGGTCGCGGCGCGTTTTGCGGGCGAACAACAGGGCATGACCTATTCTCGTCTGCAAAACCCGACTGTGGCGATGGCGGAGGAACGGATTGCCCTGATGGAGGGTGCCGAGGCGTGCCGGATGCAAGCGACTGGCATGGCGGCGATGACGGCGGCTTTGCTGTGTCAGCTAAGCACAGGCGACCATGTTGTTGCGGCGCGCGCAGCCTTTGGCTCGTGCCGCTGGTTGACTGATAGCTTGCTTCCGCGTTGGGGGATTACCACGACCACCATAGATTCGACCGATAATGACGCGTGGAAGGCAGCGATTCAGCCGAACACTAAAGTGTTCTTTTTTGAAACACCCGCCAACCCGACAATGGATATTGTCGATATGGCCTATGTCTGCGGGTTGGCACGCGAGCATGGGATTATTAGTGTCGTTGATAATGCGTTTGCGACGGCTGTGCTGCAACGCCCGATGGATTATGGCGCCGATGTTGTGACCTATAGCGCGACCAAGCTGATGGACGGACAAGGCCGCGTTCTGGCTGGCGCGATCTGCGGATCAGCGCAATGGATCAACGATGTCCTGCTGCCGTTTCAGCGGAACACCGGCCCCAATTGCTCCCCGTTTAACGCTTGGGTGGTGCATAAGGGGTTGGAGACGCTGGAGCTTCGCGCGATGCGGCAATCGGAAAATGCATTGACTGTGGGCCAGTTCCTTGAAGGCCGCGTGCCAAAAATGCGGCACCCCGGTCTTGCCAGCCATCCGCAGCACACTCTGGCGATGAGCCAGATGAAGGCGTGTGGGCCGATCTTTTCGTTTGCGCTCGATGGTGGCCGGAAACAAGCGATGGCATTGCTCAACGCGCTAGAGCTGATCGATATTTCGAACAACATCGGCGACAGCCGCAGCCTGTGCTGCCACCCCGCATCGACCACACATTATAGCGTGTCGGCTGAACAGCGCGAGCTGATGGGGGTCGAAGAAGGCATGTTGCGGATTAACATCGGCCTTGAAGATCCGCAGGATTTGATCGACGATCTGGATCAAGCGCTGCTAAGGGTTGGACTATGATATTAGACGCGTTCTTTGATGATTCCGAAACCACCGATGGCGTGACGGTGCGCGTTGTCACCAACTTTTTGGAGGATCAATCGGTCCCCGCACAGGCACGCTGGTTTTGGTCGTACCATATCCGCCTGGAAAATCACCGTGACGATCCGGTGCAATTGCTATCGCGGCATTGGAAAATTACCGACGGGCGCGGCAATATCAGCCATGTTGACGGCGATGGCGTGATTGGTGAACAGCCATTGCTGATACCCGGTTCCAGCCATGATTATGTCTCTGGTTGTCCATTGCCGACGCCATCTGGCACGATGGAGGGGCATTATCGTTTCATACGCACCGATGGTTCAACCTTCCTTGTTGAAATCCCGCGTTTCCGCTTGGTCGCTCCTGCGACCGCGCGATGAAGCGCACGCATCTGCCCCTTAACGGCCTTCGCGTATTTGACGCAGCGGCGCGGCATTTAAGCTTTACCAAAGCGGCGGACGAGTTGGCGGTGACGCCTGCGGCTGTGGGGCAGCAAATCCGCGCGTTAGAGGATATGCTGGGCGTGATCCTGTTCCGACGGACACCCAAGGGTCTGGAGCTGACGCAAGAAGCCGAAAAGGGGCTTGACCCGCTGCGCGCCGGATTTTTGCAGTTTGAAGAGTCGGTTCGCGCGATGCAATCGGGGCAGACGTCAAACTATCTGACCATCGCTGCACCGCGTGATTTTACCGCCAAATGGCTGACACCGCGTCTTGCGCATTACGGCGCGGCTAATCCTGATCTGCAGTTCACTTTGGTCTCGTCTGACGGCGATGTTGACTTCACCGAGGCCAATCTTGATCTTGCAATCCGCCTGTCCGATGGTCCCGGCGAGCATGAAGGCGTGATGTTGGCAGCAGGCGCGTTTGTAACGGTTGCCGCGCCGGACGGCGGGGCACAGACGCCGATAGGCTGGCCGGGCTGTCCCGCGAGTGAGGGCGCATCGGCGCTGCGGCTTGGCGATGCGGGGCTTGCGATTGATGCCGCAGCAATTGGCTTGGGCCATGCTATAGTGCCGCATTTGCTGGCCGAGGCGGATATTGCTGCTGGCCGTGTTCGCGCGACGGACAATGCCAAGGAGAGCAAGCTTGCGTATTGGCTAGTCGCGCCGCTGCCGCAATGGCGACAAAAAAAGGTGAAGGCGCTGGTAGAGGCTTTGGTTGGGTAACTCCCTCGTATTAGACAATCATCGTCATGCTGAACTCGTTTCAGCATCCATCGTGCCGACTTAGCCGCTGCTTCTGAGCAGCCACTATCTCCAAGTTTACTTCAAACCGAGGTGGCGGTTTGCGCTGAGAAATGGACCCTGAAACAAGTTCAGGGTGACGGTGTTGTGGAAGTTATGTTCGGACCGATTACTCACCAACCGCAGCCACCAACCGTTCCATCAACGTCGCAAACTTGGCATTATCAACATCTGTAGCGGTGTTATTCCAACTTCCTGTTGCCACCGTCCATTTGCCCGATGGTGATTGTAGCAAAAAACTCATCGAAATCACGCCGGATTCAGATCCACCCTTATAGCCCACATAACGCCATTTTTTCGCAGCGGCGGGGGATAGACCGGGGTTGATCCCCATGATGGCCAGCGCTTCATCGTTCTTTTGCGCTTTCAAATGACTGAGCAGCCACAGCAAATCAGCCGGCGAGGCGAACCATTCGATGGTGTCGATGGCGTTGGGGCCTTTGCTGAGCGTTTCATTGTCGATTTTGTCTAACGTCAGCATGGCGGCCTCTTTGTCGAGCAAGTCCCGCTGCGCTGCTTCGCTCGCTTTCAAAAACCGTGTTTTCAATGCCGAATTGGCTTTTAGCGCAAATGCTTCAACGGTGGATAGAAACGGCAGCGTTTTGTCCGGGTCGCTATGGCCGATACTCGCTAACCGCTCTTCGACAGCTTCACGCCCCAGCGCAAACAACAAGCTATCGGTCGCGCTATTGTCGCTGACTGAAATCATCCAACCTGCCATCGTGTGCAGCGTCGCCGGGCTATCCTTGGGCCAGCCTCGTGTCGCGGCTGACGAAAACGACCGATGCGCCAATGGCGCGACATCGCTCCATTGGCGTTTTCCCGCTCTCACCTGATTGGCGAGTTCGGCAAGGATATAGAGTTTGAAGGTCGAACCGATGGCGAATTGCGCATCAGGATTATGTGCGGTCAGCACCTGTGCATTGCCCGCATCATCCAGACTGGCGACCAGAAAACCGGACGTGCCGGGCAGAGCCTTAATGTCACTTTCAACTTTGCCAAGGCTATCACCGGATGCAGCAAAGCCTGTGATTACCAACCCGATGACCTGGTTAGGTTCGGCCGCCAATATGTCGAGTTCAACGGTCGCCACTGCGCGTTCAAAGGCATATTGCACAGTTGCGCCGGTTTTGCCCCTAGGTGTGTCTGATACGACGTAGAGAGGTTGGCCGTATTGCGCGACTAGGCTGTCGAGAATGCCGGTAAATTGTGCGGCGGGAACGGCGCTGAGAAACGCGGGCGCAAAATACTCGTCCAGCGACACTTTCTTTTTCAGCACAGCATCAAGCTGTGCGATGCGTTGATCAAGCGGGGCAAGATGCTCCATCGTACCGGCGTTAGCGATTTCCAATTTCGGCTCTGGGCCCGCAGCAGAAGCTGTGGCGCAAGCGGAAAGACTCAGCGCAAAGCAAGCCAAAGTAGTTGCAAGTATCCGGCGCATAAATACTCTCCCAAAATCAGGCGTCAATCGCCTCTTCATCCAGCGTGGTCGCATGTTCTTGAATAAAGCGATAGCGTGCCTCGGGACTTTTCCCCATCAACTGCTCGACGCGTTCTTTCACGGCTTGTTGCCGCTGGTATTCATGCGGTAGGGTAATGCGGATCAGCGAACGGCTTTTGGGGTCCATCGTCGTTTCGCGTAATTGCGACGGGTTCATTTCGCCAAGGCCTTTGAAGCGTCCGACATCGACCTTTTTGCCTTTGAACAATGTCGCTTCCAACTGGGCGCGTTCGGCCTCGTCCTGCGCATAGGCGCTTTGGCTGCCGCTAGTCAGGCGATAGAGCGGTGGGCGGGCGAGGTACAGATGCCCGCGCTCGACAATCGGCCCCATTTCCTGAAAGAAAAATGTCATCAGCAAAGTGGCGATATGCGCGCCGTCAACATCGGCGTCGGTCATGATAATTACCCGGTCGTAGCGTAGATTATCGGGGTCGCAATCTTTGCGCATCCCGCAGCCCAGCGCCAGCGCCAGATCGGCGATTTCCAGATTGGCGCGGATTTTTTCATTAGTTGCCGACGCGACATTCAGGATTTTACCGCGGATTGGCAGGATCGCTTGCGTCTTGCGGTCACGCGCTTGTTTGGCACTGCCGCCTGCGCTGTCGCCTTCGACGATGAACAATTCGGTCCCTGCCGGATCGTCCGATGAACAATCGGTCAGCTTGCCGGGCAAACGCACTTTTTTGCCGCTCGTCGCGGTTTTGCGTTTAACTTCCCGCTCAGCTTTGCGTTTCAGCCGGTCTTCGGCTTTTTCAAGGATGAAACCCAGCATCGCTTTGCCGCGTTCCATGTTGTCGGCAAGGAAATGGTCAAAATGGTCGCGCACCGCGTTTTCAACCAGCCGCGCAGCCTCGGGCGAGGTTAGCCGGTCCTTGGTCTGGCTTTGAAACTGCGGTTCGCGGATAAAGACCGAGAGCATCAATTCGGCTTCGTTGAAAATATCTTCGGCAGTAATCTGCGCTGCTTTTTTGTTGCCAATGATTTCACCGAATGCGCGCAGGCCTTTGGTAAGCGCTGCGCGGATGCCGGCCTCATGTGTGCCGCCATCGGGGGTGGGGATTGTGTTGCAATACCAGCTATACGACCCGTCGGAATACAGCGGCCAAGCCACCGCCCATTCAACGCGGCCTTGGCTGACACCCGCATCATTGGCGGGGAACGCCTGGCTGCCGTGGAAGAAATCGGTAGTCACGCAATTGCGTGCGCCAACTTGTTCTTTCAGATGATCGGCAAGGCCGCCGGGGAATTGGAACACTGCTTCGGCTGGTACATCTTCGCTGGCAAGTTCGGCATCGCATTTCCAGCGGATTTCGACGCCCGCAAACAGATACGCCTTTGACCGCGCCAGCTTAAACAACCGCGCAGGCTTAAACTTTGCATCCGCGCCGAAAATCTCCAAGTCCGGCGTAAACGCAATCGATGTGCCGCGCCGGTTGGGGGTTGGCCCCAGCTCCTCCAGCCCGCCCAATGCAAGACCCTGCGAAAAGCTTTGGCGATAAAGCTGCTTGTTACGCGCCACTTCAACGACAGTGTCCGTGGACAAAGCATTGACCACCGAAACACCGACACCGTGCAATCCGCCCGAGGTGGCGTAAGCTTTGCCTTCAAACTTGCCGCCCGAATGCAGCGTGGTCATGATGACTTCTAGCGCCGATTTACCGGGGAATTTGGGGTGCGGATCGACAGGGATGCCGCGACCATTATCGCTCACCGTCAATCGGTTACCCACGCCAAGGTTCATCTCGATCCGCGACGCATGACCCGCGACCGCTTCATCCATGCTGTTATCAAGAACCTCGGCGGCAAGGTGGTGCAGCGCGCGTTCGTCGATGCCGCCGATGTACATGCCGGGTCTGCGCCGAACAGGCTCAAGCCCTTCCAAAACCTCTATCGTGGAAGCATCATATCCGCTGGAATCAGAACCGGCGGGAGGTGCGCCAGCAAACAGGTCATCGCTCATACCAATGCTATAGCCACGCGCTATTCAGCGGTGCAAGCCGGTTACAGAGTTCCCGCGATGTTCCTGTGGATAATGGTCCGATCTTAACGGACGCCCCTACCTGACTCTGGGTCCACCAAAAGGCATCGGCGGAGGCGCACGGCGCACACCGCGCGGCAATTGCGCTTGATAGGCGCGACCGCAATGTTCAACGCAATATGGAAAGCCGGGGTTTACAGCCACGCCGCAGAAATGGAAATCAGGCTCACCGGGGTGACCCATGGGCCAGCGGCATACTTTTTCATTCAGATCGAGCAGGCTGGTTTTACCAGTAATTTCGGCACTCGGCTTGGCCGGAACCAACCGGCGCGGCGGCGCTGGCGGAATCGGCGCTTGCTGATCGCCCGGGCCTTGGCGCATAAATCCGCCGGGTCCGATCGAAACGATTTTGGGCAGGTCAGAACGCGGCGTGTGCGGTGTGACTGAAATCGTCAACGGTGCAGTCGTCATAACGCGTTCGCTGGGTGCAGTTGGCGCGGCAGGACGCGCTGATACGGACGGTTTTTCGACCATCTTCACTTTTGGCTTTGCGGTCGCTGGCTTATCCGTATCGTTGGATTTCACAGGTGATGGACGCGATTTCAGGCCAAGACGATGCGCTTTGCCGATCACAGCGTTACGGCTGACGCCGCCCAAATCTTCTGCAATCTGGCTGGCGGTCAGGCCATTTTCCCACATTGTTTTCAGGCGGTCGATCCGCTCATCGGTCCAGGACATGCTTGCTCCAAATATCTGATTACTGCGCTTTGATGCCAAAAAGCAAAAGCGACTTGCCGTGCCAAGCGCAAGCCGATAGTCGATATCGCTATGACTATCCAGCCACAATCTAGTGATCCTGTCGCCATTTCACAAGTAGGCCAGCCTGCACGCATCATCGAAGGTGTCAATTGGGTCGGGCTAAAAACGCTGTATTTGAAAGAAGTGCGCCGGTTTATGAAGGTGCAATTGCAGACAATCTGGGGTCCAGCGATCACCACATTGCTGTTTTTGGTGATCTTTACCGTGGCGCTGGGGCGCGGCGGTGCAACGGTTATGAATGTGCCGTTCCCCGATTTCATTGCACCGGGTCTGATTGCCATGGCGATGATCCAGAACGCCTTTGCCAATAGCAGCTTTTCATTATTGGTCGGCAAAATTCAGGGGACTATCGTTGATTATTTGATGCCGCCTTTGTCCAATCTGGAACTGATTGTCGCAATGGTTGGCGCAGCGGTAACGCGCGCGTTCTTTGTTGGCGGCGCGGTTTGGCTGGTCATGCTGTTCTGGCCCGGTGTCCACGTCACGCTGAAAAGTCCGCTTGTGGCGTTATGGTTCGGCCTGATGGGTTCGGTGTTTGTTGCATTCTTGGGGATATTGACTTCAATCTGGGCGGAGAAATTCGATCATAATGCGGCTGTGACCAATTTTGTCATTGCGCCATTGTCATTGTTGTCCGGCACATTCTACTCGGTTGACAGGCTTGCCCCGGCGTTCCAAGCGATCAGCCACGCCAACCCGTTTTTCTACATCATCTCTGGCTTTCGCTATGGATTTTTGGGGACCACGGATTCAAATATCTGGATCGGCGGTTCGGTTTTGTTGGTGGTGAATGTAGTGTTGGGTGTCGGAACATATTTTCTGCTGCGAAGTGGGTGGAAGCTTAAGGCTTAGGGCCTGTCACCGCACATGACCCATCCAATCTACTAACCCGTGACCCCTTGTAAAGCGCGGGGTGACGGTTTTGATAGTGGAATGGTGCGGTTAAACCTCAACCCGCCGGCGTCCACACCTGCGACTGGCAAATCGGGCCCAAACATCCCTTTACATTCAAATTGCCGTTCTTTTGCAAATACACAACCGAGCGATAGCTTTTGCCGTTGCGCGGATCATAGATCGTCCCGCGCCACACTTCGCCATCAGCTTTCAGGCTGTGCAGAACCGCCATCCCCATAATTTTGCGGCTGCGCAGGTTTTTGTCAGCGTTCTTTGTGTCCTTTTGATCGACACCACCGGGAGGTGTTTTCAGGAATTTTGCAACGCGCCCGCACATTGCGGTTCCACAAGCTGCAATCTCGACCACTGAATCTTTTTCCTTTGTGGTCCAACGGCCTTTGATCGAAGCAGCGGCGGCATTCGCGGCAACGGCGATCCCGATAATCGCGGAAAGCGTGGTGGCGGTAACGATCATTCTACGCACAAATTTCTCCTCAATGCAGGTGCGCTTGATGATTCATCGCACGCCCCGTTGCAAGCCCTTTATCCTGTGCTATCGCACTCAGCATGAACGAGATATTGCTTTTTGATTATTGGCGCTCCTCCGCGAGCTACCGCGTCCGTATTGTGCTAAACTTGAAGGGCGTTGCGTACACCGCTGTGCCGACTAGCCTTTTGGAGGGCGATCACCGGCAGGCCGATTATGTCGCGCGCAACCCGCAAGGCTTTGTCCCGATGCTTAGCATCGACGGCCATGACCTGACGCAAAGCCTTGCGATTATCGATTATCTCGACGCCAAATATCATGATCCAAAAATGCTGTCGCCTGATCCTGCGATGCGCGCAAAAACATTGGCGCAAGCGTTGTTAATTGCAGCCGACATCCACCCGGTCAACAATCTGCGCGTGTTAAAATATCTGCAAGGGCCGCTGGGACTGGATCAAGCCGCGGTCGATAATTGGTACCGGCACTGGATCACCGAAGGGTTCACCGCTTTGGAGGCGATGGCCCCGGATGACGGTCTGTTCGGCAGCGATCTACCCAATCTGGCGGATGTTTGCCTTGTCCCTCAAATGGCCAATGCGCGGCGGTTTGATACGCCGATGGAGGCTTTCCCAAGGCTGGTTCGGATTGACGCGGCGCTGCGGGAGATACCCGCGTTTGCCAAAGCTGAGCCTGAAGCGGTGAAGCCAGTATGAGGACCAAGACTTTGCTGCTCGCGACGATCGGCGTTGTGGGCATTTCACATCCGGCCATGGCGCAAATTGGCGGCGATGCTTGCACCGACAGCTATCGGACGACGTCCTTTGGCGCGACATTTGTAGAGGGCGGTGAAGAGGGTGGCCAAATCGACGGAGCGATTACGGTCGTGGGCAGCCTTGATAACGCGCTGGCTGAATGCACCGAAACCAAAATCGAACTGCCGCAATTTGATGCGTATGGTGCGACCGGACGGGTCGAGCAAAGCATCAGCGCAATCGCCGGATTGCAGCAATTCCGCCGGTCGGACAGCCGCTCGGCCAATCCGACCAGCCAAGGCGTCACGTTGCGCGGGCTGGGCGGTAATGCCGCTAGCCGCGCGTTGGTGTTCATCGATGACGTGCCGCAAGCTGATCCTTTTGGCGGCTGGGTATCATGGCCGGGACTGGACGCGATAAACTTGCGCGGTGTGCGCGTGCGCAAAGGGGCAGGGCAAGCATCATCGGGGCCGGGAGCCGTAGCGGGCGTGATCGAACTGGAGAGTGTGCAGCGCCTTCGTCAGCGCAGTGATAGCCTGACGCTTGGTTACGGCAGCCGCAATAGCATTGAGGCGCGCGGGCGCTATTTGCAATGGCTGGGCGAGGGTAATGTTTCGCTGTCGGGCAGCTATGCGCGCGGTGATGGCTTTGTGCCGATTATCAAAAGCCAGCGCGGTGCAGTTGATCGCGCTGCGCCCTATAAGCAAGGCGGTGTAGCCTTGCGCATGGTGCTTCCAGTGGCACTATCGACTGACTTGCAGGTCAGTCTGCGCGGCTTCAACGACACACGCGACCGCGGAGTCGATTTTTCGGACAATCGCAACAGCGGTGTTGATGCCAGTGCGCGGCTGGTAAAGCATTGGGGCGATTGGCAAGGATCGGTCACTGGCTATCTGCAAATCCGCGAGTTTTCGTCGGAATTTGGCGCGGTGTCGGCAACCCGTGCGACCGTTACGCCGACGCTGGACCAATTTGCCACACCGTCGATGGGGCGCGGGTTGCGTTTTGAAATCCGGCCGCCGCTCAGCGATGATGCCGAGCTGCGCATTGGTGGCGAGTGGCGGCGAAATTCTGGCGAGACAAAAGAGAAATTCACTTTTGTGGCTGGCTCGCCCACGCGGTTGCGTACCGCTGGGGGGTATTCGGATAGCTATGGCGTGTTCGTTGAAGGATCGTTCAAAGCATCCGATGCGTTGACTTTAAGCGCGGGTGGACGCGTTGATCGCTGGGCAATCCGTGATGGTTTTCGCAAAGAGGTGAATATCGGCGGCACTGTCCGTTCGGATGATCGCTTTACCGACCGATCGGGGACAGAGGCCACCGGACGCATTGGCGCTTCGCTTGCTTTATCCGATGCGTGGCGGATAAAAAGTTCCGCCTATACCGGCTGGCGGTTGCCGACGCTGAATGAATTGTATCGGCCATTTCGTGTTGGCGCAGATGCAACGGCGGCGAATGAACTGCTGGCGCCAGAACGGATAAAAGGCGTTGAAGCGAGCCTATCATTTGGCGAAGACCGCGAACAGCGCGCCGACCTGACCATATTCTACAACCGTTTAGACGACGCGATTGCCAATGTTTCATTGGGCGCGGGGCCGGGCGTTTTTCCGGGCGTTGGCTTTGTGGCGGTGGGCGGAACCTATCGCCAGCGGCAAAATCTGGACGCGATTATCAGCAAAGGGATAGAGCTTGATGCGCGCATGCCGCTCAGCAATGCGGTGGGTTTGCGCATTGCCTATAGCTATGTCGACGCGCAAGTGCGCGGCACCGGGGCATCGGCTGTCCTCAACGGGTTGCGGCCTGCACAGGTCGCAAAGCATGCGGGCAACGCCTCGATCGACTTTCAAAACGAAGGGGCTGATTGGCAGGCAGCATTCACAATGCGCTATATCGGCAGCCAGTTTGACGATGACGCTAACAGCCGTAATTTGGCGGACGCGATAACCGCCGATGCGATGGTCCATCACCGGTTCGGCGGTGGCCTGGCATTGGAATTGCGCGGCGAAAACCTGTTTGATGCGCGGATCGAGGCGGCGATCTCGTCGGCTGGCATTATCGAACGCGCCACCCCGCGCACGATATGGTTTGGCGTGCGCTGGAATTTTGACTAGCCTTTTGTCGATATGACCAGCAACACACTGACTCTAGCGGAATTTCTCCCTTACCAGCTGTCGATCACCACGAACGCGGTCAGCGACCTGATTGCACGCAGCTATCAAGGACGCTTTGGCCTGAAAATACCGGAATGGCGCGTGATGGCGGTGCTGGGCGAGCGTGCGTCGGTGACGCAGCGCGATCTGGTTGCAGCGACCGCGATGGACAAGGTTACTGTCAATCGCGCGTCAAAGGCGTTGGTCGAACGCGGCTTGCTTGGCCGCGCGCCGAACGAGACCGATGGCCGCTCGCACCATCTTGCGCTGACGGCGATGGGGCGAGAGCTGTACGACCAGATTGTGCCGCTGGCTCTGTCAGTTGAGGCTGAACTGGAAAAGGCGCTGGATGCAGGTGAAGTGGCTGTGCTGGTTCAAATTATGGACAAGCTGCGCGCGCAAACTTCAAAACTTGAAGGCAATTTCGATTAGTCAAAGCGGCAAAACTGGTTTCATTTGAAACTAGATTGCGCTAACAAGCGAATCGCGCATAAGCGCAATTTTTTTCATTTTTGCCGAAAGCCCATTTTGCCATGACCGACCTATTCGAAAACCCGCTTGGCCTAGACGGTTTTGAATTTGTTGAGTTCACCGCCCCCGAAAAAGGCGTGTTGGAACCGGTCTTCACGTGCATGGGCTTTACCCGCGTCGCGCAGCATCGCTCCAAAGACGTGCATTTGTGGCGGCAAGGCGAAATCAACCTGATCGCGAATTACGAACCGCGCAGCCCGGCGGCCTATTTCGCGCAAGAACACGGCGCATCGGCGTGCGGCATGGCATTCCGCGTCAAAGATGCAGCAAAGGCCTATGTTGAGGCGATCCGGCGCGGGGCTGAACCCGTTGAAAGCAAGACCGGTGTCATGGAGCTGCGCATCCCGGCAATCAAAGGGATCGGCGGTGCATTCATCTATCTGGTGGATCGTTATGCAGGCCTTGATAACCCAGATGCGCTGTCGATTTACGACATCGACTTTGAATATCTGCGGGGCGTGGAGCATTTTCCCGTTGGCGCCGGTTTCCAAAAAATCGACCATCTGACACATAATGTTTACGGCGGACGCATGGCGCATTGGGCGGGCTGGTACGAACGGATATTCAACTTCCGCGAAATCCGCTTTTTCGACATAAAGGGCGAATATACTGGGCTAACATCAAAAGCGATGACCGCGCCCGACGGCAAAATCCGTATCCCGCTGAACGAAGAAGGCAAGGCTGGCGGCGGGCAGATTGAGGAATATCTGCGCGCGTATAACGGCGAAGGCATTCAGCATATTGCGTTGATCTGTGTCGACCTTTTGGGTTGTTACGATAATCTGAAAAGTCGCGGCGTCAACTTTATGACCTCACCGCCCGAAACCTATTACGCGATGCTGGAGGACCGGTTGCCCGGCCATGGCGAGCCCACCGATGCGTTAAAAGCGCGCGGCATCTTGCTGGACGGAACGACCGACGGAGGCATCCCGCGGTTGTTGCTGCAAATCTTTGCGCAGCCCGAAATCGGCCCGGTGTTCTTTGAATTTATCCAACGCCGCGGCGACGAAGGCTTTGGCGAGGGCAATTTCAAAGCCTTGTTTGAAAGCATTGAACGCGACCAGATCGAACGCGGCGTATTGGAGGTAGCAGAATGACCGTTCCGTTTAAGACTGACCGCATCCACCACGTCGCTTATCGCTGCAAAGACGCCAAAGCGACCGTCGAATGGTATGACCGCGTGCTGGGCTTCACCTACACCACGGCCTTTGCCGAGGACTATGTGCCGTCAACGGGCGAGTATGATCCGTACATGCATATCTTTTTGGAATGCGGCGGCGGCAATGTCCTGGCGTTCTTTGAGCTGCCCAATCAACCAGAAATGGGGCGTGATGAAAAAACGCCAGCATGGGTGCAGCATCTGGCGTTCAAAGTCGCCAATTTCGGCACGTTAAAAGCCGCTAAGGCGCATATCGAGGCGCAGGGTGTGGATGTTATCGGGCCGACCTTCCACGGCATATTCCGCTCAATTTATTTCTTTGATCCAAACGGCCACCGGCTGGAGCTGGCCTGCGACATCGGCACTGACGATCAATATGCCGAGCTAAAACGCGTTGCGCCATTGATGCTGGATGATTGGAGCAAAACCAAAACGGCACCACGTCATGCTGAATGGTTGCATAAGGACCCGTTGACAGCGTCCGAGTAGCGCCATCAGTCAAACGTTGTTTCGATGGCTGGTCGCCCGACTTTGGGTGTTTCAGTCGTTGGCATTTGCGCCTCGAGTGCTATCAGCCACGTTGCGGTGTCGTCGCCGATTGATACCTGCGGGTTGGACGGTTCAAGCCCCAATTTCGCCTCCCACAGCGCGATCAAGCCAGTCGCTTCTGCGACGGCTTTGGCTATTGGTTGCGCTTTACGCATAGCGTTGTTGATCAATGCATCGCCAAAAAACGTCCAGTCATTGCCGGGGGCGCAGCCAAAGGACGGTCGACTAGATGACGCTGCTGTTACAATGACGCTGTCATCGTTCGCTAATTCGCGAACGAAAGTGCCGGAATAGCAAGCTGACAGTAACAGGATGCGGCGTTTGAAATTGAGCTCGTCAAACAGCAGTTTTAACCGTTTCGGCGCGATCACGCCAAAGCCTTCTTCGCCGTCGCGGTATACCAGACCAAGTTCTTTGCTACCATGCGAGGTAGAGTAAAAGACGAGGACATCTTCGTCCAAGTCCATTTTTGCAGCGATTGACGCCAACGTGATAGCAAGATTGGGAGGCGACCCTTGCGGTGCATCGGCGTCATCGGTTCCTGAACCTGCGGCTAACCGGATTGATCGGGTCGATGCACCAAACCGGCGCTGCAGCACATTCAAAACCTCAGCTGTTTCTTTTTTGAACACAGGGTCTGAATCAAGGCCAATCACCACGACATATGCGTCGACAATGCCTTTGCGTTGTGGTGCGATTTTGGCCAGGGCTTTGGAAAGTTTGTCATGCTGTGCCAAATGCCATTCGGGCATGCGGCCTTGCTCCATCGACCAACCCTGCTTTGCCATCTTTTCATTCACTTGCGCAGACGACGCAGTGGCCAAAAATATTGACAATGCGGCCGCCGATAAAAAAGCAGTTTTCGGTGTCACTCAATTCTCCTGCGGACAAAGTTTCGCTGGCCGTTGCAGGCAAGGGATAATGTGGTCATGATGCCTCTGCAACTGAAAGGATTATTATGAAACTCGCATCGCTAAAACAGGGTCGTGATGGAAAGCTGGTTGTCGTGTCGAACGATCTGGCCTGGTACGCCGATGCGGGCCATATTGCGCCGACGATGCAGAACGCGCTTGATGATTGGCAGCGTCTCGGCCCGAAACTGGAAGCTTTGGCGACGGACCTTGAACACAATGTCATCCCGCGCGAACGGTTTCACGAACATGACGCAGCGTCGCCGTTGCCGCGTGCGTATCAATGGGCTGATGGCTCGGCCTATGTGAACCATGTCGCGTTGGTGCGGCAGGCGCGCAGTGCTGAAATGCCTGAAAGTTTTTGGCAAGATCCGTTGATGTATCAGGGCGGGTCAGACGGATTTTTGGGGCCACGCGACGCGATACCCTTAGGCGATGTATCGTGGGGTTGCGATATGGAGGCTGAGGTTGCCGTTGTAACCGGCGATGTTCCGATGGGGATTAGCGCAGCAGCGGCGCGGGATTATATCCTGCTTGTTGGCCTGACTAACGACGTGTCTTTGCGCGGTCTGATTCCTGATGAACTGGCAAAGGGTTTTGGCTTTTTTCAATCAAAGCCAGCCAGCGCCTTTTCGCCGGTTTTTGTAACGCCAGACGCGCTGGGGGCTCGCTGGAGAGATGCAAAGCTATCCGGTGCTCTATGCGTTGACTATAACAGTGCTCCGCTTGGGCGCGCTGATGCTGGGGTCGATATGACATTCGATTTCGGTCAACTGATTGCGCACGCTGCAAAGACCCGCAACCTGGGGGCAGGGACGATCATCGGGTCTGGCACGGTGTCTAATCGCGATGCTAATGGTGGGCCGGGTAAACCGATCAGCGAAGGTGGCTTAGGCTATAGCTGTCTTGCCGAGGTGCGGACGATTGAAACAATCCAAAACGGCAGAGCTGAAACACCATTTATGAAGCCAGGCGATAGCGTTCGAATATGGATGGAGGACGAGCGCCATCATCCGATCTTTGGCGTCATTGAACAAGAAGTCGTGGCCGCTTAATGTAGCGACCACGACCGTTGAACGTTGGGCGTCAATTTATATCTTGAAAGCGTCGCTGATCGAACAGGCTGCCGGGCCCAAAATAACGATGAACAATGTCGGCAGAATAAACAGGATCAGCGGTACCGTCATAATCGCAGGTAAACGTGCAGCTTTTTCCTCGGCGCGCATCATCCGGTCGTTGCGGAATTCGGCGGACAAGACGCGTAATGCCGATGCCAGCGGCGTACCGTATTTCTCGGTTTGAATCATCGTTGTAACCACGCCGCGAACGGCATCTAGCGCGACGCGGTATGCAAGGTTTTCAAACGCCATGCGACGTTCAGTCAAAAAGCCCAGTTCGATGGCGGTCAAAGCAAACTCGTCGCCAAGCTCTGGATAGCCACGTCCCAGTTCCTTGGCGACGCGGTTAAAGGCGGAATCGACGGTCAGTCCGGCCTCGGCGCAGATCACAAGCAAATCGAGCGCATCGGGAAGACCTTTGCGGATTTCGTTCGACCGCTTTGTAATCAGATTGCCGAGGTAGATATCCCCTGCTTTGTATCCAGCGAGCGTGCCGACCGCAAATAGAGCGAATTTTTTGAATGCGCCCCATTCAGCAACGCCGCCCATGGCATAGATCCATATGCCAAGGCCGCCACCCAGCAAAATGGGCCCAACAAGGCGACCAAAGATGATGATGACGGCAAGCTCTTTACGCCGGATACCGGCTTGCGCCAGCTTTTGCTGCACCTCTTTAATCTGGCCTTCTTGCAACACTTTCATAGATGAAAGCCACTGGCGAACCTGATCAGTCGTGTTGCTGCTGCGGATCAGTTTTGCGCGTTTTTTAGATGTGGATGCAGTGATACCAGCCTTCAATTGCTCGCGCCGTTCGACCAGCGACTTCACGCGCTTAGCCATCGGGTCTTTCATCTTGATCGCGCCATAGAACGCCAAAAGTGCAGTCGCCGATGCAACCGCCAGCAATACAGTGCCTGCGGTATAGACGTCATAGCCTAGAAACGTAGGGCCGGTAACGGCTGCTGCCAATATCATGTCAA
>JAYVGQ010000036.1:0-18807 GCA_043771985.1 Sphingomonadales bacterium
GAACACACATTCATGGCCGGGTGATGCGAACGCGGAAAAATTCATTGTTGCCACCGACACTTGGACGGGAAATCTGGATTCAAAGCTGGGCCGCTACACCATCCCGATCATGAATTATAACGTCGCCACCGCGCCATTGCCTGACGCTGACCTTCTGTTCCCAAGCGACGCTGCCATTGCCGACAGTCGCTTTGTGCTCAACTATTTCCGCCTGTCTGCTGATAAACGGCTGATCTTTGGCGGGGGGGAGAAATATGTGCAAACACCGCCTACCGATATCGCGGGCTTTGTTCGCAAACATATCGCCGAGGTTTTTCCGCACCTTGCCAACACGCCCATCGATTATGCTTGGGGCGGTGCGGTTGGCGTGACGATGAACCGGCTGCCGCATATGGGGCGAAAAGGTAATGTGTTTTTTGCGCACGGTTTTTCCGGCCATGGTGCACTCATCACGACATTGGCGGGCGAACTAATGGCCGAGGCAGTGGTCGGCACGATGGAAAAATTCGACGTCTTCGCCAATCTGCCGCATCGGCCCTTTCCCGGTGGCAACACGTTTGCGCGTCCCCTCGCCACTTTGGGGCTTTTGTATTATGCGTTACGAGATCGGCTGTGATTACCGACGCCGCCATCGACCGCCTAGCAACGCGCGAAGCCGAAGCGTTCCGCAAAGCCAATCCGCAATCGCTGGCGCTGGCCACCAAAGCGCAGGCCAACTGGTTTCAAGGTGTCCCGTTTCACTGGATGCTCGATTGGCCCAGTCCGGTGCCTTTGGTTGCCGCAAAAGCCGAAGGTGCGACGCTCACCACCGTTGATGGCCGCGTGCTCGACGATTTCTGTCTTGGCGATACCGCTAGTATGTTCGGCCATTCACCGCCGGCTTTGGCTGTCGCACTGGCATGTCAAGCCAGCGAAGGGCTAAGCTATATGCTGCCCACCGAACGCGGCGTTGAACTCGGCGAAATGTTCTCCGCGATGTTCGGCCTGCCGCGCTGGCAAGTGACGACCACCGCCAGCGAAGCCAACCGCGCCGTCATCCGCTGGTGCCGGGGGATTACAGGCCGCGCCAAAATCCTGGTCTTTAACGGTTGTTATCACGGCGCAGTTGACGACGTGTTCGTTGACTTAAAACCTCATTCCTCGGGATGGGAACCTAAAGTCCGTGCCAGCGTAATAGGGCAAGTTCAAGATTTGCTGCCGACCACAACGGTGATCGAATTCAATGATATCGCGGCACTCGAACGCGAATTGAAACGCGGCGATATCGCTTGTGTGCTGGCCGAGCCGGTGATGACCAATGTCGGTATGGTCCGCGATGCGCCGGGCTATCTTGAAGCGCTGCGCCGTCTGTGTATTGAGACCGGCACGATACTGGTGTTTGACGAAACGCACACGATCTCGTCGGGCTATGGCGGGCATAGTCAAACTTATGGGCCACAACCCGACATGATGGTGATCGGCAAATCCATTGGCGGCGGTGTGCCGTGTGCGGTCTATGGATTCAGCGTAGCAATTGCCGAGCGCATGGCTGCTTTGAACGCCAGTCGACCGGCGGGGCATAGCGGCATCGGCACGACTTTATCGGCCAATGCGCTGGCGATTACCGCGATGCACGCGATGCTGGGGCAAGTCATTACGCATGACGCGTATCGCCACATGCTCGAACTGGCGCGGCGCTTGGTCAAGGGGATTGAGGGCGTGATCGCCGCGCGCAGGCTGCGATGGCATGTCGTGAATGTCGGCGCGCGGGTAGAGTTTGTCTGCGCCGAAAAGCCATCCACCAATGGCACTGAGGCACGCGCTGCGATGAACCACAGGCTTGAGGCTGCAATTCACCTAGCGCTCGTCAATCGCGGCATTTTGCTTGCACCGTTCCACAATATGATGTTGCTGTCCCCAGTGACAACTGAGGGGCAAGTGGACCGGCTGGTCCATGAATTAAACACTATAATAAGCCAATCGCTGGAGTGACCATCTTGATTAAACGCGCCATATCATCCGCCATCATCGCGCTGCGCAGCGAGGCTGAGGCATTTTTTGCAGCCAATCCGAACATTGACGCAATCGACATGATCTATACCGATTTCGGCGGTGTGCCGCGCGGTAAGCGGCTTCGTCAACATGAAGTAATGGCTGTCTACGAAACCGGACGGATGTTCCCGGGATCGATCACCGTGGTGGACATCACCGGACAGGACACGGTCGAGACCGGGCTTGTCTGGGAAGATGGCGATGCTGATCGCTCGATGAAACCGATCCCCGGAACGCTCGTCAAAATGCCTTGGGCGGGCGAGAATGCCGCGCAATTTCTTGTCGATTTCTACGAATTGGACGGCACGCCCCATGACTTGGACCCACGCCATGTACTTGGGCTGGTCAACGACCGTTTTGTTGCCGACGGGCTGACTCCTGCGGTTGCGGTTGAGCTGGAATTTTACCTTGTCGATCCAAAACGCACCCGCGACGGCATGGTTCGTCCTGCCTCGCCCGACTATAGCCGCGACCGTCCGCGCAACGTGGAAGTTTATGGCCTGCGCGAGCTGGAGGATTTTCGGCCTTTCCTCGATGATCTTTACGCGTTTTGCGATGTGCAGGGACTGCCGCTGGAAAGCGCGATTTCCGAATTTGCGCCGGGGCAGTTTGAACTGACGCTTTGCTATAAGCCAGACGTGCTGCGCGCCTGCGACGATGCGTTGATGTACAAACGCGTGGTGAAGGCAGCGGCGCAGCGCAACGGGCTAGAGGCTACGTTCATGGCCAAACCTTTCGCCGATCAGGCCGGATCGGGGATGCACATCCACGTCTCGGTCAACGACGCCGACGGCAATAACATTTTCGCCAGCGAAGACCCCGAAGGCACTGACGCATTGCGCCACGCCATCGGCGGCATGATCGCGCATGTCGGGGATAGCTTTGCGATATTCGCGCCCAACGCCAACAGCTACCGCCGGTTTAAGGCAAATAGCTATGCGCCGGTCGCACCGACATGGGGCGTGAACAACCGCACGGTAAGTTTCCGCATTCCGGCTGGGGCGCCCAAAACCCGCCACGTCGAACACCGCGCCTGCGGGGCCGATGCTAATCCCTATCTCGCGGTCGCTGCGGTGCTTGCCGCGATGCACCACGGCATGACGAATGCGACCGACCCCGGCGCGGCAGTGGTTGGCAATGGCTATGACCGCGATGCGTCGGGCGATGACAAGCCACCGAGCAACTGGTTTTCGGCGGTTGACCGTTTCCACGCCTCGGCGTTTGCCCGCGACTATCTGGGAACGCGGTTTGTGGATATGTTCAGCATCGTCAAACGGACCGAACAGGACCGCTATTTCAGCGAAGTCCCGCGGCTGGATTACGACTGGTATTTGCGGAATGCTTGACGCCAAAAATTCGCTTTGAATTTCCAGCATTTTGCGCCAGCATTGGTAAATAGGGATAAGGCATAAAAGAGGGAGCCACGCTATGAACATTAAGACGCTATTGGACAACGCAGCAAATCGCCGTTCTTTGTTGAAAGGCATGGGCGTTGCCGCAGTTGGCTTAACGTTTACCGGCGCGCTTGCGGGCTGTGGTGAGAAGGAAGCAAAGAAGCTGGCCAATGGAGAGGAAGGCGCGCTGAACCTGTATAATTGGGATGATTATATGGGCGAAACCACGCTGGAGGATTTCAAAGGCACCTCTGGCGTCGACGTGAAAATGGATCTGTTTGATAACAACGATACGTTGTTTGCAAAATTTCGTGCTGGCAATCCCGGCTATGATCTGATCGTGCCGTCGAATGATTTTGTCGAACGTATGATACAGGCTAATATGCTTGAAAAGATCGACAAGACGCAGCTTTCAAATTTCAAAAACATCGCACCCGAATTCGTCAATGTCGATTATGATAACGGACGCGAATACTCGATCCCTTATACATGGCTGACGCTGGGCATCGGCTACCGCAAATCCAAGGTGCAGGGTATTCCCGACAGCTGGAAATATTTGTTTGATAGTGACCAATACAAAGGGCGTATCGCATTGCTGTCAGAGGCGGGCGATATCTTCCGGCTCTGTGCAAAATATCTGGGCAAATCGGCGAATGCGATCACGCCCGCTGATATTAAAACGATCGAAGCCATGTTGGTAAAACAGAAACCGTTTATCGCCAAATTCCACGATGATGACGGACAAGATTTGCTAGCAAAAGGCGAAGTGGATCTCGTTCTGGAGTATAATGGCGATATCGCGCAGCTGATGGCAGAAGACGACGATATCGATTTCGTTGTGCCCAAAGAAGGCAGCACGTTGAATTCGGACAATCTGTGTATTCCAAAGGGGGCAAAGCATCCGAAAAACGCGCACGCGTTTATCAATTTCATTCTTGATGCGCAGAACGGCAAAAAGCTGACTGAAACGATCTTGTATCCAACGCCAAATGCTGCGGCAAAGGCGTTGATGCCGGATGCGTACAAGAATAATCCAGTGATTTATCCGTCTGCAGACGTGCTGGCAAAATGCGAATATGCCAAGTTTAACCCGGTAAATCAGCCGCTGTACGAGGAAGCCTTCACTCGCGTCCGCGCGTCGTAGTGGTGGGGCCTTTGGTCCAAAATCTTTGTAACCCTGAACTTGTTTCAGGGTCCATTTTGCCTCTCATTCCTTCGGTTTGTGTCGCACCATGGATGCTGGAGCCGACGGCGTGCTTGCACAAACAAGTTCAGCATGACGGTGGAATTACTGAGCGAGTTCATGCTCAAGTGGCCAAGGATCCAAGATAATGGCCAATATCGAACAAGACTGGAAAGCGCAAAAACGCCCCTTTGCGGCGGTCTCTGCGCTGCCACTTTTTTGGACGGTGCTGTTCTTTGTCGTGCCGATGGGCTTTGTCTGGTTCTACAGCTTTGGCCGCAATGTCGGGCTGACCGAGATCGACGTTGTCGGCACGCTGGACAATTACAAGCGCGCCACCGAGTGGTTGTATCTTGGTATCTTCTTGAAAAGCTTTGCGGTGGCGGCGTTGGTGACGATCATCTGCCTAATTGTTGGTTTTCCCGTGGCGATGGCGATTACTTTTGCCAGTGAGAAATGGCGACCTTGGCTGTTGCTTGGTATCATGCTGCCGTTCTGGACCAACTTGCTGATCCGTACCTATGCGCTGATGATTGTGATGGGGCAGCAGGGCTATGCCAATTCAGGGCTAGGCGCGTTATGGAACGGCGCGAGCTGGCTGAAAACGCTGGTAGGGCTGCAACCGCTATCGACATGGGAGCCGCTGCCTTTGCTCTATAACAACTTCGCGGTCGTTGTCGGCCTTGTCTATGTCCATCTGCCTTTCATGGTCTTGCCACTATATTCCGCGCTCGACCGGCTGGACAAAAGCCTGATCGAGGCCAGCCTTGATCTGGGCGCGGGGCATTTCAAAACAATGCTGAAAATTGTCGTGCCGCTGGCTGCGCCGGGGATCATTGCGGGCGTTATGATCACGTTGATCCCTGCACTCGGTGCATATCTGACGCCCGATTTGATGGGCGGCACTGACAGCCAGATGATCGCCAATGTGATTGAGCGGCAGTTTAAGCGTGCCAATGACTGGCCGTTTGGTGCGGCGCTGTCGTTCTTGCTGATATACGTGATGTTCGCGCTGATCGCGTTGCAGGGTCTGCGCAAGAAAAACGGCGAGGTGAAATAATGAGCCTGTTCACCCGACCTGCCCGCGCACCGCTGGAATATAGCAAAACGTTATGGATGCGCAGCTGGGTCACGGTGGTGATGTTGTTCCTGTATACGCCGTTATTCGTGTTGATGGCGTTCAGTTTTAACGACAGCAAACGCAACGTCGTTTGGCGCGGCTTCACCACCAAATACTATGGCAAAGCGTGGGAGAATGACCAGCTGTGGAATGCGATGATGAATTCGCTGACCATCGCGTTTTTCGCCACGATTTTCAGCCTGATTATCGGGTCAATGGCGGCAGTGATGCTGTGGCGCTTTCGCTTTCCGATGAAGTCGGCGGTTGATGGCACAATGTCGCTGCCGATTATTGTGCCGGAAATCTGTTTGGGCGTAGCGTTTCTGGTATTCTTTTCGTGGATCGGCTGGCCCAGCGGTCTGCCTTGGCCGTTCAATCTGACCGCGATTGTGATTGCGCACATCACCTTTTGCTTCCCCTTTGTGACGATGGTTGTCCGCGCGCGATTGGCGACGTTCAACCGCGAACAGGAAGAGGCGGCTAAAGATCTTGGCGCGGGTGAGTGGCAGGCGTTTCGCGACGTGTTGGTGCCGCATATTCGGCCTGCCTTGGTATCGGGCGCGTTGCTAGCTTTCACGCTTAGCCTTGATGATTTCGTCATCACCTTTTTCACCAGCACACCGGGGACCGATACCTTCCCGGTTTTGGTTTATTCGCTAGTTAAGCGCGGGGTAACGCCAGACGTTAATGCTGCCTCGACGATCCTCATTCTGTTCACCGTTCTCCTCACCGCCATCGCTCTGAAGCTTCAGGGTGTAAAGGCCCTCGCGGATGCCCATTGATGACTGGCCCATTGATATGACCGAAACTAAATCCCCCATCATCCAGATCCGCAACGTTACCAAACGCTTTGGCAAAGTCGCGGCGGTGGATAATGTCTCGCTCGATATCATGGCCGGTGAATTCTTTGTGCTGCTTGGCCCGTCAGGCTGCGGTAAGACGACATTGCTGCGGATGATTGCGGGTTTTGAAGTGCCTACTGAAGGCCAAATTCTGATCGACGGGCAGGATATGAGCCGCGTTTCGCCGAACAAGCGACCGGTTAATATGGTGTTCCAAAGCTATGCAGTGTTCCCGCATATGTCGGTTGCTGATAATGTCGCCTACGGCCTTAAAATCGCAGGTGTGGGGCGCGGTGAGCGTGAAGACCGCGTGCGCGAGTCGCTCGGTTTGGTGAAGCTTGGCGGGTTCGAAGATCGGATGCCTGACCAGATGTCGGGTGGTCAGCGGCAGCGCGTTGCACTTGCACGCAGTCTGGTGATGCGGCCCAAAGTGTTGTTGCTGGATGAGCCGCTGTCTGCGCTCGACGCAAAACTCCGCGCGCAAATGCAGTTTGAATTGGCTGATTTGCAGGATCAGGTCGGCATTACTTTTGTTACGGTAACGCACGATCAGGACGAGGCACTGTCGATGGCCAGCCGTATCGCTGTGATTAACAAGGGCGAAGTCGCGCAACTGGCGGCACCATCAGACCTGTATGAATATCCCGCCAACCGGTTCGTTGCGGACTTTGTCGGTTCAGTGAACATATTCGAGGGCAAGTTGATCGTCGATGAGCCCGACAAGGCCGCTGTCGATTGCCCGGGGCTCGGCAAAGTCTATTTGAACCACGGTGTCACTGGCCCGCACGGTGCCGATGTCTGGGTCGCGTTGCGACCAGAAAAAATGTATCTGCACGTGCAGGGCAAAGGCAAAGCAGTCGAGGCAGCTGCCATCGATGCACCCGAGGGCCATAATTTCGCGCGCGGGCAGATTAAAGGCATGAGCTATCTGGGTGATGTGACTCTGTTTGAAATCAAGCTGGACTCAGGCGCGATGATTCGGGTTTCGCGGCCCAACCTGTCGCGGCATGATCAAGAAGATTTCACTTGGGATGATAAGGTCAGCATGCACTGGCGCGCGGATAGTCCGGTGGTTCTGTTGGGGTGACTTTGCCCTCTCCTACTGGAGAGGATAGGGATCACTCCTCCTCAACCGCTAGCGCCCGCACATCAATCAAATCGACGACTAAGCTCAACTCTGGCACTTGCTCCCCTTGCGGCCCTTCGGTTGCCGGAAAGCAAATCCGGAACGAAGCGCCCGTCTGCATCAAAGCCAACGCCTCGGCAAACTGCGGTGATGAGCGCCCGACCGGAACTTTCTCCCATTCTTCACGCGCCAGAATTTCGCCATTGCGCGGGTCAAACGTGACGATATCGACCAACGCCACATCTGCCGCCGTTGGCGTCCGCCCAGTGCCTTGCCGCGCAATTGCATAGGAAAGCCCCGACGGCGTCGTCAAATCGCAAGTGCGCGCTTCGGCGGCAATGCTTGGTTTGGGCGGGATGGGCGCAAACGACAGCATCTCAACCTCAAACACCAGATCGGCGTTGGCGGGAACCGAGCCATAGCCCTCTGCACCGTAACCAAGCGCGGCGGGGATACACAGCCGGTATTTGCCGCCGGGCTGCATCAGCTTTAGCCCCTGCGAAAAGCCCCGGACAACGCGGGTAACTTTGAACTTTGCCGCTCTCCCCGCATCAAATTCGCTGCCGTCGCTTTTGAACAGCCCGCGATAATTCACTGTCACGCGGTCGTTGTCGGTGGGCATTGCGCCTTTGCCCGCTTTGATCACGGTATAGGAAAGCCCATCTGTCGCTGTAAGCTTGCATGCTAAAACAGGCTTTGCCGCAGCCTTTGGCTTGGCCGCGAAGGCAGGAGTGGAAGGAAGCGCAAGCGCAGCTGCGGCGCAGACGGCCGCGAGACGGTTAGAAATTTGCATGATAGTCAACGTAAGCGATGGACAACAAATGTCCAGCGCCTCAATCGTCCTTCTTCCGCGATTTGCTGGCATAAATCAAAGCGGCGGCAAGCGCGGCGGAGCCTATGCCGATACCGGCAGCGGTTTTCCAGCCCGGGCCAGTTTTGTCCTCCGCGGCTTCCCTGCGCGCCTTGGCCCGCTTTACCTCGCGCATGGTTTCGTTGTCGGGGGTCTCATTATCGGGTGGGGTATCTTGGGGTGTGTCAGTCATGTCCGCTAAAATGAATCACGGGGGCAAGAAGGTCAATGTCAAAAAATTGTCGGAGGAATTTACAGCGGGCGTGTACTTAACTCTGCCGTAACCACCTAAGCAATTGAAAAACATGCGTGGATACAAACTGGCACGACGTCTGCATCATGATAGATGTTCAACACCCCATGTAGTCACGGACGGGTTGGTCGCTTATCTGGTCTCGCACCGCCCGTCCTGACTTACTCCTCCCCAAATAATTGCTCCATCGCCAAACAAAAAAGGGCCGGAACCCGTTTTGGATTCCAGCCCTCTCATGCGACCCTTTCGGGCTTATTTTTTAGTTACCGCCGAAGTTCACTTTCGCGTTAATTCCGAAATACCGGTCCGCTTCGCGTGGGATGATGTAGCGATAGCTTGAGCTACCGGCGTTGCCGGCCGATAGTGGCCCACCATCAACAATTGATGCTGCAAAGCTGGTGTTCAACACGTTCTTGGCAAGGAACGAAATGCGGAAGCGGTCATCGGCACCGAGCAATGCAATCGACAAATCGAGCAAGCCATAGGATTTGATCCGGCTGTTTTCGCGAATCAACGGGTTGGCGACCAGCAACGATAGTTGCGAGCTTTGATAAGAACCCTGCGCCCCAAGTTCGATATCCACAAAACCACCAGTGCGAATTGTATAGTTTGCACCGAGCGAGCTTTTGAACTTGGGTGAGAAAGGCAGCACAGTTCCGCTTGGGATTTGATCCGTGATCGGCGCGCCCGGCGGCAGGCGGAACAGATCAACCTTTGCGTCGGTGTATGCGATGCCGCCCGAAAGCGTGAATTCGTCCGTTGGGCGATACAGCACGTCCATTTCAATTCCGCGCGTGGACACGGTTCCGGCATTGGTGAAGCGAGTTACTCGCTGACCAAGAACGAAATCGGGGTTGTTCGCCTGAAAATTCTTATACTTTGCGTAATATGCCGCAACGTTCAGGGTCATCGCGCCATCGAGCAAGCTGGTCTTCAGTCCGCCTTCGAAGCTGTCGCCAGTTTCATCCTCCAACGGCGGCGTACCATTGGCATTCAGGTTGAAAAAGATGTTGAGGCCCGGCCCCTTGTATCCGCGCGAATAGGTCGCGTACGCCATGACATCATTGGAGAGGTCATATTGAAGACCCGCTTTACCGGACAGGTTGTTGTTAGTTGTCTTTTGGCGGAAAGGCTGGCCGTTTGACAACAGTACCGCTGCGGCTTGTGCAGCTGCTGGAGTTGCGCCAAGTCCGATCTGGCGGATGTACTCGTTATAAACGCCTTGATCGAATACGGCATTTGATGCCCCGGGTACGGGCGTAGTGCGGATCATAAATCCATTCAATTGGTCATGCGTATAGCGAAGACCGATAATCGCTCTGAACCGGTCAGAAAAATTCAGCGATGCTTGACCGAACGCCGCCATATTTCTGAAGGTGGAACCAAAGTTCGCCGTACCCAGCGGAAACGTCAGTGTGGAAGCGCCCAAAGCTGTTGAACAAGGTGTCAAAACGCCTTGGATCGGTAACGTTGATGCTGAACACGCGATGTTGGAACGCGTGAATGTTCGTTCTTGGTCGGCGTTGTAATAATAAAGACCTGCGACATATTCCAGAAACTGGTTGTTCGGCGACGTAAGCCGCAGTTCCTGCGTGAATGTGCTGCCAGTCTGCGGGCCAAAATCATGGCTTTGTGCAATCCCGACATAAGGTGTCGACAGGAAGTCACCGTCGCGTACCTCGTTGCTATCATATTTGCGATACGCGGTGATCGAGGTAACGGTGGGACCATCGTTTGTTTCAAAATCGGCTTGCAACGAAACGCCCCACGCCTTTTCCAGAGCCTGTGTCAGCAGATTCTGCCGGACGCGGCGGGTGCGATCACCGAGCACTGGTGGCAAGGCAGTCGCAGCACGAGCGGTGAAAGTTGCAAAAGTCGTATTGTCAGCATTGCGAGCAGGCGAACCAATCACCTCGGCGCAGCAATCATCATTTGATTTGCGCCAGTCGCCGATCAAAGTCAGTGTGACCATCTCGCTAGGACGTGCCTCGACGATGCCGCGGAAACCGTACCGCTCATAACCGTTGACGCGGCGGCCGAGCGTATCGTTGATAATGTTGCCATCCCATTTGGCATAAAAGCCCGTGAAACGTGATCCGATTTTTTCTGATAAAGGCACATCGATTCCGGCGCGAGCTCGGTATTCTTTGCCGTTGCCGAAAAAGAATCCGCCTTCAAGCGAAGCGCCAAAACTGTCGCTTGGGCGGCGGCTGACGATGTTGATAACGCCGGCGCTTGCGTTTTTGCCGAACAATGTACCTTGCGGTCCGCGAAGAACTTCGATCCGTTCGATATCGACAAGGTCGCTAAATGCTTCACCAGAACGGGCCAGAACCACACCGTCCAACACGGTGCCAACCGATGGTTCGCCGCCGATGGAGAAAGTGGTCGTGCCGACGCCGCGCAAATAAAGCGACTGGTTCAACGCGGTGCCCGATTTACGGAAATTAAGGCTAGGGACCAGATATTGGGCGTTTTCGATATTAACGCCACCCTGCCGTTCCAGCGCGTCGCCCGAAATAACCGACACCGCAACCGGAACGTCCTGGATGCTCTCCGCCCGCTTTTGCGCGGTAACGATGATCTCGTTGTTATCGATTTCTTCGTCGGCTGCATCTTGTGCGAACGACGGAACCGAAAATCCAAGGGCCAGTGCTGATGCGCCAAAAAGGGCTGCGCGCGCAAAGCGGATAGGGGCTTTCATGTTATACTCTCCCGTTGATATAGGCCGCTTTTCGCGCACCTTATAATGTCGTCGAAGTGATGGCGCAGGTCATCTCCACCTCCCTCTTCGAGCCATAATGTGCCGAACGGGCCTTGAATTGTCAAGCGGTGTCATATACGGGCATAGTGGATTGACGGGGACTGTTGCACAGATGCAATACGACAGCCTGAGGGGAGAGAAGGCGCAGTGGCATTCGCTTTGACAGCGACAGAAAGCGGTTTTGAGTTGCGCGCGGGCACGACCGTGCTGCTGCGCCACGAAGCTGCAATGCCCGCCATGGAGCTGGGCATTGGCGTCGCCGATGTTGATATGTGCCGCGGCAATTTCCGGATTGAAGATGACGTGTCCGAGCGCTGGTTACTTGATCGCTGTGTGCTTGATGGGGCGTCTGTGCGGCTGTGGTCATCGCAGCAGCCGGAGTTTGCGGCAACGGTCAAAGTCAGCACCGATGGTGCGATGACAATCGCAAGCGAACACTCCAAAGCCAACCGTATCTGGCTGCATTTCCCCCGCGAGGCGTCTGAATCGATCTGGGGCGGGGGTGAGCAGATGTCGTATTTGCGCCTCAACGGACGGCGCTTTCCGTTTTGGACGTCTGAGCCCGGTGTGGGCCGGGACAAAACAACCGCACTGACCAAGATTATGGACGAAAGCGGTAATGCCGGCGGCGATTATTGGACGACCAATTATCCGCAGCCGACATGGCTGAGTTCGGCGGGTTATGCGGTGCACAGCAATTGCACACACTGGTCAGCGCTGGACCTCAGCATTGACGACGTATCGACCTATGAATGTTGGGCAAACCAATTATCGCTGGAATTTTTCACCGCTGACACTCTGCCCGAATTGGTGAGCGCGCTATCAGACCGTTTCGGCAAACCTGAGCCGCTACCAGACTGGGCGATCGGTGGTGCGATTGTTGGACTAAAAGAGGGCGAGGCTAGCTTTGCCCGCCTTGAAAAATACGTAAACGCCGGTGCCGCGATCAGCGGATTGTGGTGCGAGGATTGGAGCGGCATCCGCCAGACCAGCTTTGGCCGCCGCTTGTTCTGGGACTGGCAATGGCAACCGGCACGCTACCCCGATCTACCCGCGCGGATAGCGGCTCTTGCGGATCGCGGCATCCGCTTTTTGGGCTATGCCAATCCCTATTTGGCGAATGACGGGGCGCTATTCATCGAGGCCGCTGATTTAGGCTATTTTGCGCTTAAGCTGGAAAGCGATGATGTCGCCCTCGTTGATTTCGGCGAGTTCGATTGCGGTGTCGTCGATTTCACCAACCCTGCCGCATGCGACTGGTTCGCTGATCGCGTGATCGGGTGCGAGATGCTCGATTTCGGCCTGTCAGGCTGGATGGCGGATTTTGGCGAGTATCTGCCAACTGACATCCGGTTGTTCGACGGCAGCGATCCGATGGAGGCGCATAACCGCTGGCCGGTATTATGGGCCAAAGTGAACGCCGATGCGATTGCAAAACGCGGGAAGACCGGCGAGGCGGTTTTCTTTATGCGCGCTGGGTTTAGCGGCGTTCAGCCGCACTGCCCGTTGCTGTGGGCGGGCGACCAATGTGTCGATTTCACGCAGCATGACGGAATTGGAACGGTGTTGACCGCCGCACTTTCGTCGGGCCTTGTCGGCAATCTGGTAAGTCATCACGATGTCGGCGGCTACACCAGCCTGCACGGTAACATCCGCACGGAGGAATTGCTGCGGCGCTGGATCGACCTAGGCGCGTTTACGCCGGTAATGCGCAGTCATGAAGGCAACCGGCCCGATGACAATCTGCAGATTGACCAGTCGCCAGAGTTACTCGCTCATTTTGCGCGGATGAGCCAAATTCACGCGCATCTAGCCCCGTATGTGCGGCATGTGCTGGATGAGGGTCAAGCGACCGGCCTGCCTGCGCAACGGCCGTTGTTCCTGCATTATGACGCGCCGGATTATCATGCGGTGCAGGATCAATATCTGTATGGTGCTGACCTGTTGGTGGCTCCGGTGATCGTGGCGAGCGTTACCGGCCGCGATGTTATTATCCCCTCCGACGGCTGGGCTGATCTGTGGAGCGGCAAGATTTTGCAGTCGGGAACGCACTGGTTCGACGCCCCGCATGGCAAGCCGCCCGTGGCTTACCGCCTTGACAGCAGCTTTGCTTGGCTGTTCGCTAAACTTCGAGAGGAGTTTGGTTAAATGGGGGAACGGTCGAATATCCGCGATGTCGCGGCGCTGGCGGGGGTGGCAGTAAAAACTGTCAGCCGCGTGCTTAACGATCATCCCTATGTCAGCGCGAAAATGCGCGACAAAGTCGAGGCCGCAATGGCCGAGCTGAATTTTCACCCCAGCGTTGCTGCACGCGTGTTGGCGGGGACCAAATCGGGGCAAGTCGCGCTGATCTATGACAATCACAGCCCCCATTATATGCATCAGATTATGATGGGCTGCTGGGATCGGTGTAATGCCGAGGGGCTGCGGCTGATCGCACAACCGGTCGATGTCGCGGACCCGAAAATTGGTGAACAGGTGCGCGGCATGGTGCGCGAAACGCATGTTGATGGCGTGATTCTGTCCTCGCCGGTTACCGATTGCGTGGCTGTGCTGAACACGCTGGAGGCGCTTAACATTCCGTTCGTCCGCATTTCGCCCGGCACCAACCACGCGCTGACCAGTTCAGTGTTTATGGATGACTGCCAAGCCGCCGACGACATGACGACGCATATGATCAACGCGGGGCATCGGCGCATCGGCTTTATCATCGGCCATGAAAACCATATGGCCAGCGGGGACCGGCTGGCGGGATACCGACGTGCCTTGGAACGCGCTGGCATCAACTATGCCGATGATCTTGTCGAGCCCGGCGAGTTTGATTTTGACAGCGGCAAAGCGGCGGCGGAGAAATTCCTGACGATGGCCCACCCGCCCACCGCCATTTTCGCCTCAAACGATGATATGGCATCGGGTGTGCTGGCCGTTGCGCATCGGTATCATGTTCCGGTGCCGGACATGCTTTCAGTCGCGGGTTTTGATGACACCACGCTGGCGCAAGTCGTCTGGCCGCCGCTGACAACCATTCGCCAGCCCTCGCGCGAACTTGCCGATACCGCAACGCAATTGTTGCTGGGCGATGGCGGGCTGGAACATCGCCGTTTGCCGCATGAATTGATCACCCGCGAATCGATCGCGGCCCCCCGAACCAAACCGCTTACCCTCAGAAAGAAGACGCAAACCCCATGAGCCACCTACCCAAGACACCCGCGACGCGCCAGCTTGGCAGCAGCGGCATCGAAATTTCAAGTCTCGCATGGGGCATGTGGCGCTTTGCCGGACAAGACGTCGCGGCAGCGACTGAGCTGGTGCATGCAGCGCTTGATTCTGGCATTACGCTCTTCGACACAGCGGACATTTACGGTTTTGGCGAACAGGGATTTGGTGCGGCAGAAGAGTTACTGGGTGAGGTGTTCGCCGAAAATCCCGACTTGCGTGGGCGGATGGTTTTGGCGACTAAGGGCGGGATAACGCCGCCAGTGCCCTATGACAGCAGCGCGGAGTATCTGACCGACGCTATCGATAACAGCCTGCGCCGGTTACGCACCGAACAGGTTGATCTGTGGCAAATCCACCGTCCCGATATTTTGACGCACCCGGCGGAAATTGCGCGTACGATTGAGGATGCGGTGAAGGCCGGCAAAGTCCGCGCCTTTGGCGTGTCGAATTACACGACGGCGCAGATTGCGGCTTTGGCAAAGTTTAGCAGCGTGCCCATTGTCTCGACCCAACCCGAGCTGTCGCCATTGTGTATCGACACGATTGAGAACGGCGAACTCGATCAGGCGATAGCGATGGACATGGCGGTGCTCGCTTGGTCGCCTTTGGGTGGCGGGCGGATTGCCGAGCCTGTCAGCCAGCGTGAGCAAGCAGTGGCAGCGGCGCTTTCGGGTGTCGCAGCAGCACACGGCGTGTCGCGCACAGCGGCGGCATATAGCTGGATCATGGCGCACCCTGCACGGCCGGTTCCCATTATCGGCTCGCAAAATCCGGCGCGAATCGCCGAGGCAGCGGACGCGTACAAGATCGAATGGACCCGTGCCGATTGGTACGCGGTGTTGGTTGCGGCGCGGGGAGTTCCGTTGCCATGACAAACGACTCCATGACAGGTAAGCTAGAAATCAGCTGGTTCTCGGCGCTCTGCGACGATGATTACGAGTTTCTAGGGCAGCCCGATCCGATGCTGGCGTCCAGTTGGGAGCATTGCCGCAATATCGTAATGAACGCTGAAAAGGGCGGATTCGACAATATCCTGCTGCCGTCGGGCTATGCCTTGGGGCTGGATACCACCGCCTTTGCCAGCGCGATTGCGGTGCTGACGAGCCGGATCAAACTGCTGATGGCGGTGCGCGTGGGCGAAAGCTGGCCGCCGCAGCTTGCGCGGCAGATTGCAACGCTCGACCAGATTGCTGGCGGGCGGCTGAACATCAACATTATTTCCTCGGATTTGCCGGGGGACAAGATGGACAGCGAGCCGCGTTATCGTCGCACCGTTGAGGCGATGCTGATCCTGAAGACGTTGCTGAACGGTGAACATCTGAACCACCATGGCGAGCATTACCAGATCGACATCGATCCGCCGCGGATGAAAACGGTCAGCGGCAAATGCCCGCCATTGTATTTTGGCGGCTTGTCGCCAGCGGCAAAGGACGCAGCGGCAGAGGGCTGTGACGTTTACTTGATGTGGCCGGAAACTTTGCAGGGTGCAAAGGAGCTGATCGAGGATATGACCGCGCGGGCCGCTAAATTTGGTCGAACGCTGAAATATGGCTTTCGTGCGCATGTGATTGTGCGGGAAACTGAGAGCGAGGCGCGGGCCTATGCTGACCGCTTGCTGTCCAAGCTGGATGCGCAAACGGGTGAGGCGATTCGTAACAAATCGCTCGATACTGCAACCTATGGCGTTGCGCGTCAGACCGAGCTTCGCAAAGCGTCCGCTGCGAATGATGGCTATATCGAGGAGAACCTGTGGACCGGCATTGGCCGGGCGCGTTCGGGTTGTGGCGCGGCGATTGTCGGCGATCCTGATCAGGTTCTGGCGAAGTTAAAGGCGTATCAGGCGCTGGGGATCGAGGCGTTTATCCTGTCGGGTTATCCGCACATCCAAGAATGCGATATGTTTACGCGGCATGTGTTGCCTCGGTTGGATCATGGGGGTTTGGTTCTGTAAACTGACCAAAATACGCCAACCCTAAAAGCGTCGTCATACTGAACTTGTTTCAGCATCCATCGTTCAACTCAAACCCAGCTATGAGAGGCAAAATGGACCCTGAAACAAGTTCAGGGTGACGAAATGTGATATAGGAAGATAGCCCTAAGCAGCCAACCCCGCCAACCGCTCCGCCTGATCCTCGCTAATCAGCGCATTGATCATTTCGGCCAAGCCAGTGCCTTCCAAAATCTCTGGCAATTTATGCAGCGTCAGGTTGATCCGGTGATCGGTCACGCGGCCTTGGGGGAAATTATAGGTGCGGATGCGCTCGCTGCGGTCGCCGGACCCGACCATCGCTTTGCGCGCTTCGGCCTCGGCGCCGTCCAGCTCGTCGCGCTGTTTTTCGTAAATGCGGGCGCGCAACACTTGCATCGCCTTTTCCTTGTTCTTGTGCTGGCTGCGGCCGTCCTGACACGTCACGACGATTCCCGTCGGCGCATGGGTGATGCGGACTGCAGAATCGGTAGTGTTCACATGCTGCCCGCCCGCGCCCGATGCGCGATAAACGTCGATTTTCAGGTCGCGGTCCTCAATATGGACGTCAACTTCGGTCGGTTCCGGCAGCACTGCGACGGTCGCTGCGCTGGTGTGGATGCGTCCGCCCGATTCAGTCACAGGAACCCGCTGCACGCGGTGAACGCCGCTTTCGAATTTCAGTTTCGCGAAGGCCCCCTCGCCGGCGATCAGCGCCGAGACTTCCTTGATGCCGCCAAGGTCACTGTCTTGCTGTTCGAGGATTTCAAAGCTCCAGCCCTGCAGTTCGGCAAAACGCTGATACATCCGCAACAGATCGGCGGCGAACAGCGCCGCCTCGTCACCCCCGGTTCCGGCCCGGATTTCGAGCATGGCGGGCCGCGAATCGGCCGAATCGCGCGGCAGCATGGTGATCGCCAGGGCGTGTTCGGTTTCGGGTAGTTCGCTCCTGATCCGGGAGATTTCCTCATCCGCCATTGCGCGCATTTCAGGATCGCTCTCGTCCAGCGCACTCAGACTGGCGAGTTCCCCGCGCATGTCCGCAACCGCCGCGGCGGCCTTGGCGACCGGCTCCAGCTCGGCATAATCGCGGCTAGCGGAAACGAACTCCGCACCCTCCAGCGTGCCCGAAGCCAGCCGCGCCTCAAGCTCGGCAAAACGTGAGGCGATCTGCGAGAGACGGGTGCTGGAGATGGTCGTCATTTCGACTTGTGCCAGTTGACCGCAAATTCGTTACCTTGGACGTTGCTCACAAATTTGAGTCGGCTGCCCAACAAAGAATCCAAGACTTTTTGCTTTTGAATGGCTTCGGGCAGCGAGGCTTCGAAGAAGCGGTATTGCAACCAGCCGTCGTCCGAACCTTCCGGCCGACCAGTGTCAACGATGAGTATAGCCCCGACTCCTCGCGCTTTCGCCCGCTCAAATCGCACTCGTTCTTTTCCGCGCGTCAGCATTTCCGTCGCAAGTCCACCGCGACGTAGCGCCGACGAAATGAAAACTCCTAAGTTCTCGGCTCCGGCGCGAGTAATCACAGTTACGGACGGAATTTCTTCCGTACGTTCCCCCACCAGCATCGCCAGCCGCTCGATCCCCGCAGCCCAGCCCACCGCCGGCGTGTGCGCCCCGCCAAGCGTCTCGATCAGCCCGTCATAGCGCCCGCCGCCCAGCACAGTGCCCTGCGCGCCCAGCCGGTCGGTGACGAATTCAAACGCGGTGTGCCGGTAATAGTCCAGCCCGCGCACCAGTGATTGGCTCCGCGTCCATTCCACCCCTGCCACATCCAGCCCGGAAGTGACCTTGCCGAAAAACTCCTGCGCCTCGCCGCTCAGAAAATCGTCGATCTTCGGCGCATCCGCCAAAAACGCCTTGTCGCGCGGGTCTTTGGAATCCAGAATCCGCAGGGGGTTCTTTTCCAGTCGCTCCTGCGAATCCTCGCTGAGGCTGGCGCGGTGATCGCGGAAATACTCGACCAAGGCCGCGCGCCAAGCGTCGCGGCTCGGGGCATCGCCCAGCGTATTGAGCAGCAGCGTCACCCCGTCCGCAACGCCAAGCTCTTTCA
>JAYVGQ010000037.1:0-14150 GCA_043771985.1 Sphingomonadales bacterium
GCAATTTCCTGTAGGGCGACGCGATTGTGTCGGGCCAATTTTATACGGATTTCAGCCCGCAACCCCAACAACCTTTATCCGGGTGGAAAAATACAGAATGTTTAAGCTTTTCCGGTTTGCCTCACAAGACATGGCAATCGACCTCGGCACCGCAAACACCGTTGTTTATGTGCGTGGCCAGGGCATCGTTTTGAACGAACCTTCGGTGGTCGCCATCGAGACATTGAACGGCATCAAACGCGTCAAAGCTGTGGGCGACGATGCTAAGCTGATGATGGGCAAAACCCCCGACAGCATCGAGGCGATCCGCCCGTTGCGCGACGGCGTGATTGCTGACATTGATGTTGCCGAACAGATGATTAAACACTTCATCCACAAAGTGCACGGCAAGCCCCGGATGTTTAGCTATCCTGAAATCGTGATTTGCGTACCTTCTGGCTCGACCTCCGTCGAACGCCGCGCGATCCGCGATGCAGCGCAAAATGCTGGCGCCAGTGCCGTGTATTTGATCGAAGAGCCAATGGCGGCAGCCATAGGCGCTGACATGCCAGTAACTGAACCCATCGGTTCGATGGTTGTCGATATTGGTGGTGGCACAACCGAAGTGGCGGTGCTTTCGCTGCGCGGTCTGGCCTATACAACATCGGTTCGCACCGGCGGAGACAAGATGGACGAAGCGATTGTTTCCTATGTTCGCCGCCATCATAACCTGTTGATCGGCGAAGCAACCGCAGAGCGGATCAAGAAAGAATACGGCACGGCCCGCGCGCCTGCCGACGGAATTGGCCAGACAATCCACATCAAAGGCCGCGACCTTGTCAACGGCGTGCCAAAGGAAATCGCGATCAATCAGGGCCAAATTGCCGAAGCGTTGTCCGAACCCATCGGCACGATTGTCGAGGGCGTCCGGATTGCATTGGAAAACACGGCACCAGAACTCGCCGCTGACATTGTAGATCAGGGCATTGTCCTGACGGGCGGCGGCGCGTTGATGCACGGATTGGACGAACATCTGCGCGATGAAACCGGTTTGCCGGTTACGGTGGCCGAGGACCCGCTAACTTGTGTTGCCATCGGCACGGGCCGGGCGATGGAAGATCCCATCTTCCGCGGCGTCCTTCTCACCGCCTGATAACGGAGAGCGAGGATGGCGCCGCCAATTCACCGGCGCCCGGGCTACTCCCGAAAAGCGCAGTATAGCCTGTTTGCAACCTATGTGCTGGCAATTGCCGGCACTGTGTTTGCAGCATTGCTGCTGCTTATATCGATAGCTGATCCCACAGGTTTTGCCGCGTTGCGCAACGCGGCCAGTGAGACAACAGCGCCGGTATCGCGGTTTTTCGCTTCAGTGCGGCGCACGACTTTTGACATGGGCGATAATCTGTCGGCCTATTTCGACGCTGCATCAAAAAACAAGGCTATGACCGCACAAGCAGCAAGGAACCGGACCAAGCTGATCGAGGCGGACGCAGTGCGGCTTGAAAACCGCCGTCTGCGAAGTCTGCTCGATCTTGTCGAAAGCGAAGAAGCCAACAAGGTCGCCATCGGGCGGCTGATTAGCAGTAGTGCCACGAGCAGCCGACGGATTGCGACTCTGTCCATCGGCAGCAGCCAAGGCGTCGCCCCTGGCCAACCCGTACGCGGCCCGAATGGCCTGATCGGCCGGATTATCGAGGCTGGCGCCAATACTTCCAAAGTCTTGCTGATCTCTGACGCTGAAAATGTCATTCCTGTCTTACGCTTGCCCGACGGCCTACCTGCCCTTGCCAGCGGTATGGGCAATGGCCTTGTCATGATCCGCCCCATTGATCTGGGCGTAAACCCGTTCAAAACGGGCGATATCATTTCGACATCGGGCAATGGCGGGCTGTATCCACCAAACGTCCCCTATGCCCGCATCATCGCCAAAACGTCCGACGGCGCAACGGCCATGCCGCTGGCAGCGCCGGGCAACAGCCCCTATGTCATAGTCATGCGCCCCTATCAGGAACCAGCCAAAGCAGCACTTGACAAGGCGCTGACGGAAAGCCCGGCAGCAGGCGGCGAATGAAGAACCAAATCCTCGCCACTAGCCGAAAAATCCTATGGCCCGGCCGTGAGTATGAAAGCCGGATAGAACGGCATCAATCGCCGATGAAAATGCTGCTGATCCCGATATTTTCGGTGATGGCAGGGTCGATAGTCACTGTGCTGCCATTCTTTAGCAACAGCCCTATATTGCCGCCGATGGGCTACATGATGCTGCTGGCGTGGCGCTTGATGCGCCCCGGCATCTGGCCCGCATGGGTCGGCTTGCCGTTCGGCCTGTTCGACGATCTGTATAGCGGACAGCCGTTTGGCAGCGCTGCGTTGTTGTGGTCACTGACGATGCTAGTCATTGAAATTATCGATTCGCGCGCGATTTGGCGCGACCATGTGCAGGATTGGATACTGGCAGCGGTCGCCATTACGCTGACGATCCTGGGCGGCGTTGCGGTGTCCGGCCTCGCCTATTGGGCGCCCGAAGCTATTGTCGTACTGCCGCAGATCGTGTTTTCAATTCTGATGTTTCCGCTGGTTGTCCGCCTGTGTGCACGGCTTGATCGTTGGCGGCTAGCGGCATGATCGAGAAACGCGCACCAACATCGGGGCAACTGGACCTCAGCTTTAGTCGGCGGACGGTGTTCATCGGTGGCGTTCAGGCAACCATCGGCACCGTGGTCGCCGCGCGCATGGGCTATATCTCAATCTTTGAGAATGAGCGCTATAAGCTGTTATCGGAAAGCAACAGGATCAACCTGACGTTGATCCCGCCTCGCCGTGGCTGGTTCATCGACCGGCTGGGCAAACCTATCGCCACCAACCGCGCCGATTTCCGCGTGGATATTATCCCCGACCGGTTGGTGGATAAAGACGCGACAGTAAAGACGTTGGCGCAATTGCTTTCGCTCAATCAAGACGATGTCGACCGCATCCTAAAGGAAGTGACTGAGGCTCAGGGTTTTCAGCCTGTCGAAGTCGCCTCTGGCCTTGATTATGAAAGCTTTGCCCGGGTCAGCGTGCGCTTGCCTGATTTGCCAGGGGTCAGCCCGCGTCAGGGATTTTCGCGATACTACCCAAGCGGCGCTGCGGTCGGCCATTTGCTAGGCTATGTCGGGGTAGTTTCGGCTGAAGAGTATAAGCTAAAGCGTGATCCGTTGATGATTACGCCCGGTTTCAAGATTGGTAAGGACGCGCTGGAAAAAGCGTTTGAGCCGCAGTTGCAGGGTAAGCCCGGGGCACGGCGCACCGAAGTGACTGCGCGCGGCAAAATCGTCCGCGATCTGTCCACGCGCAACGACACGCCGGGCAAGCCGGTGCAACTGGCGATTAATGTCGATCTGCACAATTATGCAGCGCGCAGGCTGGGCATGGAATCGGGTTCGGTGGTGGTCATCGACACCCTGACCGGCGACATCTTGGCGATGGTCTCGATGCCCTGTTTCGATCCCAACAGCTTTTCCGAAGGCATCGGCCGGATGGAATGGGAGATGTTGAGCAAGGACGAACGCGTACCTCTCCGCAACAAATCACTGCAAGGGCTGTATCCGCCGGGGTCGACGCTGAAACCGATGGTCGGCCTAGCATTGCTGAAAAATGGCGTTGATCCAGAAGAGACAGTGTTCTGCGGCGGCGGCTATCGCCTTGGCAATCGCGTGTTCAAATGCCTTGGTCGTCATGGCCCGATGAACATGTCCAGCGCGATCATGAAAAGCTGCAACACCTATTTCTATTCGATGAGCAACCGTATCGGCTATGATGCCATCGCGCCGGTTGCCAAAGATTTGGGGCTGGGACAACGCTTCCCCCTGCCCTTTGCCTCGCAAAGCTACGGCACTGTTCCCGACAGCGCGTGGAAGATGAAGAAATACGGCAAAGAATGGAGCGGCGCGGATACGCTGAACGCCACTATCGGCCAAGGCTATATGATCGCCAGCCCGTTTCAGCTTGCGGTGATGGCGGCGCGGATCGCATCGGGGTTAAAGCTTGAACCCGACATTATGCTGAAAAAGCGCCAACCCGCGCCGCATCTGATCTATCCCGAAGAACATCTGGCAGTCGTGCGCAACGGTATGGACCTTGTGGTCAATGGCGCGGGGACCGCTGTGCGCAGCAAGCTTGATCTTGCCGATGTCCAAATGGCGGGCAAGACCGGCACAGCGCAAGTCCGCCGGATCGAGGGCGGGCAACGCGGACAATCGGGCGCGTGGAAGTACCGCGATCACGGCCTGTTCGTGTGCTACGCCCCGACGGTAAACCCGCGCTATGCCGCCTCGGTCGTGATTGAGCACGGCATGGGTGGTGCACGTGCGGCAGCTCCGATTGCTAAGGACGTGCTGACATTTCTGTTCGATCCTGACAAAGCCATGGCCGCGCTTGAATCATTCGAGGCTGGCTGGGGCGGCAACATTCAGGAACGCATGGACCGGCAATATGCCGCGTTTATGGCATCGCGCGGTGCAACGCCATGAACTCAATTGTCCCGGCACCGATAGCGACGCTGCCATGGCGAGTAATCTTTATCCTGCTAGCGCTGGTTACCATTGGCACAACGGTGCTCTATTCTGCGGCCGGCGGGGATTTTCAGCCATGGGCCGCAAAACACATGATCCGCTTTCTGGTTCTTGCAGCTATCACGATTGTTATGTCGCGGATGCCACTGGATTTTTGGAAATCAATCACGTTCCCGCTTTACGGTGTGCTAATCCTACTGCTGATCGCCGTGGAAATCGTCGGTTTTGCCGGCGGCGGCAGCCAGCGTTGGATCAACCTCGGCTTTATCTCGATCCAACCGTCAGAGATTATGAAACCAGCTATTGTCCTTGCCGCCGCTTGGTTTTTTGACAAGCTGCCGCCTGGCAAAATCAACAGCCTTGATGCTGTGTGGCCAATTGGCGCGTTGCTGATTGTCCCGAGCATCCTTGTGATCATCCAACCCGATTTTGACGCAGCGCTTGCCTATATCTTCTGCGTCGTTGTCGTCGCGTTTCTCGCAGGACTACCCATCGTCTATTTCTGGGCGGGCGGCGCAGTGATCGCGGCGCTTGCCCCCATCGTCTTTTTCTTTGGCCTGCGCCCGTATCAGCAAGACCGCGTTCTGATTTTTATGAATCCCGAAAAAGATCCTCTCGGTGCTGGCTATCATATCACCCAATCCAAAATCGCCATTGGTTCGGGCGGCGTATTCGGCAAAGGTTTTGGCAACGGCACGCAAAGCCATCTCGATTATCTGCCCGAGGGGCATACCGATTTCATCTTTGCCACCATGGCCGAGGAATGGGGCCTGATGGGCGGCCTCGTCATCCTGTTCCTCTATTATCTGCTGATGCGTTGGGGCCTGACTGTGGCGACCGAAAGCCGCACACGCTATGGTCAGCTGGTTGCGGCGGGGCTTACCTGTACGATATTCTTTTACATGATGATCAACCTGCTGATGGTTGTGGGCTTCGCCCCTGTCGCGGGCCTGCCGTTGCCGTTTGTCAGCCATGGCGGATCATCGATGCTGACGATGATGATCTGTGTCGGCATCATCATGTCCATCGAACGCCATCCCGGAACGCGGCGCGGGCAATTGAATTGATTGCTACGCGCCCGTCTTGACACTACGCAAAAATCGGGCCAATGGCGCACCTCCAGTTGATGCGGCGTATGTGCCCCGTATCTAAATGGGGACGCTTAGCTCAGTTGGTAGAGCAGCTGACTCTTAATCAGCGGGTCGTGGGTTCGAACCCCTCAGCGTCTACCATTTTTTCCAGTATTTCCGCGAATGCCACTCGATAGTCATTGGTAGATTTCGACTAGCGGCATTGCGCCGGTTTCTGTAACCTTACGACAAGTTAGCGAAAAGTCGGGGTTGCGGATGCTTCAGAATATCAAAACCAGAATAGGGCAGTACCCGGTTTGGTCAGCGATCATTATTTTGATACTCGCGATTTTTCTGTACAGCGTGCTGACCCCTACGCCGCGCGAATATGAATATGTCAGTGAGCCTGTCTCGCGCGGCGAAGTGTTGCGTAAAGTGTCGGCTAGTGGAAAAGTGCGCGCGCTGAACACTATTAAGGTTGGTGCCGAAGTTTCAGGGCAGATCACTAAAGTCTATGTCGATTTCAACACGCCGGTAACTGCGGGACAAGTACTGGCAGAAATCGACTCTACGCGCGTTAGGGCACGCGTGGAACAATCCGAGGCACAGGTCGCGCTGACGCAAGCCAATTTGCAGCAAGCCGTCGCCAATGTCGGTCGTGCCCGTGCCGATTTGGAGATTCAGGAACGTGATTTCGCCCGGCAAAAAGCTTTGGCTGACAGGGGCTTTGTTTCAAAAGCGGGCCTAGACATCGCCCAAAGCAAACTCAATTCCGCGCGTAACTCTGTGCAGGTGGCGCAAGCCCAATCACAAAGCGGAAATGCGCAGATACGCCAAGGCATCGCCGAACTGTCGTCGGCAAAGCTCGACCTGAATCGCACTGTGATTGTTGCGCCAGCAAGCGGAGTTATCATCAACAAGCTGGTTGAACCGGGGACGACAGTTGCGGCATCGTTCCAAACACCGAACCTGTTTGAAATAGCATCCGACACGACGAAGATGCAGGTTGAGGCATCGGTCGGTGAAGCCGATATCGGCCAGGTCCGCGAAGCGCAGAATGTCAATTTTACCGTCGATAGCCATCCCGATTATGTCTTCAACGCCAAAGTGCGTCAGGTGCGGCAAGCGCCGGTTGAGACGCAAAATGTCGTTAGCTATCTCGTGATTATCGATGTCGATAATCTGGACGGAAAATTACTGCCCGGGATGACAGCGAATGTCGAGATCATCACCGGCGCCAAAACCAACGTGTTGCGTGTGCCGACAAATGCGCTGCGTTTTAACCCTCGTAAAGAGGACCGCGAAAAGGTTGCAAAAAGCAAAACTCCAGCCGCCCCGCCAAAGAAGGAAGACCCGCAACCAATGCTCTATGTGGCATCTAGCGATGCGTATAAGCCGACCAAGAAAGCCGTGAAGCTGGGGCTTGAAGGCGATGAATATACCGAAATTCTATCGGGCATAAAATCCGGTGATAAAGTGCTGGTCCGCGCAAAATCGCTGAAACCCAAATTGACGCCTGATGCCGACGCGGACGAAGATGACGCCGCCACTTCTTAGCACCAACGCGCTTGTCAAAGATTATGTGATCGGCGGCGAAACTGTGCATGCGGTAAATAACGTATCGCTGTCGATTGCGCGCGGTGAATTTGTCGCGATCATGGGAGCGAGTGGTTCGGGCAAATCGACGTTCATGAATATGATCGGCTGCCTCGATGTGCCGACATCGGGGACGTTACTGCTCGACGGCACCGATACAAAACTGTTGAGCAGCGATGAACTGGCCGAAATCCGGAACAGCAAAATCGGCTTTGTGTTTCAGCAATTCAATCTACTGGCGCGGACAAGTGCGCTGGATAATGTCGCGGTGCCGTTGATTTACGCAGGGCTTGGCTATGCCGAACGGCGGGCGCGGGCAAAGGAGAAGCTTGAGGCGCTGGGCCTTGGCGATCGGCTGGAAAATAGCCCGGCCAAGCTTTCAGGAGGGCAGCAGCAACGCGTTGCCATTGCCCGCGCGCTGGTGACTGATCCGTTGATGTTGCTGGCGGACGAACCAACGGGCGCGCTCGACACGCAAACCTCCCTTGACATTATGAGTATTTTTCAAGGTTTAAACGACGATGGCATCACGATGGTTGTCGTCACTCACGAACCCGATATCGCCGAATATGCCGCACGCCGGATCATATTCCGTGACGGCAAAGTGATTGAAGATGAAGCGGTTAAGTCTCGCCGCCGGGCCGTTGCGCAATGAACAAGATTTTGCACTCAGTCGCCGATTGGGGTGTCAATGTCGCGATTGCAATGACTGCGCTACGCACCAATTTGATGCGGTCGATTTTGACAACCTTAGGCGTGATGATCGGGGTATTTGCCGTAATCCTAGCCGTAGCCGTAGGCAATGGTGCCAAGGTTTCAGTAACTCAGCAGATTGCGACTTTGGGATCGAACATGGCCATCGTCATCCCCGAGGCAGACAATGGTGATGGGCCACCCCGCCCTAGCGAACGTGGTCGCCTGACCGAGCGGGACGCCACAGTGATTAAACGGCAGGTGCCTGGCGTGAGTGCGGTCGCACCGCAAATCCGGAACAGTGTGCAAGTATCAACTGCGGGCCGAAACGCGGCAACGCTGGCAGTTGGGGCGACGCCGGATTATGGCGTCGTGTCCAATGTCGCTGCATCCGATGGCCGGTTTTTAACTGATAGTGATGTTGGTTCTGCGGCGCGTGTTGCCGTTATTGGTGAAACTGTGGCGAACAAAATTTTCCGGGGCGGAAACTCGATTGGTGAGACGATCCGGCTGAACCGCGTGCCGTTCACGGTTGTCGGCATTTTGGAAAGCAAGGGCAGCAATTTGGGGAATGATAATGACGATCAGATCATTGTCCCGCTCTCCACCATGCGCCAGCGGCTTTCAACGAGTGCCTCGAAAGGGCCGGATGATGTCCAAGTTATCTTTGTCGGCTTTGATGATGAAGAAGCGTTGAAGGCTGGGCAGAGAGAAATCAAAAGTCTGCTTCGCGCGCGGTATCGCGTGGCGAAAGGCAGCGTGAACCCTTTCACAGTGCGGACCACCAGCGAAATTGCAGAGGCAACCGGACAGGTCACTCAAATTTTTCAGGCGTTGCTCGTCGCCATTGCCTCCATCTCATTGCTGGTCGGGGGCATCGGGATCATGAACATCATGCTGGTCAGCGTTACTGAACGCACCCGCGAAATCGGCCTGCGTATGGCGTTGGGGGCAAAGCGCCGCGACATCCGCAATCAGTTTCTCGTTGAAGCGGCGGTCTTGTGCATCATCGGCGGGGCAATGGGATTGAGCTTTGCTTTGGCGGCGGCGTTTGCGTTACAAACAATTGCCGATTTCCCCGCGCCTATTGGCTGGGATACTGCGTTGATGTCAGTCGCGTTTTCGGCGGTAATCGGCTTAGTCTTTGGCGGCTATCCAGCGATTAGAGCGTCGCGGCTATCACCGATTGAGGCGCTGCGCAGCGAATAGCCTAGCCCGCAATCCGCGCCCGTACTGCCTCGGCCTGTGCCATGATGTTGCGCACCAGTTCTGCACATGTCGGGATGTCGTGGATTAACGCCTGACTCTGCCCGCTAGTCCAAATACCGCCATCGGTATCGCCATCGCGCAGCACATTATCACGTCCGCGCTTGCCCGCCATCAACGCGCGAACTTCTTCAAAAGTTTTCGTCGGGTCACGCTGAATTGCGGCCACTTCTTCGGACACTGCATTACGCGCGACGCGGGCAGTATTACGCAAACTGCGGCCAACCAGCACCGTGTCCAGCTCGTCACTGTCGACAATTTTCTGCTTCACGTTCTGGTGAATTTTCGCCTCAACCGTCGCACAAAACCGTGTGCCCATGTTGACGCCCGACGCCCCCAAAGCGAGCGCCGCGACAAGGCTGCGTCCATCGGCCATACCACCGCTGGCGATGATCGGAACCCCGGGCAGCGCATCGACCGTCGCGGGCAGCAACACAACCAAACCAACATCATCTTCACCTGGATGCCCTGCGCATTCAAAGCCATCGATGCTGATAATATCGACACCCTTTTTCACCGCCGACACAGAATGACGAACGCTGGTGCATTTATGAATGACAGTAACGCCATTATCCTTAAAGCGCGGCAGATGATCTGTCGGCGCGCGGCCTGCGGTCTCGACGATCTTGATACCCGATGCGATAATCGCCTCACGGTAATCATCATAAGGAATGGGGTTTATGGATGGCAGCAACGTCAGGTTTACGCCGAACGGCTTGTCTGTCAGAGCGCGGGTCTTTTCGATCTCGTCGAATAGCGCCTGTCCGCTGTCAAACATATGCGCGGTAATAAAACCCAACGCGCCTGCATTGGCGACCGCAGCAACCAATTCGCCATAGCCGACACCGGTCATGCCGCCCATCAATATCGGAGTTTCGACGCCAAACAATTCGGTGATGCTAGTTTTGAATGCCATGTGACTTTTGCCCCCTCATAAGAAAAAACTTTTTATGGACGCTCACCAAATAGCCAAGCATGTAAAAATTAATCCCGCAGCAACTCGTTAATCGCCGTCTTCGCTCGCGTCTGCGCATCAACGCGTTTCACAATCACCGCGCAGGCCAGATTTGGCCCCGGCGATCCGTCCGCCAAGGGCTTGCCCGGCAATGTTCCGGGAACGACCACTGAATAGGCGGGCACACGGCCGACAAAGACTTCGCCGGTTTCGCGGTCAACGATCTTGCTGGTTGAGCTAATGAACACGCCCATCGCCAGCACAGCGCCTTCCTCGACAATAACGCCCTCGACGACTTCTGACCGCGCGCCGATAAAACAATTGTCTTCGATGATGACTGGCCCTGCTTGTAAAGGCTCCAGCACGCCGCCGATGCCAACGCCGCCGGATAGATGCACGTTCTTGCCGATCTGGGCACAGCTGCCCACCGTGGCCCAGGCATCGACCATCGATCCTTCATCGACGCGCGCGCCGATGTTGACGAAGCTGGGCATCAGCACAACGTTGCGCGCGATAAAGCTGCCGCGTCGTGCGACTGCGCCGGGGACAACGCGGAAACCGGCCTCGCGGAAACGGTTGTCGCCCCATCCGGCAAATTTGCTTGGCACTTTATCAAAGGCGGGGGAACCAGCGGAGCCGTTTTCTATGACCACATTGTCGTTCAGGCGGAACGACAACAGCACCGCCTTTTTCAGCCATTGGTTGACCGTCCAGCTTCCATCCAGTTTTTCAGCAACGCGGAAACTGCCATTGTCCAGCCCCTCGATAGCAGCCTCAACAGCATCGCGGGCCTCGCCCTTGGTGGTGATGTTTAGAGTCTCGCGACCGTCCCATGCCGCCTCGATTGCTGCCTGTAATGCGCTGCTCATGCTGCTTCCTGTTCTTTGATACTGTGCAGCCAATCGGCCACATCTGTGATTTGGTGATCGACAAAATGCTGAGCATCGCCGCCGCATTCTGGGCCAGTTGCGTGGTTGATCCACACTGTCGTCATGCCAATTGCTTTGGCCGGTTCCAGATTGTGCGCGGAGTCCTCGACAAATAAAGCGGTTGTCGGGTCAATATCAAATGTGCGGCAAAACGCCTGATAGCTCTCCAGCTCTGGCTTGGGCCGGTGCTCCATCTGGTGAATATCAAACAGCCCCTCAAACACCCCGTCCAGCCCGCGTTTGGTCAGCACGCGCCGCGCATACGGCGCATCGGCATTGGTGAAGATCAGCTTGCGTCCCGGCAGCGCCTCAATCCCTGCCAGCAACCGATCGCAGGGTTTCAACAACGATAGATCCACGTCGTGGACGAAATCGAGATATTTATGTAAATCAACGCCATGTTCCGCCATTAAGCCGCCCAGCGTTGTGCCATAGCTTTTCCAATAAGCATGCCGGATTTTGTGCGCTGCTTCGCTATCGATGTCGAAATAATCCTCAACGAACAATGCGATCCGCTCACGCACCTGCTCCATGATATTATGTTCCGGGCCGTACAGAGTCAGGTCGAGATCGAATATCCAAGTGTCGATATGGGAAAAATCATTCGTCATACGCGGCGCTTTAGCATTAAGCCGAAACGCCGCAAGCCTGTTGGTGAAAGCATATTGTTTACGTGCAATTATTGTCTTTATTAAGCCTTGTGAAAGTATCTGGAACACATATCGTGGTTCTAAGAGGTCGGATAAAAATGCGCAGCACAGATAAAGCCAGAACGATTGCCATTGGCACTTCAATTATTTTTGCGATGACCGTTTCTGCGTGTGGCGGAAGCGGCGGCGGCGTTAATCCTACGCCACCGCCTCCCGTTGCCGTAACTCCGCCACCTCCTCCACTGCCGCCGCCTCCGCCACCACCACCGACAACGAACTTTAACACTTTAGAGTATCAGCGTTCGAATGGCGCAGTGCAGGCACAGGCTATAACCGCGTACAACGCAGGAGCGTCTGGCCTTGGCGTTATAGCAGGGGTCGTTGACAGCGGAATCGATGAAGACAGCCCTGAGTTTGTAGGCAAAATCCACCCGCTTTCCGGCGATTTCGCAGGCATGCGTGGCTTGCAGGACGAAGGCGGTCACGGCACAGCGGTGTCTGCAGTTTTACTGGCTGCCAAAAACGACGGTAATGTCCACGGCGTAGCATTTGCCGCCACTTTGCTGGTTTTGCGCACAGACACGCCCGGCACCTGTGCCGACACAGACCCGGAAAAAGGCTGCACACATGGCGACAACAATATGGCCCGCGCACTGGACCGCGCAGTTTTGGCAGGGGCAAAAGTTGTCAATTTTTCGCTAGGCGGATCGCCGGCCAATTTCACTTTGCGTGCCGCAATTGATCGCGCAACCGCCGCCGGTGTTGTCTTAGTGTTTTCGGCGGGCAATGATTTTGATACCGAACCGCTAACGGCGATCAATCCTGATTCTTTAGCCATGATTGCGCTTGATCCCATCGCACGCGGGCAGATTATTATTGCCGGGGCAACAGACTCTAACAGACTGATTTCCGCTTTTTCGAACCGTGCAGGAAACGGTGCGAGCAGCTATTTGACAGCGTTGGGCGTACGAGTGCGGGCACCGGATGAAACGGGTACAGCGTTTTTGTGGAGTGGAACCAGCTTTTCCGCGCCGATAATCTCGGGTGCAGTCGCGCTTTTGGCGCAAGCCTTCCCCAATTTGACAGGGCGGCAGATCGTCGATTTGTTGTTACGAACAGCTGACGATCTGGGTGATACCGGAACTGATGCCACTTACGGACGCGGCGAGCTCAATCTGTCGCGTGCTTTTTCGCCGCAGGGCCAAACATCGCTCGCCGCTACTGCAATCCCGGTTTCAATTCTTGGCGCGACTGGGACACTTTCTACTCCAATGGGTGATGCAACCCGAACTGGAGGGCCAAAAACCGTCATCCTTGATTCCTATGGCCGTGCGTTTGACGTTGATTTTTCGGGAACTCTAAACGCCGCCAAATCGACCCCGACTTTGGAGCCTGCCTTGGCCCTTGGGACGCAAACGCGTGTAATGGTCGCCGACAACATGTCGGTGGCCCTTTCGGTTGCCGATCGGTCCGGCAGCGTCAGCCTTGACCGGCTCGATCTTAGCCCGGCTGACCGCCAACAGGTGCGCGCAATCGCCGCTTCGGTAATCACTAAATTGGGCCGCGACAAAAGTTTTGCCCTTGGGATCGCACGCAGCAGCGGCGCGCTGATCGATCAAATGTCGATCAGCCATGCCTCCAGCTTTATCGCAGCTGATGCAGCGCGGAGCAATTTCGGTTTCTACATGCGGCCAAAATCTGCCTTTGCTTATCAACAGCCTGTCGGCAAATTTGGCTTGCATTTCGGCAGCGAGATTGGCGACGCCCGGGTCTGGTCTGATCGCACCACCGATCCAATACGCGCCGGGTATCAAAATCATCGCTACAATCTGGCGCAAGCAGGGCTAGATCGCAAGATAGGGGTAGCAAAGCTATCCTTTGGTGGCACCTATTTGGACGAACGCGCAACAGTTTTGGGGTCGGCAGCGAACATCTGGATTGGAGCAACGGGCGCAAAGAGCTGGTTCGTTGATGCAAAATTGGAACTTGGCCTCGGTAATAGCTGGCAGCTGGGCAGCGCGTACCGACGCGGATGGACGCGGATTGGAGCTGCAGGCTTGCGCGAAAATGCCGATTGGTTGCAAACAGAAGCAACCTCGATTGACCTTACCCGTTTTGGATTGTTTTCGATCCGCGACCAGCTTGCGCTCCGTTTATCACAGCCGTTGCGTGTAACCGGTGGAGGGGTAAACCTAAACCTGCCGAACAGTTACGACTATGCAAGTTTGACCGCAGGTTTCGAGAACCAGTATGTTTCGCTCGCTCCCACAGGGCGCGAGCGCGATGTTGAGCTAGCGTATGCATCCGCATTATGGGGCGGACGGTTTGGCGCCAATCTGTATTTGCGACAGCAGCCGGGCAATATTGCCGATGCATCAAACGACATCGGCTTAGCTTTACGCTTTAGCCGCACGTTTTAGCCACGGGGGTAGCCAAAGATATTATACGGTAAAGCTCTC
>JAYVGQ010000038.1:0-2199 GCA_043771985.1 Sphingomonadales bacterium
CGCTGGCTGGCTGGGCGGCTTTGCCAAAACCAATGGCAACCAGGTTACCCGTGACCGGTTCGATACCGCGATCAGCGGCGGCGTTAGCGATGTTCTGGAATTCGGCTCGGGCATCAGCCTGTCCGATTTGACCTTCATTCGCGCGACTGCGGGAACGGCCAGCGCAACCGGCCCGGACTTGATCGTTCGTTACAATAATGCGGCAACAACGCAGATTACGCTCAAGGATCATTTCACGGTCTATGGCAGCGTTGAGACCTTGCAGTTCCGCGATGGTTTGGCAGTGTCGCTTGCCAGTGTCTTGTCGGCAACGAGCACAGCTGCGCTCAATGGCACCGCAAATGACGATTTGATTGTCGGCCAGACCGGGACGTTGAATGACCTGCTTTATGGCGGTGCTGGCAACGACGTGTTGAGCGGGATGGCTGGCGTCGATCAGCTTTACGGCGAGGCGGGCGACGATGTGCTCGAGGGCGGCGCGGGTGCCGACCGGTTGGATGGCGGTGCGAATGTGGTGGGCGGTATCGGTGATACGGTTCGCTATATCAAGTCTGTTGCTGTAACGGTCGATCTGCAAAAGACGACCGCTCAGGTAGGTGGCGACGCTGCGGGCGACACGCTGTTCGGCATAGAAAATGTTGTCGGCTCGCAGACGGGCAATGACAATATTACCGGGGACGCCAACGCAAACCGGATTGACGGACTTGACGGCAATAACACGATCAACGGTAAAGGCGGCGATGACGTTTTGATATCGGGCGCTGGTACCGACACTATCTACGGCGATTTGGGCGATGACAATATCTCGTCGGGCGACGGTAATGACGTGCTTTGGGGTGGCGACGGCAAGGATGTGCTCTTTGCCGGACTCGGCAGCGACCAGCTGCGCGGCGAAGCAGGCGACGATCAGCTTCTTGGCGGTGAAGGCGATGACACTATTCTCGATGGCGGCATTGGCAATGACGAGATTTACGGGGATGCCGGTAATGACACGCTTACCGGCGGTGACGGCAATGATACGCTGGGTGGTGGCACTGGAAACGATAGTCTTGCGGGCGGACTTGGCGACGACGTCTATTTTGTACAGTCGAACGATGGCACTGATACGATTACCGATACCGTTGGTAATAATGTCGTCAGCTTCGATTCAGGTGTCACACATGACCGCATCTGGCTGACGCAGGCGGGGTCCGACCTCAAAATTGGCGTGATCGGCGAGAATACGCTGCTGACGGTTACCGGATTTTTCGCGAGCAGCACGCCGGGGCGAATCAAGTCGATCCAAACCTCGACTCACGCAATTTTCCTCGACCATCCCGATACGCTTAATCTGATTTCAGCGATGACGGCTGCTTCGGCGAGCGTTCCGGTAAGTGTCCCGCAAACTATCGCCGACATCCAGGGCCGTTATTGGCACCAAGGCGGCAAGGCGCGCCCGATTGCGCCAACGGCTGCGCGCGCGATTGCGACCAACGAAGATGTAGCAATCGCAATTGACGGCAATTACAGCGTCATCGACCATGACAGCAACGTCAACGGTTATCAGCTCAAGCCCGACCAAGCGCCAACCAAAGGCGTCATCTCAGGCTTCAACCCGGCAACCGGCGCGCTCGTCTATACGCCTAATGCCAACGCCAATGGTGCCGACAGCTTTGTGGTGATTGTGACCGACGCAGATGGCAACGCAACCGAATTGCCGGTCAATGTTTCGATCACAGCGATCAACGATGCGCCCGGTTCTATTGCCGTCAAAAACGGTGCGGTCTTGAGTGTTGTTGAGAGTACGCCGTCGACAATACTGGCTGCAGGCACTCTCATCGGTGAATTTGTTGCAACCGATCCCGAAGGCGACGCGTTTACTTATGTGCTTGTCAACAATGCCGGAGCGCGTTTTGCGCTTTCGGCAGACGGTAAGCTCAGCATCGCCGATCCGGCGAATATCAATTTTGAGAGCGCCCCGTCGCACACTGTCCGCGTCCGTGTGACCGATAACCAAGGTGCGTCTAGCGAACAGGATTTTGTAGTCGCGGTTCAGAACGGCAATGAAGCTAATAGCTTACCAGCAAGCTATAGCCTCACAGTCACTGAAAGCGCCGCACTCGGTGCAATTGTTGGCAGCGTCGCTGCAAGCGATATCGACACAAGTGGTGATTTTGCGGCACAGCGCTATTATTTCTGGGATGGCACTACGGCAAGCGC
>JAYVGQ010000039.1:0-78720 GCA_043771985.1 Sphingomonadales bacterium
GATTGACCTTGCCGAAGACCGCGAACGCTTTGCCGCGCTGATCAATAAACTCAGATTGAAGCAGCCCGAAAACGGCATCGCGCGCAATCGCGAAGAAGCAATCAAGATCGCCGAGAAAATTGGCTATCCGGTGCTGATGCGACCATCCTATGTGCTTGGCGGTCGCGCGATGGAGATCGTCGATACGCAGGCGCAGCTGGAACATTACATTCAGACCGCTGTGATCGTGTCGGGCGATTCGCCGGTGCTGATCGACAGCTATTTGCGCGACGCCATTGAGGTCGATGTCGATGCGATATGCGACGGCGATGATGTTGTTGTCGCGGGCATCCTGCAACATATTGAGGAAGCTGGCGTCCATTCGGGCGACAGTGCCTGCACTATTCCGCCGTACAGCCTGCCCGCCGAAATCGTCACCGAAATCCGCCGTCAGGCGGAGGTTTTGGCGCGCGCGCTGAGCGTCAAAGGCCTGATGAATGTGCAGTTCGCGGTCAAGGATGGCGTGGTGTACCTGATTGAGGTCAATCCCCGTGCTTCACGAACGGTGCCATTTGTCGCCAAAGCCATCGGCGCACCGATAGCCAAAATCGCGGCGCGCGTGATGGCTGGCGAGAAGCTGAAAGACTTACCCGCGATCAATCTCGACATTGATTATATCGCGGTCAAAGAGGCGGTGTTCCCGTTTAACCGCTTCCCCGGCGTTGACCCCGTGCTTTCGCCTGAAATGAAATCAACCGGCGAAGTGATGGGTATCGACCGCGATTTTGCGATGGCCTTTGCCAAGGCGCAAATGGGGGCAGGGATGATACTGCCCAATTCTGGCAAGCTATTTGTTTCGGTCAAAGACAGCGACAAGCCGCAGATTGTAGCATCAATCCGCAATTTGCAGGCGATGGGCTTTGCTATCTGCGCAACCGGCGGCACCGCCGATTATCTGGCCGATCAAGGCATTGCCGTTGAACGCGTCAACAAAGTGGCGCAGGGCCGTCCGCACATTGTCGATAAGATCATCGACGGAGAAATCGCGTTGGTGTTTAACACGACAGAAGGCTGGCAGTCGTTGAAAGACAGCGAAGATATCCGCCGTTCGGCGCTGGTGAACAAGGTCAGCTATTTCACCACAGCAAGCGCCTCGGTCGCTGCAGCACAAGCGATTGCTGCGCTGCGGGAACGAAAACTTGAAGTTTCGCCGCTTCAGGACTATTATTAGCAGAACAGCACTCCCCGAATTGCTGACAAACGACTGGCTGGTTCTCCAGCCTGCGAGATATTTTTACTGCGAAGGACGGATGCAGACGATGGCGAGTTTCGACAAAATGCCCATGTTGGCTGAGGGTTTTGAAAAGTTGGCAGGCGATTTGCGCCGGTTGCGTATCGAGCGCCCAACGATTATCGACGCTATCGAAGAAGCGCGTGCGCATGGCGACTTATCGGAAAATGCCGAATATCATGCCGCAAAAGAACGCCAGGGTCAGGTCGAGGCTACCATCGCCGATATCGAAGATAAAATCAGCCGCGCGCAGATTATCGACCCAACGACATTGTCGGGCGACAAGGTCGTTTTCGGCGCGACGGTGTCGTTGCTCGATGAAGACGACAAGCCAGTGAAATATCAACTTGTTGGTGAAGCTGAAGCTGATGCAAAGCGCGGGATGATCTCCTATCAGTCGCCGCTCGGCCGCGCACTTATCGGGCGCCAGGCAGAGGATGAGGTTGAAGTCACGGTGCCTTCGGGTGACAAGTTCTACCTTGTTAAAAAGATCGAGTTTATTTGACCCGATTACTGGAGCGCAGCCGTTGAACCGCCTGAACGTCGGACCGTTTGTCAAAGCGATTGCGGCGATCAATCTGTTGCTAGCACTGCTGATGCTGATCCCGGCGATTTGGGAACCAGTGATGATAGCTGGTGCGCTGTTCCCGGCGCGGTTTTTTGCCGATAGTGCTGCGTTTCAGGGCGCGGGTTTCATGCTGCCTGTGTGGTTAACTCCGATTAGCTCTGCGTTCCTTCACGGGGGGATACTGCACGTCGGGCTAAATATGATGATGCTGGCCATCATTGCGCCCAATCTTGAACGCGTTCTCGGCGAAAAGAACATCATGATTCTATACGTTGCCGGGATGTTTGCGGCGGCAGCGGCTCAAGTTGCAGCGGATATCACTTCGATGGTTCCGGTGGTCGGCGCGAGCGGCGCGATATCGGCGTTGATTGCTGCGCATGTCACATTGTTCCCGCGCGAACGGCCAAAACCTTTGGGGCCGATCCCCGGAAAATGGGCGCATGCAATTAAGCTGTTACTGGGTTGGAGCGCACTAAATCTGATGATCGGCTTTGTCGGGCCCAGCATCGGCGTCACAATTGCGATTTGGGCGCACATCGGTGGCTTTGCCGCTGGCCTGCTGCTCACATGGCCGCTCTTACGCTACAGATACCGAAACGCTTAAGCGTTTGGCTGCAACAGCTTGTGCAGATGCACAACCACATATTTCATTTCGGCATCATCGACGGTCCGCTGCGCTGAACTGCGCCATGCTTCTTCAGCCTCGGCAAAGTCCGGATAAATACCGACGATGTCGAGCTTATCAAGCTCGCAGAAATCGAGGGTCTGCGGGTCCTTGACGCGACCGCCAAAGACCAGATGAAGTTTTGGTGATGTCATATTATGCCCCGATAAATTGCGTTAGTCGTGCTTGCGCGCCTCATCCGCGGCAGCTTTCCCGGCGGCCTTTACAGCCTCGCTGGCCTTGTTGACAAGGTCGCGAAACTGATCGCGCAACGAATCTTGATTAAGGCCGAGGCTGTCGATTTTATCTTTGCCTGCGGACTTTGCCGCATCAACTGCGCGCTTGGCGGTTTTATTGAACTTTTTACCCGCCTTGCCCAACAGCTTCTGCTCACGCTTAGTCGCAGGGAGCAGCAACGCTGCAACCGCGCCAATGACCAATCCGCCTGCCAATATAGCCAGCGGGTTTTTGTCTATTGTCTGACTGGTGGACTCGCCCGCTTTCTTGGCCAACACTCTTGACGATTCTGCACTGCGCGATGCAGCCGCTTTGCTTTTGTCGACAGCGGCAGATGCGTTGCGTCTGGCCGCCGCGCTTGCTTCTTTGGCGGCGGTCGTCGCGGTTTTGATGTTGTCGCCCAACGTGCTCATGATGTCCGGTCCTTAACCTGCCGCTTTTTATCGCGGAACTGTTGATACAATCGAGAAATGGGTTTGCGCGCTGTAAAAAACAATATCGCCGCACCCGCCAATCCGATCAGCGGTGCATTTTTTGAAAGCGTTTGCTTTCCAGTTTTTGCGGCGGAGGTCAGCTGTTGGCGTTTCCGCCCCTTCCAGCGTTCGATCAGCGTGCGCGGATGCAGATCGTGCCTTGCTTGCTCTGCGTCGCCAACAAGATGTGTACGCAGATTGCGTCGCTCTTGATCAAGAGCGATCACTGTGTCGCGCGCCTCATCCAACATCGCCATCATCCTCAGTAAAGCTTAGGTTTCGTGCGGTATTCCGCGCACTGATTGCAAACAGAAAAGCTAATATGACGGACACAATGACGACAGATGCGGTTGCAATCCAAGGGCCGTAATAGCTAGCAACGATCAGCAATATGCCCAGGATCAGCGCCACACCAGCAGACGACAATGCTACAATTGCCAGCAACGCATAAAGCCCCGCTTTGCGCGCGATGCTACCGCTATAAGAAAGTCGCGCTTTGGCATAATCCCATTCCGCTTGAGCCAGTGATTGCACATCACTGACCAATCCGGCGATTTGTTCGCGCGGCGAGGGGGCTTCATCGTTTTGAACGATAGGCGGGATGCTGTCTTTATCCATCATCCCGCCTTTAGAAACATCGCGGCCTAACGCAAAGCCGCTTTCGTGGAATTATCAGTCGCGACCCGAACGAATTACGCGGGCCAGAACAAAGCCGATTGCGGCGGCTGCACCAATTGCTACAGCCGGGCTTTTACGGATAAATTGCCGCGCATCCTCAACCAAAGCGTCGATATCCTGACTGTCAACTTTGTCCGCAAAACCGTCGACAGTGTCAGCGGCCGAGCGCGCGTAGTCGCCATATTGCTTGCCGACTTTTTCATCAATTCTGTCCGCAGTGTCACGAATGATTTTGCCAACGCCGCCCATCGCCTCGGCGGCACGGTCTTTGCCACGACTTGCCGCGTCGCGAGCTGTGCCGCCAGCCTGATCTTTGAAGTTGTTAAACTCGTCCTTCATGGCATTGATTCCGTTGGCTTGGGCCTTGCCGGGATTGGCTTTGACTTTGGCGACACCATTTTTCGGTGCCGCAGCCTTAGCTGCCGCAGGCTTTTTGATCGCCGCTGGTTTCTTTGCGGCTGGTTTCTTCGCTGATGGTTTCTTCGCTGCGGGTATCTTTTCTACCGCCATCTTATCCTCCTTTAAGGACCGTTTCCGGTGATATGGGACCATCTGGTGCCTTATTCAACTAAGACAGCAAAGATTTTGCAACCATGGCATTCGTATGAACAACTCTGGGGCAATTGCATTGGCATCATGATATAGCTAAACGCGCCAAAATCCATATTGTTTCAGGGAAAACTGCCATGACCGCTATCGTCAATATCCATGCTCGCGAAATTCTCGACAGCCGCGGAAACCCGACGGTTGAGGTCGATGTTTTGCTGGAGGATGGAAGCTTCGGTCGCGCCGCTGTGCCATCGGGCGCATCGACCGGGGCGCATGAAGCGGTCGAAATGCGCGATGGCGATAAGGCGCGCTATATGGGTAAAGGCGTAAAGCTGGCGGTTGAAGCTGTGGTCAACGAAATCGCGCCATTACTGGCAGATTATGACGCAGAGGACCAGGAAGACATCGACGCGGTGATGATCGCGCTTGATGGCACAGAAAATAAGTCGCGTCTGGGTGCCAACGCGATTTTGGGCGTCAGCCTTGCGGTTGCAAAGGCAGCGGCGGACGCGCGTGGCTTGCCGTTGTACCGCTATGTTGGCGGTGTGAACGCAAAGGTTTTGCCGGTTCCGATGATGAACATCATCAACGGCGGAGAACATGCCGATAACCCGATTGATTTCCAAGAATTCATGGTGATGCCCGTGGGTGCAGATAGCCTGGCCGAAGCAGTGCGCTGGGGATCCGAGATATTTCATACTTTGAAAAAGGGCTTGCATGAAAAGGGATTGGCGACGGCGGTTGGCGACGAAGGCGGCTTTGCGCCGAACCTGTCGTCGACACGCGCGGCGCTCGATTTCATCATGACATCAATTGAAAAAGCCGGTTTTAAGGCGGGCGAGGATGTGGTGCTTGCGCTTGATTGCGCCGCGACAGAGTTTTTCAAAAACGGCAAATATGAAATCTCTGGCGAAGGCCTGTCGCTTGATCCGCAAACTATGGCGCAGTATCTGGCCGATCTGTGTGCCGATTACCCCATCAAGTCGATTGAAGACGGCATGTCAGAGGATGACTTTGAAGGCTGGAAAGCTGTGACCGATATGATCGGTGATAAAGTTCAACTGGTCGGCGACGATTTGTTTGTTACCAATCCAAAGCGCCTAAAAATGGGTATCGAAGCCGGATGGGCCAACTCGCTGTTGGTGAAGGTCAATCAGATTGGCACGTTGTCCGAAACATTGGCTGCCGTGTCGATGGCGCAACGTGCGTCCTATACTGCGGTTATGTCGCACCGTTCCGGCGAGACTGAAGACACAACCATTGCCGATTTGGCGGTTGCGACGAATTGCGGTCAGATCAAAACCGGTTCGCTTGCACGATCAGACCGGCTTGCGAAATACAATCAGCTGATCCGGATCGAGGAAGAGCTGGGCGGCGCGGCAATTTATGCAGGACGCAGCATCTTTCGATAAGCGACGCGTGGTGCTATGACGTCAGTCATGGCGAGAACACCAAGACGAAAGCGGAGCAAAACCGAGGTCAAAGCGACGTTGATCACGGCGGCTGGTTTGGTAGCTTTGTTGCTGATAGCTTCTTATGCGTTGCTCGGCCCGACGGGTTTGATCGCGTGGACCGATTACCGGCAAGCTTTGAAAGAGCGTAAAGTCGAACTGGCGTCGCTGGAAAAAGAACGCGATGCGCTGCGCAACAAGCAGAAACTGCTCAACCGTGATAATGTTGACCCCGATTTGGCCGGCGAATTGATGCGTAAGGATCTGAATGTCGTCGCGCCTGACGAGATTGTCGTGCCGCTCAATACCAATGAATAGCTATGCCTTATGGCAAAGCCGCAAATTTAACTTTCAACCGCCGGTGCGATTGATTAGGCGCTAAAGCCGTAGCGTCAGCTAAATAAGCCCTTGAGAGGACAGCGTCTTGGCAAAATCGCCCGCGAAGAAAACAGGTAAATCGGCATCTGCATCGGGTGATGCTGTCGCCAATCGGGAGCGTCCGGCAACGCCTGTGCCGTATGAAGCGACCAAAGACGAGCTGTTGAAATTCTATCGCGACATGCTGTTAATCCGCCGGTTTGAGGAAAAGGCAGGGCAGCTATACGGCCTTGGCTTGATCGGCGGTTTTTGCCACCTTTATATCGGCCAAGAGGCAGTCGCTATCGGCCTGCAATCGGCATTAACGCCGGGCAAAGACAGCGTCATCACGGGCTATCGTGATCACGGTCATATGTTGGCTTATGGTATTGATCCCAATGTTATTATGGCCGAATTGACCGGACGTGCTGCGGGGATTTCGCGAGGCAAGGGCGGGTCGATGCATATGTTTTCGACCAGCCACAAATTCTACGGCGGTCATGGCATCGTTGGCGCGCAGGTCTCGCTTGGGGCGGGACTTGCGTTTGGACATAAATACTCCGGTGATGGCGGCATTTGTCTGGCGTATTTCGGCGATGGCGCTTCGAACCAGGGGCAGGTGTACGAAAGCTTTAACATGGCAGAGCTTTGGAAGCTGCCGATCATCTTTGTGATTGAAAACAACCAATATGCGATGGGAACCAGCGTAAACCGTGCCTCGGCTGAGGACCAACTGTACCGTCGCGGCGAAAGTTTCCGCATTCCGGGCATTCAAGTTGACGGCATGGATGTGCTTGCGGTGCGCGGCGCTGCAGAAGTTGCGATTGACTGGGTGCGCAGCGGCAAAGGGCCGGTGTTGCTGGAAATGAAAACCTATCGCTATCGCGGGCATTCTATGTCCGATCCCGCGAAGTATCGCAGCCGTGACGAAGTGCAAGCGGTGCGTGAAAAATCCGATCCGATTGACGGTGCCAAGGAAGATTTGCTGAAAATGGGCGTAACCGAGGATGCGTTGAAAGTAATTGAAAAGGAAATCCGCGCGATTGTGAATGCGTCCGCAGAATTTGCTGAACAAGCACCGGAGCCCGATTTGGCCGAACTGTATACTGATGTTTTGGTGGAGACATACTGATGGCCACCGAACTGAAAATGCCCGCGCTTTCCCCTACGATGGAGGAAGGCACGCTGGCCAAATGGCTGGTCAAAGTTGGCGATACTGTGAAGTCCGGCGATATCCTTGCCGAAATTGAAACTGACAAAGCCACGATGGAATTTGAGGCGGTTGATGAGGGTGTAGTGACCTCGATCACAATCGCTGAGGGGACTGACAACGTTAAAGTTGGCACAGTTATCGCAACGATTGCTGGTGAAGATGATGACGCCGCTCCTGCGCCGATTGCAAAACCCGCCGAACCCGTCGTTGTCGTCGAAGTAGCAAAGCCCGTTGTTGTGCAACAGGCTGCGACCGCACAATCTGTTTCCGCCGGAACCGAAATGGTCACCGTCACTTTGCGCGAAGCACTGCGCGATGCGATGGCCGAGGAAATGCGCGCCGACGACCGCGTCTTTGTGATGGGCGAGGAAGTGGCGGAGTATCAGGGTGCGTATAAAGTCACGCAAGGGCTGCTCGAAGAATTCGGTCCGCGCCGCGTCATCGATACGCCTATCACCGAATATGGCTTTGCCGGTATCGGCACAGGCGCGGCGATGGGCGGCTTGCGACCTGTCATCGAGTTTATGACGTTCAACTTTGCGATGCAGGCAATTGACCATATCATCAACTCGGCGGCGAAAACGAACTATATGTCGGGCGGACAGATGCGTTGCCCCATCGTATTCCGCGGCCCTAATGGTGCGGCTTCGCGCGTCGGCGCACAGCATAGTCAAAACTATGCGCCCTGGTATGCCAGCGTCCCCGGTCTGATCGTGATCTGCCCTTATGATGCGGCGGACGCCAAGGGCCTGTTAAAGGCCGCGATCCGTTGCGAAGACCCTGTAGTTTTTCTTGAAAATGAACTGCTTTATGGTCGCAATTTTGAAGTGCCCAATGTTGACGATTACGTGCTGCCGATTGGCAAAGCGCGCGTGATGCGTGAAGGCCGTGACCTAACCATCGTCAGCTATTCTATCGGTGTCGGCCTGGCGTTGGAGGCTGCCGAAGTGTTGGCGGGTGAGGGCATTGATGTCGAGGTCATCGACCTGCGCACTTTGCGTCCACTCGACAAAGATACGGTGCTCGCGAGCCTGAAGAAAACCAACCGGCTGATCGTTGCTGAAGAAGGCTGGCCTACGTGCTCCATCGGCAGTGAAATCGCCGCGATCTGTATGGAAGAAGGTTTCGACGATTTAGACGCGCCGGTAATGCGCGTCACCAACGAAGACGTGCCGATGCCGTACGCGGCAAACCTTGAAAAGCTGGCATTGCTTAATGCAGCAAAGATCGTTGACGGCGCGCGAGAGCTATTGAGACGATAATCCCACGCGTCTGTTCGAACCAACCGATTAGAACGCTGTGTTATACAGGTTGCACGTCGATACCGACGAAGCGGGATTAGGGTTATAGTTTTGGTTTAAATCACGGTCGTCACGAACATAAAATGCCGCTTCTTTCCTCAACGTTCTTGGACCAATGAGCGATGAGGCGACCAATGGTTTGTACGTGTATGTGATTTCAACGAAAATGACCGCGCTATTTGCCTCTGCCTGTACGCGAGCTGCGCCGGTTCCCATGCCCTGAAAGCCAGTCGTATCCGGCGCATTGGGCTGTGTTGCACCCTCGATGCCATAGGCTGAAACGACGTTAAGCAAGCCTTTGCATCGTTGCCATTTAATCGTTTGCCGACCCGCGCTATTTCGCTGAAGGCTTGAGACAATGACTCGGCCGTTTTCAAAAAGCGGCAGCCCAGTGCCACCTTGAATTCGAGCGCCTAAAAGCGTGTCGTTGATATCAACTTCGCGCAGCTGAGGTGCGGTCAGCGGGACAGATTCAGCAATACGTGACATGTTGTCAGCAACCGTCATGGTAATTTGGCTAACGCGTGCGTTTGTGATGGCAAGGCTAGCGACCTCGATACCCGTAAAGCTCAAAATCACATAAAATGGCAAAATATAGGCAAACTCGATCAGCGTCGTTCCGCTTTCGCAATGACGCAGCTTTTTATACGTGTCGGTGATGAAACGCTTCATGTGCATATGCTGACCCCAACGCGCGCCGCTTGTGCACCAAATGGTTGGTTGCGTAAAAAGGTTGATGCTTCGATCAACTGGCTTTGCGACTGGCCGGTCATCGCCCAAAGCGGAAACACGCGCTTGTACGTCACGCTCGCCTTAATCGAAATAACATCCTGCGCGCCGCCGCGTCCGGCAAGGCCAACATTTGTATCATATTGGCGATTGTTGTTGCGATCCATATAGCATTCGCCGGTCTCCCGCGAACCGTTGGAATTGGTGTCGGTAAACTGTTCTGGCAAAATCAGGTCATCGTAATCTTCGTAGACTTTCGGGTCTAATGTGAAGCTTATGTCAGTCGACGGATCAGATGACGGGATCACTGCAAGAATCTGCCCTTTCACTTTGTTTTCGATATCGGTCCATTGGGTATTTTCCAACGAAGCTTTTCGCGCAGCCTCCTCGACAGCGCCTTGCAGGACGCCTTTTGTGTAGACGCCAAAGCCCAAATCGAACGTTGCCATCAGGACGCTGATGAACATTGGTCCGACGAGGGCAAATTCAACAGCCGAGACGCCGCGTTGATCGCGGACGAATGATCCTCCCCGCAAACGCGCACGTATTTTGTTAAAAACGTTCATCATTTCACCAACCTCAAATCGGTAATGTCTGTGGCAATGCGTTTAAAAGCATTGTTCAGATCAGTTGTGTTGTTGGCTTGTAAGGCGCGATTGGGGTCAGCACAGTTGGTCAAATTGCCGGTAATGGATGTGCCAAAACCAATCGCCCAAATGCTAACCGAGCCTCGCTGTGCATCGCATAGTGCCTGAAAACGGCCTGCGTGACGCCCCGCACCAACAGAAGTCCCCGAGGAACCTGTTATCCGCCGATCGATATTCTCCATAGCATAGGCCGAATAGGTCGTGCCTGCGGAAACCGGTACGCCGTCGGTCAAAAAGATGATATGACGATCTATCTGACCGCCCGAGCTGCCTGCACCATTGCGATAAGAAAATACGCCTTGTTTCGCAATCATCCGCAAGCCCCAGATCATCCCTACGTCCATGTAGGTAAAGCCGTTTGCTTGCAGCGAGTTTGCGAAAGTATCCACTTGCGTCTGCGACAAAACTTGTAAGTTTTGCATTAAAGCCGAGGGGCAAGCATAGCCGGGTCTGGCATTATTTGTCGTTTTGGTCTCCTGTGCAGGGGCGTTTCGAAGCCACGCAAGCCCCGGCGCTGCGGTGCGCCAATAGGTATCAGCGGTTGTTCCGCCGACCAAAAAGTTCAAATCCTTTGCCGCCGCCGGAATAGGGGCGAAGCTGGACGCGGCGGTTGTTGACCGTTCCTCTAAACAGCCATCCCAATACATAGTGTTTTGCGTTAGTCCAACTTGGCTAGGGAGTGCACGCAACTGAACGGGATCGTATGATCCGGCGTTCTGCACAGTGTAATTTGTGGTATCTACGCCAGAGACATAGGACAAGACGTTGCCCTGTTTGAACTGGCTGACATTGAAAGCAACGGGTTTATACGTCCAGTCGGTGAATTTGTACGCAACTGCGTTTGTGTAGTGAGTGCGCGTCAAGCGCCTCGTGCACTTTTGATAGGCAGTGGTCGTAGCGCCGTTATCGTCGTTCCAGGTTCCGCTAACACGTTGCGTCGTCAGCTTAGTATAACCGGTACCCGTCGTTGGTTCAGTCGTATCCCATGTCGAACTGCCATCGCTTTGGTAAAAGGTGTCGATTCCCGCATTATCCGCAAAGCTTGCGCTCTCATAAGGGTACAGCATAACATTAAGGTCGATACCGCCAATGTTAAAGCTGGTGTTCGTGTTCCCCCAACGCTCACAGTCATTGTTCGAGATGTCTGTACCAGAGGTGCTTGACGCAACAAAAGGCTGCCGTGTTGCAGCAAGATCCTTATCGAAAATTTGCGTGTATGTGGTCGGCGTGACTGAGGTGTCGACTTTCCAGCTGCCAATCACCGGCGTGTTAAAATTGGCAACACGCGATTGAACGGTCATCGTGTCCGCCAAATGCGTCAGCGGCAGTTCTCCCTTTGCGGTGTCCGGCGATGCTTTGAACAGACCGGAGCCGTTCACAGCCTGGCTATAGGGGACAAACCCAAACCGAATCTGCGCCAATGATCCGGCAGGAACGTTGGATTTCAGCGTCGTGTAAAAGCTTTTGACGGCCGCACGAAGCGCGACAATCTTGGAGCTACTGTTGCTATTGCACTCGGTGCCATCGGGGCATTCCGACATGGAGCCTGTGACATCCAGCACCATAACAATGTCGATGTTCGGTACTTGTAAATCGGCGCTGCAATCAACGGATAATGCGGTTGTTGTCTTGCCAAAAATCTTCATCAACACCGTAGGCAGGTTTGTTGTCGCGCTTCCTATCACTGTTCCTTGCGCGTTTGCCGAAGTCGGAAAGGTCGTTCCAGTGGCGTCGTATTGCGCGCTGTTAAAGTTGAAATTGAACATCGCATTTGCGCGTGCCTGCGCAGCAGTGGTGTAGGTCGTCGTCGTCATTGCTTTTCGACCGGCTAACACGCCGGCATCGCAGGCCGCTTGCAGTCGCGACCGGGTCATGTAAATGCGGCTCATGTCCACCGCACCGCCAATAACCGCTAGCATCGGCAAAACTGCGGCAGCAGTCATCGCCAGGATGTTTCCTGATTGGTCGCGTAGCAAATGCGACAATACGCCAGTCGATTTATGGTTGGCAGGCTTTCGCACAGTGTTGGCCCCTATTAAACGGATATATCTACGCTCGGCTATGGCGGCCAAGGTGTCACCATGCTTTGAAGAAACAGAGTTACTAGGCGGTTAATCTTGATTTTTATGCATAAAGCCCAAGGCGTAACGCCGTGAAAGACGTTGATGCCGCTTTGTCGCCGCCGATGCTGTTAGCCATAGCGTATGCACCCGCGTCGGTTCGCGTGCGACTGGCTTGGTTGCTGGAGTTTGATCGGCGGTTGCTGTCGATTTTGGACCGCACTAGTGAGCCGATGATCGCGCAACTGCGGCTGTCTTGGTGGCGGGACGCGTTGAAGTCTGAGCCGGATAAACGGCCGAAAGGCGAGCCATTGCTGGCGAGTCTTTCCGATATTGAGCCTGATGGTGCTACTATCGATGCAGGGCTGTTACTGATTGATGCCTATGAAATTCTAGCTATCGACGCCGAGTCATTGGAACAGGACGCCGCGCGGGTGCAGCGCATCGCTGCAATATGCAACGCTTACGCGGACTGGAGCGGTGGCGCAAAAATCAAGCAGTCTCAAATCACCAGAATTAGTGACTGGTGGACAAATCCAAATGGGCCACCGCCAAAATCTCTGCCCCGCACATTGCGTTCGTTATCCATTCTTGCACTCGCTGAGCAGATGGAAAATGCGCATATTGCAAAATCTCCACTACGTCTGAATTGGCATGCCTTGACGGGGCGATAGGCTTCGCGCAAAAGGCTTACGGGGTGTCGATCAGATTTGGAGGCGGAAGTGAAACAACTTCTCGTCGGGGGCGCGGTAACGCTGCTCGCAACATCGGTCGGTTTGTGGTTTTGGCAAAGCCACGCGGGCACAGAAATTCCTACACCGTTGCCGCCGCCAGAGTTGCCGGTTGAATTGAGCCTGCCGATGCCAGGTGTAGATGCCCCGAAATTCGGGCCGGCTCCCCCTACGCCGCCAGCTGCACCGAAAACGAGCCGCGAGGATCAACGCTTTAACCGTTATGACCGTAACCGCGACGAGCTGGTATCGCGACTAGAAATGATGTCGAGCAGGACAAAGGATTTCAAAAAACTGGATAAAGACGGCAACAATTTGCTGACATTCGAGGAATGGGCAGGAGCCACTGGTGCGCGCTTTGCCAAAGCCGATGGAAACGCTGACCGGCTGTTAACACGCAAGGAGTTTGCTGTTACTCGGCCAAAACGAGTGGCAAAGCCAAGCTGTCGTTGTTGAGTTTTGCCTCGGCCATCCAGGTCGATAGATCGGCACGCGCGCGGTTGGTGTAAAATGCTTTGCGTTCTTTTTTGTGCACTTTGCTTTCTGGCGGCGGGAACAAGCCGAAATTGATGTTCATCGGTTGATAGCTATCTGCCACAGCATCGCCGGTAATGTGGCCAAGCAAAGCGCCAAACGCGGTCGTCACAGGAGGAGGAGTGAAAGCCCGTCCGGCCAGTTCATTCGCCGCCATAATGCCCGCCATCAACCCCACCGCCGCACTTTCGACATAGCCTTCGCAGCCAGTAATCTGCCCGGCAAAGCGGATATGCGGCGATGATTTCAGCCGCAATTGCCGGTCGAGCAAGATGGGAGAACGGATGAAAGTATTGCGATGCAGCCCGCCCAACCGGGCAAATTCCGCATTTTTCAACCCCGGAATACTGCGGAACAATTCCACCTGCGCGCCATGTTTCATCTTAGTTTGAAAGCCGACCATGTTCCAGATTGAGCCCTGCTTATTATCCTGACGCAATTGCACTACAGCATGCGGCCAGCGGCCTGTTCTGGGATTATCCAAACCGACAGGCTTCATCGGGCCAAAGCGTAATGTGTCGAGTCCGCGCTCGGCCATAACCTCAATCGGCATGCAGCCCTCGAAATAGGGCGTGTCTTTTTCCCATTCTTTGAACTCGGATTTCTCCGCTGCGATCAGTCCAGCGTGGAACGCCAGATATTGCTCTTTATCCATTGGGCAATTGATATAGTCTTTGCCATCGCCCTTGTCCCAGCGCGATGCGTACCAGCAAATGTCCAGATCGATGCTGTCATGATAGACGATGGGGGCAATGGCGTCGAAGAACGCGAGGCTCGTTTCACCCGTCGCATTGCGGATGTTGTTGGCAAGCGACATCGCAGTCAGCGGCCCGGTCGAGATTATCGTCAGACCTTCAATCGGCACAGCATCAACGCGCTCTCGGACAATCTCGACGGTGCCGAGTTCCAGCAAACGCCGCGTCACTTCTGCTGAGAACACTTCGCGATCCACGGCAAGTGCGGAACCCGCAGGCACTTTGGCAACCTCAGCCGCCGCCATTGTCAGCGAATCTAAAGTCCGCATTTCCTGATGCAGCAAACCCACGGCATTACTATCCGCATCATCGGAACGGAAACTGTTGGAACACACCAACTCTGCCAGCCCATCGGTTTGGTGCGCCGCCGTCATTTCGCCAGAACCGCGCATTTCCGACAAGCGCACTTTGATACCGCGCTTACCCAATTGCCAAGCCGCTTCGCTGCCTGCAAGCCCGCCGCCGATAATGTGAACATCATAACTCATAGAACGCGCCACTAGCAAACAGGCTTGCAGTTGCACAGGCAAAAGGCGACAAAGGGTGATGTCAAAGGATCTTGCCCACAAACGCCCGTGGCTGCTCGCCAGCCTCTTCTTCGGAATTACCTTTCCGCTTGGCTGGCAGCTGGCCTTGCCTGACTATCTTTCGATCCCGTGGAAGATGGCGGGCGTCGGGTTGCTGATCGGCTATGCTTTGCGCAAGCACCGCATGGGGGAGTTTTTGCTCGTTGCGGGTGTTATGGGCTTTTGGGCGTTGGGCGACGGATTGCTGGAACTCGACATGATCTGGGGCGCGATTGCGTTTGCGATTGGGCATTTGCTCGCGATCTATTTGTTTCTGCGTCATCAACGTGTGCAACCGGTGTTGAGCCAGAAGCTGCTGGCGGTGGCAGTGTTCGTGTTGGCGCCAATGATCGCGTATTTCCTGCCAACTGATCGCGCAGATGGCGTTCAAGCAGCAGTCTATACAGTGTTCGTTGCAGGCATGGCAGCAACAGCGTGGAACAGCAATTTTCCGCGCTATCGTGTGGGCATGGGCGCTATGGCTTTTGTTGCATCGGACCTGTTTATCTTTGCGCGAATGGGGCCGCTGGCGGGGGAGGCTTGGGCGGATTTGGCAGTCTGGGCGCTGTATTATGGCGGCGTGTTGCTGATCGCAGTGGGTGTTGTGGCGACATTGGTGAAGCGTGGGCCCTATTCGGCGCGTTAAATCCAGTTCCTGCATTCGGGGCCACGCAACGCATATTGTTGTCAAACTGGATGAGTGCGCATAACACCGTGTTCAAAGTATAAAAATGTTGATGGGGGAAACATAGATCATGACCGAGAACGATCCGACCGCGAAAGTGGATGTCACAAAAGCGTGGGCAGCGTCGCAAGGCCAAAAGGGTAAAGCGACAAAGCTTCGTATCTTTGCGGGCCTGTCTTGGGTCGTGGCCATCGGCACCGAAATTGCCGGTATCGTCCTCCTTAAAAAAGGGACGTTTAACGACGGAAACCTTGCGCTGTTAATCGGCATATTGGTTGGTATCGCGGTGTTTGCGATTGCCGGCAGTCTGATGTGGAAAGCCGCGAACAAGCATGATCCGGCAAGCCGTGCCGATGGTTTCCGTTTCTTTGTGCAGAACCAGCTGGGCGCGATTATCACAGTTATTGCATTCCTGCCTTTGCTCGCTTTGATCTTCCTTGATAAGGATATCGACCCAAAGAATAAGAAGATCGCCGGCGGCGTAGGCGTTGCTTTGGCGATGCTAGCGACAGTCATCGGCATCGATTTCAAACCGCCCTCGACCGAGCAGTATACCGAAGACATGAACGCTTGCGCGACGCAGATTAAGTCGAAGCAGCCAACCACCGCTTGTTCGCCCGAGGTTGCTGAACAAGCCCAGGCCATTGCCGAGGATTCTGAGGCTGTTGCCGAAGCGACGAAAAGCGAAGCTAACCCGAATGGCTTGGATACTGTCTATTGGATTGCACCACCAGCAGGGGCCAAGAAGTCCGCATCGGCGCTTGTGTTCCACCTGTGCGATGACGTTAGCACATTGCGCGGTAAGACTGTGAATAGCGGCACAGTGACCGAAGCCTATGCGCAGAATGCGATCCGCATTACCAAGCAGATCAAGATGGAGCAGGGGCAGTGCGGATTTGCTGCGCCTGCTGCGGCTGCTGCGGCAAAGTGAGGTTGTCAGCGCAGTAACGCCTGTGGTATTAGTTCCACATGAAGAACGTCCAAATCTCTTTGCCTGATGATCTTGCGCGCGATGCAGCGGAGGCTGGTTTGCTTGATCCTGCCCCGCTTGAAGCCTTGCTGCGGGCGTCGCTGAAGCAGATGGAGGATGCGCTTTCATCTGATGGAGCGCTCACGCGCGCCGCTGCGATGACGAGCGCACCTGCATTTGCTGCGATCTGGAATAACGCTGAAGACGCCGTTTACGATGTCCTTTGATCCCAGTGGATTGGGGTTCGGCGACGTCATATTAGTTCCATTTCCGTTTACCGACCAAAGCAGTAGCAATAAGCGACCGGCAGTTATCATCAGCACCGCCCCCTATAATATGCAGCGTCCCGATTTCATCATCATGGCGATAACCAGCCAGATCAGGCCGCAAAGTCTCTTTGGCGATGCTATTGTGAAGGAATGGGAAGCTGCAGGATTGTTGAAGCCCTCTGCGATCAAACCGGTGGTGGCGACGATTGAACAGAGTTTGACGATCAGGCAATTGGGCACACTGGAGCCGGATGACATTGGGACGCTTAAGCAGGTCTTAGCTGCTATCATCGAACTTTAATGTGTTTGTTTAACGTAACTTTTTTTGCATAACTGAAAACGTTGAAAGTATGTAAAAGCGTTACAAAGACGAAAAGGTGTAAAGCACCCCCGTCGTGCCTCGCCCGTCCAGGGCGGGCGCTAAGTGGTATTGTGTCCCAGGAATTCAGACCTGATCTGAAAGGTCTCACCAAGGTCTCACTTAAAACGATGTTTGAATGACCGGAAACTGGGGTTTCTGACGATTTGGCTGATTGCATGCCCATGCAGCCATTGGGCGGTTCGCGATGTCCGAGGGAAGCATCGCAAATGGAATCCTACATTTCAATACCTGATTGCGTTCGAGCGCGTGGGGCTTTGCGCGCAATGGTGCTTTCGCCACTGCAATGTTCAAAGAATGTAAAAGAGGCGCAGAGAGGGAGAGGGGGTGCGGCATGATCTGCCCCCTCTTTCCCTCATATCTCTTTTACATGTGCTTTGACCGTTGCTGGTTAAGAAGCAGGCCTAGTTTGGCGTCGCCAGAATCTGAAAAAAGGACGTAAAAAAAGCGCAAAGGCACAAAGACGGGAAGGTGTCCCGCAACCCCTTCGTGCCTTCGCGCCTTGCCCGCGAACGGCGGGCGCTAATTAGTATTGTTTCCCCTGAATTCGTCGTTGCCCCAGAATTTTTCCGAAACGTCAAATTGGATAACCACGATTCTGGCGCTCCTGCTTAGCTAGCGTTAGCACGCGCTTCCTTGCTATCTCATTCGGAAACCAGCCCAAAATTAGGCCTATCGGTAAAAGCCATAGTGGAGATACAGGTTCGTTTACCCCAAAAAGCCACAGCCCAATTCCACCAATAGCCAAACCGGCTGCTAGCCAATTCCCGGGTCGCGATGGTGGGTTTTCAACATCACTTGAATCACCAAAATTTTGCCATCCATTTATTGCGGATGTGCGAGCATCACTTGCGGTGTCAAGGCGTCCAGCTTCAACCTCTCTTTCTGTTACATAGGCCATGAGCATTGGGTTCAATACTGAACCAGTATCGGTCGCTTCTCGAAGCAGAAAAAGCTGATATTCCATAGCGGCAGCCTTTTCCAATTTCGGCCAAGTCTCTGGATCGAAAGCACTCGATCCCACTTTTCTCAAATTCGCAAAAGCCTCCATGAGAATTATGAATTCGCACTGTAATGTTGCGCGTTTATGCAAATTAGAAATCTCATCGCGGTAATCAAGCCAACTGCCGCCCGTCGCCATCCGTTCGTGCAAATTTGCGATCTCAGGCAGCATGTCGTTCTCCTCGGGTAGTAATTGCTCCAAAATTAAACTTCGAGCAAACACTGCAATAGTGAGGTTACCATTTAAAGCCAGTGAAGCTGGGATTCAAAACTGGATTATCCAGATCACCCATATCTAACGGATCAATGCCGTTTCGTTTTAGCTGCGATTGAAGGGCATCTTTTTGTTCAACCCAATCTTTCTTTGCATCCGAAACAATGAATGGAACGAAGCCCTTCGCTTCGTTGTCGGATATTTCAAGCCCTTTGAAGCGAGCTTGATCTTTGGCCATTTCCGATATTGTCAAAGTTGCGCTACCGATTACTTCTTCGATTTTTCGTCCACACCAGTCAGAAGATTTAATAAAAATATGTCTCAATATTAATTGCTTGCGATAAAGTCGAACGAAAAGCATGATCATGGTGGATAATGTCAAAGCTAACACTATTTCTAATGTAGTCATATTCTATCCTTCACTAAGTGTTAGGTTTTGAATTCAACTGCGGTATCATCCCCATCCTCATCCGCCTCCTCAATCTTTGCCGCCCCCACAACATGCTCATTATCATCCACGTTAAACAATCGCACCCCGGCCGTCCCACGCCCCAGCACGCGCAGGGAATCCAGCGGCATCCGGATCAGCTTGGCTTGGTCGGTGACCAGCATCAACTGATCCCCCTTCGTCGCGGGGAAGCTTGCCACTACCGGCCCGTTGCGGTCGATGTTGTCGATGTTGGTGATCCCCTGACCACCTCTGCCGGTGCGGCGATAGCCGTATGCGGAACTCAGCTTGCCGTAACCATTGGCGCAGACCGTCAGGATGAACTGTTCGCGCTCCGCCATCTCGGCAATACGTTCTGGCGACATGGTGGGCTCGCCTTCTTTTTCGGGCTTCCACGGGGCAAAGCGGAGGTAATCTTCGCGCTCCTCTGGCGTGGTGCCGACGCGGGTTAGGATGGAGAGTGAGATCACTTCGTCGTTGCCCCCGTCTTTCAGCTTGCCCAGCTTCATCGCGCGCACGCCGGTAGAATTGCGGCTTTGGAATTCGCGGATGTCGTCTGCGGCAAAACGGATCGCTTTGCCGCCGCGGCTTGCCAGCAGCACATCATCATCCGCCGACAGCAATTCGACACCGATCAACCGGTCGTCGGCATCTTCGCCTTCGAACTTCATCGCGATTTTGCCGTTGCTGGGCACATTGGCAAAGGCATCCATGCTGTTGCGCCGTGCATAGCCTTTGGCTGTGGCAAACACGACCGACAAGCCGCCCCATTCGGCCTCATCCTCGGGCAGGGTCAGCACGTTAGAGATCGTTTCGCCGTCGCCCAACGGCAACAGGTTGACCATTGGCCGGCCTTTGGTGGTCGGGCCACCTTCGGGAAGGCGCCAGACTTTTAGGCGATAGACTTTGCCGATATTGCTAAAGAATAAGACTGGCGTGTGCGTTGACGTAACGAACAATTCGGTGATTGCGTCTTCGTCTTTGGTCGCCATGCCTGCACGGCCTTTGCCGCCGCGATTTTGCGCGCGGAAAGTGGCGAGTGCGGTGCGCTTTATATAGCCGCCGTGCGTGACGGTGACGACCATCTCTTCGCGTTCCATCAGGTCTTCGTCTTCGACGCCGTCCCAGCTTGCGGTGATTTCGCACAGGCGCGGCGTGGAGAATTCGCGGTCGATGGCTTCCAACTCTTCGCGCATCACAGCATACAATTTCACGCGATCGCCAAGGATCGCCAGATAACCCTCAATATCGACGGCAAGCGCTTTCAGCTCATTGCCGATCTCATCGCGGCCAAGCGCGGTTAGCCTGTGTAGGCGCAGTTCTAGGATCGCGCGGACCTGAGCGTCCGAAAGCTGATAGGTATCGCCTTCGATGGCTGTCTCGATAGCCTCAACCAGCTGAATATACTGCGCGATTTCGGCGATTGGCCATTGGCGGGCGCTTAATGCAGCGCGCGCAACGGGCGGCGATGATGAGGCGCGGATGATTTTCACCACCTCGTCCATGTTAGTGACGGCAACCACCAGCCCGAGCAAGATATGCGCGCGGTCACGGGCTTTGTTCAGCTCAAACTTGGTGCGGCGGGTGATGACTTCTTCGCGGAAACGGATGAACGCCTCGATAAAGTCGCGCAGAGTCAGCACTTCGGGCCGTCCGCCACGGATCGCGAGCATATTGGCCGGGAAGTTTGATTGCGCGGGTGTGTGCCGCCAGATTTGGTTCAGGACAACTTCGGGGGTCGCGTCCTTTTTCAGGTCGATAACAACGCGCACGCCTTTGCGGCTCGTTTCATCGCGAATGTCGGACACGCCCTCAATCCGCTTGTCCTTCGCGGCCTCAGCCAATTTTTCAACCAGATTGTTTTTGCCACATTGATAGGGGACCGAGGTTAGCACGATCGATCGACGGTCACCCTTGCCTTCCTCAATGATATGCCGTGCGCGTTGCACTATGGAACCTTTACCGTCGCGATACGCATTGCGCGCGCCGGTCTGGCCAAGGATCAACGGTGCTGTCGGGAAATCGGGGGCAGGGATGAACTCAATCAATTCATCAACGGTGATCGCCGGATTTTCAATATAGGCAAGGCACGCCCTGATCACTTCACCCAGATTGTGCGGCGGGATATTGGTCGCCATGCCAACCGCGATGCCGCCCGCACCATTGACCAGCAGGTTCGGATAGCGGGCAGGCAGGACCGTTGGCTCTGTTCTGCTACCATCATAATTGGGCTGAAAATCAACGGTATCTTTGTCGAGATCGTCCAAAAGTGCGCTCGCGACCTTGGCCAATCGTGCTTCTGTGTATCGCATCGATGCAGCGGGATCTGGGTCCATCGACCCGAAATTCCCCTGACCGTCAATCAACGGAACGCGCATGGCCCAGTCTTGTGCCATGCGGACCAGCGCATCATAAATCGCGCTGTCGCCATGCGGGTGGTAGTTACCCATGACGTCGCCAACAATTTTTGCTGATTTACGGTGGGGTTTTGTGGCAACCATGCCACCTTCTTGGCTGGCAAAAAGGATGCGGCGATGGACGGGCTTCAGACCGTCTCGGACATCGGGCAATGCGCGGGCGACAATGACCGACATGGCATAATCGAGATAGCTCGATTTCATCTCATCGACGATATCGACCGGGTCGATTCTTGGCGGCTCTTTGCCTGGTTGTTCTTCGCTCACGTCCGCTGGTCCCTTATCTTTTCTTTGTAGGGTTTACCCTAGGGGACTAGACAAAAATTAGCCACCCGCGCCACCGATAAAGTCGCGTTTTTCGACAGTTTATCCACAGATTCACGTTGCAGAGCAAACGAACCATTTTACAGCTTCGTTCAACCGCAATTCAGGCGCGGATGCTATCTTTATTGCCTATCGCGGCGGAGAATCGTAAAGCCGTTATCGAGGTCGAATTGAACCGGCGGAGCGCCAATCCGCCAATCTTCTATGGAGAGAATTGAATGAAACGCATTTCCAAATTTGCAATGACTGTCGCAATCGCTGCCTTGTCTGTGACTGCAACTTCGCCTGTTTGGGCGGCGGATGAAAAGCCCAAGAAAGAAAAGAAGGGCAAAAAGGTGGAGGCTCCTGCGCCATTGAAAGCAAGCCTCTCCAAAGAATTTCAAGCAGCATATGATCCTGTTGTAAGTGTATATCTGAAAAGTGCGGGTGCAACAAAGCCAGGCGTGCCGCAGGATGCAGCCAGTATCGCTGCCACTGCTGCTGCCGCAACGACGGCTTCTGCATCGTGGGCCGCTTTGAAAGCTGCAATCCGAAGCGAAGATGACAAATATCAGGCGGGTGTATTCGGCCAACAAATCGGCGGCGAGTCCAAAAACGAGGTTATGCGGATGGAGGCAATCGATCTGGTAATCGCATCGGCATTTACCCCGGCCAATCAACGCACAGAGTATATCTTTCAAAAGGCAGCGACTGCATATGATACCAAAGATTGGGTCAATGCCGAAACTCTGCTGATAACAGCGCATACCGGCGGGTATAAGGCAGAGAGGCTCCAAGGCGGCGTCGAACTGCTGATCGCTGACTCGTTAAGCATGCAGAAAAAATATCCAGAATCACTGCAATGGATGCAGAAATCGCTGGATGCGAGTAAGCAACCAGGAGCGAAGGCACTGCCAGAAAACTTTTATCCGCGCGCCGCCAACTTGGCGATCCGGTCAGGAGATGGCGTGCTGGTGGCCAAATGGATGCGCGAGTTAGTGAACACAAAGCCGACATCGGATTATTGGCACGATGCGTTAATGCAAACATACAAATTTGCTGATCTTGATTCGCAGGAAGTACTTGATTTAATGCGACTGTTACGGACGGTTGGCGGTATGAAGTACGAACAAAACTATTCGGCCTATGCAACCGACGCGTTGATCGCCTTTTTCCCGACCGAGATGAAAACAGTGCTCGATGAAGGATTTACTAAAGGCACTATTTCGAAAAGCAACGCGACTTTTGGTGGGCGTTATAATGACGTTCTTGAAAAGTTGAAAATTGACGGCTTTTCGCTGACTGTGCTGGATCAGGATATCGCTTCTGCCAAAACCGGGGCGGCTGCGGCCCTTGCGGGCGACATTGCGTTGTCTGTTGGTGAATATGAACGCGCAAAAGGGGCCTATGAAGCTGCTTTGGCAAAAGGTGTCATCATGGACAAAGACGGAAAAGACTTGTCCGAACGCACGGTCATGCGTCTTGGCATCGCCAAGCTGAAATTGGCCGACATCGCGGGCGCCAAAGTTGAATTTGCCAAAATTGCGACACCGGGACGCAAAGCGGTTGCAGATTACTGGACGCTTTATGCCGATCAGTTGGCAAACGGAATTGCGCCTGTTGTTGGCTAAGCGATAACTCCGTACTCGGCGTTTCGGTCATACCGGAACGCCGGGTTCATCCTTTGCAGTGCGAATGGTCAGCGACGTTTTAACGCTAGAAACATTAGGCGCAGAGGTTAGCTTTGATGTCAGAAATTCCTGAAATGTTTGAAGGTCATGCGCGACGATCTTCAGAATGAAATCTATTTCTCCATTCAGCATATGGCACTCGCGCACCTCTGGCAAAGCGCGAACATGTGCTTCAAAACCGCGAAGGTCTTCTTCGGCCTGGCTTTTCAGGCTGACCATTGCGAAAACCATAATTGAATAGCCCAGGGCGGCTGGATCTATCTCCGCATGATAGCCGCGAATCGCCCCTGACTGTTCCAACGTGCGCATACGGCGCAGGCAAGGCGGCGCGGTCAGACCGACTTTAGTTGCCAGCTCGACGTTGGTAATTCGCCCATTTTCCTGAAGCTCCGCCAAAAGTTTCAGATCGATTGCGTCAAAGTTTATTGCTGCCATAGTTTGCGACATATCCCTGTCTGAAATTGATACAATCTTATAATATTATTATAGCAATATGCAATTGTCCCATAGTGTGACGTGGCGATTTAGTTGCTTTTTTACACTGGCCGATGCCGCTATCGCATAACCGAAGCCACCACTGGACGGGATTTGAATACACGCGTGCGCATTGATGATCGCCTAGATACTGCGCTGCGCAATGCTGACACTCCATTCGGGGCGTCGGTTATCGGACAGTGGCGTCAGCTGATTGATATTTTGGCACAAAATCCCTTGCGATACGATGCCGCGCAGATCGCATCGGGCCTGATCAAGGCTCGGCAAATGCGCGATTTGGTTCCTGTTCTTGATCGTGTGTCAACGTTAGAATCGTTGCACGGCCGCATATTGTCGGCACCGCTTGTTCAGCTTCTTGCCTCTGATGTGCCTTCGATTGCAGCGGCGGTTATTTCAGGCGCCCGGCTTGATGATGGGCAATGGGCCGATCTTGTCCCGCATTTACCTGTTAGGGCGCGCGGATTTTTGCGAATGCGCCGTGATTTGGGTCCCCTGACTTATCGGGCGTTATCGCTGTATTCCGGCGGTGATTTTGCACTGTCCGGTGCAGTTCAAAACGGGGCATCGAAACCAGCTATCGCGTTATCGAGGCCCAATTGGGACAACAAAGCCGTTCCCATCGGCGAAGTGGTCGAGCGGCTTGAACAATGGCGCCGCGATCATGAACGCAGCGAAGCACCCCAACTGCCGTTTGACCCCGATAGCGCAGGATCTGCGGAGCCCGCCTATGAAATCCGCTTTGAAACTGATGACAATGGCACCGTTATCTGGGTTGAAGGAGCGCCGCGCGGCGCAATTGTCGGCATAGACATTGCCCGGCCAGCATTTGATTACGGCCCCGGCCCTGATGCTTATGGCGCGGCGGCTTTTCGCCAGCGCATGCCGATGGAGAACGCGCGGATGCGCCTGCGCGGCGCGTCGGTTGTCGAGGGTGATTGGCGGATGAGTGCGTCACCATTTTTTGACGCAGAAAGTGGCCGTTTCCGTGGGTTTCGCGGGATCATGCGGCGCCCGTCGGTGGCCGAGACCGCAAGCTTGGCGCACAATCCGCAACGTCAAGCTGAACAGCTGCAACAGATATTGCACGAATTGCGCACACCATTAGGGGCGATCGTTGGCTTTGCTGAAATTATCGAACAACAGATGTTCGGCCCCGTTGATCCGGAATATCGCGGCCTTGCCGATACTATATTGACCGATGCTAATCAGCTTTTGTCTGGTTTTGACGACCTTGCCATTGCCGCACAGATGGATCGCGGTGTGTTGGAAATTCGTAGCGGAACGACCGAATGCAATTGGCTGGCTGAAAGGCTGGCGTTGCGGTTGCGCACGGTTAGCGATAGCCTGAATGTAGAGGTTAATCTGTCGATTGCGGACCCAGTCCGTTGCTTTGCCGTCGAACAAGACATGGTAGAACGGTTGTTCTCAAGGCTTCTTGCATCCGTCATCATGGGCTGTGAGAACGGAGAGGTTTTGCAGGGCCGGTTTAGCACAGAAATCGGTTCGATCACGCAAAACCGGTTTCAACTGACGTTACCGACCAAGCTGGCTGGCCTGACCGAGCAGGAATTGCTCGGTTCAGAAGCGGTCACAACCGCAGCAATAGGCGGATCGCCGCTGCTGGGCCTCGGTTTTTCCTTGCGCCTTGTTCGCAACCTCGCCCGAAATGTTGGCGGCAGTTTACACTTTCAAAACGAAAGCTTGCTAGTCACTATCCCGGCGGTGCAAGACGATGCGCACATGTTAAGGGACCAAAGGGGCGAATAGTCATGCGCGGGAAAAGGGGAGCAGCAGTTGATCTGAATCCCGCAAATCCGCAGCCAGTGCGATTCGTTGATTTTGGATTCGATAGCCCGCGGTTCATCGTTACCGTTGATACCGAAGAAGAGTTTGATTGGAACGCGCCGTTTACGCGAGATTGCCACGGAACAACGCACGTCGCGGCGATTGATCGGTTTCAGCGGCTGTGTGATGCAAATGGCGTCCGGCCGGCGTATTTAGTCGATTATCCCATCGCCAATGATAGCAGTGCCGTTGAATTACTGGGCCGATATGTTGCGCAGGCGCGGGCGGATGTCGGCGTACAGCTGCATCCTTGGGTTAACCCGCCGTTCACAGAAGCACCAAGCGTGCATAACAGCTATGCATGCAACCTTCCGCCAGAGCTTGAGCGGGAAAAGCTGACCGCGCTCCACGCGCTAATTTCTGAACGCTTTGGCGTGAAGCCGCAGATGTACCGGGCAGGACGTTATGGCGCTGGGTCTAACAGTCGAAAAATCTTGCACGATCTGGGTGTTGCCGTTGATACCTCAGTCCGATCTTTGTTCGATTATACCCGACAGGGTGGCCCGAATTACGCAAACTGTCCGCTAGATCCCTATTGGATTACCGAGGGTGAACTGATGGAATTGCCTGTGACCACAGTTTTTAACGGCGCATTAAAATCGGCAGGAAAAATGATTTTCAGTCGTGCGTTCGAAACATTAACGTCGCGGGGATTGCTTGCACGTACAGGAATGCTGGAACGGATCGCGTTGACGCCAGAGGGCATCCCTGTCGACAAGGCGATCCAGGCGATAAATATCGCGCTCGATCAAAAAATTCCAATTCTCAATTTTTCGTTTCATTCGCCTTCGCTGGCGGTGGGGCACACACCTTATGTCCGTAATGATGAGGAACTTGAGCGTTTTTACGACTGGTGGATGCAGATATTCGCGCATCTTCACGCGCGCGGTGTAAAGCCGACGCACGTCACCGAAATCGTCAGTGCAGCCGGAATTTTGCCTTCCTGCCAGGAATAAATGGATTTGCCGCTTGCATTGCCTCCATTTCATCCGCTATCGGCGCGGCGTGAACGGTAAACAGGTTTGGGCCTGTAGCTCAGTTGGTTAGAGCTGGCCGCTCATAACGGCTAGGTCGGGGGTTCGAGTCCCTCCGGGCCCACCAGCCTTCGCCCCCTATGGGGCTTCGGCTGGCAAGCCAGCAGATTTCTGCTGCGGACGGTCACTTGGGTCTTGGCCCAAGTGTACGAAAGAGTTATATAGCTCCATGTCGGGGAGTGGCGCAGCCTGGTAGCGCATCTGGTTTGGGACCAGAGGGTCGCAAGTTCGAATCTTGTCTCCCCGACCATTATATCGGTGACTTGCAAGTTACTGACGTAGCAAAAAATCTTGTTTTTATTATCACCTCGGCGAATGGCGGACGATAAACACCGCTGGTACAAGGCCGCGCCCGACGCTACATTCAGCATAAGCCATTTTTGTGGGAGAACCGCCTGTGCGCCGCTTTGCAACTTTCTGCGCCGTCTCGTTGCTTCTGGGTACCGCAGCGCAGGCCGCCGCCTCCAAAGGCTCTTGGCGCGCCGAAATTGTTCGCGATGACTGGGGCATTCCGCACATCACAGGTCGCTCTGACGCTGACGCGGTGTTTGGAATGATTTTTGCTCAGGCCGAGGATGACTTTAACCGCGTCGAAATGAATTACCTAGGTAGCCTCGGTCGCCTAGCTGAGGCTGAAGGCGAAAAGGCGCTGTGGCAGGACCTGCGTCAGCGGTTGTGGATCGATCCGAATGAACTGAAGGCCGACTATGCCAAGAGTCCACCGTGGCTCAAAAAGTTGATGCAGGCTTGGGCCGCAGGTCTCAATCAGTATTTGGCCGACCATCCAAACGTGAAGCCCAAGGTGCTGACGCGGTTCGAGCCATGGATGGCGCTGAGTTTTTCGGAAGGTTCCATCGGCGGCGATATAAGCCGCGTTTCCTTGACTCAGCTGCAAGCCTTTTACGAGCGCCGGACCGTCGCGCTGACCCCTGAAGAAGACGGCCTTGTTACGCGCGAGCCGACTGGGTCCAACGGCTTTGTGATCGCACCATCGCACAGTGCCAGCGGCCATCCGCTGCTGCTGATAAATCCGCATACCAGCTTTTACTTTCGCGCCGAGCAGAAAGTGACCAGCAGCGAGGGGCTCAATGCCTATGGCGCGGCGACGTGGGGGCAATTTTTCATCTACCAAGGCTTTAACCAGAACGCCGGTTGGATGCACACCACTAGCACGGCCGACACAATTGACGAATTTGCCGTGACTGTGGAGACAGTTGCCAGCGGGGATGGGCGGACATATCGTTACGGTAAAGAACAGCGCCCAGTCACCACCCGAACCATGACGCTCGCTTATCGGATGCCCGACGGCGTTATGGGCAACCGGGCTTTCACGACCTATGCAACGCATCACGGCCCGGTGGTCCGCGAAGCCGGTGGCAAGTGGATTTCGGCGGTTATGATGCATAGGCCGGTGGCTGCGCTGCAGCAGAGTTTCCTGCGCACTAAAGTCAGCGACTTGGACGGTTTCCGCAAAGTCGCAGCGCTGCAGGCGAATAGCTCGAACAATACGCTATTCGCCAGCAACACGGGCGAGACTGCGCTGTTTTTGCCGCAGTTCCTGCCGCGCCGCGATCCGCGTTTGGATTATACCAAGCCCGTCGACGGCAACGACCCCGCGACCGCATGGCAAGGGTTGCACCCGCAAGGCGAACTGCCGCAAGTGGTGAATCCGGCCAATGGCTGGGCCTTTAACGTCAACGACGGGCCGTGGTGGGCCGCTGGCTCTGACAGCCCCAAGCAAGTAGGCTATGCCCGCTATTTTGATCGGGTCGGGCGTAACCCGCGCACGACAGCAGCGCAGCGGGTACTGGCGGCGCAGCCTAAGTTTACGCTCGATCAGTTGCTTGATGCAGCCTATTATCCGGGGATACCTTTCTTTGAAGAACAGCTCCCCGCCTTGGTCTTGGCGCAAACGCGGCAGCCCGATCCCGCGCGTGCCGACGCTATCGCATTGATTGCCAAATGGGATCATCGCTGGAATTTGACTTCGACCGAAACCAGCCTTGCGGTGTTCTGGGCCGATGCACTGTGGGAACGGGTCGCCGCCGCCGCCGGGTTGCCACTGGCCCCGGTTCAGCAGACGCTGATGGTTCAAGCCAGCGATGCCGATAAGCTCGCGGCGCTCGACGCGGCGATGGCGCGGCTGACGGCGGACTTCGGTTCGTGGCAGGTTCCGTGGGGCGAGATCAACCGCTTTCAGCGCTTGGACGGGGCGATCGTTCGAACCTTCGACGATGACAAGCCAAGCATTGCGGTGCCATTCGTCTCGGCCAATTGGGGCTCGCTCGCCTCGTTCGGGGCACAGCGCTATCCGGGGACTCGGCGCTATTACGGCGACTATGGTAATAGCTTCGTCGCCGTAGTCGAATTTGGGCCCCGCGTCCGCGCTCGCGCGGTGACCGCAGGAGGTTTGAATAGCGACTCTGCCTCGCCACATTTCAACGATCAGGCGAAGCATTATGCGCAGGGAAACTTGCGGCCCGTGTACTTCTACCCCGAGGATCTCGCTGGAAAAGTGCGTTCGCGTAAGGTGGTGCGGAGCAGTTATTGATGGCATGCGATTATCTGCAGGTGAAATATGCTGAACCAGTCCGCCATTTTGTTTCCGAATATTTTCTCACATGCCGAAATTCGACGTATCGCGGCATTTGCCTATGTTGACGTGGCGTGCGGTTGCGTCTTTGCATTTTCGTTATGAGCGATGACACACCCCTTGCAAAATCAAGCCGCAGTCGCGCAGTCCCAACGGGGCGTATATCGCGGCTTAGCACTTTTGGTCGCCTTGCGGGCGGTGTAGCTGGCGGAATGCTGGCCGAGGGAGCGCGGCGATTGGCGAGCGGCGAGCGCCCGAAGTTTGAAGACCTGATCCTGACACCGGCCAACGCCACACGCGTTGCTGACCGACTGTCGCATTTGCGCGGTGCAGCGATGAAGCTGGGGCAGATGGTTTCGATGGATGCGGGCGACCTGTTGCCGCCTGAACTGACCGCGATTCTTGCCCGATTACGTAATCAGGCGTATCGCATGCCACCGCCACAGCTGGATGCATTGTTGAAAACTGAATGGGGCGCGGATTGGCGGAGACGCTTTGCGCATTTTGAAGCATCACCGATTGCCGCAGCGTCAATCGGGCAGGTCCATCGCGCGACTTTGCCCGACGGACGAAAGCTGGCGATTAAAGTGCAATATCCTGGTGTGCGTGAAAGCATTGATGCTGACGTGGATAACGTCGCCACCTTGCTCCGGATTTCCAGCCTGTTACCCGCGGAGCTCAATTTGCAGCCGTTGCTGGATGAAGCAAAGCGCCAATTGGCGGAAGAGGCGGATTATATTCGCGAGGGCGATCAGATGAAGCGTTTTGCTGAATTGCTTGCGGGTGATGGCCGATATGTTGTTCCCGAACTCGAAGAAGCATTCACAACGTCGCGGGTTCTAGCGATGAGCTTTGTTGAGGGAAAAGCCGTCGAAACGCTGGTCGATGCGCCGCAAGAAACACGCGACATTGCAATAGCACATTTAATCGAGCTGGTGCTGCGCGAGATTTTTGAATTCGGCGTGATGCAGACCGATCCCAACTTTGCCAATTACCGATGGCAGCCGGAAACGGGGAAGCTTGTGCTGCTCGATTTCGGGGCGACGCGTGATGTGCCAAAGGCGACGGCTGCGGCGTATAAGGCGATGATCGAGGCTGGGCTAATCGGCGACCGCAATGGCATGCGGGATACGGCTGTCGTTGCCGGTTTTCTCGGCGCGGGGGCAGCGGCGGCTCATCAGGACGCCATCGACCGGATCATTGCCGCGATTGACGAGGCGATGAACCGCAGCGAAACGTTCGACTTTGGCGACCGTGCCTTTGTGCCGGTTGTTCGTGAAGAGGCGAAAGCGATGATCGCTGACCGGTCGACTTGGCATATACCAGAGGTTGATACGTTGTTTGTTCAACGCAAAGTCAGTGGAACGGCACTGCTTGCTGCACGGTTACAAGCGCGGGTCGATGTCAAAGGATTGGCAGCTAAGGCAATCAGCGGACAATAAACGTCGCTATATTATTGTGCCTCAGCTGGCGCCAAATCCTCCATTTCTTGCCGACTTTCTTCCTCGACCAGCTTCACCGCGGCTTCCGCTGCTTCCTCAATGCTTTTCTTTTCGGCTTTGACGGCCGAATCGGTTTCTTCCTTAACCTCGGCCGTCTGTGCTTTCCCGGCCTCTTTGGGTGCAGGCTCGCTTGAACAGGCAGAAGTGATGGCAAGCAAAGCCAAGAACAGCGCAGGACGCATCATGGCTTCAACTCGCCTTCATAATTGGCGACCAAATCTAGCACTGTGGTCCATGCAACAACATTCTGGCGCAATTGCTCGGGATCGACTTTGTCCAGCGTATCGTCCGGTGTGTGATGTAGATCGAAATACCTTGTGCCATCCTGTTGCAAGTCGATAATGCCGAGGCCCTGAGCCTCGATGATCGCGCCGACATCAGCCCCGCCACTAGCCGGATCAGAACCGCGAACGATGCCAAGCGGAGCTAAGGCCGATGCAATTTTGTCAGCCAGCGGCTTTGCACTTTCAGGCAGCTTGAAATCGACACGCCAAGCGCGGTCAGCGCCGAAATCAGCTTCCATCGCCAGCGCATGCGGTTGGTCTTTATAGGCTGCGCCATAGGCTTTGCCGCCCCAAATGCCGACTTCCTCAGCGCCTGCCCAAAGCAATCGTATTGTGCGTTTGGGTTTCGCTGCCATCGAGGCGTGTTTCGCCGCAGCAGTAATAATCCCGCAGCCCGACGCATCATCAAACGCGCCTGTCGCCAAATCCCAGCTGTCTAAATGGCAAGCAATCACGATGGCTGGCAGAGAGGGATTGGTGCCAACAACCTCGGCAATGACATTACCCGATTTTTGCTGTCCCAAATTTTGCGGCGTCAGCAACAGTTTCACCGTCAACGGCTTCGGCGATTTTGCCAGTTTCACTTGCCGCACCAAATTGTCGGCATCAGGATTGGAAATCGCACCCGCCGGAATGGGCGTCACGCCAGGTTCAAAATTGGTGTTGCCGGTGTGCGGATTGCGGTGACCATCGGTGCCGATAGAACGGATGATGATCGCCTTCGCGCCCATTTTCGCAGCAACATTGGGGCCAACAAAACGCGCGCGGCCGAACTGGCCATAGCTACTGCCGTCTTGCGTCCGCTTCATCTGATGATCGACAAAGACGATTTTGCCCGCGACCTGGGCTGCATCAGCGGCCACCAAAGCGTCATAAGTGGCGAAATAAACAATCTCCCCCTCCATTGGCACATCACCCGTCGATCCTGAATTGCCCAGTGCAGTAATCGCCATGGGCATTTGGAACGGCGAAATGACCCACGCCTTTTCCTCGCCGCGAACCCATGTCGGCATATCGAATTTTTCTTCGCGGACATTAGCAAAACCCAGCGCCTTCAGCTTAGCAAGCGCCCAGTCGCGGGCGCGCTGTTCGGCATTAGTACCGCCTTGGCGCGGGCCGATCTCGGTGGTTAAGCCTTCGACGATGTCATAGGCCAGGGTATCACTTTCCGCCATTTGCATGGCGGTCGGCGGTGCGGGCGGAACAGCTTTGCTCTGTTGCGATACGGTCAGAAGAGCAGCGGCGAGGGGGATGGTGTATATGTTCATCATCACGGCTTAACCGGCTTTCATTGCTATGCCAATCCCGCCTTGCAGGCATCGCGCCGCATGGCTAAAGACGCGGCAAATCCTATCAGTAGCAAACGAAAGCAGACAGCCCATGGCCGCCCAATATAGTTATGTCATGAAGGGGATGACGAAAACCTTCCCCGGTGCTCCCAAACCGGTTTTGAGCAACATCAATCTGCAATTCTACCCCGATGCCAAGATCGGCATTGTCGGGCCAAACGGCACCGGTAAATCGACGCTGATGAAGATCATGGCGGGGATGGATACCGAGTTTACCGGCGAGGCGTGGCCGGGTGAATATATCACCGTTGGTTATCTGGCGCAGGAACCGCAGCTGGATGAAAGCAAGACGGTTAAAGAAAACGTCATGGATGGCGTCCGCGAAGTCGCCGACCTCGTCGCGCGTTTCAACGAAATCTCGATGATTATGGGTGACCCGCCAGAGGACGCCGATTTCGATGCGTTGATGGACGAAATGGGCACGTTGCAGGAAAAGATCGACGCGATCGATGGCTGGACGCTGGATAACCAGTTGGAAATCGCCATGGACGCGCTGCGTTGTCCTCCCGGCGATTGGCCCGTCACGAACTTGTCGGGTGGTGAAAAGCGCCGCATCGCGCTGACCCGTTTGTTGCTGGAAAAGCCAGACATTCTGCTGCTCGACGAACCCACCAACCACCTTGATGCCGAAAGCGTCGCGTGGCTGGAAAAACATCTGGTGGATTACAAGGGCAACGTGATCCTCGTTACCCATGACCGCTATTTCCTCGATAATGTTGTCAGCTGGATTCTCGAACTCGATCGGGGCCGCTATTTTGTCTATGAAGGCAACTACTCCACCTACCTTGAGAAAAAGGGCAAGCGTCTGGAGCAAGAAGCGCGCGAAGACAGTGGCCGCCAGAAAGCGATTAAGGACGAGCTGGAATGGATACGGCAGAGCCCCAAGGCGCGGCAGACCAAATCTAAGGCGCGTATCAAAAGCTTTGATCAACTGGTGCAGGCGCAAGAAAACCGCACGCCCGGCAAAGCGCAGATCGTTATTCAGGTGCCAGAACGGCTCGGTAGCAAAGTGATCGACGTCAACAATGTGTCGAAAGCTTATGGCGACAAGTTGCTGTTTGAAAACCTGTCGTTCAGCGTTCCTCCTGGCGGTATTGTGGGTGTGATCGGTGCGAACGGCGCGGGTAAATCGACGTTGTTCCGCTTAATTACCGGACAGGAAACGCCGGATAATGGCGAAGTTGTGCTGGGCGATACTGTCCGTCTGGGCTTTGTCGATCAAAGCCGCGACGACCTTGATCCCAACAAAAACGTCTGGGAAGAAATCTCTGGCGGTGCGGACTACATGAAGGTCGGAAAGCACGAAACGCCAACGCGGGCCTATGTCGGTGCGTTCAACTTTAAGGGCGCGGATCAACAGAAAAAGGTCGGCTTGCTATCTGGCGGTGAACGCAACCGCGTGCACATGGCCAAGATGCTGAAAGAGGGTGGCAACGTGCTGCTGCTCGATGAACCGACCAACGATTTGGATACCGAAACTTTGTCCGCGCTTGAAGAAGCGTTGGAAAGCTTCGCCGGTTGCGCCGTGGTCATCAGCCATGACCGCTTCTTCCTTGACCGTTTGGCGACGCACATTCTGGCGTTTGAAGGCGACAGCCATGTCGAATGGTTTGAAGGCAACTTCGACGCGTATGAGGAAGATAAAATCCGGCGTTTAGGCGATGAAGCGACAAGGCCGCACCGGACGAGTTATAAGAAGATGACACGTTAGAACGGCGCGTGAAAAAATAACGTTAGTGCTGAGCCTGTCGAAGCACGTCCATCAGCATAAAGCGGAGGTTGAAACCTTAGGACACCCTTCGACTGGCTCAGGGCTAACGAACTTAGATGGTTAGTTAGTGATTTGCACCAATCCAATCTCCCGAAGAGTATAACAAAGTGCAGAATTCCGTCCACTAACTGATATAAGTTCCCACTTCGCTGACAAGCTCCCAGTTGCCAGACCGGCTTTTACGAAAAACTAGTGCCGTTCCTCCGCCACCTAATGGACCGAAATAGTGACTTACATCCATATAAGCCATACTTCCATCATCGCTGAAAACGGGTATCGACATGCGGATGATCTCAGCCGGGAACTTATCGTTCCTATCGACATCGTCCCACGGCCCAACTTTGCCTCGGCTAATTCCGTTTTTGTCTAGCCAGATTTTTGCAGTTTCGCATTCATGAACTGGGCTTCTGCCACCAACCTTTCCTTGCTTACGTGCAACTACTATATCTGGATCATTAACCAACTCAGGTTTTTGAGCCAATAAGTCTGTAATATCCTCAAGCCTCACTACGCGTTCAGGCTCTTCGCTGTAAAAAAGAGGCTTCTCCGATATCGGCTTAGTCGACTTTATGTAACTAAGCGCAACATCGCATTGTGCGCGTCTGACTTGAGTTTGTTTTGCTAAGTCCACCTCACGCTGGAACGTTAATGCACCGAGGCAAACGCCAACCAAAGCCAATATCGTCAAAGGCGGACTAAGTCTCACTCAACCCAATCCAGCCCCATGTCGCGGTAGACGTCGCGGTCTTCGTCCCAATTGGGTTTGACCTTTACGTGCAGATACAGATGCACTTTTACGCCCATATTTTTGGCGATTTCTTCGCGGGCGGTGGCGCCGATGGATTTGATCCGCGCGCCACCTTTACCAAGGATGATCGCGCGCTGGCTTTCGCGCTCGACAAAGATTTGCTGGTACAGCTCAAGACTGCCATCGGCGCGTTCGACGTATTTTTCTGTCTCAACGGTGCTGGCATAGGGCAGCTCGTCGTGCAGTTGCAGATACAGCTGCTCGCGGGTGATTTCGGCGGCCATCAGGCGTTCGGTCGCGTCGGAGATTTGATCCTCTGGATAGTGCCAATCGCCCTCGGGCATTTCGGCGGCGACGGCGGCTTTTAGTTCGGCGACAGCCTCGCCCGTCTCGGCGCTGATATAGAGGATGCGTTCAAACTCGCACATATCGAGCAGCTTTGTGGTCAACGACAACAGCTTGTCCTTGGCCGCAATATCGACCTTGTTGAGCAACAACCATTTGCGTTCTGGTCGGTCTTTTAGAGTTCCGAAAACCTTCTCAACCTTTGGCCCGGCCCCTGCGCGGCCATCCACTACGGCAAGGATTAAGTCAGCCTCTTGCGCGCCTTCCCATGCCGCCGCGACCATTGCGCGGTCTAGACGGCGGCTCGGTGCAAAGATACCCGGCGTATCAACAAGGATAATCTGCGTTTCGCCCTCCATCGCCACACCCATAAGGCGGACGCGGGTGGTCTGCGCCTTGGGACTAACGATGGCGACTTTTTGCCCGACCAGCGCGTTGACCAAAGTCGATTTGCCTGCATTCGGTGCGCCGATGACCGCAACATGACCGCAACGACGGGTCATGTGTAGGCCGCCAAAAATGCTTCGGCTGCGGCGGTTTCGGCGGCTTGCTTGCTGTTGCCATTGGCGGCGACGGGGTCGAAACCTTTGACGGTGACGGTAACTTCAAAACGCATAGCGTGCGGTGGGCCTTCCTTGGCGGTGACTTCGTAAACGGGGACTTTGCGGTTATGCGACGCGCAATATTCCTGCAATGTCGATTTGGGGTGTTTAGGCGCGGTGAGCGCTGCTTCTAGCATCGGCCGCCAGTGTGTTTCAACCAAAGCGCGGCACGCATCCAATCCGGCGTCGATATACACTGCGCCGACCAATGCCTCCATCACATCGCCCAGCACATTGTCGCTTTCACGCGCCCCATCGTCGCGGGCTTGTTTGCCAAGGCGCAGATGCGGCTGCACTTCGATGGCGCGGGCAACAGCGGCGCAGGTTGTGCCCGCAACCAAACTGTTCAGCCGATGCGACAATCGTCCCTCTGGCTCATCAGGAAAGCGTTCGTACAGCATGTCAGCAATCACGAGCCCAAGAACGCGGTCGCCCAAAAACTCCAACCGTTGATAATCCGCCTCACCAGTGCTGCCATGCGTCAACGCGCGAGTGAACAGTGCTGGATCGGTGATCTTTGCGCCAAAGTTAGCCTTCAGCCAGTCATTTAGTTCAGGCAAATTCAAAAGCCTTTGCCCATCCGGTCCGGGCGGGCGGCGCTGAACCATGTCCAGGGTAGCAACCAGCTGGCGCTGCCGTCGGTTGAAAACCAAGTGAACTGCGCGCGGCCAAGGATGTTGTCGACAGGAACCATGCCAATGGCAACGCCGCCTTGCGGAAAGCGGCTGTCGGCGCTGCGATCGCGGTTGTCGCCCATGAAAAAGACGTGTCCTTCGGGCACTATCAATGCTTCGGTATCGTCGCCAGGGCCTGCATCGATTAAGTCGAGAATTTGATAAGTGCGGCCGTTAGACAGAGTTTCGCGGAAATGGCGATAGCGGCACTGGCGACCGCCGCCTTTTGCGTCCTCTTCAAACTCAGGCCTGTAACAAGCAAAAGTTCCACCTTCGAGGGCAACCGCATCTCGCATTCCTTGTGTAACAGGCGTGATATAATCGGGCAGACGCTCTTTCTTCACCGCTTTGCCGTTGATCTCCAATGTTCCGGCGCGCATCTGCACCACGTCGCCCGGCAATGCGATGGCGCGTTTGATATAATCATCGGTTTGCGCTGGCGGCTTTTTGAAAACGACAACATCGCCGGGTTCGGGCAGGCTGCCGAACAGGCGTCCTTCGAACAACGGCAGTTGCAGCGGCAGGCTTTGGCTGGAAATACCGTACGGCCATTTTGCAACGAACAGATAGTCGCCAATTTCGAGCCGTGGCTGCATTGATTCCGACGGAATGTAGAATGGCGAAAACACAATGCTGCGGAATATCAGCACAATGGCGGCGAGTTTCAGCAAAAACAGACCGTATTCGCGCCATTCGTTGCTCTGCGGCTTTGCGCTATCGGGCAAGGCATTCGAATTTATCGCAGGTTTCTCTTCGCTCACGCTGTGCTGCCCTATTTTGCTGTGGCTGTTAATTCCTCGCGCTTCTAAAGCGCAGTGGCCGTGATTGCCAGCGCGGGATTCGCCTTTTATCGAATGGAAATTATCTATGGTCGAAGAGTTTTGGGGAAAACTGGCGGCGTTGCCAAAGCCGACACTGGCTGAGTTATTCGGCGCCGATGCCGAACGTGTGGGCGCTTACACGCTATCGCTGGCAGACATCCGTTTTGATTTTTCCAAGACTCATCTGGATAGCAAAGCTATTGCGTTGCTGTCGGGGCTAGCAGAAACACAAGGGCTATCCGCCGCGCGCGAGGCTTTGTTCAGCGGCGTAGCAATCAACAAAACCGAAGGCCGAGCCGCTGAACACACCGCTGAACGCGGCATTGGGTCGGCTGAGGCAGTGGCGCAGGCGAAGGCACTGCAAGCGCGGATGCGCGGTTTGCTTGACGCGATCGAAGGCGGCGCGTTTGGCGAGATTAAGCATATTTTGCACATCGGTATCGGTGGCTCGGCGCTTGGCCCCAAATTGTTGATCGACGCCTTGGGTCGCGATAGCTCGCATTATGACGTCAAAGTCGTGTCGAACATCGACGGTGCCGCGATGGCCGAAGCGGTCAAGCATATGGACCCACACGCGACGTTAATCGCAGTCGCGTCGAAAACCTTTACCACTACCGAGACATTATTAAACGCCGAAAGCGCGCTACAGTGGATGCGCGATGCGGGCGTTGATGATCCACACGGCCGCCTGATCGCGCTGACCGCAAAGCCTGAAAAGGCGTTGGAATGGGGTGTGGATGAAAGCCGTATATTGCCGTTCGCTGAAAGCGTTGGTGGGCGTTACTCGTTGTGGTGCTCGATCGGTTTTCCCTTTGCGGCTGCGCTTGGCTGGGCGGCATATGAAGAGCTGCTTGAAGGAGCGGCCGTCATGGACCGCCATTTCCGCACTGCACCACTGACCGAGAATGCGCCGGTGTTGGCTGCATTTGCGGATCTATATTATGCCCAAACCCGGGGATGTCAGGCACGCGCGGTGTTTGCGTATGACGAACGGATGCGGTTGTTGCCCGATTATTTGCAGCAGCTTGAAATGGAATCCAACGGAAAATCGGTCACGTCCAATGGCAAGGCGCTGACATATCCCAGCGCACCTGTGACCTGGGGCGGGGTTGGCACCGACGCACAACACGCGGTGTTCCAATTGTTGCATCAGGGGACGCATCTGATGCCGGTTGAGTTCATCGCCAGCATTATGCCCGGCCATGACTTGGACGTCAGGCATCACGAAACTCTGCTAGTTAATTGCTTCGCGCAAGCAGCGGCGTTGATGCAAGGAAAACACAGCGATGATCTCGCGCGTAATTATGCGGGAGACCGGCCTTCGACGACGATCCTGCTCGACGATGTGACGCCCGCGATATTGGGCGCACTCATCGCTTTTTATGAACACCGCACTTTTGCAAACGCGGTGTTGCTTGGCATAAATCCCTATGATCAATTTGGCGTCGAATTGGGTAAGGAGATCGCTAAGGGCATAACGGATAATGGGCCAGCCGGGTTCGATCCATCGACCAGTGCGTTATTGGCAGCAGCGGGGCTTGGGCTATGAATTTTGACTATGACCTGTTTGTTATTGGGGGAGGTTCCGGCGGCGTACGAGCGTCACGGATCGCTGCATCGCATGGCGCGCGCGTCGCTGTGGCTGAGGAATACCGCATGGGCGGAACTTGCGTCATTCGCGGCTGCGTCCCCAAAAAGCTGTTAGTCTATGGCTCGCATTTTGCCGAGGATTTGGCCGATGCAAAACGCTTTGGCTGGAACACCGACGGCGCAACATTTGATTGGGTGACTTTGCGCGATAATGTTGCGGCGGAGGTTGACCGGTTGGAGGGGCTGTATGGCCAGACTTTGGGTAATGCCAAAGTCGAGGTGATCCAACAAAGGGCCGTGATCGCTGGGCCAAATTTGGTGCGCCTTGCCGACGGCACCGAAGTTAGCGCAGCAAACATCCTGATCGCGACGGGCGCTTGGCCCTCAATTCCCGCGATTCCTGGGGCAGAGCACGGCATCACATCAAACGAAGTTTTCCACTTGGACCATCTGCCCAAACGCGCCGTAATCGCTGGTGCTGGCTATATTGCCAATGAGTTCGCGGGTATCTTCAACGAGCTTGGCGTCGAGGTCACTTTGGTGACACGCGGCGACAAAATGTTGCGCAGTTATGATCAGGAAATTGTCGATAGGCTGGCTGGCATTACGCGCGAGAAGGGCATCGACTTGCGCTTCAACTTCCCGTTTACATCGATAACGAAGCAAGCCGATGGCAGTTTTTTGGTCGATGGCGGCAACCAAGGCATCATCGAAACCGATCTGGTGCTGTTCGCCATCGGGCGCGTCCCTAAAACCACGGACATGGGCCTGGAAACCGTCGATGTGGCATTGGACAAAATAGGCGCAGTCATCGTTGACGAATATAACCGAACAAATGTGTCCGGCATTTACGCCGTTGGTGATGTTACGAACCGTGTGCAATTAACCCCTGTCGCCATCCGCGAAGGCCATGCCTTTGCTGACACCGTATTTGGTAATAATCCGCGTACAATCGATTACGCGACTATTCCAACGGCGGTATTCAGCAACCCAACGATCGCAGGCGTCGGCCTGACTGAGGAAGAAGCGCGCGCGACGCTCTCCGATGTCAAAGTCTATAAAAGCGATTTCCGTGCGATGAAGAACGTCCTTGCCGGACGCAACGAACGCGCGCTCTATAAAATGATCGTTGACGGCGCGACGGACAAGGTGGTCGGGCTGCACCTTCTCGGCCCTGATAGCGCGGAAATTTTGCAAGCTGCAGCGATTGCTGTGAAGGCGGGCCTGACCAAAACAGCGTTTGACGACACCATGGCGTTACATCCCAGCATGGCTGAAGAGTTGGTGTTGATGAAATAATCAAGGGAAGATAGTTAGCGTGTCGCCAGCCCGCCATTGCGGGTAGCGTTGCATGACGCTGGCGAACAAATCCGACGCTAGCAATTCGCTTAGCCAGCGGTGCAGAGCGGGCAGCGGCTGTGCAGCAAACCAAGCTTGGTCGGTAGCTGCGAATTGGCGGATGAACGGAACGATTGCGATGTCGGTGAGGCCGCGTGTTTCACCTGATAGGAACGATTGGCTTTCAAACCTTGCTTCCAACCTAAGCAAAATGGCTAAGCCTATATCACGATGTGCAAGGCCGCTCATCAATCCATAACGATGCGGATATTTGTAGCGATCAAGCGCTGCTTTGAAGGGGCCGTCGTTATTGTGAATTAACTGCGGGTCGATTGTCGCGAGCCAGTCTTCAGGATCGTTCTGGTCCAACGCCCAGCGCATGATGTCCAGGCTTTCGTCGATCACTGCGCCGTCTGATAGCACCAAAACCGGCACAGTCGCTTTGGCCGATGCCTCGATCAATTCTGGCGGCTTATCACGTACGACGACCTCGCGCAGTTCGACTTTCACCCCGCTGACCGCAACCGCCATCCTTGCGCGCATCGCATAGGGGCAGCGGCGAAAGGTTTAGAGAATGGGTACGTCAGTCATTCAGACGAGGATCAATACCAATATGTTGCTTGCCGCGTTTCTTGGCGAGTGCGATTTGCTTTTGCCGCTCGGCAAAACGAGCGCGGTCATCTTCGCTGCGTTCCGCATAGCACGCAGGACAGGACACGCCTTCGGTGAACTGCGATGACGCTTTATCGTCCTGAGAAATGGGATTGCGGCAGGCGTGGCACAGTTCCATTTCACCAAGCTCTAACCCGTGCCGCACCGACACGCGTTCGTCGAAAACAAAGCATTCGCTCTGCCATTTACTCGCCGATTGTGGAATGTTTTCGAGATAGCGCAAAATGCCGCCTTTGAGGTGATAGACTTCATCAATCCCCTCAGACTTTAGAAACGCCGTCGACTTTTCGCAGCGGATGCCACCGGTGCAGAACATGGCGAATTTGGTTTTTCCCTCGGCCAGCTCATCACGATGTTCGCGGAACCATGCAGGAAATTCTGTGAATGATTTCGTTTTTGGATCGACGGCGCCTTCAAAGGTTCCAATCGCGACCTCGTAATCATTGCGTACGTCAATCAGGATTGTGTCGGGATCGGAAATCAGCGCATTCCAGTCTTCAGGCTGAACATAGTTGCCAACTTGCCGTGTGGGGTCGATGCCTTGGACACCCATCGTCACAATTTCTTTTTTCACCCTGACCTTCATCCGGTAAAACGGCATTTCGGCGGCGTGCGAATATTTGACATCAAGGTCGGCGCAATCGGGCAGAGTGCGTAGATGGGCGACCACCGCGTCTATGCCAGTAACTGTTCCCGCGACTGTGCCGTTAATACCTTCATGGGCGAGCAATATCGTCCCTTTAAGTCCGTTTTCGGCGCACCAGTCGGCAATTTGCGGTTGCAGCAGCTCTGGCTGCGCAAAGCTCGCAAAACGGTACAATGCCGCTACTTTTATCGATGATCCCTCAATCATGATCGGCCCCATAGCCGCGAATTACGCGTTAGGCGATACTATATGGCACAACGCTGCGCCGATCAGGATCGACGATGATCTCTCGGTCGCTGGGCGGAAAGGCGCGCTGGTCACAATTCGGGCGAGGGCACAGACGGCAACTGATCCCGATTTTCGTTGCGCCGCGCCCCATTAAATCGAGCCCATCGGCATAGATAAACTCGCGCGCGTGGTCGACCTCGCAACCCAAAGCGACAGCATAGCGGCGCGGTGCGCGGTCGTAGCTGCCCGATGGTTTGACCAGCCCTTTCGCCATCGAAACATAGCGCACACCATCTGGCGTTTCGGCCAATTGGACCAGGATGCGGTCAGGGATCGCCACCGCCTCGTGCACAATCCATAACGGACACGCTCCACCAAAACGGGCAAATTGCAGGCGCGTGGCGCTGTGGCGTTTGGTGATGTTTCCCGCCATATCGACACGGCAGAAAAAGAACGGCACGCCGCGCGCATTGGGGCGTTGCAGTGTCGATAGCCGGTGGCAGGCCTGTTCAAAACTAACATGGAATAGCTGACACAGCCGGTCAATATCATGCCGCACGCCGCGCGCTTCTTCGCGAAAGCGGCCATAGGGCATCAGGATCGCGCCCGCTGCATAGTTGGCCAAGCCGACCGAAAGCAGCTGGCGCGAGGCCGGTGCGCGCAGCTTTGCATTTTCCACCACCGCGCTAATTTCTTCCCGCAAAGCGATAGCGGCGAGCTGGTGGGCGAGTTGAAACCGGCGGCTTTCGGCGGGCTGGCTTTGATCGACAACTAAATGCCCCATTTCGGGGTCAAAATCACGAAGACCCGCGTTGATCGAGTACAATAACGATATCGACAGCGCATTTTTTAGATAATGTTCAAGCGCCACCACATCCGGCGTCAACATCGCACCGCGCAATTTATCGCCCAGCGCCTCTGCCGCATTGTCCAGAACATCAACATAATTGCCGCTGTTATGAAACCAGTCGCGCACCTCTTCCCAGGGCAATCGCGAACCACCCGCGTTGTCGGCAGACAGGGCCTCATCGACTATCTGTAGCCGCTGACCGATCTGAACATAGGCCTGATGCAAAGCGACAAACTGATCCGCCAATGCCGGTTGTTGCTCCACAATCCGTGCCAGCTGATCAGCTGATAACGGATTTGCAAACAACGGGTCGGCGGCGGCTTCGCGTAACGCGGCAAAGCGGCGCGTGGCAGTGTCCTCCTCATCCACATTCCAGTCGAGTGGAAACACCCGAGCCAGCGCCTCCAACAGGGCGGGGGTTAAGGGCCTGTCGTCATGTTCAATCTGTGAGAGATAGGACACGGATATCCCTAAGCGCTCAGCCATTTCGGACTGACGCAAAGCCAGCCCAGCGCGAAGCGCCTTTAACTTTTCACCCGCAAAAATACGCCGCTTTGCCATTATGACCCTTTGCGCCTTAGCGTCTTTGCGCGAACAAATCGCCTTTTTGGTTTCGCGCAAAGACGCAAAGAGGCAAAGAAGGTTTTGGCAAACATGCATTCAAGTGTAGTTTGCAAACTATCACTTTGCAACTTTGCAAATTCACATTGGACATTGCCTCGGAAATCCGCTTTCTCCACGAAATCGAAATGTTTCTGGGGGAAATATGTCCGCAAATATCGCCGAAATGGAAAAGCGTATCGCACAAGCCCAGATGGGCGGCGGGCAAAAGCGGATTGATGCGCAGCACGCCAAAGGGCGGCTGACCGCGCGCGAACGGCTGCATATCTTGCTCGACGAAGGTAGCTTTGAAGAAACCGACATGTACGTTGAGCATAACTGCACCGATTTCGGCATGGAAGCGCAGAAAATTCCCGGTGATGGCGTTGTAACCGGCAGCGGGACGATCAACGGGCGACTGGTGTTCGTTTACAGTCAGGATTTCACAGTCTTTGGCGGTTCATTGTCCGAGGCGCATGCGATGAAAATCTGTAAAGTCATGGACAATGCGATGAAAGTCGGCGCGCCAGTGATCGGCCTGAACGATAGCGGTGGTGCGCGTATTCAGGAAGGTGTGGCGTCACTGGGCGGCTATGCCGAGGTGTTTCAGCGCAATGTGCTGGCAAGCGGAGTAGTGCCGCAAATATCGCTCATCATGGGGCCATGTGCCGGTGGTGCGGTCTATTCTCCGGCAATGACAGACTTCATCTTTATGGTGAAGGATAGCAGCTATATGTTTGTAACTGGGCCAGATGTTGTCAAAACCGTTACCAATGAAGTGGTCACGCAAGAGGAACTGGGCGGCGCGATTTCGCATACCACCAAATCGGGCGTTGCCGATAATGCGTTTGAAAACGATATTGAGGCGTTGCTGGCGACCCGCGATTTCTTTGATTATCTGCCAGAGAATAACCGCCTTGGCGTGCCAGAACGGCCAACCAATGATCCCTGGGATCGGGAGGATTTCAGCCTCGATACCTTAATCCCGCCAAACGCGAACCAACCCTATGATATGCACGAGCTGATCCGCAAAACGGTGGATGAAGGCGATTTCTTTGAAGTGCAGCCAACACACGCAGCGAACATCATCATCGGATTTGGCCGAATAGAGGGCCGCACCGTGGGCATCGTCGCTAATCAGCCGTTTGTGCTGGCGGGCGTGCTCGATATCAACAGCAGCCGCAAAGCCGCGCGGTTTGTGCGGTTTTGCGATGCCTTTGAAATTCCGATTATCACCTTTGTTGACGTTCCCGGCTTTCTGCCCGGCACCGCACAGGAATTTGGCGGCATCATCAAGCACGGCGCAAAACTGCTGTTCGCCTATGCCGAGGCGACGGTGCCCAAAATCACCGTGATCACGCGCAAAGCCTATGGCGGTGCCTATGACGTCATGGCGTCAAAGCATCTGCGCGGCGATTTGAACTATGCGTGGCCGACCGCGGAAATCGCGGTGATGGGCGCGAAAGGCGCAGTCGAAATCATCTTCCGCAGCGACATTGGTGACCCCGAAAAGATTGCGGAGCGGACCAAGGAATATGAAGACCGCTTTGCCAACCCGTTTGTCGCGGCGAGCAAAGGCTTTATCGACGAAGTGATCTATCCGCATTCAACGCGGAAACGGATTGCACTTGGATTACGGAAACTGCGGAACAAGGCGTTGGAAAACCCTTGGAAGAAGCATGATAATATACCGTTGTGATATCCGATGACAGTCGCGGAACGTAAATTTGTAATACTCGTAGCGGTCATGTGGCTGTTTGCGTTGCTTCTAGCTTTCGACCCTTTTGAAACCGTTAGTCCTTCTCACAGAACGGGCGGGTTGATAGTCATCGGTCCGCTGCTTGTTGGTTATGGAATCAACGGATTAGTGCAAGGAAGCTTTCCTGAAATGGAAGACGCTACTCGCGATGGAACAAAGTGGAAATTTTGGTTTTGCGCAGTAACTTTCAATTTGCTTGGTTTTGGTGCGACGGTGTTGGGTATTGATGCCATTGCTGGGTTAGGGATTATCAAATGAAACTAGGCCGTCTCAACCATATCGGTGTCGCAACGCCTTCCATTGCGGACAGCATCGCGTTCTACCGCGACGTGATGGGCGCTTGCCTCCACCTCATCAAAACATTATAATGACCTTATAATGCGAAGGAGATGCATCGTGCGCAATAACCGAATGACCATTTTGATGTCCGACGACGAAAAAACAGGCGTAGAAACGCTCGCGAGCCAGATGGGCGTTTCTAACAGCGAATATGTCCGGCTGGCAGTGGATAATTATTCCAATATTTCCGTCGAACAAGAGGTGGAGCTTGCCGCGTTGGTCGCTGAAGTCAACAAGGCCATCCCCGAAATGCGGGCTTCTCTCGATCGATCATGTGAACGGCTAGAATTAACGCACAAGAAGGTGGACGCCCTGTTGCGTGAATCCGGATTTCGCAAATGAGTGCTTTTGGCGATGCGATGACCGCCATTAAAGAGGTCGTGCTACTCAAATCACGCGTTGAAACACTCGATCAACGGATTGGATCCGTTTCGGATGATCTCGATGGGCTGGCCGATATGGTCGCTTCTGTGCGTGACCGTGTGTCGCGATTAGAAGGCGTAATCGAAGGTGCGGCTATGGCATCAGGTAATCGGCCACAACTGCCAAGGAAATGATATGAAACTAGGCCGTCTGAACCATATCGGCGTTGCAACGCCTTCCATTGCGGACAGCGTCGCCTTTTACCGCGACGTGATGGGTGCGACTACAATCCATGCGGCGTTCGACTTGCCGGATCAGGGGGTGAAGGTTTGCTTTGTTGATACTCCCGGTTCCGACGGCGCGTTGAATGGAACGCAGATTGAGTTGGTCGAGCCGTTGCCAGGGAACACCAGCATCGCGTCGTTCCTTGAAAAGAACCCGCAAGGTGGTCAGCATCATCTGTGTTACGAAGTGCCTGATATCCATGCCGCCAAGGCAGAGTTTGAGGCGATGGGCAAACGCGTGCTGGGTGAGCCGCGGATTGGCGCGCATGGAACGTTGATTTTCTTTGTGCACCCAAAGGATATGGGCGGGGTTTTGACTGAGATTATGGAATTGGCGCCTGAACACTAACATTAACACCGTTCGTGTCGAGCGCAGTCGAGACACCCCTCGGAGGCGCGCTACCTAACGGCATCTCGACTTCGCTCGATGCGAACGGATTTTATTACGAGGGACGCATTTAATGACCTACGAAACCATCATTCTGGACATCAATAACCAGATCGCCACGATCACCCTCAACAAGCCAGAACGGCTAAACGCTTGTTCGCTCGATATGGCGGACGAGATTTTCGATGCTCTCGACCGGTTGGGGGATGCCCGTGTGCTGGTGATTACCGGCGCGGGGCGGGCGTTTTGTTCGGGGGCCGATTTGGCCGCGCGGGGGGATCGTCCGGTGACGGGCGGGCAGGGCAGCTATATTGCGCTAACGCAGAAATATAACCCGATGATCCTGAAGCTGATGCGGCTCGATATGCCGGTGATTACCGCGATCAATGGTCCTGCGGCGGGCGTGGGTTGCTCCATCGGCTTGGTCGGCGATTTCGTGCTGGCGGGCAAAAGTGGCTATTTCTTGCAAGCGTTCGTCAACATCGGGCTTGTTCCCGATGGCGGCTCCACATGGCTGTTACCGCGTTTGGTCGGCAAAGCACGCGCGACGCAGATGATGATGCTGGGCGAAAAAATCTCCGGCGAACAGGCCGCTGAATGGGGCATGATTTACGCGTGTGTCGCGGATGATTCGTTGGCGGCGGAGGTGCAGGCCCTCGCCACGCGGCTCGCAAATGGCCCGACGCTTTCCTATGCGACGATGCGCAAGAATATCCTGACTTCGCTGGAACACGGACTGTCTGACACGTTGCTGGCTGAGGCAGAGGGGCAGCGGATTGCCGGAGGCTCCGACGATGCCCGCGAAGGCGGCAAAGCGTTTCTGGAGAAGCGCAAGGCGGAGTTTAAGGGTCGATAATGCTGTTTTTTAACAGCCCCAACCCCGCGCCCAATCCCCGCCGTGTCCGCATATTTGCGGCGGAGAAGGGGATTGATCTGCCGATGCGCGATCTTTCCATTCCGGCGCGTGAGCATAAATCGGACGAATTTTTGGCGCTGAATCCACGCGGACAGACACCGGCTTTGCAGCTCGACGACGGGACCGTTATTTCTGAAAGCATCGCGATTTGCCGCTATCTCGAAGCATTGCATCCCGAAACGCCGCTTTTCGGCAGCAGTCCGTTGGAGCAGGCAATGATCGAAATGTGGAGCAGGCGGGTCGAGATGATCCTGATGCCACCGATAGGTGCCGTGTGGGTGCACACACACGCATTTACTGCACGCTTGCCGGGTCGCAATCTGGAATGGGGTGAAGCCAACCGTCCTCGCATCGATGATGCCATGCGCTTTTTTGATGCTGCGTTCGATGATCGCGAATTTCTGGCAGCTGATTGCTACACGATCGCTGACATCCTGTTGCTGACCACCGTCGATTTTGCCGGGTTCATTGGCATATCGATGCCCGATGACCTTGCGTCGCTTCGTGCTTGGCATACGCGTGTCTCTGCCCGGCCCAGTTCTGCCGCTTGAATGGTGAAAAGATGAGTGAAAAAACGTTATCCGACTGGCAAGCCGCTGCAGATAAAGAGGTCAAAGGGCGCGACCTGACCTGGCACACACCAGAGGGCATTGCCGTGAAGCCGCTTTATACAGCGGACGATGCGGGCGATCCGGGCCTCCCGGGATTTGCGCCATTCACACGCGGAGTGCGGGCGTCGATGTATGCGGGGCGGCCTTGGACTATCCGGCAATATGCAGGGTTTTCGACCGCAGAGGAATCCAACGCCTTCTACCGCCGTAACCTCGCCGCCGGGCAAAAGGGGCTGTCGGTGGCTTTCGACCTCGCAACGCATCGCGGCTATGACAGTGACCACCCTCGCGTCGTCGGCGATGTGGGCAAAGCGGGCGTTGCCATCGACAGCGTCGAGGATATGAAAATCCTGTTCGACGGCATCCCGCTCGACCAGATGTCAGTGTCGATGACGATGAACGGCGCAGTCATTCCGATCCTCGCGTTCTTCATTGTTGCTGGCGAAGAGCAGGGGGTTTCCCAGGCACAACTCGACGGGACCATCCAGAACGACATCCTCAAGGAGTTCATGGTCCGCAACACCTATATCTACCCGCCCGAGCCATCGATGCGGATCGTGTCGGACATTATCGCCTACACCAGCGCCAATATGCCGAAGTTCAACAGCATCTCGATTTCGGGCTATCACATGCACGAGGCAGGCGCGACGGCGGTGCAGGAGCTGGCGTTCACCATCGCCGATGGCAAGGAATATGTGCAGCGCGCGATGGAAAGCGGGCTGGATATTGATGCGTTTGCGGGGCGGCTGAGCTTTTTCTTTGGCATCGGAATGAACTTCTTTATGGAGGTGTCGAAACTGCGCGCCGCGCGGACGTTATGGCATCGCGTGATGGATGGCCTTGGCGCAAAGGACGAGCGCTCCAAAATGTTGCGTACCCATTGCCAGACTTCTGGCGTGTCGTTGCAGGAGCAGGATCCGTACAACAACGTCGTCCGCACTACGATTGAAGCGATGGCTGCGACGCTGGGCGGCACACAGTCGCTGCACACCAACGCGCTGGATGAAGCGATTGCGCTGCCGACTGAGTTCTCGGCCCGGATTGCGCGTAACACGCAGATTATCCTGACCGAAGAAACCGGCATTACCAAAGTCGTCGATCCCTTAGGCGGCAGCTATTACATCGAAGCACTAACCGCCGAACTGGTCGATCAGGCTTGGCAGATTATCGGCGAAGTTGATGAACTTGGCGGTATGACCAAAGCGGTCGCATCGGGCATGCCCAAACGCCTGATCGAAGAAGCCGCCGCAGCACGGCAGGCGCGCGTGGACAAAGGCGAAGACGTGATCGTTGGCGTGAATAAATACAAGCTGGCGACCGAGGATCAGCTTGATACGCTCGACATTGACAATGATGCGGTGCGGCAAGGGCAAATTGCTCGGCTGTTAAAGATGCGGAGCAGCCGCAATGAAGCCGCGTGTCAGGCGGCATTAACGGCTATCACCGATGGCGCAAAAGGTGGCGGCAACTTGCTCGCTCTCGCCGTTGTGGCGGCCCGCGCGCGCGCGTCACTTGGCGAAATATCCGACGCGATGGAGCTGGTCTTTGGCCGTTACGCCACAACGCCGGTGCCGGTAAAAGGCATTTATGGCAGTGCGCATGAATTCGACACGGCATGGGCTTTGGTGGTTGAGGGCGTCAGCGCCGTTGGCCGCAGGCTTGGCCACCAACCCCGCGTGCTAATCGCCAAAATGGGGCAAGACGGGCATGATCGCGGCGCAAATGTCGTGGCGTCTGCGTTTAACGACATGGGTTTTGAAGCGATTAGCGGGCCGTTGTTTCAAACACCCGAAGAAACACTAAAGCTAGCTTTGGAACGCGATGTTGATGCCATTGGCGCGTCCAGCCTTGCAGCGGGGCATAAAACCAACATTCCCGAACTGATCCGATTGCTGCGCGACGCAGGCCGAGCCGACATAAAAGTTTTTGCAGGTGGTGTCATTCCGCCACAGGATTATGAATTTCTGCGGAAATCGGGTGTTGTGGGTATTTACGGACCGGGAAGCAACATCGTGGAATGCGCAAGCGACATATTGCGTCTGCTTGGGCATAACATGCCACCTATTACAGAGGCCGCCGAATGAATTCGAACGACATTATTGATAGCGACAGTCCGATCCCCGAAGGTTCGAAAAGCCGGGCGGCATTGCTGCTTTACGACTGGTTCAAGCATATGACGACCTTGTCGCTGATCACGCTTGGGGGATTGCTGTCGATTCTTCAGGCTGGCAAAGCCGATGTCAGGCCCGGGTTACTCGAAGCGATCATCATCCTGATTGCGATTGCCGGTATCATCGGCTTTGATGGCCAGAGCCGTATCCTAAAGGCTGAACTGGCAAACGAGCCGCTACCAAATGTCCTCAAATGGTTCAGAAGAGTGGCGGTGTGGAGCTATTCATTGGGAGTAGGAATGTTCTTGACCCTGTTTGTGGAGTCGATGTGATGAATACCCGCACCGACTGGACCCGCGAAGAAATCGCCGCGTTGTTCGACCTGCCCTTCGACGAGCTTGTCTATCAGGCCGCAACCGCCCACCGCGCGCATCATGCAGTGGGGCAGATTCAGCTTTGCACTTTGCTGAGCATCAAGACCGGCGGTTGCCCCGAAGATTGCGGCTATTGCAGCCAATCGGTGAAGGCCGACAGCGGGGTTGAGGCGACCAAGTTAATGGATGTGCAGGCGGTGTTGCAAAAGGCGGCGCAGGCGGCGGACAATGGCTCGCACCGTTTCTGCATGGGCGCAGCGTGGCGCAACCCCAAAGACCGCGACATGCCCGCGATTGTCGAGATCGTCAAAGGCGTGCGGCAAATGGGGATGGAAACGTGCATGACTTTGGGGATGTTGACACCCGCACAAGCCGATATGCTGGCCGAGGCGGGGCTCGATTATTACAACCACAATATCGACACCTCGCCCGAACGCTATAACGAGATCATCACCACGCGGACGATGGAAGACCGGCTCGATACGCTGGCCGAGGTGCGCCGTGCGGGCATCAACGTGTGCAGCGGCGGCATTGTCGGCATGGGCGAAACGCGCGCCGACAGGGTGGGCTTCATCCACACGCTGGCGACACTACCGGCTCATCCCGAGAGCGTACCGGTCAACGCGCTGGTGCCGGTGAAGGGCACTGTGCTGGGCGACATGCTGGCGGACACGCCGCTCGCCAAGATCGACGATATTGAGTTCGTCCGCACGATTGCAGTGGCGCGGATCACCATGCCGATGAGCATGGTGCGCCTGAGCGCGGGGCGGGAGAGCATGAGCGAGGCGACGCAGGCCCTATGCTTCATGGCTGGCGCGAACAGCATCTTCACCGGCGATAAGCTGCTAACCGCCGCCAATGCAGGCGACGACAAGGACGTGGCGATGCTGACGAAGCTGGGTCTGGTGCCGATGGAGGCGGAGGAGCCGCTTAGGGCGTGTAAGGCGTTGGAGGCGGCGGAGTGAACCCCAGCGTCATCCCACCGCACGATTACGAATTATTGCGCAATGCCTCTTTGGTCGGCATTTACGGATGGGGCAGCAATATTGTGGCGTGCTCACCAAATGGGTTGCGACTGCTGGGGCACAATATTCCGCCGGTAGGGGAGTGAGGACATGGCTGCCGCAGTCGGTCTCGGATTCCTTTTGCTCCTCGCGTTTCTGCTCCTGCTAGGGCGGCAAAATTCGTCGCGAGTCGGAACTGCGTTCATCTGGACGGCTCTCTGGATCTTAGCCATGTTCCTAATGATGGGCCTTTTTTTCCTCGGAGATTGTATGGAGAACATCGATCCGAACTGGCCTGACACTTCTTGCTCTGAAACGGCAGATATTGCTCGCCCTCTAATCCTTTTCGGCGGACCGACGATCTGGCTTGGCGTACTAATTTTCCTTTTTCGACCCAGGAGTCGCTGAATGTTCAAAAAAATCCTGATCGCAAACCGTGGCGAGATCGCTTGCCGGATTATCAAGACCGCGCGCCGGATGGGGATCGCGACCGTGGCGGTTTATTCCGATGCCGATGCGCGCGCGCCGTTTGTGCAAATGGCCGACGAGGCGGTGCATATCGGGCCTTCGCCTGCCGCGCAGTCCTATTTGCTGGCGGACAAGATCATCGCCGCGTGCAAGCAAACCGGCGCGGAGGCGGTGCATCCGGGCTATGGTTTCCTGTCCGAACGCACCAGTTTTGCCGAGGCGCTGGCCAAGGAAAACATCGCCTTTATCGGCCCGCCCGTAAACGCGATTGCCGCGATGGGGGACAAGATCGAGTCCAAAAAACTGGCGATGGCGGCGGGGGTCAATGTCGTCCCCGGCTTTGTCGGCGAGATTGACGATACCGAACATGCGGTTCGAATTTCGGCGGAAATCGGCTATCCGGTGATGATGAAGGCGTCGGCAGGCGGCGGCGGCAAGGGGATGCGGTTGGCATATACTGAGGCGGACGTGCGCGAAGGATTTGAAGCCACGAAACGGGAAGGCCTGAACTCGTTCGGCGACGACCGCATGTTTATCGAGAAGTTCATCCTCAATCCGCGCCACATCGAAATCCAGATACTGGGCGACCAGCACGGCAATATTTTGTATCTGAACGAACGCGAATGTTCGATCCAGCGGCGGCACCAGAAAGTTGTCGAAGAAGCGCCTTCGCCCTTCGTTACACCCAAGATGCGCAAGGCGATGGGCGAACAATGCGTCGCTCTGTCACGCGCCGTTGGTTATTATTCCGCTGGAACAGTCGAACTGATCGTATCGGGCGCAGACCCCAGCGGCGAGAGTTTCTATTTCCTCGAAATGAACACCCGCCTTCAGGTCGAACATCCGGTGACCGAGTGCATCACTGGCATCGATCTGGTCGAACAGATGATCCGCATTGCCGCTGGCGAGAAGCTGGCGATGACGCAGGGCGACATTGGCATCGACGGTTGGGCAATCGAAAACCGTGTCTATGCCGAAGACCCCTATCGCGGGTTTTTGCCAAGCACCGGTCGCCTTGTCCGCTACAACCCGCCAGTCACGGGCTGGGAAGGCGGCATTCGCGGCGTTGACGGCGTGCGTGTTGATGATGGCGTAATGGACGGCGGCGAAGTGTCGATGTTCTATGACCCGATGATCGCCAAGCTGATTACATGGGGGGAAACACGTGACGAAGCGGCTGACCTACAAATCGCTGCGCTCGACCAATTTGAGATCGAAGGGCTTGGGCACAACATCGATTTCGTCAGCGCGATTATGCAGCATCCGCGTTTCCGTTCTGGCGACATCACAACTGGCTTTATCGCTGAAGAATATCCTGATGGTTTTCACGGAGCGCCTGCATCCGCAGAGCTACTCCGCGAAATCGCCGCAGTCGCTGGCTTCATGGCCTGCGCAAATGCGGATCGTGCACGGCAGGTGGACGGCCAGCTTGGCGATGATCTTGACCCGCCGGGGGATTGGCAAATCACAGTTGATGGCGTGGCGCATGACGTCGAAATCGGCGCGGACGAGATTCTGGTCGATGGCATTTCGCTAAACCTGTTTTTGGAATACACACCAAGCGACCGATTGGTGATTGCAGAAATCGACGACGCTGACTTGGCCATCAAAGTCGCCAAGACTGCCACCGGTTTCGCGATGACCACACGCGGAGCAACGCACAAAGTCCGATGCCTCCCCGCGCATGTCGCGCCGCTGGCGTTGCACATGATCGAAAAGATCCCGCCTGATCTGTCCCGCTACCTGATCTGCCCGATGCCTGGGCTGATCACGGCGGTGAATGTTGAAGCAGGCGATAAGGTTGAGGCTGGCCAACCGCTTGCGATTGTCGAGGCGATGAAGATGGAAAACATCCTCCGCGCCGAAAAATCGGGGACGGTGAAGGTCGTGAATGCAAAGGCTGGCGACAGCCTGGCCGTGGACGCGATTATCCTTGAGATGGAATAACTTCTCGGGTTTTGTCCATCGCCTTATGTGTTGCAACAAGGGTTGAACGCTTTGCCATAGCAACTAAGGGTGAATCCAGATTCACGCATGGGAACGGGAGCCCGATGGCAACGACAGAAATACAGAGCGAAATCGCGCTCGATCCCAAGCGGGACAGGCTGGTTATCACCGCGTCCTCGCTAGGCACTGTGTTCGAATGGTATGATTTCTTCGTTTACGGCATCCTTGCGGCCCTGATCGGTAAGCTATTTTTCCCTGCCGATAGCCCCACAGCGGCAACATTGGCATCGCTTGCCATTTTTGGAGCAGGCTTTGGCGTTCGACCTTTTGGCGCGATACTGTTTGGCTATTTTGGCGACAAGATCGGTCGCAAATACACGTTTTTGGTCACCATTACGCTTATGGGGGTGGCAACTGCGGCAATCGGATTTTTGCCCACCTTTGAAACTGCCGGAGTTTGGGCCGCCGGATTGCTGCTTTTAATGCGGTGCCTACAGGGTCTTGCGCTTGGCGGCGAATATGGCGGCGCGGCGATTTACGTAGCTGAACACGCGCCAGATGGAAAACGCGGTCAATATACCAGCTGGATTCAAGCGTCGGTCGCAGGTGGATTTCTGCTCGCGGTGATCGTTGTGCTTATCACGCGCAATTCAATGAGCACCGAGGCGTTTGAGGCGTGGGGCTGGCGCGTGCCGTTTTTGACGTCGATATTGCTGCTGGCAATATCGCTTTATATGCGGTTGAAGCTTTCAGAGAGCCCGGTTTTCAAGGCAATGAAGGAGGCGGGGCAGACGTCGAAAAACCCGTTTGTCGATAGCTTTACCTATCCCGGAAATGTTGGGCGGATATTCGTTGCGTTGTTCGGTGTAGCCGCTGGCCTAACCGTAATCTATTACACCTCGCAATTCGGCACGCTGTATTTCCTGACCGGAACCGCGCGTGTGCCAGAGGCTGACGCGTTGTTATATATGGCGGTGGGTGCCGCTCTTGCAGCCCCAACCTATGTGGCTTGTGGCTGGTTATCGGATAAATGGGGACGGAAACGGTTACTGCTGCTCGGCTATGCGCTATCGATTGTTGGCGTGTTCCCCATATTCTGGATGATGGCCGATGCAGCTAACCCGGCGCTGGCCAAGGCGACAGTGAACAATCCGGTTACGCTGTCGATGCCGACTTGCAACTTTAACGCGCTGAATCGTGTTCATGATACTGAATGTGCCAATGCACTCAATTTCCTTACCAAGCGCGGGATTGCCTATAGTAAACAGCCAGCCGATGCGGTGTCGCTAAAGGTTGGTGATGCGCAAGTGTCGGGTTACGATGAAAAGGCATATGTCGCCGCTTTGGAAAAGGCAGGCTATCCCGACAAATCCGATCCGGCGCAGCGCCAGCCTTGGAAAATCATTCTTGCGGTCTTCTTGATGGTCGCGTTGTCCGGCATGACATATGGTCAAGTCGCAGCCATTTTGGTCGAGATGTTTCCTGCCAAAATCCGATATACGTCGATGTCGATCCCCTATCATATCGGCGCAGGCTATTTCGGCGGGTTCTTGCCCTATATATCGCAGTACATTGTCGCGCAGACGGGGCAGCCGTTTTCCGGGCTATGGTACACTGTCGGGGTAACCGCGATGGCGTTTATCGTGGCGCTGATTTGGTTGCCGGAAACATCTGGCAAGACCAAGCTGGACTGAGCGACAACATGGTGCAGGCAAAATGCTGACATGACTGATTTTGCCTCGCCTTTGCGCCTGCGCCTTGATGGTGATGCTTTGACTGCCAACTGGCGCTATTTGATGCAACAAGGCGTCGCGCAATGCGGCGCTGCGGTAAAAGCCGATGCCTACGGCCTTGGCGCGCGCGAAGTTGTGATGCGGCTGTCAGCGGCGGGCTGTCAGCAGTTTTTTGTCGCCCATTGGAAAGAGGCTGCGGCGATCGCTGACCTTGTGCCACCATGCCAGATCGCTGTGTTGAACGGATTGGATGCGGATGATCCCAGCGAAGTAATGGCAATCGGCGCGATTCCCGTGTTGAACACGCCGTTGCAAATTGCGCGCTGGAAAGCGGCATGCGGCGGTGTCTGTCACGTCATGCTGGATAGCGGTATCAACCGGCTGGGTATAGGGCCGGAGCAATTGACTGACGGTTTGTTCGATGGATTGGAAATCGATATCTTGCTTTCGCACCTCGCGTCCGCCGATCAAGATGTACCGCAAAATGCCGATCAACTGACGCTGTTCGGTGAAATGGCCCAGTCAATCCCCGCGCGCCGCCGCAGTCTGGCGAACAGTGCGGGAATAATGCTGGGTCGCCGCTATCATTTCGATCTTACTAGGCCGGGATTGTCGGTTTACGGCGGTATTGCCAGAGCGGAACAGATCGGTGGAATAATGCCAGTCGTTGGCCTGCAAGCGTCGGTTCTGCAAATCCGCGATCATCACGCAGGTGCACCGATTGGTTACAATGCGACATATCGTTGCGAACAGCCTGCGCGCGTTGCAACCTTGGCGGTTGGCTATGCGGACGGGTATGGACGCGGGTTTTCTGGCAAAGGAACGGCGCAATTCCAAGGAGGCGCAATGCCTGTGCTTGGTCGCGTTTCAATGGACCTTTTGACGGTCGATGCGAGTCATTGCCCGACGTTAAAAGAAGGCGACTGGGTCGACATTGAGTTTGACCTGTACCCATCCGCGCAGCTGTCGGGGACGTCGCAGTATGAACTGCTGACGGGTTTAGGAACGCGCTGCGAACGGCTGTGGTCATAAAAGCCGTGTGAATTGCAGCGATTCGATATTTGCGTTTTGCCTGCGGTGCTAATCGAACAAAATCGGACAGCAGACACATATCTATCGTGGCAAACAACTGGATCAGCTGTCGTAACCCGATCAAGGGACGTCGCTATTTTGCGGCTCGATAAGTCATGTTTATTACGCCAATTAGAATTTCTTTGTCGTAATATTTCAAAATGGATGCCGATATCTGACATAAACATACTTGGCAGCTTCATCGCATGTTCATCAAACATGGGGGCGTTCTGTTGCAAAACTGCAACATAGCGCAGAATTCCGCGATAACCCTATCATCCGCTTGAACTGGCCGCGAGATTTCGGTTACGCGATAGCTAACAAAAAACCTTTCTGACAATCTCATTAACTGGGGAGTTATCCATGAAGAAATCAAATCTGCTAGTGGCCGGGTCGGTTATCAGCTTTGCGTTGAGCGTTGCGTCGCCTGCATATGCGCAGACCACAACTGCAACAACGACCGAAGAAGAAGAAGTTGCTGTACCCGCCGACGGCGAAGCAGAGCCAGTAGCGGGTGACAAGATCGTCGTTACAGGTTCGCGCCTGAAGCAGAACACTTACACCAGCATTTCGCCGCTTCAGGTTATTAAAAATGATGATGCCGAGGATGTTGGAGAATTTGATGCATCTTCGCTGCTGCAGAAATCTGAAGCTGCTGCCGGTCAGCAGATCGATGCAACATTTAACGGTTTCGTGTTGGATAACGGTCCCGGGTCGCAAACTCTGAACCTGCGTGGCCTTGGTGCTGACCGCACTCTTATCCTTATCAACGGCCGCCGTATGGCCCCTGCCGGCGTCGAAGGTGCACCAACCAGCCCGTCTATTAACCTGATCCCATCATCGTTGGTTGACCGTTACGACCTGCTACTTGACGGCGCATCTTCGATTTACGGTTCGGACGCTATTGCTGGCGTTGTAAACGTTCTTTTGCGTAAGAATTTCGATGGTTTCACGTTGCGTGCCAACGGTAATGTCAATCCGCAAGGTGCGGGTGAAGATTACACCATCAGCGGATCATGGGGCGTAAACAACGACCGTGGTTTCCTCGGCGTTGGCGTTGAATATGCGTATACCGATGCAGTTCGTTTGAAGGATCGGGATTTCTTCCGCGGATGCGACAAGCATTACGAAATTGACCAAAATGGCAACGTTCGTACGCTAGGCTTAGCCGATAATGCCGCTGTTCGTAATCGCACACCTGGCGTCACCGTTTCCGAAAACGAATGTAAAATAGCTGGCCTTAGCGGACGGATTTTTATACCTTTTACCACTTATGGTTCGGTTTATTACACGCCGGGTGCAAGCAACACTGGCATTCCATTCTTTAACGAGAACACATTTCGCGGTCGCGAACTCGACGTGAACCGTGATGGAATTCGTGATGTAGACTTTCAGAACGTCAACACCAACGGAGCCAACGAAGATCAGATATTCCAAAGCGGGCGGAAGCTTCTGAATGTGATGGCGGTCGGCGAATACACCTTTGAAGGTGCAGCCAACATCACTCCATTTTTTGAATTTGGCTATAGTCGCAACGAAGCGTCTGCTGATAACACAGGTATCGCACAGCTGTTCCCATACGTTCCAGCGAACAATGCGTTCAACCCATGTAATCGGTCTGCAGTTGGTGGCGTAGATTGCGGCCTTGCTCAGTTCCTCACTTTTGGCGGTGCTCGAGCTCCAGGTCAGGGTTTTGATCTTCCCGTACAGCCCATTGTTGCTGTCGAAGGCGATCGAAACAACTTCTCGCTCGTGCAGGAGCAATATCGGGGTGTTCTCGGCGTGAAGGGCGATTTGCCTTTCTTAGGCTCCAGCTGGGATTTTGAAGTTTCCGGCGTGTATTCGAAAGCAATTGGTAAATCGAAGCGCTTTGGCATTCGTGAAGATAAATTGGCGTTCGCGCTGGGCCTCGATCCGACGGCAGATTACACCGATGATAACGGCGACGGCGTCGTCAATGGTCCGGGAGACATTTTTGACAACAACGGCGACGGTATCGCAGATGATTATAACAATGATTTGCAAACGGGGGGAGTTTTTGGCGGCCCCGTTCTGTCAGCGCCTTGTAATGCGGCTGGGTTAAGAAACCCCGGTGCGGCTATGGCAGATCTGACGCAAGGCTGTGTGCCCGTGAACATGTTTGCTGCGAGCTTGTTGAATAGCCCGATTGGTAACTTTGCTACTCAGGCCGAGCGTGATTATCTGTTTGGTGTGCGTGAATTTAACACGACCTATGAACAGATGGTGCTTTCCGGCTTTGTTGGCGGCAGCCTTTTTAGCCTGCCTGCCGGCGACGTGACGATGGGTGTTGGTGCGGAATACCGGAAAGACAAGATTAACTCGACGCCTTCGCTTGTTGCTGCAAACGGCTTGTTCTTTGGCTTCTTCGCTGACCGTGGTGCTGTTGGCAGCAAGGAAATCAAGGAAGTCTTTGGTGAGGTGAACCTACCTCTTAAGGCCGGTGAAACATTGGTTCGCGAACTAACGCTCAACCTCTCCGGGCGAGTGACCGATGAAGAGTATTATGGCACCGCTGGAACCTATTCAGTTAAAGGATTGTGGCGTCCGTTCGATCCACTCGCAATTAAAGTAAGCTACGGCACTTCTTTCCGAGCTCCAAACCTACGTGAAAACTTCCTTGCTGGGCAGTCCGGCTTCCAGACGCTGTTCGACCCTTGCGCTGTGACTGAGGATTCAATCGCGAGCGGTGCTTATCGCGCCGTTGATGATGAGCGTGATGCTACTACGATTGCTAACTGTGTTCGTGAAGGTCGCGATCCGACACGGGTAGGTTTCAACGCTGCTACCCTCGTTCCAATCCAGCTTACCAGCACTGAAATTACGTCCGGTGGTAGTCTAGATCTTAATGAGGAAACATCCCGCGCTATGACCGCTGGTGTCGCCTACGATCAAACAATCGGCGATGGTTTTAGAGTAAGTCTTGCTGCGACCTACTTTGACATTAAAGTGAAAGGAGCAGTTGTCGAACCTTCTGCTCAATTCGTTTTGAATGACTGTTATACACGCCAAGATGGTCAACGTAGTCAATTTTGTGACCTGATTACTGCTAGCGCGTCTGCTTCGGAGTTTTTCTTGGTAAGCGGTGTCGATGGTAAATTCCTCAATTTGGATCAGGAGTCTGTCCGCGGTGTAGATATAAACGCCGACTTTGGTAAAGAGGTGAGGATGTTTGGGACTAACGTAGATCTTGGACTTAACATCCGTGCAAACCATTTAATTGAGCGAAGCACCGTGTTTCTTGATGATGCCGGTATTCGTTCTTACGATGATGATGCGGGCGAATTCGGCTTGCCAAAATGGACCGGTCAAACGACGTTTACTGCCGATATCGAAAAGTTCCGTTTTACATGGCAGGTTGAATATACCGGCCCAGTGGAGCAACAAGCAGATGGCATAGATCCGTTGTCGAGCGCATTCGGCACTAACGCGGCGGGATTACCAACTGGGGTAATTGGCGACACATGCCTCGGAAATGGAACGACTAACGGCGTTGGTGGCCCGGTTCGCACGGCTGGCGATGGCATCTTCTGCCGCGATGTCGGCTTTGCAAAAAAGTACTTCACTCACACTGCAGCGGTTCGCTATCGTGATAGCGGCAGTGGCTTGACGCTTCGCGCGGGTGTGTCAAACATCTTTGATCGAAATCCACCGTTGGTTGATAGCAGCGAAGTGTTTTCTATTGCCAACGCTGCTATCGGTAATGGCTATAATTATGACGGTCGCGAGTTCTTCTTCTCGGTCGAGAAGAAGTTTTAAGTCACTTGTTGACTTGAAGTACTAAGAAAGCGGCCCAGCGGATTTTCTGCGGGGCCGCTTTTTTGTTTTGTCGAAACAGATAATGGAATTGAGAGAGTCGCAAATATGAAAAATCTTAAGTCATCTTTCATCGCGATCAGCTTTGGCGTTTTGTCGCTGGGGATATCATCAGTCGCGCTGGCACAGTCTGGAATTGTTGTAACTGGCCCTGGCACAGAACTTGGGGACACAACTCCGTCGGTACCGATCAGCGTCTGGGGCCAACGCGATGCCGTTAGCACCGTCGAAGTCTCGCCCGATGGCAAACATATCTTGCTGTTGAAAATCGAAGGCGGCAATATGGGCGAGAACGTCCTCGAAATATACGATACCAGCGATTTTTCAAAGCCCGTTAAGCGCCTGAATTCTAAACCGATGGAAATGATCGATGCGCGCTGGGTCAGCGATAAGCACATTTTCGGCACCGCTTGGAAAGTGGTGCGCAAATCGGTCACTGGCCCAGAGGAAGATGTTCGTAGCTACAAAGCCTTTGCCTATAATTTGGAAAAGAACAAATTTTCCGATGTCGACGGCGCCTTCCGGCTAGTCACAGTGCTGCCAAAGGAACCAGGTCAAATCCTGATCGCTGAGGGTAGCTCAGTCGCCGATGCAACGGGTGTTGATCCGTTTGAGGCGTTCCGTCCGCGTTCGTATTACAAGTTCAATCTTGAAACCGGCGCGCGCTCGCTGGTTCTGAAGGGCAGCGAAAAATATCCGACTGCCGAGTTTGATAACGACGGAAATCCCCGTTTCACATCGGGTCTGGATGGCTTTCAACAGGTGGAATACTATCGCGCGCCTGGTGACGGTGCTTGGAAGGAATTCGGCGAACGCTATGACCTGAATAAGCATGAAAACCTGTATCGCGTGTTGAGTGGCCTAACTGGCTTTGCTGGCGTCAACGGCAGCGATCCGACCAAAGGCTATATCACGGATACGCGCGGCGAAGATAAAGTCGGATTGTACGAATTTGATTTCACCACTGGCAAAGTCGGCAATAAAATTTACTCCAATCCCGACGCCGATATTATCGGAGTGCAGCGCCATTCCATGCGCTGGGCAGGCAACAATAACGTTGTCGCCGCGGTCTATTCCGGTGCGAAATTTGAACGCCACTGGTTTGATATGGAGGAAAAGGCGCTTTACGAAGATCTTGAGTCCAAGATTCAAAACGCGCATCAGGTTCGGATAACCAGCCGGTCGCGCGATGGCAAAATTATGATCGCCTATAATAGCGGTCCAAAAGACCCCGGCTCGTACTGGTTCGTGAAAGACGGCAAAGCTTCAAAACTGGCCAGTGAAAATCCATCTGTGAAATCAGCGGATTTGAACAAGGTGGAGTTTTTGCGTTATCCGGCACGCGATGGGAAAATGATCCCTGCCTACATTACTGTGCCAAAAGGCAAAGGGCCGTTCCCGTTGGTTGTCATTCCGCACGGCGGACCGCAGGTCAATGAAGTGATTGGCTACGATGAATGGGGCCAGCTGCTGGCAAATGCGGGCTACATGGTGTTGCAGCCACAATACCGGATGTCGGTTGGTTGGGGGCAGTCGCATTTCGACTCCGCTTACGGTCAGCATGGCCTTGCGATGCAAGACGACAAAGATGACGGCGCGATGTATCTTGTAAAAGAAGGCCTAGTCGACAAAAACCGCATGGCGATGTTTGGTTGGTCTTATGGTGGTTATGCTGCACTCGTCGCAACGCAGCGTGACAACAACATCTACCAATGCGCTATTGCTGGTGCGGCCGTTGCGGACCCCGAAAAGCAGTATTTTGGCCGGCGCAATCCGGAGTCACCAAAAGCGCTGGATGATTGGGCAAGACGGCGCGGTATGATCGGAATAAACCCTGTGAAGGATGCCGCGAAAGCCAATATCCCATTGCTGATGATCCACGGACGGCAGGACCGCCGTGTGCTTTATTACCATATGACGGATTATAAAGCTGCGATGGAAAAAGCGGGTAAAACCAACGCGCAATACATAACACTTGAGGGCGCTGATCACTTTTCCAACACGTTGATGTATGACCATCAAACGACGCTTTATACCAAAATGCTTGATTACCTTAAAAAGGATTGCGGCCCCGGCGGGCTTTAATCTCGGCTTGGTTTTATCATTGATATTTGTGCGGAGCCCGCTCGGTTGATTTAACCGTGCGGGTTCTTCATTTTTTGTATAAGTTGCAGTGCACCATAAAGCAGTGCTAAGCGTCCCCGAAGGTTATTGAAAAAGGGTTTGCAATGGCGAAGAAGGCCGAAAAAAATGCTGATGGCCCCGTCATCATCAAAAAATATGCGAACCGCCGCCTCTATAACACTCGTTCGTCCAAATACATCACATTGGATTATCTCGCGGAACTGACACGCCAGGATATCGAGTTTCACGTGGTAGACGCGAAATCTGGCGAAGACATCACGCATGGCGTGTTGACACAGATCATCATGGAGGAGGAAAATACCGGCAAAGGCATGCTGCCGGTCAATTTCTTACGCCAGATTATCTCGCTATATGGCGATTCCATGCAGGGGCTGGTGCCGCAATTCCTCGAAAATTCGATGGATAACTTTCGCAAGAACCAGAAACAGGTTCAAGAGGTTATTGAAAGCGCCATTACGTCCGGTCCGTTCGGCCATATCGCAAAGCAGAACATCGAAATGATGCGCGCTGCGCGTAAGGCATTTATGCCGAATCTGACCGGCGGCAAAGCTGCAGATGCAGAAATCGGCAAAGCCGATAATGTTGGCGATTTGCAACGCCAGATGGCTGATCTGCAAACCCGCATCGATGCGCTAAACAGCAAATAGCTTCGGCACCAGTTGCGGGGCTGCTCCCAAGTCGTTAGGGGCTTGGCGGATGAAACACGCGCTCTCCATTACCCGCCAACAGAATTTTGCTGCTTGGTATCAAGAAGTCATTTCAGAGGCTGACCTTGCCGAGGAATCGGGCGTACGCGGCTGTATGGTTATACGTCCATGGGGCTATGGCATTTGGGAACGCATTCAGAAACTGATGGATGCGGAGATTAAGAAAGCGGGCGTTGAAAACTGCTATTTCCCGTTGTTTATCCCATTGTCTTTCTTTGAAAAAGAGGCTGACCATGTCGATGGCTTTGCCAAGGAAATGGCAGTTGTCACACATCATCGGCTCGTTAAGGGGCCAAAAGGCGGGTTGATTCCTGATCCGGATTCCAAGCTTGAAGAACCACTCGTTGTCCGCCCAACCTCTGAAACCGTCATTGGAGCAGCGATGTCGCGCTGGGTGCAAAGCTGGCGCGATTTGCCGTTGCTGGTCAATCAATGGGCAAATGTTGTGCGCTGGGAAATGCGCACCCGCATGTTCCTGCGTACCAGCGAGTTTTTATGGCAAGAGGGCCACACCGCGCATGCCGACAAGGCCGATGCGATGGCCGAGACGATGCGCGCGCTGGAAATGTACCGCGCCTTTTCCGAAGGTCCGTTGGCGATGCCGGTGGTTGCCGGCGAAAAGCCAGAAAACGAGCGCTTCCCCGGAGCGGTCGCGACCTATTCGATCGAAGCGATGATGCAGGACGGCAAAGCGTTACAGGCCGGAACCTCCCATTATCTTGGCACCGGTTTTGCGGAAAGCTCGGGCATTAAATATCAGGATAAGGATGGCGGCCAGCAGTTTGCGCATACGACCAGCTGGGGCGTATCAACGCGGCTGATCGGCGGTGTAATCATGACGCATGGCGATGATGATGGCCTGCGCTGCCCGCCAGAGATTGCGCCGTGGCAGGTTGTGATCGTGCCGATGCTGCGTGACGACGACGGCGACGCTGCTGTGCTTGATTATTGCCGCAGCTTGCGGTTGGAATTGCTGGCGCAAAACGCATTTGGAGAGGCGTTGCGGGTGCTGCTTGATACCAAGGCGGCTAAAGCGTCGAACAAGCGCTGGGGCTGGGTTAAAAAGGGCGCGCCGGTTATCGTTGAGGTAGGTCCGCGCGATGTTGCCGACGGAAAAGCGGCGGTTTTGCGTCGTGATCGGCTGTATAAAGACGATGGCAAGCTTGCGACAGCATTTACCCCGCGCGCTGAATTTGTGGCGGCGGCATCCGCGATTTTGCAGGACATCCAGACCAACCTTCACGCCGAAGCAAAAGCACGATTGGACGGCAACATCGCGCGCGATGTGACTGATCTGGCCGTTCATTTCAAAGGCGATGATGCAAAGTTTGCAGGCTGGGTCGAGGTGCAATGGGCGCGGCCCTCCGGTGTGGAATTGGACAAAGTCGTCGAGCAACTGAAAGCCTTAAAACTCACCATTCGTAACACGCCAAACGTAGCGGCAGAGGTCGATGGTGTTTGTTTCTTCACAGGATCGCCCGCTGTTGAGCGCATTCTTATCGGACGGACATATTAATTTGGCAAACAAGCCGCAACCGCACCAACCCGGCCTTCCAACCCGCAAACAAATCTTGGCTTTTATCGAGCAATCGAGCGAACCAGCGGGAAAGCGCGAAATTGCACGTGCATTCAGGCTGAAAGGCAGTGAGAAGATCGCTCTCAAAGCATTGTTGCGTGATATGACCGATGAAGGGTTGGTCGATCTGGCCCCGGGCCGTGCATTCAACAAAATGGGCGGAATACCTAAGGTTACTGTCCTGAAAATCGTTGAAGTCAACGGCGGCACGTTGATTGCAGTGCCAGAACAGTGGGAGGCCGAAGGCATTCCGTTGCCCAAGCTTCGCGTTATTGAGCGTGGCCGCAAAGGCGCGCTGGGCCTCGGCGACCGTATTCTTGCGCGTACCGAGGAAGCTGGTAACAGCTATGTCGCGCACCCGATGAAAAAGCTGCCGAAGGTCAGCGAGCAGATATTAGGCGTGGTTGAGGACGGCGGCAACAACCGGTTCTGGCTGAAATCCACCGATAAGAAAATGCGTTTTGACACGCCTTTGTCCGAACTTGGCGAGGCCAAGGCTGGCGATCTGGTGCTGGCTGAACTCAGCGGACGCGTAGGGCAGAAAAAGGCGCGGGTGACGCAGGTTCTGGGCGATCCTTTTGCGCCGCGCAGTTTCAGCCTGATCGCGATCCACAAATTCAGCATTCCGTTTGAAATGCCGCAAGATGCTGAGGATGAAGCGGCGCGGGTCAGCAAGCTGCCGGTGTCGCCGGAAAACCGCGAAGATTTGCGTGATCTTCCGATTGTTGCCATCGATCCGCGAGATGCGCGCGATTTTGACGACGCTGTGTGGGCGACGCTGGATCACGATCCCAAAAACCCAAATGGATATAAGGCCTTAGTCGTCATAGCTGATGTCAGTTACTATGTACGCCCCAGCAGCGCGCTAGACCGCGAGGCATCAAAGCGCGGGAATAGTGTCTATTTCCCTGATCTGGTCGTGCCAATGCTGCCGCATGCCTTGTCGTCGGACAAATGCTCGCTGCGCGCTGGCGAAGACCGCGCAGTGCTTGCCTGTCATTTGGTAATCGACAAAGCTGGCAATGTGACGTCATGGCGTTTCGCCCGCGCTATCGCACGGATTTCCGCCAATATCCCGTATGAAGATGCGCAGAAAGCCATCGATGGGACGCTTGACCATCCGATGCTGGAACCAGCGTTAAAGCCGTTATGGGCGTGCTGGGCGCTACTGAAAAAGGCGAGAGATAAGCGCGCTCCGCTGGCGCTTGATATGCCCGAACGGCGGATTACCCTTGATGATCAAGGCAAAGTGACGGGCGTTGCGGTGCGCGAACATCTTGATGCGCATCAAGTGATCGAAGATTTCATGATCGCTGCCAATGTGGCTGCGGCAAAGGCGCTGGAAGAGAAGAAATCGGCGCTGATTTACCGCGTTCACGAAACGCCAAGCCGCGAGAAGCTGGTTGCGTTGAAAGACTATCTGAAAACTTTCGATATCGAATTTGCGCTGGGGCAGGTGGTTCGTCCATCGACCTTCAATGCGATCCTTGCGAAAGTCGACGACCCTGAACTGCGCCCGCAAGTGATGGAATCGGTGCTGCGTAGCCAGACACAGGCGTTTTATACGCCGCAAAATATGGGGCATTTCGGGTTGGCGCTTGGCAGCTATGCGCATTTCACCTCCCCAATCCGCCGCTATGCCGATCTGATTGTCCACCGCGCGTTGGTGGCGTCGCATGGGCTGGAAATGCCTGCGCCTAAAGATAACGCCATAAAGCCGACCACCGGCCTGACCACGCGCGATTTTGAACGGCTTGATGTCTCATCAGAAATGATCAGCAAAGCCGAACGCCGCGCGATGGAGGCGGAACGAGAAACCGTTGACCGCTATGTCGCCGCGTTCCTATCAACGCAAGTCGGCGAGATTGTTGAAACGCGGATTACCGGCGTACAAAACTTTGGCTTTTTCGCCACAGTTGAATCGATTGGCGGCGATGGTTTAGTCCCCGTCTCAACTTTGGGGGCGGAACGGTTTCATTATGATGAGGCTAGCCAAACCCTGATGGGTGAGGACAGCGGTGAAACCTATCGGCGCGGAATGCGGCTGAAATTGCGACTGGCGGAGGCCAATCCGGTGTCGGGCGCGCTGCGTTTTGAACTGCCCGACGGCGCCAGCTTCACTCCCGACCGCAAAGAACGTCCGCGTCATAAGGGTAAGTTTTTAGGAGGCCAGCGCGGTCGGCCGAGCAACATCCGGCATCAAGGGCGAAAGCGCTAACTCAACAGGTCCAGCGCATCTTCGCCTAGAGATCCCGGGATAATCATCACCGGGCAAGGCAATGCGCCTGCATTATTGCCAGTAAAATGCGCCACCAAAGGCCCAGGCGTGCCTTGCGCAGCCGCGCCAAGCACCAACGCTGCAATCTCGGGATGTTCGTCGAGCATCTCTTTGACGATCTCTCCGCCATCGCCTTTTTTAACGGTGATCAGCGGTTGCAGCCCCAGCTCGTCAAATATCGTGCCAGCGGCGGACGCGACAAGCTCTTCGGCTTTTTCGCGCGCTTCGGCATCCATTGTCGCTTGGACGCCGCCCCATGCAACGAAATCTGCAGGTTCGACCAGCGACAGGATATGCAGCGCACCGCCGGTTTTTGCGGCACGGCGCGCGGCAAAGCGCAGCGCAAGCCGCGCCTCTGCACTTTCGTCGATAACTACCAAATAGGTGCGCATGTCCCGCCGTCCCCCGATGGCCAAATGGCGTGAATAGCGATGTCTTGTGGCAATAAGGTGCAAAGCGCAAGCATTAGCGGCTTGACGCTGGGGAAAGCTAACCCTTATGCCGCAAGACAAGGGTAAAAAATTAGACAGGATCATCCATGCCAACCGAGCTTAAAATGCCAGCACTTTCCCCGACGATGGAGGAGGGCACTTTGGCCCGTTGGTTAGTGAAAGTGGGCGATACGGTTTCCTCAGGCGATTTGCTGGCCGAGATCGAGACTGACAAAGCAACGATGGAGTTTGAAGCGATTGACGATGGCGTGGTGACGCAGTTGTTGGTCGTGGAAGGCGCTGAAGGGGTGAAGGTTGGCACGGTGATTGCGCTGATTCAGGGTGAGGATGATGATGCGAAAGCTGCGCCAACGGCGGTTGCGGCAGAACTAAAAGTTGAAGCGCCTGCACCGGTTTCTGCTCCTATCGCCGCTGCGCCTTCCGCCGCTGCGCCTGTCGCCAAGGCCGCTGCGGATGATCGCGTCAAAGCCAGTCCCTTGGCCAAACGTATCGCTGCTGAACGAGGCGTTGATCTTTCGACCATCACCGGAACCGGACCCAATGGCCGGATTGTGAAGGAGGACGTTCAGACCGCTGCGAGTGGCGCGCCTACGAAGGCGGCACCAGTTGCCGTTGCCGCCGCCGCACCTGCTGCATCCCCCGTCGCCTCAACCCCCGCACTAGTCACAGACACCAGCATTCCGCACGAAGCCGTCAAACTCAGCAATATGCGCAAAACGATTGCGCGCCGCTTGACTGAGTCCAAACAAAATGTGCCGCATATCTACCTGACCGTCGATATCCGCCTCGATGCTTTGCTCAAGCTGCGCGGCGAATTGAACGCGTCGCTCGATGGCCGCGGGATCAAGCTGTCGGTCAACGACATGCTGATCAAGGCGCTCGGGGTTGCGTTGCGCGAAGTGCCGGCGTGCAATGTCAGCTTTGCGGGCGACAATATGCTGCAATACAGCCGCAGCGACATCAGCGTCGCGGTGAGCATTCCGGGCGGCCTGATCACCCCGATCATTACCGATGCAGGCAACAAAAGCATCTCGGCGATCTCCACCGAAATGGCGACGCTGGCGGCCAAGGCCAAGGACGGCAAGCTGCAACCGCATGAATTCCAGGGCGGCACCGCGTCATTGTCCAACATGGGCATGATGGGCATCAAGCATTTCGAAGCCGTCATCAACCCGCCGCAAGCGATGATCATGGCCATCGGCGCAGGGGAGAAGCGGCCCTATGTGGTCGAAGACGCGCTGGCGATTGCAACGGTGATGTCGGCGACCGGATCATTCGACCACCGCGCGATTGACGGCGCGGATGGCGCGATGTTGATGAAGACGTTTAAGGAACTGGTGGAGAAGCCTTTGGGGTTGGTGGCTTGAGACTCGTAAGTAGAACAACGCTTATTTGGCGACAGATACTCGCAATAGTCGCATCCAGTTTCGTCTCTGCGGTAGCTACATTTGTGCTTATCATCATATGGAGTGCTTTTGAACGGGGTGAGCTAAATACGCATGGTCTGGGACGGGATTTCGTCTTCATTTTGATGATTGTTGTTCCAATAGCAGCAGCAGGTATCATTGTTTTCGGTTTGCCCCTGATGTTCATGGTTCGGCGTTTGGGATGGATTTCAACCATCGTGCGCTTCAAATTTTTTGGAGTCGCGGTTGGCGTGATTTGGGCGATCATTGTGGGCCTTGTCTTGAATTTTCGGGTTGAGGCTTTTGGGTTTGCGGCCCTGATAGGAGGCGTCAACGGCTTGGTAGTGGCATGGTTGTGGTTGAACATTGTGGATAAATTCAGGGCGTCTCAGCGCCATCAAAATCTCGTTGGAGAAGCAAGTTGAGCAACTACGACCTCATCGTCCTCGGTTCCGGCCCCGGTGGCTATGTTGCCGCCATTCGCGCCGCGCAGCTCGGGCTGAAAACGGCGATTGTTGAGCGGGAAAACCTTGGCGGTATCTGTCTCAATTGGGGCTGCATTCCGACTAAGGCGTTGCTGCGCTCGGCTGAAATCTATCATTATATGCAGCATGCGGGCGATTATGGGCTGGTGGCATCCAATATCAGCGCGGATATCGATGCGGTGGTCAAACGATCACGCGGTATCGCCAAGCAGCTAAATCAGGGCGTTACGCATCTGATGAAGAAGAACAAGATCACCGTCCATATGGGCGATGGCAAGATCACTGCGCCGGGTAAACTGACAGTGACCTCAGGTGCCAAGACCGAAGAGCTGACCGCAAAGAATATCATCATCGCCACCGGCGCGCGCGCGCGCGACTTGCCCTTTGCCCCTGCTGATGGAAAACGCATCTGGACCTATCGCCACGCGATGGTTCCGCCTGAAATGCCAACGAAGCTGCTGGTCATCGGCAGCGGCGCAATTGGCATCGAATTTGCCAGTTTCTACAACGACATGGGTGCGGACGTGACCGTTGTTGAAATGCTCGACCGTGTTGTGCCGGTTGAGGACGCCGATGTTTCGGCCTTCCTAGAAAAGGCGCTGAAAAAACAGGGCATGACAATCATGACCGGGGCAGGGGTCGAAGAACTCTCGTCCACGCCTGATGGCGTCAAAGCCAAGATCAAAGGCAAGGATGGCAAAATCGTCGCGTCAGAATTCAGTCATTGCATCGTCGCCATCGGCATCGTGCCGAATACCGAGAATATCGGCCTTGAAAAACTCGGCATCAAAACCACCAAGGGCCATATCGACACTGACCCGATGTGCCGCACCAATGTGCCCGGCATCTGGGCCATCGGGGACGTAACCGCGCCGCCTTGGTTGGCGCATAAGGCCAGCCATGAAGGCGTTATCGCCGTCGAAGCCATTAACGGCGGCCATCCGCACGCGATGGACCCGCTGAACATCCCCGGCTGCACATATTGTCACCCGCAGGTCGCCAGCGTCGGTATGACTGAGGCGAAAGCCAAAGAGGCAGGATACGAAGTCAAAGTCGGCAACTTTCCGTTCATTGGCAACGGCAAAGCTATCGCTTTGGGAGAGGCAGAGGGCTTCATCAAAACCGTATTTGACGCAAAAACCGGCGAGCTGCTCGGCGCGCATATGGTTGGCGCAGAGGTCACCGAGCTGATCCAAGGCTATACCATCGGCAAAACCGCCGAGCTGGTTGAGGCCGATTTCATGCACACAGTGTTTCCGCATCCAACTTTGAGCGAGATGATGCATGAGTCTGTGCTGGGTGCTTACGGTAAGATGATCCATATGTGACCGGCGGCGTTTGCAGGCGCGGTTCGTAACTTTCCGCTGTCTTACTCCCTACAATTTTGGCATCTGAGCGATCAGGCAATTTTGTTGGAGTTTAAAACATGCGATTCACTGTGAACTTGAGCAGAAAACTGCGGCGCATCGGCTTTGGCTGTGTGGCGACTTTGGCGGCGGTTTCTTCGCCTGCTTACGCACAAAACACCGTGATTACTGCCGCGCGCATGTTGGACGTGTTGACCGGTAAAATTGTGGAATATCCCGCAATCTTCGTCGACGCCGATGGCCGCATCACCAGCATCGCCGATGCACGCGTCGTCAAATGGGGCAGCGACGTGAAACATATCGACCTTGGCGAACGCACTTTGTTGCCGGGCCTAATCGACATGCACGTTCATCTGGATGGCCCCGCCGATATTGGTGGCTATCGCGGTCTGGAATTTACCGACAGTTTCTGGGGCATGACAGCGGTCGGCAATGCGCAGGCAATGTTGAACGCAGGGTTCACGACTGTGCGAAATGTGGGCGCGGGCAACCGCAACGATATCGGGCTGAAACAAGCCATCGACAACGGATACGCCGTCGGCCCGCGCATCGTGCCTGCGGGCTATGCGATTGGCGCAACGGGCGGACATTGCGACTCCACTTTTCTGCCGCCGAGCATGGAAAAGGACGCCAAAGTCGAGGGCATTGCTGATAGCACAGATGAATTGCGCTATCAGGTTCGTCGCCAACGCAAATATGGCGCAGAGGTCATCAAGATTTGCGCCACAGGCGGTGTGTTTTCACGCAATACTGAACCCGGGCAACAACAATTATCCGAGGAGCATATGCGTGTGATTGCTGACGAAGCGCACCAATGGGGCATCCGCGTTGCGGCCCACGCACATGGCGGAGATGGCATAAAAGCCGCGATCAAGGCGGGCATTGATACCATCGAACATGCATCGTTGGTCGATGATGAAGGTATCAAACTGGCGGCAGCTCGTGCGCGTCCGGTCTGGTTCTCGATGGACATTTACAACACGGACTACACGCAAGCCGAAGGGGCGAAAAATGGTGTCTTGGAAGACAACCTTCGCAAAGACCGCGAAATTGCGCAGATCCAGCGCGATAATTTTCGCAAAGCGCACAAGGCGGGCGTCAAAATGGTGTTTGGGTCCGACGCTGGAGTCATGCCCCATGGCGATGTCGGCAAGCAGTTCAAAACAATGGTCGAATACGGGATGACACCGTTAGAAGCTATTCAAGCAGCGACGCGTAATGCTGCGCAGGCGCTAGGCCGCGAAAAGGATGTTGGCGCGATTGCCGTGGGACGTTTTGCCGATATTATCGGGGTGGACGGCGATCCATTACAGGACGTTCGCGAGCTTGAGGCTGTCGATGCTGTGGTAAAAAGTGGTAAACAGCTACGCTAGTCGCGTAAATTCAGGGTCAATTCACCCGCGCAGTACGACGTTGCAGCATCGACTTGGATTGTGATAGGTTCGCACCATAGCAACTGGTCACAAAAATGCTGGGGAGCAACGCAATGATATTAACAACTTTGGCATTGGCCATGGCATTGAATATGGCCGCGATGAAGGGCGATCCACAGGACGACGCCCGCAAAGCGTTCAACAATTGCCTGGTCAAAGAACATAACGAGGCGGTTGAGGCCAAAAAATCTGGATCGGATTTTAACGAACAGGTTGCCGCCGCGTGTGTCGATACGCGGAAATCATATTTCGATTTGATCGTAAAAGCGGAGCTTGGTTTCAAATCCAAGCTGGCTGACGCCCAAGACTATGCCAATGAAGAAATTCAGTCTGTGGTCGATTCAATCACTGCACAGTTTGGCGACAATGTGTCCAATGGTGCAAAGCTGCAGCCGGAAAAATAGTTGGCGGACAGGGTGGGATTCGAACCCACGGAGAGCTTGCACCCTCGCTGGTTTTCAAGACCAGTTCCTTAAACCACTCGGACACCTGTCCATCCGCGAGTGCGCGCTTATCCGCTGAACGCTTTTGGCGCAAGGGTGCATCGCCCATTTTGATACGATCAAGTGAAGCGAAGCCGGGACAGGATGGTTATTTCGTTGCGGATGTGGGCCCCAATTATGGTAAAGCCAAAAATAGGCTTAGAGTTAAGGGGAATTTGAGTGAGCAAGTTACGGGCCATGATATTGCCAATGTTTGCCATTGCGATGGCACCGCCTTTGCTGACTAGTTCGGCGCCCGTGCAGGCTCAAGACCCAATAGCTGTTCCCACAGGCTACCGCGAATATCTCGAAACGGTGAGGATCAGAGCAACCAACGAGGGTGTTACCACAGCGACACTTAACCGCGTAATCCCTAATTTGAAATACAACGCTCGCGCAGTTGCACTCGATGGCCAACAGCCCGAAGGGGCCGCTGATGCGCCTATTCCTATGTTTGCACCCTATAAATCAAAACATGTCGATGCGGCACGTATCGGTCGCGGGCGTACGAAATACACCGAATTGCGACCCCTGCTGGAACGGATAGAAACACAAACCGGGGTGCCAGAAGAAGTCATGCTCGCGATTTACGGGCATGAGACGAACTACGGAACCGTCACTGGCAATTTCAACGCTCCCGAAGTGCTGGCGTCGCTGGCATTTGAGGGCCGTCGCCGCGCATTGTTTGAGGGCGAATTGGTCGCGGTGCTGAAAATGATCGATCAAGGCGTGCCGCAATCAGCGATCACCGGTAGCTGGGCCGGGGCGCTGGGCAAGCCGCAATTCCTGCCTTCGGTGTATCTGAAACTTGCACGCGATGGCGATGGCGATGGCTATGCCGACATCTGGGGCAGCGAAGTTGATGCCATGACATCCATTGCCAATTATTTGGTCAATGCCGGTTGGCGGCGTGATGAGCCTTGGGGCTTTGCGGTCAATACACCTGCAAACCTGAACCGTGCGGCGATTCAAAGTGGCTTAGTTGCCCCCCGCTGCCCACGCGTTTTTGCACGGCACAGTAAATGGATGAAACTGTCCGAATGGCGCGCTTTAGGTTTTGTGCCGCAAAGCGGCTGGCCGCAGAGTAATGCGTTAGGGGGTGATATGCTCGCAACGCTAATCGAGCCGGATGGACAAGGGGCGACTGCCTATTTACTCGGCAGCAACTATCGCGCGATACTGGATTATAATTGTTCGAACTTTTACGCACTTTCTGTGGGGTTGTTGGCTGATGCGATACATAATTAAGCTTGCGGGCTGCACTGTGGCTCTCGCATTTCTGGCATCTTGCGGTGGTGGTGATCGCGCATTGAACGAGCTGCCACCAGCTGCTGACGCGCCGATGAAGGGCGTCTCGGATTTTCCCGTTCGGCTTGGATCGCCTTATCAAGTTGGCACCGTCACATACACTCCCGCCGATGCCGCCGCGTATGACGAGGTCGGCTATGCCAGCTGGTATGGTGTCGAACTTCAAGGCCGCAACACTGCCAATGGAGAAGTGTTCCTGCCCGCATCTATTACCGCCGCTCACAAGACGTTGCCGATGCCTAGCTATGTCGAAGTGACTTCGCTCGACACTGGCCGCACGATCTTGGCACGCGTTAACGATCGCGGGCCATTTGCCAATGACCGTTTGATTGACTTGTCCGAAGGTGCCGCCAAGCAATTGGGGATTACCGCACAAGGCGTAGCTGGTGTCAGAGTGCGCAAAATCAATCCGCCTGAACAGGAACGTGCAATGTTGCGCAACGGGAAAGCAGCATCTTCGCGGATTGATACGCCGGAATCGTTGCTAAAGGTACTTCGCGATAAGCTTGGCAAAATGCCGAAGCCCGCTGGTATTTCTGGTTTGGCAAAGCCGGTTCCGGTGAATACTTCCGCAGGAACTGTAATGCAGCCTGAAACGACATCCGATGGCCGCTTTGTCCGTGAAGGCGCATCAGCAAAGAAGCCTGTCGCAAAGCCATCGACTAAACCAGCGGCGAAGCCCGCGCCTGTGCAAGTCGCAGCTGCCGGTTATGTCGTCCAGATCGCAGCCTTTTCGACACGCGCACGCGCTGATCAACTCGCCAGCAAAATGGGCGCAAAGGTCGCAACCAGCGCCGATGGGCGCTTGTTCCGTGTCCGCTTCGGGCCGTTTGCAACCGAAGCCGAGGGGCAACGCGCGCTATTTGAGGCGCAAAAACGTGGTTATCCGCAGGCTAGATTGTTTCGCGAATAGCAAAAACTAGCGCAGCTTTGTGATGCTCGCTAACAGGCGAGGATGATGTTTGCCCCGATCCTGTTGGCTGCCACAGCGCCGGTTGCGCCTATCGCTTATGAAAGCGCAGCGCCGGTCGCTTATCTGATTGATTTTTCGTCAGGGGCGACTTTGTATTCGCGCGATGCGGATCGGCGGATACCCACAGCATCAATGGCAAAAATGATGACAGCCTGGGTCGCATTTGAGGCGATTAAGACAGGCAAGCTAAAGCCGAAACGCACGTTTCCAGTCAAAGCTGCAACTTGGACGAAATGGAATAACACTGGCTCCAGCATGTTCCTAAAAGTTGGCGAAAATGTTTCGGTCGAGAACCTTTTGCATGGCATATTGACTGTTTCTGGCAACGATGCGTCGGTCGTCCTTGCGGAGGGGATGGCTGGGACAGAGGCCCAATTTGCTAAGCGCATGACCGCAGAGGCAAAGCGGCTTGGCATGAAAAACAGCCACTTTGGTACGGCAAATGGCTGGCCCGATAATGGTGCGACCTATTCGACTGCGCACGATCTGGCGTTGCTGGCCAACCGGATCGTGATGGATCATCCCGCACTTTTTCATCAATATTTCAGTCACATCAGCTTGACTTGGAATAATGTCACGCAAGCCAATCGCAACCCCTTGCTCGGGGCCATAGCTGGGGCGGACGGAATGAAGACGGGACATAGCGACGCGGCTGGCTACTGCCTGGTCGGCACGGTTCTGCAAGGGAAGCGGCGGTTGCTGTTAGTTGTTGCCGGGTTGCCGACACAGGCTGCGCGTATCAATGAAGCGCGGGATATGATGAAATGGGGCTTTGAAGCGTGGCAATCAAAGCCATTGTTCGGACGTGGACGAACCGTAGCTGAAATCCCGGTGCAACTGGGTGACCAAAGAAGGATTAGGCTCATTGCTCCACGTGATCTGGCCGTGACGTTGCTTAAAGGGTCGACTAAGCCGATCAGCTTGACGGTCCGTTACAAAGGCCCGGTGCGCGCACCGTTCGCCAAAGGTACCGAGCTAGCTCAACTTGTGGCTAAACTCCCCGATGGTAGTCAACAAGTGATGCCGTTGGTTGCCGCCGAACGCGTTGGTAAAGCGGGCTTCCTTGGTCGCGCCTGGAATGGTGTCCAAACGTTGGTTGGCGCATGATGGTCGAGGGCGTATTTTTATCTATTGAAGGCGGCGAGGGGGTTGGGAAATCAACTCAGATTGCTGCGCTTAAAAACGCGCTAGAAAGCCGTGGGTTGGACGTCGTTTTGACCCGTGAACCCGGAGGTACTGAGGGCGCAGAGGCCATCCGGCAGCTTTTGCTCGGCGGCAGCGATGATCGCTGGGGGGCGGGAGCCGAAGCTTTATTGTTTGCCGCCGCACGTGGCGATCATGTTGAAAAACTTATCAAGCCGTCGCTAGCTGCAGGAAGATGGGTCATTTCGGATCGCTTCATCGATAGCAGCCGTGCCTATCAGGGTGTCAGCCTTGGCCTTGGTGATGCGGATATTATGGAACTGCACCGGATCGGCAGCGGAAGCTTTCTGCCGCATCGCACGTTGGTGCTCGACCTAAGCGATGCCGAGGCGGCACGCAGAGCCACCGCACGCGACAACGGCCAATCAGACCGTATCGGCGGACGCGACGCTGAATTCCACTTTAACGTGCGCCGCGCATTTCAACATTTCGCCGCGACTGAACCAGACCGCGTTCGCCTAATCGACGCAGTTGGTGCAGCAAACGAAGTCACCGCGCGTTTGGTTGCTGCTATCGCCGATTTGTTGCCGTCATGACGTCACATTGGATAGGTCACGAAGCGAATTGGGCGCAGTTTTCTGCGGGTCTACAGACCGGAAAGCTTCATCATGGATGGATATTGGCGGGACCGCGCGGTATTGGCAAAGCCGGTTTCGCGGCGCGTGCTGCTGCGGCTTTGGTCGATCCAGATGGACGACAAGGCCGGTTAATCGAGCAGCGATCTCACCCAGATATCTTGTGGGTGCAGCGATTGGCCAAAGAGCCGCCCAAAGAAGGCGAGAAAGCCGATCCCGATGCCGAGCTGAAACGGTCGATCAGCATTGAGCAGATCCGCGACATCCAACAGGTGCTAACAAAGCGTCCGTCGATGGGGCCAAAGCGTGCCGTCATCATCGACGCTGCCGACGATTTGGAACGGGGAGGGGCGAATGCCCTGCTTAAATCACTCGAAGAGCCACCCGTCGGGACATACTTCATCCTCATCAGCCATATGAGCGACCGATTACTGCCAACGATCCGGTCCCGCTGCCAATTACTACGCTTTGATCCGCTGGATGATGATGGCATGCGGCGGGTTTTAGCCGCTGTCGCTCCCGAAATATCAAGCGATGAACGTGAACTCCTTGTGCGTTCAGGCGGCGGGTTGCCGGGCCAAGCGCTGGAATTTGCTGGACTGGATTTGGACGAGATTGAAACGGCGATGGATGTGTTGGTCAATAAGGGCGACGCCAGTAACGCTATCCGCTACAGCCTGGCCGAAAAACTGTCGCTAAAGGCGGCTCAGCCGCGCTATGAAGCGTTCCTTCGCCGCGTTCCCGCACGGATTGCCGCGTTCGCCCGTACACAGCCGCCCGCAAACGCGATGCCAGCCATCGAAGCATTCCACGCCGCAGAAACGCTGGCCGCGCGCGCAATTGGCATTTCGCTCGATAAACAGGCGGTCGTTTTCCAAATGGGAAGCTTGCTGGCATCGCTGCAAAACTCTAAGCCACCGGTCAATTAGCCCCCACTTAGTGAAGTAGCATGTCAGAACCCTATTACATCACCACCGCCATCGCCTATCCCAATGGTCGCCCACATATCGGCCATGCGTACGAAGCGATTGCGACCGACGCCATCGCGCGTTTTCAACGCCTTATGGGCTGCGATGTGCGGCTGATCACCGGCACGGACGAGCACGGCCTGAAAATGGCACAGACGGCGCGCAATGCTGGACGGAATACTTTGGAATTTGCAGACGAAATGTCCACGTATTTCAAGGATATGTGCGCAACACTGAACATTTCACATGATCGTTTCATGCGGACAACTGACGCGAAACATCATGCCGCCAGCATTGCGTTGTGGAAAGCCATGGAAGCAAGCGGCGACCTTTATCTTGATCGCTACGAGGGCTGGTATTCGGTCCGCGACGAGGCCTACTACGACGCGAAGGAGCTGACCCCGGGCGAAGGGGGCGAGAAGCTGTCGCCGCAAGGAACCCCGGTGGAATGGACTGTCGAGGAGAGCTGGTTCTTCCGTCTGTCGAAATACCAGGACCGCCTGCTGGCGCTCTACCGCGACAATCCGGACTTCCTCCAGCCCGAAAGCCGCCGAAACGAGGTGATCCGCTTTGTCGAGGGCGGGCTGAACGACCTCTCGGTCTCGCGCACCAGTTTCGACTGGGGCGTGCCGGTGCCGGATTCGCCCGGGCACGTCATGTATGTCTGGGTCGATGCGCTGACCACCTATCTCACCGGCATCGGTTTTCCCGACCGTGAGGGAGCGGACTTCAGCCGCTTCTGGCCGGCCGATCTGCACCTGATCGGCAAAGACATCGTCCGCTTCCACGCGGTCTACTGGCCGGCCTTCCTGTGGTCGGCCGGGCTGCCCTTGCCCAAACAGGTGTTTGGCCACGGCTTCCTGCTGCATCGCGGCGAGAAGATGTCGAAGAGCCTGGGCAATGTTGTCGATCCGATCGAGCTGGCGGACCGCTTCGGGGTCGATGCCTTGCGCTATTTCCTGCTGCGCGAAGTGAGCTTCGGGCAGGATGGGAGTTACAGCGCCGAGGCGAT
>JAYVGQ010000040.1:0-24005 GCA_043771985.1 Sphingomonadales bacterium
TTAACGTCAATTCCTGGCCAAGTCCGGTAATTGCGCGCTTATCCCAGCGGGCAAGGCCGAAAGCGCGGCGGGTATCCTGCCCCGATGTGCGGCCGATCAATAGCGTATTGCCCTGCACTTGGACGACACCACCCAGCACGGGGTCTTTCAGGCGCAGGCGGTAATCGACTTCTGGCAGAGCAATCGGAGACAGACCCTGACGATCGCCGGTGCGCAATGTTTGCGTCGCCCAGCCTGCAAGCGAGAAATAGGAATCGGCGTCGATGCGTTCCACAGCGAATGTTGACCGCAACCGGTCATCGCGGCTGATGTCATATCGGCGCAAGAATGTTCGGTCGCTCGCGATGCGTAATGATGCACTGGCCGACCAATTCGGCGTAAATTGAAATCGACCCGATCCATCAAGATAGCCGCGAAAGGCGTTAGAACCGGTGGCCGTTCCAGCCGCAGTCGACACCTTGTTGGAGTAGGTCGCGTAGCCCTGAACCTGAAACGCACCTTTATCCTCGATGGCCCGAAACTGCGCGTGGCCCATCGGTGCCACTGAGCTAAACAAATGCGCCGATACAGTCAGATCGCGGTTTTGCGACATCCGCCAATAATAGCCTTGCTCAATTTCAACGCCGTTATTGCGCGAGAAGCGTAGATTGGGGACCAGAAAGCCGCTGCCCGCTGCTGTCTCTGCCGGATGCGAAAGGAAGGGCAGCGGAATGACGGGAAGGCCAAACAATTCGATCCGCGCGCCAGTGTATTTCACGCGCCGTTTATCGGGATCATAGACCACTTTGGCCGCCTTCACTTGCCAGCTAGGGTCTCTTGGGCAACCATCGGGGCCTTCGACCGCGCATGGCGTATAGGCTGCTTGCTCTAGTGTCAGCCGACCATCGGTGCGGGTTCCACGATTGGCGGCAAGGCGGCTGCCGTCTTTCAAGACAAGCAAAAGGTTTTCGACCACGCCGTCCTTTAACGTGTCGGTCAGGATGATGCTGCTGCCATACGCCACATCGCCGCGCGGGCCGATGGAGCGGATATTGCCGTTCGCGGTCACTTCGCCCGATTTGCGGTTCCAGATCACAGTGTCGGCGCGCAGAGTATACCCTTCGCGCTTTACAACTACGTTGCCCGTGGCCGTGACCACATCGGACACGCTGTCAAAATCAATTATATCCGATGAAAAGGCGATATTGTCCGCGTCCTCATCTTGCGCTTTTTTTTCAGCGGCGGCGGTTTGCGCCTCGGCTGTGTTGAAGCCCGCACAGGCTGAAAGCAGCAATGCGCCGATCGCGACGCGCCGGAATAGGGAGGAGGGGGCAGAGCCAATCATAGTATTGCAGCGTCCTTATCGCCCATATTCGGTCGGGTCCAGTCGTGGCGTAGCATAGCTGGGGCTTAACCTTGCGTGACGAGATCCATCTTTTGCTTTAATCAAGCGGCATTGTTTGCTTATAGCAGCACTCAACGGCGCATACCGCCGCACCTCATTTTGTCAAAAGGCGCTACATTCATGGAAATCCGCTTTGCAGGCCAGCGTCCGGACGACGCAGATGTGCTTGGTTTCATCGTTACCAAAAGCAGTTGGGAGGGTTTTGCCTTTCCGTTGGAAAATTCCGACGCTGCGCACGAAATCGCAAAAGCCGCGCGCTTTGAAGGTGCCGCCGGACAAAGCTTCCTATATTTTGCGCAAGAGGGCGGCAAGACCGTTCGCGTTGTTCTGCTCGCGGTCGCGGAGGGCGATGCAGCGGATTACCAGAAAGCCGGCGGCGAGCTAATTGCCAAAGTGCAGACCAGCGGAGCGAAATCGGTTGTGCTGCATGCGGAAAACCTATCGGCAAAGGCTGCGGCGGAAACCGCCTATGGCGCAACTTTGCGCAACTGGCGGATTGATAAATACCGCACGAAGCTGGCGGAAACGTCCAAGCCATCGGTCACCAGCCTGACGGTTGTTGGTGCACCAGCCGAGGCAGAGGGCCACTGGTCCAGCTATTCAGCGATTGCCGATGGTGTGGCTTTGACCAAAGAATTGGTCAGCGAACCGGCCAATATCATCTACCCCGAAAGCTTTGTTGAGCGTTGCCAACATCTGGCCGACCTCGGCATTGAGATCACTGTTCTTGACGACATCGAAATGGCCAAGCTTGGCATGGGTGCGTTGTTGGGCGTGGCGCAAGGTTCGCGCAAACCTGCCCGGATGCTGGTCATGAAATGGGACGGTAGCGGCGGCGCACAGGAAAAGCCCGTCGTATTTGTCGGTAAAGGCGTGACTTTTGACACCGGCGGCATCTCAATCAAACCCGCCGCTGGTATGGAAGACATGAAGTGGGACATGGGCGGCGCAGGTGCAGTAGCTGGCGCAATGAAGGCACTCGCGGGCCGCAAAGCCAAAGCGCATGTCATTGGTGTCTGCGGCCTTGTCGAGAACATGCCCGATGGCAACGCCCAACGCCCCGGCGACGTAGTGATATCGATGAATGGCCAAACCATCGAAGTCATCAACACTGATGCCGAAGGACGGCTGGTGTTGTGCGATGCGCTGCATTGGGCGCAAGTGACCTATAACCCGGACACAATCATCGATCTGGCGACATTGACTGGCGCGATTATCGTTGCCTTGGGCAAAGAACATGGCGGGCTGTACTCGAACAGCGACGATCTGGCGGCAAAGCTGGCCGCAGCGGGCCATGCAACGGGCGACAAGCTGTGGCGGATGCCCTTGGGCCCCGCATATGACAAGCTGATCGATTCGCCGATTGCGGACATCAAAAACGTCGGCCCGCGCGATGCAGGGTCGATTACCGCCGCGCAGTTCCTGGGCCGGTTCATCAAAGACGGCGTCAAATGGGCGCATCTGGATATTGCGGGCACAGTCTGGGCCGACAAGGATGGCCCGACTTGGGCCAAGGGCGCGACCGGCTATGGCGTGAAGCTGCTCGACCGGTTTGTTGCGGATAATTATGAAGGCTGATGCCAAAAAATCATGCAAGTTGATTTCTACCAGCTGACTCGTGACCCGGCGCACAACGTGTTGCCGGTGATCGCGAACAAGGTGCTGGAGGAAGGCCGCCGCTTGCTGATCGTCAGCAATGATGCCGAGCAGCTAAAAACCATCTCCACCGCGTTATGGGCTTGGAAGCCGGAGAGCTTCCTTGCGCATGATCAGGCTGGGCAGGGCAATGAGGCGGAGCAACCGATCCTGCTATCGCACAGCACAGCCGCCGAAAATTCGGCGCGGCTGGTGGCGATGGCGGACGGTGAATGGCGCGATGAAGCCTTAACCTTCGACCGGGCCTTTTACCTGTTCCCCCCCGATTGCACCGATCAAGCGCGAGAAGCCTGGCGCGGGCTTAAATACAAAGACGGTGTTGAGCGGCGATACTGGAAGCAAGACGGCGGCAAATGGCGGCAAGGCCCCTGATACTGTGGCCATAAGCCGCTCTTGCCATAATCGGTCGGCGCGGCTAGACGCGCGGCCAATCTAATCACCCCCCCAATAATGGAGTTCTATCATGGCGGTTACTCGCACCTTTTCGATCATCAAGCCAGACGCCACGCGTCGCAACCTGACCGGTGCTGTCACCAAAATGCTGGAAGAAGCAGGCCTTCGCGTTGTCGCGTCAAAGCGTATTCACATGAGCCGCGAACAGGCCGAGGGCTTTTACGCTGTGCACCGCGAACGCCCTTTCTTTGGCGAACTGGTCGAATTCATGATTTCCGGCCCTGTCGTCGTGCAGGTTCTTGAAGGCGAAAATGCCATGCAAGCCAACCGCGACATCATGGGCGCAACTAACCCCAAAGACGCCGCCGCCGGCACCATCCGCGCTGAGCTAGCCGAAAGCATCGAAGCGAACACCGTGCATGGCTCTGACAGTGACGAGAATGCCGCGATTGAGATTGCGTACTTCTTTAAGCCTGAAGAGCTTGTTGGGTAAGCCAAACCAAACCAACCAACCAAACTGTCGTCATCCTGAACTCGTTTCAGCATAACGAACTTCCTTCGCGCGTTATCCTGAAACGAGTTCAGGATGACGAATTGAGAAAATAAAAACGCCATCCGCGCAATCGGACGGCTTTTTTGTTTAACGCAAAGAGCGCAAAGATTTTTAAGATGTTGGCTTCGAGCCACACCGTTGCGTCGTCAACAAACATCTTAAAAATCTTTGCGCCCCTTTGCGTTAAATGGTTTCAATCCCCAGCAATGAAGAAACTCACTACCCAGCCTTTATCCTTGCGTTCAAACCCGATCCGGTAATCCAGATCAGCGCGCAGATAATCGTTGCGGATATAGCCGGTTTTGCCATCCACAGTTTTGACTTTGGTCCACAAACCATCGGCGCTGGCCTCAACCGAGGTCACCACTTCCCAATTGATTTTGCGCAACGACGCGCTGGATGTGTTCGGTTGTGCGCGCAGGTTGACTGCGGGGCCGAGCACCAAAGCCGCGTTTCCGGGGCTTTCCGCGCCCGTGTCTTGGCCAAAGAAATGGGGCATTGTCGGGTTATCCGGCCCTTGCGAAAAACAGCCCAGCCGCACAATCTGATCCAGCTCCGCCCAAATGGGGGAGGCTTTGCCGGTTTCCATCTTCCAGTTTTTCAGGAACGCGTCCTTGCCGCCATCGCCGCCAAAGCTCCAGCTGATCGTTGGCGCAATCATTGCGGACAATGCCTTGGCATCGCGGCGTTTGACGATGCCTTCAAAATTCTGCCGCAGGTCGAAATAGCCGTCGATGGACAGGCATTCATCCTTTGGCGGGATGACTTTTGCAGGCGCGGCGTGCGCGCTGGCGGTGACCGCGATAATTGCGGCGATTGCGATACCGATTGATTTTGCCATGACGGTTTCTCCCTGTGTTGGTGGGATAATCCTTGAAATCGGGCGGAGAGGCAAGGGGTAAGGTCAAAGCTTTACAAACTAAGCCCGTCGTCTTTAGGGGAGGGAGAACAAACAGCGTGAATGAACCAAATCCGTTTGTCCTGAGGAGGTGCTGAGGCCTGAGCTTGTCGAAGGGCGAAGTGCCGTCTCGAAGGATGGAGGTGTAGCGCAAGAGTGCTTCGAGACGGGCCTTCGCTGCGCTCTGTCCCTCCTCAGCACAAACGGGTATGGAGTTATCTTTTGTCATTGCAGCTAGCTTAGGAAAAACCAAAAATGATTGGCATGGGAGAGGGCGAAGATTGCCCATTCGCATTCAACTTTGATGAAGCGACATTCAAAGTCGGCGATATGGTCAGCTATCGCGTGACCGGCAGCCTGGCCGACTTCCCCTTTGTCGGCACTTTGCTTGAGGTCCACGACGATTACGTGCTGATCTCGCCGGGCGAAAGCGAACCCGATGCGCGGTATCGCGGGACGAGGGAGAGCAGGCCGGTTGTGGATGGAACGGAGATTGGGTGAACTTTTCCCTCTCCAGTGGGAGAGGGTTGCGCAGAGTTAGCAGCTTTGCTGCTTACTCGAAGCTGGGTGAGGGGTTGTGCGTTATCGAGAACCCACAACCCCTCACCAACTCCGCCTAATTCGCTCTGCTCATAAGGCTTCGTATCCTCTCCCAAAGGAGAGGACCTTGAATTTACTCCTCGGTCTTGATCACTGTCGTGTCCAGATGGGCGTCGAAAAAGGTATCTCCGAATTGCCAAACATTTTTCAATCCGTTGAGTGATGCTAAGTGAAAATCGGCATCGTCTCCTGTTTCAACTGCTGCTCTAAGCTTCTCCGCGATAACGGTAGATATTTTGGGAATGAACTTTTCGCGCTTTAAGTTCTCAATCCACCAATTGACCGCTTCGACTTCCGACGTGGCATGCGTCTGGCTAACATAGGTGCCACCCGCATAGTCGCACACAAATGTGAACAACGAACGGTCCATCAAAAATCCCCCACCAAATCCATCATCGCAGCCAGCTTCCTTGGCGCAACCGCTCGCCAGCTTTTGGCTAGCCATTCGCCGATATGGTCCCAATCGGTGTCGCCTAGGTCCAACCTAATCCCGACCCAGCTATCGCCGAAATAGGGCGGGCGGTAGTATCGCTCCTCGTCGCTGTCGATCAGCATCGCTTGTTCTTCAACGCCGCTGATTTTCGCCAGCAACGCGACTTTGCCGTCTCCGTGATGGTCGCTGGAGACATAAGCGAATTTCTTGCCTTTGATGATGCCAAAGCACGGCATGCCGTGGCTGGTGACTTCGTCAGCCTCTGGCAGAGCCATCGCGCGGTCGCGGACTTGGGCGATCAAAAAATCGGGCGATGAAGCGCGGCTGACATAGTCCGCCAGCGTGCGGCTATAGAGTTGGTGCTCGGCGATTAGCACGCGCGCGGCAAGGGTTTCGGCGGTGTCGCTGGGCAGGATCGCGACGGGTGTTTGGCCAAGGATCGGGCCGTCGTCGAGTTCTGTGGTGACCAGATGCACGCTGCACCCGCCGTGGCTATCACTCGCTGCAATCGCGCGGTCGTGGGTGTGCCGGCCTTTATACAGCGGCAACAGGCTGGGGTGGATATTCAGCATCCGGCCTGTCCATTTACCGACAAATTCGGGGGACAGGATGCGCATATAGCCCGCGAGTGCTACAGTGTCGGCCTTCGCCGCGATTATCGCGTCGTGCATGATTGCGTCATGCGCCTCTCGCGTCAGGCCTTTGTGCGGGTGCGCGAAGGTCGCCACGCCCTCTGCTTTGGCGAGTGTTAGGCCAGCGGCGTCCGGATTGTTGCTGGCGACCAGCACGATTTCATACGGGCAATCGGGCTGTTTTGCGGCGTATAGCAACGCCGCCATATTGGTTCCGCTGCCGGAGATCAGGACGGCGATGCGCGCTTTCACTGAAATCCTCCCACAGCTTGCTGGGGGAGGGGGACCGCTTCGCGCAGCGAAGGGGTGGAGGGGCCGACAGCGTAGCTGGTGCTCTTGCGAGCACCCCCCTCCGTCAGTGCTGCGCACTGCCACCTCCCCGAGGCAAGCTCGGAGAGGAATTTAGCCATTGTGGGTAGCCTGCCACGCCGCTTTCGCGCTCCACGTTTCATCCGACCCAGTCACTGTGCAACCCTTGTCGCCAGCGGCAATATGTCCAATCTGGAACACAGTCTCGCCCGCTGCTTCCAGTTCAGCCATAGCCGTATCCACATCGCCCTCAGCCACCACAACCGCCATGCCAATGCCGCAGTTAAACGTGCGCGCCATTTCTTCGGGCTCGATATTACCCTGCGCTTGCAGGAACGCCATCAATCGCGGCTGTGCCCAAGCATCCGCATCGACATGCGCGTGCAGGCCATCGGGCAAGATACGCGGAATGTTTTCCAGCAATCCGCCGCCGGTGATATGCGCCATCGCGTGGACTTTGCCGCTGCGCACCACAGGCAGCAACGACTTTACGTAAATCCGCGTCGGGGCCATCAAAGCGTCGATCAGCAACGTGTCGATGTCGAACAAAGCAGGGCGGTCAAGCTTCCACCCTTTGTCCGCTACCAAACGCCGCACCAGCGAAAATCCGTTAGAGTGCACACCCGACGAGGCCAGCCCAAGAATGACATCGCCATCGGCAATCTTGTCCGCTGTCAACACATCGCCGCGCTCCACCGCACCGACGCAGAACCCGGCAAGGTCGTAATCGCCCTCGGAATACATGCCCGGCATTTCCGCCGTTTCGCCACCGATTAACGCGCAGCCAGCCAGCTTGCAGCCTTCGGCAATGCTGGCGACCACGGCGACGGCAACGTCGTTGTCCAGCTTTCCGGTGGCGTAATAATCGAGGAAGAAAAGCGGCTCTGCGCCCTGCACGATCAAATCATTCACGCACATCGCGACCAGATCGATACCGACACCCTCGTGCCGCCCTGATTCGATGGCGAGTTTCAGCTTAGTTCCCACGCCGTCATTCGCGGCGACCAACAAGGGATCGGTAAAACCTGCCGCCCTTAGGTCGAAAAAGCCACCAAATCCGCCAAGGTCCGCATCGGCGCCAGCGCGTCTTGTTGCTTTGGCCAGCGGCGCAATGGCACGCACCAACGCGTTGCCGGTTTCGATGGAAACGCCAGCCTTGGCGTAAGTATACGACTCGTTTTCGCTCATTTTATCGCCGCTAGCGACTTCCCCCTTGGATTTCCATTCATAAGTCGCCAAAAGGCCGGATGATGAGGGTATTGCCGAAAAAGACACTGCGCAACTGGCTGTTGGTGACGCCGCTTCTGCTGGGAAGCGCAGCGTTGGTGCATGCCCAGATTGAAGGGCCAAAGCGCGGTATTTCGCCGATTGCCTCCACCGGTGATTTTGAAGTTACCGATATTTTGGTCAACACAACCGGCAAAAATGCCGAGGAAGCACGGCGCGCTGGCTGGCAAGAGGCGCAGCGTAAAGCATGGAGTGCATTATGGGCGCGCACCCACGGCGGTGCTGGCGCAGAATTGGCTGATGGCACGCTCGACGGGATAGTCTCAGCGATCATTGTTGAGGAAGAACAGATCGGCCCGCGCCGTTATGTGGCGAAACTTGGCGTGTCGTTTGACCGCGCACGCGCGGGGCAGTTGCTGGGGATCAAAGGCATTGGCCGCAAATCCGCGCCGATGCTGGTTATTCCGGTGATGGTCAGCGGCGGATCACCTGTTGTGTTTGAACGGCAGACGCCGTGGCAAAATTCATGGGCGAAATTCAGAACCGCTGAAAGCCGCATCGATTATGTTCGCCCGTTTGGTGGCGGCAGCGAATCGTTGCTGCTAAACGCAGGGCAACTGGATCGGCGCAGCCGCAATTGGTGGCGCGTGATCCTCGATCAATTTGGTGCCGCTGACGTGCTTTATCCAATCGTCCGGCTGGAACGGCAATGGCCGGGCGGGCCAATTGTCGGCAAATTTTCTGCGCGGTATGGACCTGAAAACCGCTATCTGGGTAGCTTTACGCTGCGCGCCGATGACGCCAAAGGCATTCCGGCGATGATGAACGAAGGTGTGGTCAAGATTGACCAGCTGTATCAGCAGGGCTTTCTGAACGGTAGCCTGCGTGCCGAGGCGACGTTGTTGCTTGAAGAAATCGACGAAGAAGATTTGGAAGAACTGGAAGCAGAGGCCGATGCAGCTGCGCCCGGTGAAACCGTTGACCCGCTAGACCGCGTAATGGAAGATTTGCCCGACGACAGCGGCAAGTCTGATAAGAAGGACGACGGGCCGTCAACGCCGGTTCAATCACAGTCGGTGACAATCACGGTGCAAGTCAACACGCCCAACCCCGAAGCGGTTGACCGCGCAGAGGCCGCCATTCGCGGTATTCCGGGGGTAAAGTCGGTGGTGACCACCAGCCTTGCCCTTGGCGGAACTTCGGTGATGCGCGTGAGCTATCAGGGTGACCCAGCGGCGCTGCAATCGGCCTTGTCCTCGCGCGGGATACGGTAAGGCGGCGAAAACCGTTGGGCCCATTGCCATGCAACAAATCGCATTACCCCTTGATAAGCTTCGCTCTGGCGGATCGGACAGCGTCATTATTACCGCGTCTAATGCAGCTGCGTTTGCGGCGCTTGGCAACCACGCCGCTTGGCCCGGACACTGCGCGATCCTGATCGGCCCGCCGCGTTCGGGCAAAAGCCTGATGGCGCGCTATTTCGCAGGGCAAGGCAGCCCCAACGCGCGCAATGAAGTGATCGATGATGCCGATAAGCTCGATGAAGAGGTGTTGTTCCACCGCTGGAACGCGGCGTTGGACGCGGGGCAATCGATCCTGATGCTATCGACCAAAGCGCCCGCCGAATGGGACGTAGAATTGGCCGATCTGCGGTCGCGGCTTGGCGCGTCGCAATTGCTTGAGATTGCCGCACCCGATGATGAGCTGGCGGGGCAGCTATTGCTAAAGCATCTGTACGATCGCGGCACCTCGATAGGGCCAGAAGCGTTGAGTTATGTTGTGAAGCGCGTTGAGCGCAGCCACGCGGCGCTGGAGGCGCTGGCTCGTCAGGCCAATGCAGTGGCGCTGGCCGAGGGAAGCGCGATCACACTGCCGCTTGTGCGCAATTTGCTGAGTTCAGCTGAGCTATTCAACCGCAGTTGACGATAGCGATCAGCATCGCTTCGTCGTAGAAAACGTTCAACCTCTCGACACGATAATCCATTGTCATTGGGCTGCCCTTAGCGCCAGTTCGAACGATTGCAGCGCCTGCCTCTTTGCGCATTTGCTCGGCCAACACGGCGGTAAAGCGTTTGCCGATATAACGCTCAACGGCTTTGCTATCGCAAGTGGCGGCCTCCGACGCAGCGCTATCGGACGACACCTTTTCCGCATTTGGCGTTGGAATACAGGCGGATGTGGCCAGTGCGCAAAGCACCATTAATGCAACTTTACTCTTCACTGTCCAACGTCCTTGTCATCTTCAACTTACCGTTCACGACTGCAAAGGCAAGCCGCCCCTCAACCAGATCAAGCGCGTCGCGGCCGAATTGTTCAAACCGCCAGCCGATGAGCAATTCCAGCCCCTCACGTTCGCCAGCGGCAAGCATTTCCAGCTCGTCACTGCGGGTTATAAGGCGCGCCGCGACATTGATCTCGCGTGAACGGATTTTGAGAAGAAGCTTCAACAGGTCAACGACAAGCGCACCTTCTTTGCCGCCACCCGCGCCGTTGCCATTGCGCTCGGGCATCAGATCGCGGGGCAGTGGTTCCGCCTCGGCAATCACCGCGATCAACCGCGCGCCGATTTCATTGTCGTTCCATGCTGGCGATAGCCCGCGCACTTTCGGCAATTCAGACTGATGGCGCGGCGGATGCGCGGCGATATCGGCCAGCGTTTCGTCCTTCATAATCCGGCCGCGCGGGATATTCTTGCGCTGCGCCTCACGCTCGCGCCACGCGCCCATTGCTTTCAGGCGGCCGAGAACTTCGGGTTTGCGCGACTGTACCTTGATGCGTTTCCATGCGTTGTCGGGTTCGTTGTGATAATTGGCGGCATTGGCCAGACGTTCCATCTCGTCATCCAGCCAACCCCCGCGCCCTGTACTGACCAGCTTTTCCAGCATCATTGGGAAAATCGTCGACAAATGTGTCACATCACCAATGGCGTAATCAATCTGGCGTTTATCCAGCGGACGGCGCGACCAATCGGTAAACCGCGCGCCTTTATCCAGTTGCAGCCCGATCCACAGTTCGACCAGATTGGAATAGCCGATCTGTTCACCTTGCCCGAGTGCCATCGCCGCAATCTGCGTGTCGAACAACGGATGCGGCGTCTTTCCGGTCAGGTTATAGAATATCTCGATATCCTGGCCTCCCGCGTGAAAAACTTTCAGCACATCCTCATTATCACAGATCAGATCGAGCATCGGGGTCATATCCAACCCGTCCGCCTTTGGATCAATCGCCGCCGCCTCGTTTTCATCGGCCATTTGGACCAAACACAATTCGGGATAATACGTGTTCTCCCGCATGAATTCGGTATCGACCGCAACGAAGTTGGATTTGGACAAGCGGGCACAAAACTCGGCCAGTTGTGCGCTGTCGGTGATGAGTGGATGTATCTGCATTAACCACCGCCCATAACAGGCATTCGCAACTTGACAAATAGACGTTGCAGCGGTCTAGCCCCGCCTTCACGATTTCCTGTCGAAAACCTAAGAAAATGACCAAAATGCACGCATATCGTACCCATAAATGCGCTGAGTTGCGCGCCGCCCAAGTTGGTGAAACTGTCCGTCTTTCGGGCTGGGTGCACCGAAAGCGGGATCATGGCGGCGTCCTGTTCGTCGATTTGCGCGATCATTATGGCATGACTCAGATTGTCGCGGATAGCGATAGCCCCGCGCTGGCGATCCTTGAAGGGCTGCGCGTTGAAAGCGTTGTGACCATCGACGGCGAGGTGAAGGCGCGCAGTGCAACGACGGTGAATGCGAACCTGCCAACCGGCGAAATCGAAGTTTACGCGCGCAATGCGACCATCCTTAGCCGTTCGGACGAACTGCCTTTGCCGGTTGCTGGCGAGCAGGAGTATCCGGAAGAAACTCGTCTGAAATACCGCTTCCTCGATCTGCGCCGCGAAACATTGCACGCCAACATCGTAAAGCGTGCAGCGATTGTGCGCGAAACGCGCAACCGGATGGAGGCGATCGGCTTTACTGAATACTCGACACCGATTTTGACCGCGAGTTCGCCAGAGGGCGCGCGCGATTTCCTTGTGCCCAGCCGCATCCATCCCGGCAAATTCTTCGCGCTGCCGCAGGCCCCGCAGCAGTATAAACAATTGTTGATGGTCGCAGGCTTTGACCGGTATTTCCAAATCGCACCATGCTTCCGCGACGAAGACCCGCGTGCTGACCGGCTGCCCGGTGAGTTCTATCAGCTTGATCTGGAAATGAGCTTTGTGACGCAGGAAGAAGTTTGGGAGACGATGGAGCCTGTGATGGCTGGCGTTTTCGAGACGTTTGCTGACGGCAAGTCTGTCACCCCAGCCGGTCAATTCCCGCGTATTCCCTATTCGCAATCGATGCTCGATTACGGCACCGATAAGCCCGATCTGCGGAACCCGTTGGTGATCAAAGACGTGACCGATCATTTCCGAACTTCGGGCTTTGGTTTGTTTGAGAAAATTGTCGGTACAGGCGGCGTAGTCCGCGCCATTCCTGCGCCAAAGACAGCAGAGAAAAGCCGCAAATTCTTTGACGAAATGAACGACTGGGCGCGCAGCGAGGGCCATGCGGGGCTTGGCTATGTCACGCGCAAAGGCGGCGAGTTCGGCGGCCCTATTGCCAAGAACCACGGCGAGGAAGGCATGTTGGCTTTGTACGAAGCCATCGGCCTTGGCCCCGATGACGGTTGTTTCTTTGCAGCGGGCAATGCCGATCAAGCAGCGAAACTGGCGGGTGCAGCCCGTACGCGGTGCGGAGAGCAGCTTGACCTGATCGACAAAGACTCATTCCGTTTCTGCTGGATCATCGACTTCCCGTTTTACGAATGGAGCGAGGAAGACAAAAAGGTCGATTTCGCTCACAACCCGTTTTCGATGCCGCAGGGCGGGTTGGAAGCTCTGCAAACACAAGATCCGCTGACGATCAAAGCCTATCAATATGACATGGTCTGCAACGGCTATGAACTGGCATCGGGCTCAATCCGTAATCAGCATCCTGATTTGATGGTCAAAGCGTTTGAGCTGACCGGATTGACGCAGGCGGATGTTGAGGAACGCTTTGGTGGCATGTACCGTGCATTCCAATTCGGCGCGCCTCCACATGGCGGCATGGCGGCGGGTGTCGACCGGATGGTGATGCTATTGTGCGGTGTGCAAAACCTGCGCGAAATTACGCTGTTCCCGATGAACCAGCGCGCCGAAGATTTGCTGATGGGCGCACCGTCGCCTGCCATGACAAAGCAATTGCGTGAGCTGCACATCCGTGTGGTGGAGCCGCCCAAGGGGTGACACCGCCCGTCGAACATCGCTACACCGCGCCTGCTGGCGAAATCTGTTGGTTTGAATGGGGCGTAGCGGGTGCAAAGCCGACGCTGTTGCTGCTGCACGCCACCGGCTTTCATGCTCGCTGTTGGGATGTGACGATTGCAGCACTGCCCGATGACCAGCATGTCATTGCGCTGGATTTGCGCGGTCATGGGCGGAGCTATCGACCGGTTTCTCTGTCGGACTGGATGGAAACGGCTGCGGATGTTGTCGCTTTTGTGAATGCGCAAATGACCGCGCCAGTTATCGCGGTTGGTCACAGCATGGGCGGTCATGTTGCGGCGCGAGCAGCAGCGATTGCGCCGGATAGGTTTGCGCAATTGCTGCTGGTTGATCCGGTGATGCTGCTGCCGGATACTTACGCGCGGGAACCGGATGGGGCAGCAGGCTCCCCCAGCGACCACCCCGTCGCACGTCGCCGTAATGCTTGGGACAGCGCCAAACAAATGATCGAACGCTTTGCTGACCGCGCACCGTATTCCCATTGGCGCGCCGATGTGCTGGCTGATTATTGCAACTTTGGTTTGGTTCCTGCCTCGACCGGCGTTGAGCTAGAACTGGCATGCCCGCCGTTACTAGAAGCCTCGGCCTATATGGGGGCGTGGCAGAATGATCCTTATCCGTGGATAGGGCAGGTCGCGTGTCCAACTACGATATTGCGCGCGAGAAATGCCGAGCGCAAAGGCGCAATGGATTTCTCCTCCAGTCCCACCGCGCCCGATTTATGGACACACTTCCCCAATGCGCGCGATCTGCATTGGCCCGATGTGTCGCATTTCATCCCGATGGAAGTGCCTGACCGATTGGCAGAATTGATCGTCCAGTCTCTTATTCTGGATAGCTGATCGCGATAATTTCCCATTCCTTGGGACCAGCGGGCAGAGTGACTACGCGCAAATCGCCAACAGTGCCCCCGCGAAGTGCTCGCGCCAGCGGAGAGCTCCAGCCGATTTTTGCCGCGTTAACATCCTGTTCGTCATCACCGATCAGCGTCACGCAGCGATGGTTGTCCTGCTCATCAGCTATCGTCACGGTCGCTCCAAAAAACACCCTGCTTCTGTCGGGTTGTTTGGCAGGGTCGATGATATTGGCGGCCTTCATTTTTTTTGATAGCCGCCCCAGATCGCGGTCAATCGCCCGCAGTCTTTGCTTGCCGTAAATATAATCGCCATTCTCGCTGCGGTCGCCATTTCCCGCCGCCCAGCTGACGATTTCCACGACCTTGGGCCGCTCGTCCGCGAACAGCCGGTCATATTCGGCGCGCAAAGCGGCATAGCCCGCAGCGGTAATCGGGTTGGTACGTTCGTTCATACCGCAACGGGTATCAGTTCGCGGTGGATCGGCCCAGATATTTGCTCAACGGCGTCGCCGATTTATAGCGCGCACGTTCTGGGTTCAGATGATCGTACATCACCGCGTTTTCCAGCACACGGTGCACATAGCCGCGCGTTTCAGACAGCGGAATTTGTTCGATCCAGTCAAGAATATCGATGCCGCCACTGCGCGGATCGCCATTGCGGACGAGCCATTTGTTCACATTGCCCGGGCCAGCATTATAGGCGGCAACAGCCAACGGATAGCTGCCGTTGTAATAATTCAGCATCCGCTGAAAATAGGTTGAACCCAGCTGGATATTATAGTTGACGTCGCTGTTCAGGGCATCGGGGCGATAGGACAAGGCGATTTTGCCTGCGGTCTCACGCGCGGTTCCGGGCATCAATTGCATCAGGCCGCGTGCGCCTGCATGGCTGACCGCGTTGCGATCAAACTGGCTTTCCTGCCGCGCAATCGCGTGGATGAAGGTCCAGTTGTCGATATGCTCTGGCGGTACATTTACGGCGGGATAACCAAGGCGGAGCATGCTGCTATGCCCCTCAATCCGCGCACTACGCGCAGCGATCACCGCCAGATCGGGGCGACCGATGGCGTTGGACCAAGAAAATACGTTGAGGAAATCGCTTTCAGTTTTTGCCGAATTGGCGAGTGCTTTCATGAAACTGTTCGAATCTTTCCATCCTGAAAAGGCGTTGGTGGAAAGGCGCGCAGCGTTGAATGCTGATGGAACAGTGCTGTTGGATAGCTGTGGTAGGGCCGGAGCCGCTGGGACCATCGGCAACGGCCGACCCATAGCCTCCAAAGCCAGCTGTCCGTGGAAATAGTCAAAATACCGCGAAGCTTCGCCCCAATATTGGGTTGCGCCAGCGGTGTCGCCAGCCTGCTTAGCTGCGCGACCCGCCCAATATAGTCCTTTGGATCGTGTCTGCGGCGTTCGTGCGCCATCGGTATAGGCACGGAACATATCGACGGCATCACGCGGACGGCCGAGCTTATAATAGGCGTTTTCCCCCGCCAGCCATGCGAGGCTGGTATAGGTATCGCGGGTGGGCAGATCGAGGTCGATGATCTTCGTTCCAGCCGGAAAAGCCTCGCGTAGCTTTGATGCGATTTTATAGGAAAGATCATACTGACCATCTTTTTCGGCGGCCTCTGCATTGGCGAGAAGCAGCTTTAGCCAATCACGCGCAACATGCGGCGGCGAAGACAAAGCAGGGCGGTTGGCAAGCAACTCGCGCGCGCCCCAGCTGTTGCCAGCGGCTTTCAGTGCATTGACGCGTTCCATGATAAGGCCCGCATCGCTTTGTCCAGCCTGTCCGGCAGCAGCGAATTTGGCAGCGGCATCAGCGGATTTGAGTTCATGCGCCAGCTGTGCCTCAAACACCGGACGGCGTTCTGACGAAGTATAGGGCAGCCATCTTTGCGCAGACCGCGCAGCGCTAGACCACAACAACCGGCTGACACGCGCATCATGATCGGCGGCGCTTAGCTTGCCGTCCATCATCTGAAACAGGCGGTTTTCGTCATCGTCGGTCAGCGGACCCTCGCGCCACGCACGGCGCGCCCATTGGTCGGCCTTTGCTTTGTCGCCGCTTGCCGACAGGGCAATCGCATATTTTGCGCGCCCATTGTTGGTCATGGGCTCCAGCCGGTCAAAAAACGCAACGGTCTGACTGGGTGAATAGGATGCTAGATTGATCGATTGCTCAGCATTTTTGCGCATTTCGTCAGCCGCTGGCCAGTTGGGATAAGTCAGCAGGAACGAGGCGTATTCACTGAACGCATAATTGGCCGATGCGCTCAGCATTTTCCAACGCTGAAGCGCCGCAGGAATGTTGCCTTCGCTGGCATCAACTAGCTTTGTAGGAACAGTCACAGCATCGCCGGTACCTGCAACCCATTCGATCTTTTCGGGCGCTGCGGCATACACAGAAGCAGGAATTGCAAGCAATGAAGCGGAAATGAGGTGCTTTACCATAGGGGACATATTAAGGGCTCACTCTTAGCTGGCAGATGAACCAAACACCCCTGCTGGCTCTTAAGTTGTGCATTTGGCAATTATCGAAAGCGAATTCCATGTTTTCCGGCTCAATACCCGCTCTAGTGACTCCTTTTTGCGACGGAGCGTTTGCCGAGGATAAGTTTCGTGCGCTTGTCGATTGGCAAATCGGGCAAGGATCCAGCGCGCTTGTGCCGTGCGGAACGACAGGCGAAGCGCCCACGTTGTCGTTCGACGAACATTACCGTGTAATTTCGGTGTGCATCGAAGCCGCAGCTGGCCGTGTTCCCGTAATCGCGGGCTGCGGGTCTAACGATACTGCAACCGCCGTCCGGCATATGGAGTTTGCCAAAGCGCAAGGGGCCCAGGCTGCGCTTGTCGTTGCACCCTATTACAACCGGCCCAATCAGGATGGTGTTTACGCGCACTACGCGCATCTGGCGGACAAATGCGATCTGCCGATCATTGTCTATAATGTGCCAGCACGCACAGTGACCGATATTCTACCCGCGACACTTGCGCGGCTTGCGGAAATTCCGACAATTGTCGGGATTAAAGACGCCAGCGGGCAGATCGGACGCGTTGCAGACCACCGGCTTGGTTGCGGCACCGATTTTTGCCAATTGTCGGGGAACGACGATATGGCGCTGGCGTTTAATGCGGCGGGCGGCGTCGGCTGCATTTCAGTAACCGCCAATGTAGCGCCAAAATTATGCGCAGAAATTCAGGCGGCTACGGCGGCTGGCGATTTTGCGTTGGCGCGGATGCTGACTGATAATTTGCAACCTTTGCATAACGCCCTCTTCACAGACGCGTCTCCCGCCCCCATTAAATACGCTATGTCGCGTGTGATTAAAGATTTTCCGTCTGATGTGCGTTTGCCGCTGGTCGCAGCGTCGGCTGCTAGCTGTGCTGCGGTAGATGCTGCTTTGGAGCTAGCTGGCCTCATCTAATGGCACGCCCAAAACCAGAAGCGTTTGATAAGGTCAAAACCGTCGCCGAAAACCGGCGCGCGCGCTATGATTTTTATATCGAGGACAAGTTTGAGGCTGGCATCGCTTTGACCGGAACCGAGGTGAAAGCGTTGCGTTTTGGAGAGGGTTCGATCGCCGAAAGCTATGCCGAGGTCAAAGACGGCGGGCAGATCTGGCTGATCAACGCTAACATTCCCGAATTCAGCCACGGTAATCGTAATAACCACGAACCGAAACGACCGCGCAAATTGCTGCTGAACGCACGTGAGATAAACAAAATGCATGGCGCAGTGATGCGGCAGGGCATGACGATTGTACCGCTGTCGATTTATTTCAACGCGCGCGGCCGGGCGAAAGTCGAAATCGCGCTCGCCAAAGGCAAGAAAGCGCCTGACAAACGGGCGACCGAGAAGGAACGTGATTGGAAGCGCGATCAGGGACGTATCATGCGGGAACGCGGATGAGCGGCTTTTCTCGCTGGCTGCACGCGCAGGCCCCGACTCGCGAAAGTTTCGAGCGGAACCGTTTCTTGCGGCCCTTTACCGCGCGCGTGTTTCATCCCGCATTGTGGCGCTTTACGCGGCGGTCGGTGCCGCGCGGCGTCGCGCTGGGGCTTTTGGTTGGCATATTCCTTTTGATCCCCGGAGTGCAGATAGCAGGCGTTGCTTTGCTCGCGCTGCCGATCCGCGCGAATATCCCGTTGGGCGCAGCGATGACATTTTTGTCGATGCCGTTGACCACGCCGTTTATTTTGATCGCTTCGGCCTATGTAGGGGGTGCAGACTCAACGCATTTGATGTCGTTGTTAGAGGCAAAGACCGATTGGTGGCCAAAGCTTGAGGCGCTATCGTACTGGATGCTTTCTGATGCTGCGCCCGCGATGCTCTTTGGCCTGTTTACGATTTCGGTTGTCGCTGCCGCGTTGGGATATGTCATCGCCGCCTTGTTTTGGCGCTGGAGAATAGCGACCAAATGGCGTCGCCGGTCAAAGTCTGTTGAAACTGTCGGATAAGTTCTGAACTAAAGCATCACGCTTTGCTCGTTCCCAACCTTGACAAATGGTATACGGCGTTCCAGCCGAAAGCGGACAGTAAATTGGTTCTCAAGCCTGAGGATCGCTTTCGCATCTGGTAAGGAAGTATCGTGCCGCCATCGGTTCCAGCACAGATTTTTGGTGGAGACGGTGGCGGCGATTTAGCCAGCAATCGTCTCGCTGTTGCCGGTTTGGCGGCGGCTACGGTGTTTTCGGCACTGATCCTGTGGTTGGTAACGCAAAACTTGGTGCTGGTCGGCGGCCTGCTGGCGGGTATGATTGCATTTTGGGCCGTCGCCGATTTCCTGCGCCGCAACCGTTCGCCCGATGTGATTGCAGCGGCTTTGCCACCCGATTGGTCCGTCACCCGCGCGGTAGCTGAACAAGATGAGGCCGCCGTCGCGATCACTGACCGCGCCGGGCGGCTACTCTGCGCCAATGATCGCTTCACCAAATCATTCGAAGGCCTGCGCGCTCCGCCCGATCTGGGGCTGGACGAGGCTTCGCACGAATTGCTGATGCGTGCAGGGCGTGCCGGTTGGCGCGATGGCTCCACCACCGTTGACGGTGTCAAACACAATGGCACCGAATATCAAGTCCGCGTTTTGCGGGCAGGGGCAGGTGATGAATATTTGATGTGGCGCTTTGCCGAGGTCGCCGCTGTCAACATTGTCATACAAGCCAACGACCTTGTGTCGGGCCGCATCGGGCGAGCGTTGGCCTCGGCTGGCGTCATGGCTGTTACTGTCGGCACCGAGGGCCGCATGCGGACATCGAACGCCGCTTTTGCTGTGCGCGCCACAGGCGATGAAAACGCCAACATCGCTAACCGCGATCTGGGCTCTTTCCTCCGCCTCGATGATAAAGGCCGCGTCTTTTTCGAACGCGAAGGCCCGCGCGGTATGGCCGTTCGCTTGCTGCATGTGCCGCTATCCGAAGACACCGCGCAGGGCAACGCGTTGCTACTCGCTATCGACGATGTCGGCGGACAAAGCGACCGGACGACCGCATTAGTGCATGTCGAACAGCTGTTGTCGAACCTCCCCTTGGGGTTAGCTTTGGTCAACCGCGATGGACGCTTCCTGTTCGCCAATGACAGCTTTGCGCGCGTCGCTGGCCTTACCCCCGACGCGATGCCGCCTTATCCTGGCGACCTAGTGATTTCCGAGGATAAATCGGCGGTCTCCGATAGCATCCGCCGCTATGCCGCGGGGCAGGCGCATTCGGGCGACATAGCGGTGCGCCTGAAAGATCAACCTGACGAAGTTATCGCACTGTCGATTGCCGGGGTGCGCGGGTTGGGCGATGCCGCCGTCCTCATCGGCCTGAAAGACAATAGCGAAGAGACCAAGCTGAAACGCCAAGTCGCACAAGCCACCAAGATGCAAGCGGTGGGCCAGCTGGCGGGCGGCGTTGCGCATGATTTCAACAACATCTTGACTGCGATCATCGGCTATTGCGACCTGATGCTGCTGCGCCATCCGCCGGGCGACAGCGATTATGATGACATTCAACAGATCCGCCAAAACAGCAACCGCGCCGCCAGCCTGACGCGGCAATTACTCGCTTTCTCCCGCCAGCAAACATTGCGGCCACAGATACTGCAACTGCCCGATGTGGTCGCCGAAGTTTCGCATTTGCTCAAACGCTTGCTCGGCGAAACGGTAAAGCTCGATGTGCAGCATGGCCGCGCCATTGGCGTTGTTCGTGCTGATCCAGGGCAGTTGGAACAAGTCATCGTCAATCTGGGCGTCAACGCCCGCGATGCGATGCAGGCCAATAGTGAAGGGGGCGGCGGCACATTGCTGATAGAAACCAAGGCCGTCAGCAAGGCTGATGTGCGCTCGATGCGGAGCGAGATACTACCCATCGGCGATTACGCGTTGTTGTCAGTCAGCGACAACGGAACCGGGATCGCCAAAGAAAACCTCGCCAAGATATTCGAGCCATTTTTTACAACAAAAGACGTCGGCAAGGGGACCGGCCTTGGCCTCTCCACCGTGTACGGCATCGTCAAACAATCGGGCGGTTTCATCTTTGCCGATTCGGAAATTGGCAAAGGCACGCAGTTCGACATTTACCTGCCGGTGCACGAAGGCGGTATGCCGCCGCCAACGACTTTGGCCACACTCGATGCGCCGCCAAAGGATGTCTGGGGCACGGGGCGCTTGTTGATTGTCGAAGATGAACCGATGGTCCGCGCTGTTGCCGAACGCGCGTTGGTGCGGCAGGGCTATACCGTCGAAACCGCGTGCGATGGCGAAGAGGCGCTAGCGCTTTTTGCCGAAGGGAAAAGCTACGATCTGGTAGTCTCCGACGTGGTCATGCCCAACATGGATGGCCCCGCAATGGCGCGTGAATTGCGCAAACATCGCCCCGAAATGCGCATCCTGTTTATGTCGGGCTATGCCGAGGAACAATTGCGCGAATCAATCAATCTCGACAAAGTTGCGTTCCTGCCGAAACCATTCTCGGTGCAGCAGATCGCGGAGGCAGTGCGCGATGCACTGAAAATGTAGCGGGGAACATATGACATTGATTTAATGTAATAATAAAATATCGTTCCATACTTGTTCTACTAGAACAAAGGCGATACATAATGGATGTCCTACAGGATAGGGCGGCACCAGCCAAAGGAGTGGAACAATGGCGGCAAGTCTTAAAGTTATCGACGGGGATCGGGCGAAAAATATGAATAACGGAGAACGCGAAAAGGCACTGGAAGCAGCGCTTGCACAGATTGACCGTGCCTTTGGTAAAGGGTCTGCGATGAAGCTTGGCAGCCGTGAAGCTGTAGCAATCGAGGCTGTGTCCACAGGCTCGCTGGGCCTTGATATTGCGCTTGGCATCGGCGGTTTGCCGCGTGGCCGCGTGATCGAAATTTACGGCCCGGAAAGCTCCGGCAAAACCACACTGACATTGCACGCAATTGCCGAGATTCAGAAGCTGGGCGGGACAGCCGCGTTTATCGATGCGGAACATGCGCTTGATCCGGGCTATGCGAAGAAACTGGGCGTAGATATTGACAATCTTATTGTCTCACAGCCCGATACCGGCGAACAAGCGTTGGAAATCGCCGATACGTTGGTGCGTTCAAATGCGGTGGATATCGTGGTCATCGATTCGGTCGCGGCACTTGTCCCGCGTGCGGAAATTGAGGGCGAAATGGGCGACACGCATGTTGGCTTGCAAGCGCGTTTGATGTCGCAAGCGTTGCGCAAAATCACCGGCTCGATTTCGCGGTCAAACTGCATGGTGATCTTCATCAACCAGATTCGCATGAAAATCGGTGTGATGTATGGTTCACCAGAAACAACATCGGGCGGCAACGCGCTGAAATTCTACGCCTCCGTCCGCCTCGACATCCGCCGTACCGGTCAGATCAAACAGGGTGAGGACATTGTCGGCAACACGACAAAGGTAAAGGTGGTAAAGAACAAGGTGGCGCCTCCGTTCAAACAGGTCGAATTTGACATCATGTACGGCCAAGGCATTTCAAAGAATGGCGAACTGCTCGACATCGGCGTGAAGGCGGGTCTCGTCGAAAAATCGGGTGCATGGTTCAGCTATGACTCGATCCGCATCGGGCAGGGCCGCGAGAACGCCAAAATCTGGCTCCGCGAAAACCCCGACCACGCCGCTAAGCTGGAGGCCGCCATCCGCGGCAAAACCGAGGAAGTCGCTGAAGAAATGATGGTTGGCGGCCCTGATGCTGATGATGCAGGTGATGACGGCGCAGCGGTGGATAGCTGAATTAGGTTTTGGGATGGATTAGGTTGAGTTTGGACAAACCCCATTTGACCTAATCCGCTATACCTAATTCGTCTGACCCTAAACCGTTTGTCCTGAGGAGGTGCTGAGCCGCAGGCGAAGTGCCGTCTCGAAGGACTGAGGTGTAGCGCAAGAGTGGTTCGAGACGAGCCTTCGCTGACGCTCTGTCTCTCCTCACCACAAACGGTTGGTGGAAAAACTATTCTAACTTGATATTTTTGCGCGCCGTAATCTTTGCTGCCTTTTTTGCAGGTGTCACTTTTTTAGCAACCATTTTTGGCGCAGCCTTTTTAGTCACTTTCTTTACCGCAGCCTTGGCCGCCACCTGCTTAACCGGCGCAGCCTTTACCTCAGCCTTTACCTCCGCTTTCGGCTTCACCGCTCCCTTATCTCCAGCCGCCAGCAACTCCTCAAACGAATCGCGCAACGCCTGCGCGTAGTTCGCCGGATCAGGCATCATCGCGCGGTCGCTGGTAAAGGAAATCGCGATATCGGGGCCATAGCTATAGATCGCGTTGATAAGCCCCATGCCGTCAAACACCGGCCCTGTTCCCATCATCCGCACCATTTTTGCACCAGCAAAATACAATGGTACGCGTGGCCCCGGAACATTGGTGGCAACACAGCTGAACACTGGCGAATGCAGGTTCGCTGCACCAACCCGCGTATAAAGCCGTGCCGCAAGCCCTGCGAGGCCCGACGGGATGAACTGGCTGTAATCGGTTAACGTCCGCGCCCCGACCGCGTTGGTCATGGCTTTGCTGTTCATCGCTTCTTTGCGAACAAACGCCAGCCGCTCCATCGGGTCTTCAACATGCGTGCCCAGTTGCACGAGCATGGCGGAAACCAGATTGCCCATTGCTTCTTTTTCGCCATCAGCACGCACCGAAATCGGGGCCATAGCGGTCAGACTGTCCTTGGGCAGGTTATCGCGGCTGATAAGGTATTTGCGCAAGCCGCCACCGATAATCGTCAAAACAACATCGTTGACCGTTGCGCCGTCGATCCGGTTCTTGATCGCGCGGACGCCGTCCAAGGGCAGAACCGCACTGTCCCAGACACGGTGCGAGCTCACTTTGCCGTTGAACAAAGTCTGTGGTGCCATCTTGGCGCCTTTTAGCGACACATCGCCGCCCGCGACTTCACGGATCAAGCGCGCCGCGCCCGGGACAGTCTGCGCCAGTGTCTTGGCAAAACGCACCGGTTGCGTGATTGAATTCATCCAAGTGCGCATCAGCATTTCGGTCACGGCAGGCTCGTTCTCGCCCTTCCAGTTCGATTTTGGCGCATGCTCGACTGGCTTGGGTTCAATGTCATGCACAGCAGCGGACAGTTCGACTCCAGACATACCATCGATAGCGGCATGATGGACCTTAGCGACAAGGGCAAAGCAGCCGGGGGGTAGGCCGGGGATATTGTCCAGCCCTTCGACGATGTTGAACTCCCATAACGGCTTGTTCATATCCATTCCGCGCGCGTGCAGGCGAGCGACCTGAA
>JAYVGQ010000041.1:0-3145 GCA_043771985.1 Sphingomonadales bacterium
CGCAATCCGCGAACGGTCGTTTCTACTTCGGGAAGTTCGGGCACAAAATTGCGCTATGCGGCGTTTGCGAGCGCAGCAACCCCTCGCTAGAGGCTTCGCGCATGAACAAGACTGTTTCCTTCGGTTATGAACAGGTCGCCCCGGCTGAAAAGACCGAGCGCGTGGGCAAGGTCTTTACCAGCGTCGCGCGCAGCTACGATCGCATGAACGATGCCATGTCGGGCGGGATGCACCGATTGTGGAAAGACCAATTTGTCCGCCGCGTCAAACCGCGCGCGGGTGAAGACATTCTTGATATGGCCGGCGGCACCGGCGACATTGCGTTCCGCATGGAAAAATCGGGCGCGAACATCACAGTGGCCGATATCAACGCCGATATGCTCGCGGTTGGAATGGACCGCGCGGTTGATCGCGGTGTCGATTCGATGGTGTGGAGCGAACAGAACGCCGAGGTGCTTTCGTTCCCCGATAGCCATTTTGACGCCTATACAATTGCGTTCGGGATCAGGAACGTGACCGATATCCCAAAAGCACTGCGTGAGGCGCACCGCGTGTTGCGTTTTGGCGGGCGGTTTTTCTGTCTGGAGTTTTCGACCGTCGAATGGCCCGGGCTATCGGAAGTTTACGACGTTTACTCGCACAAGCTGCTGCCAAAACTCGGCAAGATGATTGCAGGTGACGAAGACAGCTATCGGTACCTGGCTGAATCCATCCGCAAATTCCCGCCGATGCCAGTGTTCCAATCGATGATCGCTGATGCCGGGTTCAGCCAAACCAAAGTCGAGCCGATCTTGGGCGGTTTGGTCGCAATCCACAGCGGTTGGAAAGCATAAGCGCGCCCCTATGACCCGTCCTGCAACGCATATTTATCGCCTGTTAAAATGGGGGCGTATTCTCGCCAAGCATGGCGCGCTGCGCGGGATTGAAGGCGATCCTAATACGCCGCTACCGGTCAAACGCCTGTGCCGCGTTGCGCGCTTTGGCACGATGCAGCCACGCGTTCCGGATTATGCGGCAGCCTTTACCGCCATTGGCCCTGCTGCGATCAAGCTGGGCCAGACACTTGCGACGCGCCCCGATCTTATCGGCGAGGAAGCTGCGCAAAACCTGTTGTTCCTGCAAGACGCACTGCCGCCTGAACCATTTGACGCGATCCGGCTTCAAATCGAAACAGGTCTTGGCGGGCCGGCCGAAAAGTTTTTCAGCGCGATTGACCCTGTCGCCATCGGCTCTGCGTCCATCGCGCAAGTCCACCGCGCTGTGACGACCGAGGGCCGCGACGTCGCCATTAAAGTCCAGCGCCCCGGCATCGACAAAAGTTTCCTTCGCGACATTGAAACCTATGAATGGGCCGCCGCGCATCTGGAAGCGTTGGGCGGCGAAATCGCACGATTGCGCCCGCGCCTGACCATCGCCAACTTCAAACGCTGGACGCTGCGCGAGCTTGATCTGCGCCGTGAAGCGGCATCTGCATCAGAACTGGCCGAAGCGATGAAAGGCATTGCGCATTACGAAGTCCCCGCGATTGATTGGGACCGCACATCGGGCAAAGTGATGACGCTCGACTGGATTGACGGGATCAAGATTTCCAAAATCGAGGAACTGAAAGCGGCGGGTCATGACCTGAGCAAAGTCGCCGGACATCTTGTCGATGCGTTCCTGCGCCAAGCGATTTCCGAAGGCTTTTTCCATGCGGACATGCACCAGGGCAATTTGTTCGTCAAAGCCGATGGCACGATCGCCGCGATCGATTTTGGCATCATGGGCCGGATCAACCGGCAGGCGCGGTTCTGGCTGGCGGAAATACTCTACGGTCTGCTCACTGGAAATTATCAGCGCGTCGCCGAGATCCATTTCGAGGCGCAATATGTGCCCGATTATCACAATGTCGATGAATTCGCGACCGCGCTGCGTGCTGTGGGCGAACCGATGCGCGGCAAACCGGTCAGCGAGCTATCGGTCGGGCAAATGCTCGACGGGCTGTTCGCCATCACCCGCGATTTCGACATGCAGACGCAGCCGCATCTGTTGCTGCTGCAAAAAACGATGGTTATGGTCGAAGGCGTCGCGACCCAGCTCGACCCCAGCATCAACATGTGGGAGACATCGGGGCCGTTCATCAAAGAGTGGATGCGCACCGAATTGGGGCCAGAGGCGGCATTGGCCGACGGCCTGCGCGTCCGCGTCAAAATCCTCGGCCTCATCCCCGACCTGATCAAACGCCTGGACGAGAGCCTACCCCGCAAAGGCGGCGCACCGCCTGCCCCTCCCTTGCCAGAGATACCCCTGATTTGGGATAAAAAAGGGCGGGGCTGGATTGGCTACATGTTGGTTGCTATCGTTAGCGCGGCCGCAGCCATAGCGGTCACTTTGGGAGTGCAGCAATAATGGGGCGTTTAGCGGAAAAAGAAGCAAAACTTAGGGCGATGACACCCGATGAACGCTGCGAGCACGATAAGCGTCGCCAAGAATGGCGCGAAGAAAATAGAGCATCCATTGAGTCTTGGAATGCGTGGGTCGAGGAAAATGGAATTCCTTACTCCGAGTATCGACAGTTTTGATGACCGAAAAACGTATCCTCCTGATCGTCAGCGGCGGCATCGCGGCGTATAAATCGCTGGAACTCGTGCGACTCATCAAGCGTCAAGGCATTGCTGTCCGCGCGGTTATGACCAAAAGCGCGGCGGAGTTTGTCACGCCCTTGTCGCTCGGCGTGATGACTGAGGATCAGGTTTATGGCGACATGTTCGACCTGAAGGAAGAACGCGAGATCGGGCATATTCAGCTTAGCCGTCAGGCCGATTTGGTTGTTATCTGCCCCGCCACTGCCAACATCATGGCCAAAATAGCGGCGGGGATCGCGGACGATTTGGCGACCACAATCTTGCTGGCGACGGACAAGCCGGTGCTTGTTGTCCCCGCAATGAATGTGCGGATGTGGAACCATCCCGCGACACAGCGCAATCTGGCGCAACTGCGCGCTGACGGCATCACAGTGATGGACCCCGATGAAGGCGCGATGGCGTGCGGCGAATTCGGCCCAGGTCGTTTGCCCGAGCCGCCCGATGTTGCGGCGCGGATTTGCGCAATGCTTGGAGCTCCGTTTGACGCGGCGCTGACCAGCGGTCGCGCGCCAACGACGAAA
>JAYVGQ010000042.1:0-2632 GCA_043771985.1 Sphingomonadales bacterium
CCGCTTTCGGGCGACTGGTGACGTTGCTCAACACGCTATCCGAAACCCATGGCCTGCCTGTTATCGTCTCAACCCACCCGCGCACACAAAAACGGATCGATGCGGCTGGGGTGAAGTTTAACGATAGGGTGCGGCTGATGAAGCCACTGAGCTTTTCAGATTATAACAAGCTGCAAATGTGCGCGCGAGCAGTGTTGTCAGACAGTGGCACGATAACCGAGGAAAGCTCAATCCTGAACTTTCCCGCATTGAACCTGCGCGAACAGCATGAGCGGCCGGAGGGGATGGAAGAAGCTTCTGTGATGATGGTCGGCCTGAATGTCGAACGCGTAATGCAAGGCCTGGACATTCTTGCACACCAGCCGCGCGGCGACGAAAGGCTGCTAAGGCAGGTGAGCGACTATTCGATGCCCAATGTGTCTGACAAAATCGTGCGCATCATCCACAGCTACACCGACTATGTGAACCGTGTGGTCTGGAAGAAATTTTAGGACTGGCTGCCGGGAATCTAACGATGCGCGTCGTCATCATCGCCGACACTTTTCCGCCATTAAGCACGTCAGGCGCGGTGCAACTGCGCGACCTGTCAATCGAGTTTGCCCGGCAGGGTCATGAAGCGACGATGCTTGTTGCAGACCCCTCAATTGCTACCCGCTTTGCGATCGAAGGTTTTCATAGCGTTACTGTTGCTCGGCTGAAGGCCCCGCAAACCAAGGACGTGAATTACGCGCGGCGTACGCTGGCAGAACTTGCCATGCCCTTTGCGATGATCCGCAATTTCAGAGCCTCGCCGCTGGCAAATCGGCAGTTTGACGCGGTAATCTGGTATTCGCCAACGATTTTCCTTGGGCCGATTGTCCGCTGGCTCAAGAAAAGGGGCACAGCGAAGTCCTATCTGATATTGCGCGATATCTTCCCGCAATGGGCCGCAGATATGGGGATCATTTCGCGCGGACCCATATTCCGTTTTCTTGATAGCATCGCCAATTACCAATATCGCAGCGCGGACATCATCGGCGTTCAGACACATGGCAATCTGGCATTCTTTGCTCCGGGTGCCATTCCTGAACTCAAAGCAAAGCTTGAAGTGCTGCATAATTGGTTGGCGGACGAACCCGACCGGGGCTGCCGTATCTACATTGGCGGCACATGCCTCGCTGGACGGTGCATTTTTGTTTACGCCGGCAATATGGGCGCGGCCCAGCATATGGACAAGCTGGTCAATCTCGCCATCGCTCTGCGCGACCGCACGGATGTCGGTTTCCTCTTTGTCGGACGGGGAAGCGAGGTCGAGCGGCTACGCGGACTGGCCATCCAACAAAAGCTGACCAACATATTGTTCGAAGACGAGATCGACCCTACGGACATTCCCGGCCTTTACGCGCAATGCCATGTCGGCATGATATGCCTCGACGGGCGGCACAAGACGCACAATATTCCGGGGAAATTCCTGTCCTACATGCAGGCAGGTCTGCCTGTGCTGGCTAGCGTGAATGCCGGGAACGACCTAGTAAAGGAGATCGAGGCCAATGCCGTCGGCCTAGCCTCGGTCGATCCTGAAGGCAGTGACTTGGCTCCTTTGGCCTTAAGGCTAATGAGTGCCGACTGGGCTGGCCACACCGTCAAGGCGCGATGCCTGACATTGTCGCGCGAACGCTTTTCAGTCAGAGCTGCAGTCAACCAGATTGTTCGGGCGGTTTCAGACTAGATGGTACACGAGTAAACTTATTGGTTTTTTATTCTACAATTCAATAAAATTGAGTAAGTAAAATTTTTGCGCAATGATTAATGCTGCCACTGGTGCTAACGAAATCAACCAGTAAATCAAAAGTCCATTTGGCCAGCCAAATCGATCTTGCAGATGGTGGTGCAGATGATCGCGGTCCGCTGACATGGGAGAGCGCCCTTGCCGCAACCTTTGATAGGTTAGCCTGAAAGAATCTAACACTGGCACGATAAATAGCAATACCAGTTCTTCTGCTGACATAGCTCGCAGCGCATACTTGCCGGGACTGTTATACACCATGATCGAAAGCAATCCGATGGCACCCGCAATGCCGTACGCACCTCCATCGCCCAAAAATAATTTACTTTTCATATTAAACGAAAAAAGGACGAATAGGACAATCGCCAACAATATGATAAGCGGCGACAGTGCTTCGGGCGCGCGAAGGTACAAAATCGCCAACCAGCCTAACGACAGTCCGAGCACCAGGCCGTTCTTCCCGTCTGCCATATTCACCGCATTCACCAGGCCAACGCAGCAGATCACTGTAAAGATAACCGCGAGCCACCAGGTCCCCAGTCCAAGGCTCCAGCCAAGATATTCGAAATCGAGCACACGGACATTGAACGTCGGATCAATGGCCGCAGCCACCCCGAAAATTAGGAACGAATAAAGCAGCCGGGCTCTGGGTGTCAATGAATGCCGGTCATCCGCAATCCCGATTATTGCCAGCGCACCGATACAAGCCAACCATATGCAGAGCGACGACGTCCACCTATCCGACGTTTCACGCAACACGTGAAAAACACCTGCAGGCAGAAACACGCCCAGCAGCAGCATGCCTCCCGCCAGAGGTGTAGGTGTACTATGAATTTTGCGCGCGTTGGGGATGTCCATCAGCCTCAT
>JAYVGQ010000043.1:0-38170 GCA_043771985.1 Sphingomonadales bacterium
ATGATCCCGCCAGCAGTTTTCGCTTCGGCCTCGACACGGCGGACGAGAACACGGTCATGTAATGGACGAAATTTCATAACATGCCTTTCTATATCTAAAAGGGTTGGTGGCGCGACGGAAAGCCAGAAGAGGTTCCTCCCCCACACCGGAATCGCGATTAGCACTCAACGATTGTGAGTGCTAACGAGCTTGAAATAGGGATTAACGCGGTAACGTCAAGCGCCAGAGGCCATTAGGCAGCAAATAAATTGTGGTGCGCGGTAACATCGTCGGCAATTCGTCCGAACCACCGGATGAGAGCGGCAATGAGCCGGTTCTCCCAGCCATATTTTGGCTGGCCCCTATTCCCAATGATGGAGAATCCGATGTCCGCTTCCACCCTAAAACTAACCGCCGCCGCTGCCTTGATTTCAGCTGCCGCCGCATTGACCGCGATCCCAGCAACCGCTGCAAAGCCTGCAAAAGAACGCTGTTACGGCGTATCGCTTGCGGGCAAAAATGACTGTGCAGCAGGCGCTGGCACAAGCTGTGCTGGTACCTCGACCAAAGATTATCAGGGCAATGCCTGGAAATATGTCGCCAAGGGCGATTGCGCGAAAATGGGCGGCTCGCTGAGCGCCAAAGACGGCAACATGGCGCCCGAAACGATGATGAAGAAATAAGGCGCGTGCCGCGTAAGCCGTGCTAGGATTTGCGGATGGACATGATTGCGTCAACTGCGCGGGGCCTGACCTCCCTCCCCCCCCGAACCGGGTTGGGCCTGAAGCCGCAGCATTATGACGCGATCCTCGATCCCGGACCCCCCTCGGGTCGCCCGTTCTGGGTCGAGGTTCATCCGCAAAACTATTTCTGTGCCACTGGTAGCTTGGGGGGCGGGCCGCCGCATAGGTGGCTGTCCGCCATTGCCGAAATTCTGCCGATCAGCTTTCATTCGGTTGGGCTATCCTTGGGCAGTGCTGACGGGTTGAACACCGGCGATCTTTCACAGCTGGCGGCGCTGTGCGAGCGATATCGACCCGCGATGGTATCCGACCATCTAAGCTTTAGTGGCAACGCGCATGACCGTTTGGCCGACCTGTTGCCCATTCCCTATACAACTGAATCGCTCGACCATTTCGCCGTTCAGGTGGACCGCGTTCAGCAAAAGCTGGGGCGGCAAATGTTGGTTGAGAACCCATCCTGTTATCTCGCCTATCGCGACAGCCAGATGTCGGAGGTCGCATTTTTGGCGGAGTTGATCCAGCGCACCGGTTGCGGTTTATTGCTCGATATTAACAACGTCGTTGTCACGACGGGAAACCTTGGCGGTACAGCGGAGGAGTATCTCGCCGCCATTGATCCCGAACGGGTCGGCGAAATTCATCTCGCGGGACATGCGACCGAACAGCACGACAGCGGGCCGCTGTATATCGACGACCACGGCAGCGCGGTGAGTGAGAGGGTGTGGGAACTCTACACGGACTTTATCCAACGCGCTGGGCCAAAGCCGACATTGATCGAGTGGGACACCGATATACCCGATTATGCGACTTTGATGGCGGAGGCGGATAAAGCTGACGCAGTGCTGTTGGAAGCATGTCATGCTTTCGCTTAAAGCCGCACAGGCGAATTTCATTAGGACGATCAACGACGGCCCGGATGCGCTGGACACCGCATTATTCGATGGCCCCATAGACCGCGTGATGCTTGGACTTAAAGCGCATGCGAACACGATCAGCCATGCGCGTTTGGTCGCGCTTGAAGAGACATTTCCGCTTACGCGGCAACAGTTGGGCGACGAGCGGTTCAACCAGCTATCGCGGGCCTATGTTGAAACGCCGGTGACGCGGGCGTGCGATGCGAACACCATTGGCAAGTCATTTCCCGATTTCCTGACGACTGTGGTTGCCAAAAATGCAGTCGTCGAACTCGCCAGCATCGAATGGGCTTGGCTTGGGAGCTATCATGCTGCTGAAGCGGCTCCGTTATCCCTAACCGATTTGGCAGAACTGGACGAGGCGTCGCTGCTCGCCCTTCCCGTCGCTTTGCATCCATCGGCAAGGCTTGTTCTGACATCGCATCCACTTGCAGCGCCGCTTGGCGAAATCTCGGGATTGCAGCCCTACGCCATCCTAACGTTACGACCCGAAGCCGAAGTCCGGTTGCTCCCCATCAAACGAGCTGAAGCCGCCATTTTTCAAGCCGCACAGCAAAAAGACGCAACACTGGGTAACCTTTTATCCGCCGCCATCGAACAGTCCAGTAACACCGACCCATCGGGGCCGGTGATGCAATTGATCGGTGCAGGCGCGCTGGTCAAAAGGGGATGACCGGCCATGAAAGCACTTTCGGGATATTATCACCGCGCGGTTGCGCTCGCCTCCACGCCTTGGTCCGAGGCTATCATGCTGTTGTTCGTACGGGTATCGCTTGCCGGAATTTTCTGGCGGTCGGGCCGTACCAAAGTCATTGAAGACACCTGGATCATGCTGAGCGATAACACCGTGACGTTGTTTGAAAACGAATATGCTGGTGTGCCGTTGCCGTCGGAACTCGCGGCGCGGCTGGCATTGGGGGCGGAGCATCTGTTCCCGATTTTGCTGGTCGTCGGCTTTGCTACGCGCCTTTCTGCATTGGCCTTGCTGGTGATGACATTGGTGATCCAGATATTCGTTTACCCTGAGGCTTGGTGGCAAGTGCATATCATTTGGGTCGCATTGGCATTGGTGCTGATCGTGCGCGGCGGTGGCAAATTTTCGCTCGATTACTGGCTGATGACAGCCAAAAAATGATCGCGCGTGAGGAAACTTTGCGCGATTTGATGGCGCGATCACAGCTGGGTGACAAGCAAGCCTATTCGGTGTTGCTCGAACAATGCAGCTTGTGGCTCGCGCGGTTCTTCAAACAGAAAATTGCACCAGATGCGGTCGATGATCTGGTGCAAGACACGCTGATTTCGCTCCACCGCAAACGCGCCAGCTATGATCCGGCACGGCCTTTCTTGCCGTGGCTGGCAGCGATTGCGCGCTATCGCTGGGTGGACAGACTACGCCAAACCTATCGCCACGCAACCAGCGAATTGCAGGATGTGCACGGCACCGAAAGTCACGAAGACGTCGTTGGCGCACAAATCAGCATCGCGCGGTTGCTCGACCAAATTCCAGCGGGGCAAGCCGAGGCCATCCGGCTGGTGAAAATCGACGGGCTGAGTATATCGGAGGCTTGCGCCAAATCGGGGCAATCAGAGCCGTTGATAAAAGTAAATATACATCGTGGTCTCAAACGTTTGACCATGCTTATTGAGAGTGAATGAGAATGCGTGATTTCCAAATCCAGCAGCTTGTGGACGACCTTACACCCGTCCGTGCGTTACGGCCCAACCGCTCGATGGTAGCCTCACTCACGATTATGGCGGCGGTACTGATGGTCATTATGCTGTGGCTTGGGCCGCGCAACGACATCATGATTGGTAAGCCTGACACGATGTTCCTGCTGCGCGGCGGCATATTGTTGCTGCTTGGCCTTGCCAATGCTTTTGCGGTGCTTGCGATGGCCAGCCCGTCAGTGGGGCGGCACGGCAATGGCTGGAAAATCGCGTTAGCCGCCGCATTGCTGTTTCCGCTGGCCGCATTGATTGTTGCGATGTCCGTCAGCCCCGCCAATGCCCTCGCCGCCACGCATACTGGCCTGCAATGCTTGCGCATGAGTGTGATGGGCGGACTGGCAACTGCAATCCCGATGGTCCTGCACCTGCGCCGCGGCGCACCGACATCGCCAGAACGCGCAGGCTGGTTGACCGGATTGGCGGCGGGCGGATTGGGCGCGTTTGCCTATGGTTTCCACTGCCCCGACAACAGTATCATCTATATCGGCTTTTGGTATTCGTTGGCGGTGGGCATTTGTGCAGTGCTGGGGCGGTTGGTGGTGCCGAGGTTGATTAGGTGGTAATCAGCGCCGCGCGGGCAATCCGGCAGCCCTAAGCGCCGCATGCGCGTCGGCTATGCTGTACGTTCCAAAGTGGAAGATAGAGGCAGCCAGCACAGCGCTTGCATGCCCGATGGTAACGCCTTCGACCAAATGATCGAGCGTCCCCACACCGCCGCTTGCAACGACCGGTACGTTAACGGCGTCCGCAATCGTGCGGGTCAGCTCCAGGTCAAACCCAGCCTTTGTTCCGTCGCGATCCATACTGGTGACGAGTAATTCTCCTGCTCCCAGTTCCGCCAAACGCAGTGCATGTTCAACCGCATCGATGCCGGTGGGTTTGCGCCCGCCATGGGTGAATATCTCCCAACGCTCGCCAACGCGCTTGGCATCGACCGAGGCGACCACACATTGGCTGCCGAACCTTTCCGCGATGTCGGCGACGACTTCGGGCCGCGCCACCGCTGCGCTGTTCACCGCGACCTTGTCAGCCCCAGCGAGCAACAAAGCCCGCGCGTCCTCTGCACTGCGCACGCCGCCGCCAACGGTCAGCGGCATAAAGCAGACCTCGGCTGTGCGTCGCACCACATCGATAATTGTCTCGCGCCCCTCATGGCTTGCGCCAATATCCAAAAAGCAAAGCTCATCCGCCCCCGCCGCATCATAGGCTTTGGCTTGCTCCACGGGGTCTCCAGCGTCGATCAAATCGACAAAGTTGACGCCTTTAACAACGCGGCCATTGGCGACGTCGAGGCACGGAATGACGCGGATGCGGACGGTCATGCTTTATTGGCCATCGCAATCGCCGTCGCCAGATCCAGCCGTCCGTCATAAATCGCGCGTCCGGTAATCACACCCTCGATGCCGTCTTGCGCATGGAGGCTGAGGATGTGGATATCGTCCAACCCCTTTACCCCGCCGCTGGCGATCACCGGAATGCGCACAGAACGCGCCAGTTCGACTGTCGCGTCGATGTTGCAGCCCGTCAGCATCCCGTCGCGGCCGACATCGGTGAACAGCAACGACGCAACGCCTGCATCCTCAAACCGGCGCGCGAGATCGACCACAGGCATATCGGATTTCTCCGCCCAGCCTTCGGTGGCGACAAAGCCGTCGCGCGCATCAACGGCCACAACAATGCCGTTTTCATATTCGCGCGCCATGTCTTTGACAAATTGCGGGTCTTTCAGCGCTGCTGTGCCGATGACTAGCCGCGCGACGCCCATGTCGAACCAGCGTTCAACCGTTTGCGCATTGCGGATGCCGCCGCCGAGCTGAATATAGCCGGGGAAATTCTCGATAATCCCCTCAACCGCTTCGGCATTTTCGGGCTTTCCCGCAAACGCGCCGTCCAAATCGACCACGTGCAAAAACTCTGCGCCCTGCTGCGAAAACAGCAAAGCCTGCGCCGCGGGATCATCGGCATAGACGGTGGCGCGGTCCATATCGCCCTCGGCGAGCCGCACAACTTCGCCGCCCTTTAGGTCGATGGCTGGGAATACGATCACAAAATTATCTTTCTTCTTTGCGTCTTAGCGTCTTTGCGCGAACCACTATTTTTTTCGCGCAAAGACGCAAAGGCGCAAAGATAAGATGGGAAAACGATCACGGCACCCACTCCAAAAAGCGTTTGAGTGTATTTATGCCATACGTCTGGCTTTTTTCAGGATGAAATTGCACACCTAATATATTGTCTCGGCCAATAGCTGCGATCCGCGCGCTGCCGTGGTGTGTCGTCGCCAGAACGTTTAAGCTAACAGCTGCATCAAAATGATAGCTGTGCAAAAAATACGCTTCGCCACTTTCCAGCACAGGATGCGGCGCACCCAGAGTCACGTCGTTCCAGCCCATATGCGGGATTTTGATCTCCAGCGCCGGTTCAATCGCGCGAACCGTGCCGCCTATCCAGCCAAGGCCGGCATGCGTGCCATGTTCGACACCGGCATCAGCCAACAGCTGCATTCCAACGCATATGCCTAGGAACGGCGTACCGTCCTTTAACACCCGCATTTCCATCGCCGCGATCATGCCATCAATCGCCGACAGCGCGCTCATGCAATGCGCAAACGCGCCTACGCCGGGCAAAACAATCCGGTCGGCCTTTGCAACAACATCGGGATCAGCGGTCACCGAGACATCCGCCGCCCCCGCCGCCTTTAGCGCATTTTTGACCGATTGGAGGTTGCCTGCGCCATAATCGATCAGCGCGAGGGTCACAGTATGCCTTTGGTCGAAGGAATTGCATCGGCTTTGCGCGGGTCAATCTCGACCGCTTGGCGAAGCGCGCGCGCCAGGGCTTTGTAACAGCTTTCAACGATATGATGGTTGTTGCTGCCGTACAGATTCTCGACATGCAGCGTGATTCCTGCCGCGGTCGCAAAGCTGTGGAACCAATGCTCGATAAGCTCGGTATCCCATTCGCCCAGACGCGGCATCGACAACGCAACTTTCCAGACGAAATAGGGGCGGCCTGATATGTCCAGCGCACAACGCGTCAACGTTTCATCCATCGGCGCATAGGCGCTACCATACCGCGTAATCCCGCGTTTTTCGCCCAGCGCCTGCAGCACTGCCTCGCCCACCGCGATGCCAGTATCTTCGGTGGTGTGATGCTGATCGATGTGCAGGTCGCCGACGGCCTTTACTTTCAGGTCGATCAAAGAATGCCGGGATAGCTGTTCGAGCATATGGTCGAGAAAACCAATGCCCGTTGAAACGTCATAAATGCCGGTGCCGTCCAGATTGACGACAACGTCAATCGAGGTCTCGTGGGTTTTGCGAGCGATGCTTCCTGTGCGCATGGGCGTCGCTATACGCAACCGCGCGCAGATGGCAAGTTCGGTTAATCGGATAAAGCCGCACCGGCCTAATCAGGAAAGCATCTTGATTTCATTCCAAGCAACGTTCAATCAGTCGTGTATGAGCGAAGACAACCCAGACAGCCTGATTCCTTATGATGATGTGGTGCAAGAAGCGCTGCGTGCGGTGGTCAGCCGCGTTCTCGGCGATGTGTGCCTCAATGGCCTACCCGGCGACCATCATTTCTACATCACTTTCAAAACCCGCGCGCCCGGCGTCAATATCCCCGTGCATTTGATGGAGCGTTTCCCCGATGAAATGACCATCGTGATGCAGCACAAATATTGGGATTTGAAAGTAGAGGCCGAACATTTCGAAATTGGCTTGTCATTCAGCCAGGTTCCCGCGCATCTGTATATCCCGTTTTCCGCAATCACCGCCTTTGTTGATCCAGCGGTCGATTTCGCTTTGCAATTCCATGTCGAGGCCGAATCTGGCCCCGAACCGCATGACGAAGCGGGCAACGACGAAGCCATTTTTGAAACAGAAGACGGCTCCAACGTCGTAACGGTGGATTTCGGGCGGAAGAAATAGACTTTGCGGCGTTCTCTGATTCTGGGCTTAATAACAGGTATCGCAATCATCGGTGGTGCGACATGGATTGCCTGGAATAATTTTAACACCACAGCGTCACACACCACAGCGTCACCACCACCGATGAGCCAAGCGCTCATCCTGCAATTGCAAAATCAGGCGGACCAATCCTGCAAGTGTGCGCGCAGTTACGCAGACGATGAGGAAAAATCTGACGATTGCTGGAACGAGTTCAATATGGCCATCAAAACTTACGACAAGATCGACGGACCGGAAGCGGTCGCCGCTTGTGTAGGTTGGGCCGCCAATGAAACGCTGACATTCGGCCCGCACATTGCCAAACGCCGCGAAAAAGAGCGTCGATATGTGGCATTCATGGATAGCCTGACCGAAAAGCAGAAATCTGAAGGATATTCGATCCCGCTGGATGCCAACACGCATGATGGTGAGATTAGCGACAAAAGCCCCGAATGGACGGTAATCACGCGGCGAATAAATGGGGGCTGTTCGGCGCAGGAAGAAATGAAACTGGCGGATGTAAAAAAAGCGGCACGCGAGCGCAAAATGGCAGAGGGGGCGCGCGAAGCCCCAAGTTGCGGTTGACGAAATGATCAAGACCCGCACAGAAACCGACAGTTTTGGACCGATAGAGGTCCCCGCCGACGCCTATTGGGGCGCGCAAACGCAGCGGAGCATCGCGAACTTCCCCTTCCCGCCGCATGAGCGGATGCCGTTGGGGATTATTCACGCGTTGGGGTTGGTGAAACAAGCCGCGTCGCGGGTGAACCGCAAGAATGGGTTGGATGCAACACTAGCGGATGCGATTGAGGCTGCCGCAGGCGAAGTGGTTGCTGGCGAGCATGACGATCAGTTTCCGTTGACCATCTGGCAGACGGGCAGCGGCACGCAGTCAAACATGAACGTCAACGAGGTGATCGCTGGTCGCGCCAACGAGATGCTGACCGGCACACGCGGCGGCAAGACACCGGTGCATCCTAACGATCATGTGAATATGAGCCAGTCGTCGAACGACAGCTTTCCGACGGCGATGCATGTTGCCGTTGCACTGGATGCGCGAAACCTGTTGTTGAAGGCAGTGCGCGGGCTTGCAGCGGCGCTTGCGGTTCATGCCGAAGCGTGGAGCGACATTGTCAAGATCGGCCGCACACATATGCAGGATGCAACGCCTCTCACATTGGGTCGGGAATTTTCAGCCTATGTTGCGATGCTTGGCGACAGCGTTGACCGCATTGTCGGTGTCTGGCCACGATTATCGCGACTGGCGCAGGGCGGCACAGCGGTTGGCACTGGGCTGAATGCACCACCAAACTTTGGGCCCGATTTCTGCATTGAGCTGGCGAAGCTGACGGGAGGCGTGCCTTGGATAAGCGCGCCCAATAAGTTTGAGGCTTTGGCCTCGCATGACACGCTGGTTGAAGTGTCTGGCGTACTTAACACTCTAGCCGTATCGCTGACCAAAATCGCCAACGACATCCGACTCCTCGGCTCCGGCCCGCGTTCAGGTTTCGGCGAACTCCTCCTCCCCGAAAACGAGCCCGGCAGCTCGATTATGCCCGGCAAGGTCAACCCCACCCAGTGCGAAATGCTGACGATGGTCGCGGCACAGGTGATCGGCAACCACCAGGCGGTCACTGTGGGCGGGATGCAAGGGCATTTGGAACTGAACGTGTTCAAACCGCTGATCGGGGCCAATGTGCTGCGCTCGATCGAGCTGCTCAGCATCGGCATGGAAAGCTTTGCAACGCGCTGCGTCGAAGGGCTGGAACCCAACCGCGAGCGCATCGCCGAACTGGTGGACCGATCACTGATGCTCGTCACCGCGCTGACGCCGGTGATCGGCTATGACAATGCGGCCAAAATCGCAAAAACCGCACATTTGCAAGGAACAACTTTGCGTGAAGCCGCGTTAGCAACGGGACTGGTTGACGCGGACACCTTTGATACCCATGTCAGGCCGGAAGAAATGGTTTAGGATCAAAAATATGTTGAGATCAATTGCAGGTGCCGTTGTCGGCGAAGTCATCGGCCAAAAACGCGGCCACGGATTGCTGGGTGCAGGACTGGGCATCATCGCCACGCGTATTGCGACCCGGTCATTGCCCGGCGCAGTGCTTGTTGGCGGCGCTTTGGTTGCAAAGGCGGTTTATGATCGGCGGAAAGATCGGAACGCTAACTCTTCCCCGTTACCCAATACCCCGTCGCCCCCGACTGCCATTCCTTCACGCTTTCTAGCGGAGCGGTGAGCATCAGGACGTTAAGCGCGAGGTTATCGCGGATCATCCAGCCGACGAAGACTTCAAACACCAACGCGATCATCAAAGTCGCCTTCCACGGCAGACGCGATGCCATGAAGAAACCGGCGGTCATCCAGAATATATCCGCCAGCGAATTGACGATGCTGTCGCCGGTATAGCCCCAGCTAATCGTGACTTCGCGGTAGCGGTCGATGATGATGGGTGAGTTTTCCAATATCTCCCACGCACCCTCAGCGATGATTGCCAGCGACACGGCCACACCCAGCGGAAATAACGCAGGCCATTTTTTACGCAGCAAATGCCCCGCGCCATAAAACAAGAAGCCATGGATAATATGGCTGGGCGTGTACCAATCCGACAGATGCTGGCTGTTTTCGCTCGATTGCACGACCAGATGGATCAGCTTTACTGTCCCGCAGGCGCAAATCGGCGGACGCGCGATGCTCCACAGGATCGCACCGATGATGAGGAACAGGACGAACGCGATTAAGGCGCTGAACTTGCTGATCCGCAATGGCCAATTCACAAATCGATCCCCCCAAAAGACGCTTGACGCCTGCCTATGGTTTCGACCAGTAGCGACTATGGCTGAACGCGGCAATCTCGGAGCATCTCCCCTCGACCGGCGCGGGCTGTTGTTTGTGCTTTCCTCCCCCTCGGGTGCCGGCAAATCGACTTTGTCGCGGATGTTGCTTGCGGCGGATGAACAGATCGCTTTGTCGGTTAGCTATACAACGCGCCCTCCCCGCCCCGGCGAGGTGGACGGCAAAGACTATCATTTTACCGACACAGCGACATTCAAAGAAATGGCGACTGCGGGCGCATTCCTTGAATGGGCGCATGTGTTTGGCCATCGTTATGGCACGCCGAAAGCGCCGGTAGAGGCTGATTTGGCCGCCGGTTGCGATGTTTTATTCGACATCGACTGGCAAGGTGCGCAGCAACTGTATCAAGAGGCTGGCCCCGATGTGGTCCGTGTTTTCATCCTACCGCCATCCATCGAAGAACTCGAACGCCGCCTTCATACGCGCGCACAGGATAGCGAAGATGTGATCACCGACCGCATGGCGCGCGCGAAATCGGAAATCGGCCATTGGGACGGCTATGATTATGTCCTGATCAACGATGATGTTGACCGTTGTTTCGCCCAAGTGCGCCAGATTTTGACGGCCGAGCGGTTGAAGCGTCGCCGTCAAAAAGGGCTGATCGGTTTTGTGCGCGATTTGGTTGCGGGCTAGCCGTGCAATAAGTCCAAAAACTGCGCGGCTTGCATAAACTCCGCTTCACGGTCGCTGCGGTTTTTTTGGGCCCAATAATCGGAACCCCAAAGTTCCTCTTGCCAGATTTCGTCGAGGCAGCAAGCGATCCAAATCGCACCGGCATCCCCTTGACGCTCGACTATCGCTAGCGCGGCGACCAGCGAACCAGAAAGATGCGCAAGCTTTGCCATCGCCGCCAACTCGAACGTGCCGCGTGCAGCGACCGCTGCGCCAAGTTTTTCCAGCGAAGCGGCGGGTTGCGGCTGCGGCATAATCCCCTCAACGAGTGTGAAGCTCACGTCATAACGCCCCCGCGCCCATTCCAATAACGGCTCCCACTCTGCCGCTTGCCGAGCTGCTAATGCATCTTCAGCCTCGGCGCGGTAACAAAATGCATCGGTTTCGCCATAAGCCGCAATGCGTGCGGCAAAGCCGATGCGGTCGGGCGCGACATGGTCGATGGCGGCGTTGGCAAAGCCTGTGAACGGCATTGTCGCTGGATCGATGTCCTTTTCGACCGCGCGCCATTCGGCCACGACAGCATTGGTTAGTGCGGTTGTTGGCAACAGCAACGCATTGCGCATCGGCGTTTTCAGCGGACGACCGTCAAGCGCGATGCCAAAACCCCATGCGCTTTGCTGAGTACTAACCTCTTTCCAAAACCGGCGCATATCAGTTCTTATTCGCGTCCTGCTTTGCCCAATTACGCTTCAATATGATCGGCACCGCGAAAAATCCGAACGCGCCCACAATGACAAGGAACATACCCAGATATGGCGTAAATTCTGGCAACAGCTGACCATTCACATTGGCAAGGCCCGCCAGCACCAAAGCCAAATCCATAAAACGGGTGATCGTCAATATCGTGAACCGATTTTTAGCCAGCTGTTCAGCGTCGTTCATTACATGTCCCTCAACACGGTGTGTAATTCGTCCATCGTCTCAACTACATGGTCGGCGCCAGCCACGCGCAGTTCATTCAGCGGATGATAGCCCCAGCCAACGCCAATGGTCATACAACCAGCAGCGACGCCCATGTGAATATCATACACGGTATCACCAATCATTACTGCGTCAGCGAGTCCCGCATCGGCCAGTGCCTGATGGATCATCGAGGGATGCGGTTTTGACGGATGACGGTCGGCGGTTTGCAGCGTTGCAAACAGCCCCTTTATACCGTGAAAATCAAGGCAGCGTTCCAACCCGCGATCCGATTTTCCGGTGGCGACGCCCAATAACCAGCCATTATCATAGAGGTCACTCAGCAACTCGCCCATACCATCGTATAAAGGTTCGTGTTCCAATCCATTGTTGCGCAACGCCAAATAGGATGCGCGGTATCGTTCGACCATGTCGGAATGCACAGCATCATCTGCATCCGGCAATAATGCGCGCATGATTTCAAACAGGCTCAAACCAACAATCCGCCGGATTGCATTACGCGGCGGCGGAACCATTCCCGCCTCGTCAAACGCGTGCTCCATAGCGATGCAGATATTCGCCTGACTATCGACCAGCGTTCCGTCACAGTCGAAAATGGCAAGGCGCGTCATCATTTCACCAATTCACGCATGAAATGGGCCATCGCATTTTTGCCCAGCTTTTCCAGCTCATCGGCAACGCGCATCCGCTCAGCCTCAGTCTTGTTCTGCGATAGTTTCAGCGTTGGTCGCCACGCCATTATTTCCATTTCAAAACCGATGATCCCGCCAAGCATTTTGTGGAATTTCGCATCGTCCATTTTGTCGCGCGTCCACGGTTCCTTGGGCGCGAGCTTAGCTTCATTGACGGCGCTTAGATCATCCAACAACCCGATCAGCCCCTCTTGATTCATCGCCCGCACCGGACCTTCCAGCTCGATGCTGATATAGTTCCAGGTCGGCACTTGATCAGCGCCAATATACCAATCTGGGCTGACATAGGCATCGGGACCGTTGACCACGATCAGAGCATCAGAACCAGCCAGTATTTTCGTCAACGCATTGCCGCGTGCCAGATGAAACTGCACGGCGCCATCGCCGGTTGAATACAGCGAAACCTGCCCCACGCGCGGCCCGTTGGGCGTTTGCGCGAAGATCATGCCAAAGCCAATTTCCTGCACCAGCGCCTCCATCAACGCACGCTGCTGTGCGTCGCTACCTTTGGCGCGGAACATCGGATCAGGATGCATTACGGCTTCCTTTTTGGAGCAGCCTTTTTGACCGCTGGCTTTTTGGCCACAGCTTTATTGGCGACAGCTTTGTTGATGACGGTTTTTTTCGCTGCAATTTTTTTGCCTGTGGCCAATTGGCTCGCTTTTGCAGGAGCGCGGCGTTTGTCTTTTGGTCCGTCAGCGGCTGACCCGCGAGAACGGCGTTCACCTTTGCGCTCTTTGCGCGCCGATTTGGCGATATTAGCGGCAACCCGCTTTTTGCCCTCGGTCGTCTCGGCAAACTTTGGCGCGTCGAGAACCAACGCATCGCCCAATTCTATATCAAGCCCAAGGTCCGCGAAACTCTCTGCCATATGCGGGGGCAGATCGGCGGTAATGTCAATTTGATGTCCCTTGGGATGGTCGATACGCAGCCGCCGCGCATGCAGGTGCATTTTGCGGCTGATAGTGCCAGTCAAAAATGCGTCTTTGCCGCCATATTTGCCGTCGCCAACAATCGGGTGACCAATCGCCGCCATATGCACGCGCAGCTGGTGCGTGCGCCCAGTATAGGGCTGCAACTCGACCCATGCACAGGCATTGCCGGCGCGTTCGACGACGCGATAGCGCGTGCGCGCAGACGCGCCTTCTTTCTCATCGACATGCATCTTCTCGCCGCCGCTGCCGGGCTGTTTGGCAAGTGGCAGATCGATAAATCCATCATAGATCGACGGCACACCGACGACGAGCGCCCAATAGACTTTGCGCGCCGTGCGAGACGAAAATGCTTTGGCAAAATGCGCCGCAGAGCGTGAGGTTCGCGCCACCAGCAGCACGCCCGATGTATCCTTATCCAACCGGTGCACCAGCTTTGGCCGGTTATCGAGGCCAAAGGTCAGCGCGTCAAGCAAGCCATCCACATGCGCCTCGGTCTTCGTACCGCCCTGTGTCGCAAGGCCCGGTGGCTTGTTGAGGATTAACGCCGCGTCGTCGCGGTGGATCACCATATCCTTGGCAAAATCAACCTCTTGGTCGGTCAGTTCGCGGCGTGTGCGCGCTGGCTTTCCTGTAACGGCAGTTTCAGAGTCTGCGGGCGGTACACGGATTTCCTGTCCAGCCTCTAGCCGATCACCGGGCGTTGCGCGCTTTCCATCAACCCGCAACTGCCCTGTTCTTGCCCAGCGTGAGACAAGGTTAAAGCTGGCATCTGGCAAATGCCGTTTGAACCAGCGGTCGAGGCGGATGCCGTCATCATCTGGCTCCACCTTAAAATGGCGGATCGCAGTTTCAGCTTTGCTCATGCCGACACACCGCGGCCCAACACAGGCAATGCCGCCGAAACGGGAACCAAGCGCGAAAGCTGAAAGCGCAAAGCCGCCCCGACAGCGCCACCGGCCATCACTAAAAAATAGGATTTCATACCACGCGCCTTAGCGGGGGTTGCCCGCAAAGGAAAGGCGCGCGCTTCGCCTATGCCGAGCCGGTTTGCAACTGGCCAGTTTGGGCAAACATCTTGGCAATCTCGGCCAATGTCCGAAACGATATCCCGCTTCGTGCAACTGCGCGCGAATTGTTCATTACGCATAGGCTGCCAACGCGTTTTCCGTTGGCATCACGCAGCGGCATTCCAACAAGAAAACAGTACTCGGCATTGGGCCAGTGGCGCGCCAGTGACGCCATCACCGGGTTCGTTCTGGTGTCTGGAATGACGACAACGCGATCCGTGCACAAATCGTCGCATGCCGCAGCTAAACAAGCCAGATTGTTCATCAGATCAAGTCCGTGTGTTGCAACGGTTTTTATATTGTTCTCGCCGCGATACGTTGCGATTACGATCGGCACGTCCATTGCAGTGGCAATCGAGGCAAGGCTCGTTCGGTTTCGCCAACGCGTAACTGGGCTGGGCGCAGTTTCACCAATTTCTTTAAGGGTGGTAAGCGCGGTGATCGATCGTTCATATTCTGCAGTGCTAGGGACCATATCGGGCGCGCTTTGGAGCATATCTGTCTTCTTTACTGGCTAAATGGAAGTTGGGTTAAGGCATATCGATGATGATAATTGGCTTGGAATTCGAAGTGCGAACCTTAGTCACGCGACCGTCGGCGCCGATGAATTTCGCGGTGCCCTTTTCCGTCTGAAGGTTGGCACGATCATTCGTCACAGTATTAAGAATTGTCGCCGTAGCCGTCACATGCCGGGATGTGGGGTCTGCGGCAAACGCTGCTTGTGTCATGGGGACCAGTCCAATGACGCAAAGTAACGCAACGACTAACGAGCGACAATTCATGTGGAACAATTTGGCGGGCTAAACGTTTCTCCTAAAGTTTGATACGGTTTTTAACATGACAGCTTTGCCAAAAGCACGCAATTCCGCGTTAAATTCGCGCTATCGTTCGATTTTCAAAGCAATCGTTAAATACAGTTTTACATTCGTTACATGGGCATTGTAACGTTACCGACAGGGGTCAAAGGGAAATACTCGCCGCGGGAAACCGCTGACAGGGATTTTGAATGACCGAATATGACAGTGCACGTCGCACAGGATTTGCGACCAATTTAAACATCGAAGCCAACGCCATATTGACCGAAGCCGCTTTCTTGCGTTCGCCAGTATTATCAAAACTTTTGCGCTATCTTGTCGATGAAACGGTCAAAGGCCACGGTGACACTCTGAAATCCTATGCCGTTGCAGTGGATGGTTTAGGGCGCCCGGATACATTCGACTCCGCATCTGACAGTTCAGCCCGCGTGCAAATGGTGCGCCTCCGCAAAGCGCTGGAAAGCCACTATGCAAAGCATGGTCCGATCGGCGATCTTTGCCTGTATCTTCAACCCGGATCTTATAAGGTTCGAGCGGGTAAGCTTGCCCTTGCTTATCCGCAGTTATATCGGCCCCTATCCGGTAATGAGGGCAACATTGCCAAAAGTTCGAAGCTTTTTCCTGCACCTTCAACCGGAAATCTTGCAACGGGGCCAAGCACCAAAAGCCGAAATGGCATGGTCATTTTTGGCGTGTTTGCCGGCATGGCCGTTGCGATTCTGGCCTGGATTGGATGGCAGCAGCTTGTTCAAGCAAGAAAAACGCCGTTCAGCCCCGTCCTTGAACTCATGCCAGTTGAGCATGCCGATACAGAGGCGCTTAATAACACGGCGCAAATCGTTTCAAGAACGTTTGCAAACGATTTACCGCGTTTCAACGTGGCACGGGTCAGAGTAATCAGTGACAACGACGCTTCGAGTTCGGCTGATAGCCCAGATAATGTTTACCAGCTAACATCACGGATCGAGGATAACGCGACAGGCGGACAAACGTTATTTTTGCGCTTAAACGATGCGTCGACCGGCACCGCTTTTTGGTCGTATGAAACAAAATTTGATAGTGACGCAAAATCGGTATCCGATACTCTGGTGTCCCTAACGGCGGATATCAGCGGTCCTTTCGGGGTTATTGCGGCCCATGGGTCTATGCTTTATCGGGATCGGAACGATGCGGGTTATGCATGCCTGCTAAAATATTTCTCATTTGTCGAATCGCGTGCGACCGAGATTGAGGGTGAAATTGCCGCCTGTTTGCAAAAACCGGTTAAAGAGCAAAAGCTACGCGCGACTATGCTTGCTGCCCGTGCGTTGTTTACGATTGAACGCAGTTCAGCCATGGCTAATTTCGATGCAGCATCAGACTTGGCGCTTAATTTGGCGCGCACAGCGGTTGCGACTGATCCGAATGATGCGGCGGCAAACTTTGCCTTGGCGCGCCTGTCTTACCTAAAAAGCGACTGCGTTTCAGCACGGTACTACACACGCCGTGCAGTTGAGGCGAACGCAAATAGCCCGTTGATTTTGGCAAATCTGGCTGCGTTGGCGCCAGTGTGCAAATATCCGGATGCGGCGGGTTTGCTCGATCAAGCATTTCTGGCGCAAAGCGCGCGATATCCCAGAGGACGGCTGCTGTTGACACTCGCGGCGCTTCAACAAGGACGTCCTGACAAGCTTGCCGACATCAAGCCAAGCGATGTGCCACAATCGGAATTTAGCCGGGTTAACTACTATCTGACGGAAATGCTGATTTCGGGCACGAATGGTGATCGCGCGCTAACTGCGCAAAACTGGCGGCAATTTGTCGCGGCGCAACCGATCAAAAGTCGTGACCCAGAAGAACTGTTGCGACCGATCATCGCACTCCGTCCATTGCGCCTTAAATTGGTCAAGCTGCTCGCCGACGCTGGTGCGTTTGAAACATAAAAAAGGACGGCATTTCTGCCGCCCCAGTCGCTTCGGTACTCAAAATTGGTGTCAGCGGCCGTTATTGGCCACGATATCCACTGATGTTCCACCAGCCGACAGTGCGCGCAAGGTGACAACATAAGCGCCGCCGTCATTGTCACGGGTGCCGCCAAGGACATTCTCGCCGTCGCGGGTTTCATAATCGGCAGTAAAGCCAGACCGGCGGGCACGGGTATAATAATAGTCGGCGACCGCCTGCATCGATGCGGACGTCGAGAAACTGACAACGCGGATGTCACAAATGCCGCCTTCAACGCCCGCAGCTTCGCTGACGCGGCCTTTCGGATAGACGGGAAATTCGGTGGGCATCCGTGCGGCCCAGCCTGCACCATATTGCAGCTTTGCCTCACACGTGCCTTTGCCGCGCTTTACGCCCTGTTCAGCGGCCAACGATTCAAGCGTTTGTGCGCCGCCAGCATTGGCGCTGCAATCGCGGCAATCACCAGCGGCAACGATGGTCGGCTTTGGAGCGCGCATCAGCTTTGCATTGTCGAGTTCTGCGGCCGACGCAGTGGAGCCTTCATATCCGGTATCGGGCGGGACAGAGCCGTCGAGCGGTTGGTCAGGTGCCTTCACCATATTAGCATTGCTGCTATCGGTCAGCGCCGGATCGACCAGAATGCGATCTTCCAACGCGGCGTTCATTGCGGGGTCGGAACCTTTTCCGGCCAGCTTTTCGTCAAGCGCCGCAACGTCTCCTTCGTTTGCCGCAGTGCCGCACGCGGATAGGCTCAATGTCAGCATTGATGCTGAAAGGATCGCTATAGTCGACCGGCGCAATAGGCTATTCGTGTGCACAATAAATGCTCCAACTGTGTCTAGACGTGGACGCTGCGCGCATAATTCTGCTAGCGCCAGCCCGAAACAGGGTTAATGAACCATCTAGAGACGTTAATCGTTATCGCACGGGTGCGCAACGCCATACGCTGTGCCAGCGCGGGACATGCACGCGCCAGCGATTAACAAAGCCAATTTTTGGAAAAGCGCAGAACGCCTATTTCACCACGCCGCGATAGGACAATGTGCCTTCTCCGCCCGGAGGGATGGCATTAGCGAATACCCAACGCACATGCGTCACGTCTTCGACAGCGGCGCTACGTTTGACGTCGGTTAAGCCATCCACAGACTTCGCTTGCACCTTCAAATCGGCAAGCTTGCCCCAGTTTTTACCGCCGTCCACAGACACTTCAGCCCAGTCTTCTAAAGCCGAAATAAATTGCACAGGTCCGGGCATAGGGTTGGTCGCGCGAAAAGCAGTGGCTGGGAAGGCCCCCTGATTTTTGTATTTTAGGGTAAAGACAACGCGATCACCCGGCGTAATGACAACATCTGCGGGTTTATTGAGTGTCGATTTTTCTTTACCATCGGGTCCGATTTCGGTCCGCTCAATCAAAGCATCGCTCGACAACACCACGCGAGCTGCGTCGGCAGCTTGCGCATTCGCCGGGGCCGCATACGCCGCAAGCGAACCAATACAGGCCGCCCCTGCAAGCGCCGCTGCATACAGCAGATCCATTTTGCGCAAAACTTGCATCACACTTCGCTCCGAAATTAACTCTGGTCCCGCTCTCGCGATGTTTTGTGCCTAAATTCTGGCAAAAAATGGTTAATAATCGGTGAATTTACTGAGGAAAATCAGACGAACTTGGGTAAAACCGCGACAAGCCACAAACGGTTAGCCGTTTGCATGATCCGCAATCAGCGCGACTATCCGCCCCAACTGCGAAGGCGGCAAATCATGCGCCATTTCGTCGATGATCTCCAACCGCGCATTTGGGATATGGCGCGCAATATCCTCGCTCCCGTCCTTTGGCACCAGCGGGTCAGCACCGCCGTGGATCACCAGCGTGGGCGTGGTGATTGTCTTCAGTCGCTCCACCCGGCTGCCATCAGCGATAATGGCAAGCAACTGCCGCCTACTCCCCACCGGATAATAGCCCCGATCAAAAGCCAAAGCGGCCATCTCGGCATGCGCGTTGTCTGGGCGAGCCGGATCGGGATAGGAAAAGGCGTTTACCAGCTCTGCACCGAATGCCACCGCTTCATCACGGCTGGCATCGGGCGAGCGTTTGACCATGAAGCGGCGCTGGATATCGGCGCGGGCTCCGGGCAACCCCGGCGCACCACTCGATGACATGATCGAGGTCATGCTCAGCAACCGATCACGGTGGTTTGCGGCCATCAACTGTACAATCATTCCGCCCATCGACGCGCCGACAACATGCGCCTTTTCGACCCCCAACGCATCCAACAAGCCGATGCCATCAGCGGCCATATCCGTGAGGCTATAGGGCACATTCACCGACAGACCCAAACGCGCCTTTAGCATAGTCCAGATCAAGTTTGGCGCCGCTGCGCCGTCCATCCGCTGCGACATGCCGACATCGCGATTGTCATAATGAATGACGCGAAAGCCCTTAGCCACAAGCGCCTGGATCATCTCGTCCGGCCAAGCAATCATCTGTGCACCAAGGCCCATGACAAGCAAAATAACCGGCGCGTCGGCGGGACCAGCGTCTTCGTAGTAAAGGCTGATATTGTTCGCGGTAATGGTCGGCATTAATTCCCCTTGCGTGCGTGCCGTCCATTCGGCACCCCCGTTCAATACCTAACACTTTATTGCGAATTAGCGAGCCAGCAGCAGCGCGAAAATTCCGGCGAGCGCAAGAACGACGAACGCACCCACGCCGATGAAAATCGACGGGTTGATATCGAACGTTGCTTTGGCTTGTTCTTTCACGCGGTTCAGCAATTCTGGCCATGTATAGCTGACGAAATCGCCTTGGCTCATGATACCGATCAAGGAACCGTCATCATCGACCACAGGCAAATGGCGGAACCGATCGTTTGACATCTGACGCAACCAATCAAGCAAATCATCATCTGCGCGCGCCAGTTTCAAGTCCGAGGTCATAATCGCGCTCAACGGCGTCTTTTTGGGATCAAGGCTTTTGCTCAACAACCGACGCATAAAGTCGCGTTCTGTGACGATGCCTAAGGGTTTACGATCAGGTGAAATAATTACGGCCGCGCCGTAGTTCTTTTCACTCATCGCCTGAATCGCCGTAAAAACGTCTTGGTCGGGACTAAAAGTCATCACGACGCCTTTGCGGCTGAACTCTGGTCTGTCTTTAATTTGCATTGATTTGCACCTCCCTATGATATGGCAACCGTGGCCATTAGGCGAAGCTTAAGCAATACGGAATTTTAGGCCGTACAGAACACCCTTGCGTCGTCACGAAGAATGAAAAAAGTCGTGCACTGTTTGCGCCACTGCGGCTGAGACACCCGGAGCCATCTGCAAATCCACCAAGCTGGCGGAGCGCACAGCCCGCGCCGTGCCGAAATGCAACAGCAGCGCTTTTTTTCGCGATGGGCCAATGCCCGGCACATCGTCCAGCGGGCTGGCAGTGATTGCTTTGGCGCGTTTTGTCCGGTGCGCGCCGATGGCATAGCGATGCACCTCGTCGCGCAGGCGTTGCAAGTAAAACAGCACCGGCGCGTTGACGGGCAGCATGATTTCGCGCCCGTCGGGGAAGTGAAACACTTCGCGCCCATCGCGGCCGTGATGCGGCCCTTTGGCGATGGCGATCAACGGCACATCCTCAACGCCGATTTCTTCAAGCGCGGCTTTGACTGTACTCATCTGGCCTTTTCCGCCGTCGATCAGAACAAGGTCGGGCCAATCACCCTTATCACGGTCAGGATCCTCTTCCTGTGCGCGCGCAAAACGCCGCTGGAACACTTCGCGCATCATCGCGTAATCGTCGTCGGTTGCGGCCTGTTTGATGTTGAATTTGCGGTACTGGTTTTTGATAAACCCTTCTGGTCCCGCGACCACCATCGCCCCCAGCGCGTTTGTCCCCGAAATGTGGCTATTGTCGTACACCTCGATCCGTTGTGGTGGTTCAGCCAGCTCGAACAATTCGGCCACTTCACGCAGCAGCTTGCTCTGCGTTGTCGTTTCCGCAAGCCGCCGGTCAAGCGCCTCCTCGGCATTGCGCTTGGCTTGCGCGACCAGCTTCACGCGATCGCCGCGTTGCGGATAAGTTACTGTCACTTTGCGGCTGATCTGCGCGCTCAATGCCTCTGCCAATAAGGCTTCCTCGGGCAATTCGCGGTCGAGCATAATCGTCGGCGCAGGCGGCACTTCCTCGTAAAACTGCGCGAGGACCAACGTCAGCACCTCTTCCTCGCTGCTGTCCTGCGTATGCGCCGGGAAGAATGCGCGGTGGCCCCAGTTTTGCCCGCCGCGAATAAAGAACGCCTGAATGCCCATCACGCCATTTTTGTGCGCCAGCGCAAAGATATCGGCATCGCCCACGCCTGCCGCGTTGATCGCCTGCGACCCTTGAATAAAGGTCAACGCCTTTAGCCGGTCGCGGACCATCGCGGCGCGTTCAAAATCGAGCGCTACCGATGCCGATTCCATCTCCTTTGCCAGCTTGGCCTGCACTGCCGTGGATTTGCCGCCGAGAAAGGCTTTGGCGTCGCTGACCAGTTCGGAATAGCCCGCTTTGTCGATACGATCCACGCACGGTGCAGAACACCGCTTGATCTGATACAGCAAACACGGCCGGTCGCGGTTGTTGAAAAAACTGTCGGTGCAACTGCGCAGCAGGAACAGTTTTTGCAGCGCATTCAGCGTGACGTTGACTGAACCCGCGCTGGCGAACGGGCCGTAATACTCCCCCTTATACCGCCGCGCGCCACGGTGTTTTTGAATGCGAGGATAATTGTGGTCGGCGCGCAGAAGAATGAAGGGAAAGCTTTTGTCGTCGCGCAGCAACACATTATACGCAGGACGGTAACGCTTAATCAGCTGCGCCTCCAGCAACAGCGCCTCCGCCTCACTATTAGTGGTCACAATCGTCATGCTGCGGGTCAACGACACCATCCGCCGTAACCGGTTAGGCAGCCGGTCAACCTGCGTATAATTGGTCACACGGTTTTTCAGTGCGCGGGCCTTGCCAACATATAGCACATCACCGCGCGCATCGTGCATCCGGTAGACGCCCGGCTTAATCGGCAGCGTCTTCAACACATTGCGGATCGCTGCGATGCCTCCATCCAGATCGGGCTGGTCGGCGCCACGCACAGCATAAGTCTGCGCTTCTTCATTAAAGCGCGAGGCGGCTTTTGGATGGTCGGGACGATCTGCTTTGGACATTGGGTTGCAATAGGCTACTTAAGATAAGGACGGGGAGTAAGATAGATGCAACTGAGCGGAAAAACCATATTATTGACGGGCGGAACCGATGGAATCGGACGTGAGCTTGCAGGGCAACTGAAAGCTAAGGGCGCCGCGGTGATTGTGACGGGGCGGACGGCGGAACGGATCGCGGCGGCGCAGGCGGCGGGGTTTGAGGCGATCTCGGCTGATCTGTCGAACGCAGCAGGCGTTGATGCGGTACTGGCGGCAGTTAAGGAGCGCGACATTGATGTTCTGATCAACAATGCAGGTGTCGGTAGCGACCATGATTTCCGTGAAGCTATGCCGGATCTGGCCGACAATGACCGGTGCATTTTCCTGAACCTCAACGCGCCGGTGCATTTGATTGCTAATATGATGGATGCGCTAAAGGCCCGGCCAGAGGCGATGATTGTCAACACTACGTCGGGGCTAGCGATTGCGCCGCGTGCGGGTGGGCCGATCTATTGCGCGACCAAGGCGGCACTGCGCAGCTATACGCTGGCGTTGCGGGAGCAGCTGAAAGGCACGCGCATTCATGTGCTGGAGGTTTTGCCGCCTGTGGTGGAAACAAAAATGACAGCCGGTCGCGACAGCAAAAAAATGAGTGCGCATGACTGTGCGGCGGAGATGGTCCGCGCAATGGAGGCCAACGCAAACGAGGCCAATGTCGGCATGGTCAAGTTTTTGCGCGTGGTTTATAGCGTGTCGCCAGCACTGGCGCGGCGTATTATGATTGGGTTTTGACGTTGGGATTGCGCAACCTATTGCAGAAACTCAATAGCAACCTGACCCAGTCGGGACCAACCAACGATCCAAGCCACAAACCAACGTCACCCCGTGCTTGACACGGGGTTAGGCTTTCAGCGGCAGCGGAAAAAGCCAAGCCCCGTGTCAAGCACGGGGCGACGGTTTAGATTTAAGTTGTAGCGCAGGAGCTAAAACTGCGTTCGACTATAAACTCAATTCAACCCAGCAATCGTCTCGTCAATCAGGCCAGCATCGGCTTTGCCATCATGATGCTTCACTATCAAAGCTTCCGCAGCAATCGCAGCGACTGAGGCAGCATGCGCGCGCACATCGGCAATAGCCGCGCGTTCCGCAGCAGCAATCTTATCCTCTGCCGATTGAGCACGGCGTCCGATCAGCGTGGTGGCATCGGTTTTGGCTTTGACGATAATCGCTTTAGCTTCTTCCTCGGCATGCGCTGTCATGGCTTTGGCATCGACAGCGGCTTGCTTGGCTTTCGCTTCGTAATCCGCTTTAATCGCTTCAGCTTCATTACGCAGATTGGTCGCTTGATCGAGTTGCTCTTTGATGCCCGCAATTTGCTTGTCGAGCATACCGCCGACCATTGCAGGCACTTTTTTCCAGACCGCAAGGCCAATGACCAACAGCATAGCTAAAGCAACCCACATGGTCGCATCGAGGCCTAGCGCAGCCGGGACAGCATGTGCCTCGGTTGAACCAGGTGCTTGGGTTCCATGCCCCATTGCGGCGTGATCTTCGGCGGTCAGCGCTGGGGCCTCAGCAGATTTGGCTTCTTCAGACATCAGTTCAGTACCGCCTTCACAGCCGATGCAGCTTGCGCCGCGCTCACCTTGACACCCGAGACCTTAGCGACAATGTCAGCCGCTGCCTCTGCTGCAACGCTTTCAATACTCGCTATCGCCTTGCCGCGTGCTTTGCCTAGTGCAGTTTCCGCGACCGACAGCTTTGCCGAAATCTCTGCGTCTGCTTTGGCAAACCTCGCTTCAACGTCTTTGGCGGCTTTTGCTTTCGCTGCCGCTGCTTTGGCTTGCGCATCGCTGCGAGCTGCGTTCAACGTCTCGCTGCCGCCTGCGACCATATTTTCGGCTTCGGCTCGTGCACGCTCTGCAGCGGCAAGGTCATCAGCGATTTTACGGTCGCGGGCATCGACATTAGCGTCAATTTTGGTCACCATTGCTTTGCCGATGCCAAAATAAAGCAGGCCGAATACCAACAGCATCCAGAAGAACTGTGACGCATAGGTTTCCAGAATCTGGGCAATTTGTGGCATAGTATCCGCTCGGGCTGGGTGGAATTATATCAAACGGGAGTTGCCCCGGCGTCGATACGCCGGGGTATCCCCTCCTAAAATTTATTAGGCAACGAAGATCAGGATCATCGCGACAACGAACGCGAGCAAACCGAGAAGTTCCGCAGCCGCAAAGCCGATGAACAAGCGACCCTGCTGGCTGTCAGCTGCCGCTGGATTGCGCAACGCGCCCTGAAGGAACGAACCGAACACGTTACCCACGCCGCCGGCTGCGAGGCCTGCACCGATTGCTGCGAGACCGGCACCGATCAATTTTGCTGCTTCTGCTTCCATGGTATAAACTCCTGTTAAAATGAAAATAAGGTTGGAAAAAAACCGGAAAAAACTAATTAGTGAAGATTGACTGCATCGTTAATGTATAGCGAAGTCAAAAGGGCAAAGACATAAGCCTGAATGGCGCACACCAAAAGTTCTAGCAGTGTGATGCCGATCATCAGGATGAAGCTGGGCAACGCGACGACGGGCGCGACCCAAAGCGCTTCAGCGTTCAAGCCGTTGATGACGAAGCCCGCAAGAACCTTCATCAATACGTGCCCTGCGGTCATCGCAACGAACAGCCGCAGCGCGAGGCTGAATGGACGAATCAGGAAAGAAAACAGCTCGATAAATGGGATCAGCCACAGCAACCACCATGGCGTGCCGTGCGGAACAAACAGGCTGAAAAAATGGAAGCCATGCTTCCAAAGGCCAACGACCAGCACAGTGCCAAAGCTTAAAACTGCAAGCACGGCGGTGACAGTCAAATGGCTGGTGACTGTGAACGCGTGGACGCCTGGAACGATGCCGATGGGCATCATACCCATGAAGTTGGCAAACAGAATGAACATAAACAACGAGAAGACCAATGGCACGTATTTCTTGCCTTCGGGACCAATGCTCGAACTCATCATGTTGTTGATGAAACCGGTCACCCCTTCAACCGCCATCTGCCAGCGACCGGGGACAAGTTCACGCTTCATACCGCCAGCCATGAAGACCCATATAGCGCCAAGCACGACGAGCATGAACAGTGACGAGTTGGTGAACGAGATGTCGTAACCAAACATATCCAGTTTCGCCAAAGGCTCAATCTGGAACTGGTGCATCGGATCGATTTTGCCGCTTTCGCCTGCCACGTTATGCCAACCTTAGCTTATGCCAAAAACCCCGCAAGCGAGGCCGTATGAATACGATCAAAGCGCCCAGTTAGTCCGGACGCTCTTGTGAAATTTTATATATATTTCTGAAAGCGACTGCGATGCCCAAAAACATGCAGACCAACAGAAGCAAAGGCGTGGTATCCAGCCAGCGGTCAAACAACCAACCAACAAGTGAACCACCCGCAGGACCAGCGATCAGTTCAGTCAAGACCCGGTTCCCCTGCCGCATTCCTTTGGCTGGGGGCACGTCTTGCCCAGTACGTTCCGCCTCGGCCTTCCGGACCATTTTCAGCTGCATGTCTAACGAATCGAGCCGAGGGTCTTTATTGCCGTTACCTTCCTGCGCGGAATCTTCCGAAGCCATGCAATTCCTCCTGATTTTGATTAGGGGAAACCGCGTGGAACCAGTCAATCCCGCCAAGGCACCGGTCCATTAGGAGAGGGTCACAGCTAAGTCAACCGCCCGGCCCACATCTTGCCGATATTATGCTGCACCGCAAAAGCAAAGCGGCCCAGCGATCCATTCGCCGAGCCGCTTTTTGCCAATTTTGTGCGCTTTACAACTTAGGACAGCTTGGGTGCAAGACTGGCGTGCTGGAATCGCGCGTCATCCAGCGACCATCCGGCGCTTGATATTTTTCGCCAATTGCTGCTTTCGCAATCAAAATACAGCCTGCAGAACGCGCAGCTTCTTCAACGGTCGAGACTTCTTTCAAGGCTTGCTCGGTATATGTCTTCAGCCGCTTAATGCGGTTGTCCGCGACAAGCGCTTTGATCGCGTCTGTCGGCGGCGTTACAAAACCGAGAAAACCATCGGGAGTCTCACCAATCAAACCCTGCGCGCGTGCAGCGGCGTAGGCGGGATCACGCTGCGCGTTCGCGGGCGTGGACACAGCTAAGCCGAGGAGCACAGCCGCAATCAGCATTTCGGTTTTATTCTGCATTTTATCACCTGTTTTCATCAGAAAATATCGGGATTATCGTCAATGACCTTTTTGGACGCATCTTGTAGCCGAAGCAAAACCTCTTGCCGGATGGCGATATTGAGGTTGATGACAATCGGTTTGTCGGGTGCGGCAACTTGCACGCAGCCTGGAAGAATAAGCCCAGATAAAGACAATAAGAGGATCGTTCCTTTTTTCATGTTCGGTAGAATCGCACTATCGCGACGCTTCGTCAATCCTGAGTGCATATGCATACCCTTCGCTTTCGGCAGGCTGAACAAGGTATTCAGCGATTGTCATGGTTTCACGACTTCGTCTTTAGTCGTGGTAACTGGTGGTGCGTCGATATACCGTTGGTAACGCTGCGCGGCGTACTCGCCGTCATACAATGACCGCAGGTTCGCAATCAGCGACAAAAAGTCAGCTTCGATGCGGATGTTGAACTGGATCGGCAGCTTGGCGAGTTGTTTAGTGATGAAATTGCGTTTCGCGCCACTGCCCTGTTGCAGTCCGCGGAAACGAACCTCAGTTACCAATTCGCCGCCAAGATTGCCGTTGATGCCAATTTCCATCTGTTCGTACCGAATGGACCGCAGTGCTTCAAAGGCGAAGTTGGCCATAACCCCCATGTCTTCATAGGCGAGTTGCCCCAGATAGCTGACTTCGCCGCCACCCGGGCGCGATACCAGCAATCCGCCGATGATGCGCCCGCCATCCTGATCAAAGACCATAAGCAAAGTGCCATCGAAGATGCCCGCAACCCGGACATTATCGAGATCATAGCTGGCAAGAAACTTCTCTGAGTCCAGGCCAACAAGCCTGAACGTTAGCGTGCGCGCGCTAGCGACATCAAAGTCGAGCGTGGTCGGATCGAGAACAAGTTCGCCACCATAAAACGGCCAGCTGCCTCCTTCGATCCGCACCTTTTGATCGGGAAGCAATTGATACCGCAGCTTTCCGTCAAACGCCGGAACCCCAGGATTCACAATGTCGATTTTCGCAAGCTGTCCGGGCGCGGATTCCATACCCAGCAAGTCGGTGAAGTTTACGTCCGTGGTCAGCCCGGTGACAGGCCCAAAGGCTGCGCCAAAGTTCATCCCCTGCGTGCCAAATTTACCGCGACTAGTGACACCGTTGCCGGTCCACTCGATGATACCGTCGCCGGACACGCTGCCCTCTACATCAGCAATCACACCTACGGTCAGCGGCGTTAGTTCAGAGGGCTGCAGCCGGTCCCCAAAGGTCAGCCCATCCACCGCCAGCAACGCCCGCCCGGTGCTGCTGTTCAATTCGTGCCTTATGTCCACATCAGCAACTCGGATGCCGGTTTTGGGTTCAGCCAGATATCCAATCGCGGTGATGATGCTGTTTTCCAACGCAATCTGCATGTTCGGCACGGCCATTGTCTTAAACCGGTCGACCTGTTCAGCGTCAGAGACATTCGCCATGCCGTCGAGTGTCAGCACACTGTTGTTCCAGCCCCAATTGCCGTTGGCGGCTTCGATCAACAAAGGCACGTTGCCAATTTGCCCTGCGCCGCCCTCTAGCGAACCGGACAAGCCACTGCCGCCCGTGAAGCGCCCGCCGATACTGGCGATATTGAAGTGCGTCAACGCATCAGGGGGCCCCAGATCAACCGCGACATTGCTCGCGGCAAAACCACTATCGAGATCGAACCGTATATTGCCGCCTTCAAATGCCAGCGGGGTGCTACCTAGGCTGCCGCGCGCTGCAATTTTTGGAGAGGTAAAGACCATTCGAGTTTCGCCACCCACAACCTGCAAGATTGCCTCGTTTTGCGCGCACGCCTTAAAAGCCGTCGCAGGCAAATTCAGCGCGCCGGTTTGGAAACGGGTAAAGCGAACATCGCGGCAGCCGGTCATCATCGAAAAACGCCCGCCGCCATACGAACCGTCCACCGGCAGCGAAAGCCCCTCAATCCGGCCACCCATCAGCGGCCCGGTAAGCGTCGCCTGACCATTAAACCGCCAACGCCCGCCGCTGCCGCCGGTAAACACCAGCTTGGGTAGGCTGATACTCGCCCCGCCAGTCGCATAAGGCGCAAGCGCCAATGTTCCTGCCCAACCGAAACCTTGTTGGCGCAACTCCAGATTAGCATTGGGCAAACCGCCGCCTGCAAACGAAAGCGACAAAGGCCCCGTCAAGCGACCTCCCGATAAAGTCAGCGGACCGAACTGGCTGATTTGCGCACCCGATTGTGACGACAGGTTCAAGTCGTTGATCGCCAGGTTAGACGCACGTTCAGGGCCAGTGCCGAAATCATAGCCAAGCCGCCCGTTGAACGACCGCAATGCATTGCGGAAAGCAGGTTCTAGCCCGGCCATAATCGGGCCAACTGGTGTCGCTTTGGTTCCGCGCGCTATCCCGCCGATTCCGGCGAGCATCGATGCGGGAACCGAACCCCCACCCATTTGCGCATTGCCCCGAGCGCTGATCGCGATGCCACCGTCGCCAAATCCCACATTGCCGTTGGCAGTCCCGGTCAGCGTATTGACCGCAAGGCTGCTGCCCCGATAGCCTGCTTTCACGAGAGCCAGATCAAATTCAGTCCGCTTTTTATCACCAAAGAATGACAGCTGACCCGCAGGTGCATTCAGTTGTTCGCCCGACAGTTGCGCCTTTTTAGCGGCAAAGCCGAGATCGCCGACCCAGTTGTCAAAGCTTTTGGACAGCTTCAATTTACCCTTTAGTGCAGGCGCAGCCAACGCAATGCCTTGCGCTTTGCAATCAACGCGCGCTGCCGCCAGCGGGCCGTCAAGTTCAGGCTGGCTATCGCGGATACGAATCGCGCCATCAAAGCGCGGCAACGCAGCTAAGCAGCCGCCGCCATCCAGTCTTGGCGAACGCACCACCAGCTGCCCGTCAAACCGGTTGCGCAAATGGCCGCTGCCTTCAAGCGATGCGCCGATGCCACCATATGGTGTTGCGAGGGAAAGCAGTGCATCCTTCAATTGCAGGTTGAAATCGGGAAAGGTGAACGGCTCGGTGCTCTTTGGGTCCATGAACTTGTCAAGCTCACCAAAGCTAAGCTTATCGTCAAGATACTGCCCGCGAAGGCGGAGGCCGCTTGCGCGCACCGCCCTTATCGTCGGCGTGCCAAAGCCGATGATGACGTCAATCTCCACCACTTTCGCGGTCAGATCAGGGTTCGCCGGATCGCCCAGCACAACATTTTTCAGCCGCTGCGTGCGCAATCCGATTTCGTCGATCTCATACGACGCGGTAATATCGCGGCTAGCAATTTGGTCTTGGACAAAGCTATCCGCCAGCCGGTAGCGTTGCCACCAGGCGATTGCGAGCAGCACCAGCAAAAGCAGGAGGGCTGCACTGAATATCCGTCGCTTTTTGAAACGCCGGACTGAAGGAGTTTCGAATTCCTGTGCATCCATAACCCCCAATTGGGGGAAAGCGGCGCATCATGCAACGCCTGTCTCGTTCAAATGGCTTGCAGCGGAGGTAAAATTGCTGAAAATAGAACGCATGGCGGACGGGGCGGATAAAGAAACTGGCTACGGTGAAGGTCACCGAGAGCGATTGCGTGATCGGTTATTAAGCAATGGTGGAGACGCATTGCTGGACCACGAGATTGTTGAGTTTCTGTTGATGCTTGCGATCCCGCGTATTGATACCAAACCGATCGCGAAACAGCTGATTGCGCATTATGGCAGCATGTCAGCACTCTTTACCGCCGATGCCGAAAGTCTGATCCGGCAAAAAGGGCTTGGTCCAAAAAGCGCAGCCGCCATCAAAATCGTGCAAGCAGCGGCTTTACGTATGCTGTCCGAACCTGTGCGTGAGTTACCTATATTGGCCAGTTGGCAATCTTTGCTCGATTATCTGCGCGCCGATATGGCGCATTTGACGATTGAGCGCGTGCGAGTGCTGTACCTGAATTCCAAAAACATGCTAATCCGCGACGAAATCGCCAGTGAAGGCTCTCTTGATCAGGCTGCAATCTACACGCGAGAGATTATCCGCCGGTCGATTGATCTGGGCGCCGCAGCAATCATCTTGGTCCACAACCATCCGTCAGGCGACAGCGCACCTAGCCGCCAGGATATCAATATGACCCGCGAAATCGCCGATGCAGGCAAGAAACTGGGCATCGCCGTCCATGACCATGTCATCGTGGGCAAAGATGGCATTTCCAGTATGCGCAGTGCAGGGTTGATTTAGCGGTTTTGGGCGCTAGCCTGCGAATATGAGATATAAAGTCCTGCTTCCACTTATCCTTGCAACCGCCCTGCCCGCACTGTCTGTGTCGGCGCAAAGCGAGCTGAAAATAGAAGACAATCTGACATACCGGCTGAACCTTGCCGATGCAGCCTTTGCCAAATGGATGGAGGAAAACCATATTCCCGGCCTTGTCTGGGGCGTGGTCCGCGACGGGCGGTTGGTCCACGTAAAGGCGATGGGCGTGCAGGATTTGGGCGACAGCCGCCGTCCGGTCACCGCCGATACCGGTTTCCGCATCGCATCGATGAGCAAAGCGTTCACCGGTTACGCAATCCTGAAACTGCGCGATGAGGGAAAATTGCGGCTCGACGATCCCGCGTGGAAATACATCCCCGAAATCAAAAGTTGGGCCAAGGACATCACCATTGCTGACCTGCTGCATCACACCGCTGGTTTCGTGACTGACGACCCATGGGGCGACCGGCAGCAGGTGATGCCAGAGGCCGAGTTCACCAAGCTGTTGAAAGCAGGCGTCCCGCGCACCGCTCCGCGTGGCACCCGCTACGAATATTCGAACATGGGTTTTGCCATGCTGGGGCGGATCATCTCGAACGTTTCGAAAAAAGATTATGCATCCTATGTCGGCGCGCAGGTTTTCAAGCCGTTGGGCATGACGGCCACAACCTATGAAAACGCCGATGTGCCCGCCGCGACCCGCGCCATTGGCTATCGTTGGGAAAATGATGCTTGGGCGCAAGAACCCTATATGAAGCACGGCGCATTTGGCGCGATGGGCGGGATTACCACCAGCGCCAATGATTATGCCAAATGGATTGGTTTTTTATTGTCGGGATGGCCAGCGGCAGAGGGTGACTCGAAAGCGAAATCCACCATTCGCGCGATGCAATATGGCGGAGGCTTGCCGCATCGCCGCACACGCCCCGGCAAAGAAGGCGAGAACTGCCGTATTACAGGTATTTATGGCGCTGGTCTGGCGTCTTCCAATGATTGCGTATTGGGGCCAGTGCTATTCCACGGCGGCGGCTTTCCCGGTTATGGCAGCCATATGCTGTTGATCCCCGATGCGGGTGTGGGCGTTTTTGCGCTAACCAACCGCACCTATGCGGGGCCATCCGCGCCGGTCTGGGATGCCGCAACGGAGTTGATGCAAAACGGCTATATCGGAGCGCGGATGCAACCGGTGTCGCCGCTGCTGGCTGATGGTTATGCGACCGCGAGAGCAATATGGGCCGATGGAGGTGTTGCAAAGCAGCAGTCGAAAATCGCTATGAATGTCTTGATGGATCGGTCAGTCGAGAATTGGGCCAAGCAGTTGGCAGAGGTAAGAGCCAAATCCGGCGACTGCGACACCAGTGCGCCGATTACGCCGACTGGAAATCTCGCTGGCAGGTTCAGCTGGACGTGCACGCTTGGTCAAGTGAACGGTACGCTGTTGTTAGCGCCGATGAAGAACGCGCAAATTCAGGCGTTGGATTTTGTAGTCACCCCTTGACGGGCGTTACAATATACGGCGCTTTATGGCTTTGCTGTAGTTGCGCTGCAGCCGTCGGCTTTTAATTTGTTTGCCCCGTCAAGAGTCCGAATGATCTGTTCATGATCTTTACGGAAAGGTGGTGTGTCATAGCGCGCCTGTAAAGATGTCGATTGCGCCATGAGTGCATTTTGTCCAGTAATTATTTTGGTTATTATCGAACAGGCAACATCCATTTTTCCGTTAGCCTTCGCGCTATAAAACTGGTCAATCAGCGCCTGTTGTTGTCCAAGTGCTTTATCCATAGCTGCAATGTCAGCGCGGTCTTTGGCGGAGATTGTCGTTTTCGTCATGCCATCACCGAAACGTTCATTTTCGCAGGCCTGGTCGCGCTTTGGAATGGCGGCTCTTTCCAAACCCGCCAATTCTGCACTTAAAGGAGCAAGCTGCGGCTGCGGATTACTTTTTGCCGTAAATCCCTCGGCAACTTTCAACGCAAAGCCTGAATTAAATCGATACCATTGCTGAGCCTGTTGAAAGGACAGGCAAGCATCGCTCCAGCGACCTGCAGCAAAAGCCAAATTACCCTCCGCATCCGCTTCGCGTGCTTGAGCAACGCCAACATTCAGGCCATTCATGTCTCTATTATTCTGATAGTTGTAAACCGGCGCGGGCGGTTGTGCGCATTCGGGCAGGTCTAACAGTGCTTTGGCACTTTCGACTGAAGCGCGTGAAACATCGAGCAAGCCACGAGCCACATCTGCGTTATGTGGGTCAAGATCGAGACGCGTCATCCGCATAGCGAGGCCATAAGCCTGTTGGTTTATACTGTAACCTTCCCGGGCGTAGCTGCAAACAGCGATCATATCGCCTCGAGCGGCTGCTTCGCGCATCTTTTCAGCCAAAACACCGTTCTCTTGACCTTTGATTTTTGCTTGAGCGTATAACTCGACAGCCAAATCGTTGTCATCGCCGGCGATTACGGAGCTTGATATGCTAATCAGAACTGCAATTGAAAACAATGTTTTGGCCCATTTAGTCTGCCTAGATTTTCTCATCACTTATCCACTTAAATGCGCGTTAAATATTCGGCAAAGTCAGCAGTACTAAACCGCCATCTTCGCCTGATCTCGCATGCCATCCGTTATGTCAGCATCCAAATCCCTGCGAAGCGTTCCGCCGCCATCAAATTTCAGGTCATCAAGCTTCCATGTGCCGCCTTCGCGTTTGAAGCGGAATAACAGAGGCGCGCCAGCATAGCCTTTTTCGACCCAACCGGTGGAGAACAGGACAGTCGCATCAATCCGGTCTTTGCCTGCGGACTTATAGCTTTGCTTTGTGACCTTAGCCGTTTTGCTGTCAAAATCCTGGCATTGGCAATACCAGTCAAAACTGTTCAGATTGTATAGCTCGTCAGTCACCACCATCAGGCTGGACCAGCGCGCAATCTGTGCGCCGAGTGAGTCCGTATAAGGCGGCTGATAGGCATCGCGGCCGGTTTCGACTGGCTCCGCGACATCCTCACTGGAAAGCGAATAGCCGCCATAGACGTAAGCGACGATCTCGCGAACTGCAGCTTCGTCTGCTGCGACAGGCTTTTTGGCGTGCGCAGGCGCGAATAGCGCGGCACTCGCAAGTACCACGCCGATCGCGACTTTCGATTTCATGGGATCAGTCGCCTTGGCCGGGTTCTGCCGAGAAATGCTTGTCAAACTTGCCCTCGACGCCCTTGAACGCGTCCGCATCAGCAGGCGGTTCTCGGCTGGTTGTAATGTTTGGCCATTCGGCGCTGTAAGTCGTGTTCAGCTCAAGCCATTGCTCCAACCCGCTTTCGGTATCGGGCAAGATCGCTTCGGCCGGACATTCGGGTTCGCACACGCCGCAATCGATGCATTCATTGGGATTGATGACGAGCATGTTGTCGCCTTCATAGAAGCAATCGACGGGGCAAACCTCGACGCAATCCATATATTTGCATTTGATGCAGGCATCGGTGACAACATAGGTCATTGGTTGGATTCTCCCCAGCGTAGCGCGTTTTGTTGCTGCACGCCTATTGTGCCTAACACTGTTAAGTCAACGGGGGAAATCTCCTAAGGCTTCAAATTTCTCTGTAGCATGCATGTGCTTCGGCGGTTGGCCCGCGACGGAATGGCACCGCCATGAGCTGAAAAGCAAACGCGCCATCCCCTGCGGGAATGGTCACGCTGTCACCTGCTTTGACCTCGACACTCGATTTTTCAACGCGTCTGCCGTTTAATCGTACATGCCCCGCAGCGACCAAAGCCTGTGCCAGACTGCGCGACTTGGTCAGGCGCAGATGCCACAATAGCTTGTCGATACGCAGCGATTCTAGCGCCAAATTCAGCCGCCCAATTTATCCCGAAGCGCCGCCAATTGCAGCGCCAGCGCAGAGGGGGCAGCCGGTGGTTCAGCTTTGCGTTGCGGCGGAGCGGCCTTTGCCGCCGGTTTGCGTGCGCCATTGGGCTTGCGATCACCCAGAGGCTTTGCGTCGGTTCGCGGCTTATCGTTGCGGGCAAGTTGCGGCTTTGCGTTGCGAATACCGACCCAGCGCCAATGGGTTAATTTGACTACCTCGACTGCCGTTGCCGCAACAACCGCTTCTGGCTCGGTCACTTCAGCGGGTTCAGATGTAGGCTCTGCGTTGGCTTCGACTGCGACTTCTGCCGCCGCCGGCTCGTCAACTGCTCCAACCGTTTCTTCAACCTTAGCCATAGCATGCTTAAATCCAGCATCGCGCATCAGAGCGTTCAGCCCCTCTTCGCTTAACCCCAACGATGTCGCAAACGCCATGTCCATGGCAAATTCGGTTTGCACGCCGCGCGCTTCATGCGCTTTTTTAATCACGCGCTCAGCAAGGTCGATGCGGACATATTCTTTGCCGATTTTCCGGTAGCCCGCGTTGCGGCAATCCGCCGCTGAGGCAAATTCCCACTCCTTCAGGTGGACTGCGCTTTCGGGCGGCAGGTTGGGCATCGGCGTTTCATTAACCGCCGCAAACAAAGCCGCGCGCCAGCGTGTTGCCGCCGGTTTGAGGATTGCGTGGTGGTAGACGTCCAAGGCACCAAAAACGATTCCCGCTTTCCGCGCTGCGCCACGTGCTTCCTTGGGCAAAGCTTGCAAAGTATCTGCCAAAAACTGCCGCCCCGCGATCCCGCCAGAATCCGCCAGCCGCGCCGCCAATGCGCGCACAATCCCGTCTGTAGCCGCATCCGATGCCAACTGGTTCAGCGCCATCAAGCCGCCCATGTTTTTGGCAAGCTGCACTTGAATCCACGCCTCGGCGCGATCCGCAATGGCACGCAACGCTTCGCCTTCAAGCCCCGCGACCGCACGCGCAGGCTTAAACAAAGGCTGCATCAACGTGCGCCCCTTAGCCAGATGCCCCAGCAATGCGCCGTTCCAGAACAACGCTGGCCGCCCGTCATTATCCTTTTCCAGTGCGAATTCTTCGTTTTCGGCCATTGCCACTGCCTTTGCCTTTTCTTTCAAATATGCTGCCAGATGCCGTTCCGCCGCTGCAAGCAATAATTTCCGTTCGCCTACCCGCGCCGCCGGGTCAACGCGAAAGGTGAAACCGTCCAGCTCGCCGATATGTTCACCATCAACATAAACTTGATTGTCGCCGTCCACTTCAACGGGCAGCAAGTCTTTATCCTTTGCCCCTTTGCGCAGTAGCATTGACGTGCGGCGATCTACAAACCGTTGCCGCAGCGCATGGTGCAGCGCGTCGGATAGCTTCTCCTCCAGTGCGCGTGTGCGCTCCGCCATCGCCGCCGGATCGGCAACCCAATCGGCGCGGTTGGCGATATAGGTCCACGTTCGCACGGCGGAGATGCGCGCTGATAACGTGGCGATATCGCCCTGAATGGTATCCAGCCTGCTGATTTCACCCGCGACATATTGATGCGGCAGGACTGCGCCGGTCCCCAGATGCTGCCAAAGCGCTGCGACAAATCGGCTATGATGTTCCGATCCCATTTGCCGGAAATCGGGCAGGCTGGCGACTTCCCATAAACGTGCAACCGATTTGGGTCCGCCGAGCATGCGGCGCACCTCGTCCATATCCGCAAGGCGTTTTAGGACGGCTAGGTCCACCGCCTCTGGCGCGGCGCGCAAAGGCGGACCTTTAGGTTTTGACTCCAGATCCTCAATCAACGTCGCCAGATTATCAAAACGCGGGCGGCTTTCGCGCCAATACATCCAGTCGAGATCGGGGAAGTGATGCGCCTCAATCGCGCGCACTTCCTCGGGGTCCATTTCGCTGCCCTGCCCCGCAAGCGTGCCAAACGTACCGTCACGTTGATGCCGCCCTGCACGCCCGGCAATCTGTGCCATTTCAGCAACGCTTAAACGACGTGTGCGATTGCCATCGAACTTTGAAAGTCCAGCAAATGCAATATGATGAACGTCAAGATTAAGGCCCATTCCGATCGCGTCAGTGGCAACAAGATAGTCCACTTCGCCCGATTGAAACATTGCTACCTGCGCATTGCGCGTGCGCGGGGATAGGGCTCCCATAACCACCGCCGCACCGCCGCGCAGACGGCGTAACAGTTCAGCGGCGGCATAAACCTGCTCCACCGAAAACGCGACAATGGCTGAACGTGGTGGCAGTCGTGATAGCTTTTTGGCGCCAGCATAGCTAAGCGTTGAAAAGCGCGGGCGCGAGATAATTTCGGCATCGGGGATCAGCTTTCGGATCATCGGGCGCAGGCTTTCTGAACCCAAGATCATTGTCTCGTCGCGTCCGCGCACATGCAGCATCCGGTCGGTAAAGATGTGCCCGCGTTCGGGATCAGCCCCCAATTGCGCTTCGTCCAGCGCGGCGAACGAAAACTCCCGCAGTTTTTCGTTAGCGCTCCCGGAATACATACCTTCGCGCATGGGCATCGACTCAGCCGTACACAAATACCAGCGCGCGCCAACCGGCTCGATTCGCTCCTCGCCGGTAATCAGCGCGACCTCTTTCGGCCCCTTGATCGCAACGACGCGGTCATAAATCTCTCGCGCCAACAACCGCAACGGAAAGCCCATCACCCCGCTGCTGTGCGCACACAATCGCTCCACCGCAAGATGCGTCTTGCCGGTATTGGTCGGACCGAGAATCGCTTTGACTGGATTTTTGGGGGAGGACATTATGCAGTCGGCCTAACAATGGTTGCGCTTGACCGCCAGTAGGCAAATTAGGCCAACGGAATCAGTTGCAACTGAAACCGTCTCAAGGCATTTCCCGTCAAATGAGCAAATTCCCCAATCTCGATTTCGCCCTTGGCGAAACGGCGGACATGATCCGCGACACGACGCAGCGTTTTTCCAGTGAGCAAATCGCACCTTTGGCTGCCAAAATCGATGCGGATGACTGGTTTCCGCGTAACGAACTCTGGACAGCAATGGGCGACCTTGGCCTGCACGGTATCACTGTCGACGAAGCCGATGGCGGGCTTGGCCTTGGCTATTTGGATCATGTTGTTGCGGTCGAAGAAGTCAGCCGTGCGTCGGCCTCTATCGGCCTATCCTATGGCGCTCACAGCAACCTGTGCATCAACCAGATCAGCCGCTGGGCCAATGCAGAGCAAAAGGCAAAGTATCTGCCGAAGCTGATTTCCGGCGAGCATGTTGGCAGTCTGGCTATGTCAGAGGCAGGCGCTGGTTCCGACGTCGTGTCGATGAAGTTGAAAGCCGATGCGGTCCAAGGCGGCTATGTGCTGAACGGCACAAAATTCTGGATTACCAATGCGCCCTATGCCGATACTTTGGTGGTCTATGCCAAGTCTGCGCCCGACGAAGGTTCACGCGGCATCACCGCGTTCCTCATCGAAAAGGAAATGGAAGGTTTTTCCATCGGCCAGAAAATCGA
>JAYVGQ010000044.1:0-28612 GCA_043771985.1 Sphingomonadales bacterium
CTATCTTTGGGCCTGATGAGCCATCGCCTCCAAAGTTTTTTACTGAGGCTGATCTCGCCGATGATGGCTATTTGCGCAACCGTGGACGCACAGTTCGTGTGTCGCTTACTTTGCTCGACAAGCTGATGAACGGTATCTCCGATCTCGTGCTATCGCGCAACGAGGTGTCGCGGCAATTACGCAGGCTCAACGATACCTCCGATGTCGATCAGGCCTTTGGTCGGCTGTCGTCCAGCGTTGCTGAAATGCGCGATGCTATCGGCCAAATGCGATTGCAAAGTATCGATCGGTTGTTTTCGACGCTGCCCCGGGCGTTGCGCGATATCACCGTTGAGCTGGACAAGCCAATCGACCTGATTATCGAAGGCAATGAAGTCGAGATTGACCGCGAAATGGCTGAGGCTATGCGCGATCCATTGACGCATATTCTGCGCAATGCGGCTGACCATGGAATTGAAACCGCGACTGAACGGCTGGCGGCTGGAAAGCCGGTAACCGGGCACATCAAGGTGCTAGCACGACAATCCGGGAACCAAATCCTTGTCGAAATTTCCGACGACGGACGCGGTATCGATGTCGAAAAACTGGCGGCGAAAGCGATTGAGCGCAAACTGTACACAGTAGCGCAATGGCAAAAGCTGTCTGATCGACAAAGGCTTGATGCGATATTTCACCCCGGGCTATCGACCACAGATACCGTCAGCGCCATTTCTGGACGCGGTGTCGGGATGGACGTTGTCCGCACCAACATTCACGCGATTGGCGGCACTATTGATTTGGATACAGTGCCAGGTAGAGGGCTGAAAGTTACTCTGTGTCTGCCACTCACCTTATCGATTATAGCCGGATTGTCAGTGACTGCGGGCGGACAGAGCTTTGGTATTTCGCGATCCTCCATTGTCGAAATCCTATCGATCAATAACCGCAATGTTGTGATTGAAGATATCGGCGGCATGCCGGTTGCCAAAGTCAGAGGGCGTCGGTTTGCCTATGCTATGCTAGAGGCTGTTCTTGGCATTGATATGGCCGACGATGCTGCAGCGGTCACACGCTCATTGATAATCATTCGTCCTGCTGTGGGCGCTATGTTCGCACTGAACGTTGCAGCGGTTGTTGATAACGAAGAATTGGTCATCAAACCCGGCGCTCCTTTGGTGATGGCCGCTGGATTATACGCCGGCACAACTTTGCCCGACAATGGCCGACCAATGCTGCTACTCGACGCCAGCGGTCTGGCGCAAGCAATTGGCGCTATGGAAGCGTTGTTCGACGATACGGCATCAGCGGCGGCTGATATCGCAGCTGATGCGCTTCAGCACGGGGCGTCAGCGTTGTTATTTGAAGGTACCGACGGAGTGATACGCGCTATCCGGTTGGCAGCGGTCGATAGGATGGAGGAGGTTGAAGCAGATCAAATTCATTATGTCGGTGGGCGATGCTGCATGTCGATTGATGGTGACCTGCACGATGTGCACGGCTTGGATCGGTCGCGGCCATTGGGACCGATCAAACTTTTACGTATCTCTGATGGCCACCAAACAGCCTATCTATCGGTGAACGATGTGATGGACATTTTTGCGATACCCGCCGAAATTGCCCGATCATTCGAGCCAATTGAATTTGAGGGCATTGTGCATTTTGAAGGTTCACCGGTCGAACTGATAAATCCCTATAGATTTTTTCAACTTGACCCAAGTGCGCGCGTTTTTGGCTCGGCTAAGCCGGTGTGCTTTTTGGAGACTGGGCAAGATGACAGTTGGGAAACGCGTATATTGCAACCTTTGCTAAACGCTTGCGGGTATGATGTCAGCTATGATGAAGCCGACCGCAGTACAGCCGCTGTAATCCTGTGTAGCGCGGGCAATGACGTGGCCGAACCCAATGATCGAACAGTCGTTTTACGAGACACTGTTCAGGCGGTCGGCACAGCGGTTGCAAGTATTTATCGCTATGATCGTGTCGCCGTTATGTCAGCGATTGAATCAAAATTGGCAGGGGCACGATAATGCCGAACCTTTATTTGATTGCTATGATTGCGGGCACTGAAGTTGCGATTAGCAGCGATTGCATCGAGTCTGTCGTGACCATCGGCGACATAATTGAAATTCCAAAATGCGATCCCTTAGTCGCAGGATTGATGGCTCTGCGCAGCCGCGTACTGACTTTGATCGATTGCCAATATGCTGTGACCGGAAACAGCCGACATATTGGCCCCAAAAGCCACGCCGTCATTGTTCAGGTCAGCGGTCATAATTATGCTTTATCCGTCGATGCCGTCCGTGACGTAGTCTTGGTAGAACCCGAAGCGATTAAAGCTGTCACACGGCTTGATTCGCGCTGGCATGCAATTTCGACCGAAATTGCGGTTATTGATGACCGCGTTTTGATGGTGATATCGCCGGAACGCCTGTTGTCGTCACGACTGGCAACTGCTGCGTGAAAATCGCTGCCGATTTACGACCAAGCGTTATGAAAATTAACCTGACGATAAGTCAGGCATCTTATGTCTTTTTGTGGGTGAACTAAAAGGTGGATGGGTATGAAGTCTTGTTTGATTGTGGATGACAGCAAAGTTATCCGAAAAGTGGCGCGGCACATACTGGAGACGTTGCAGTTTAACGTTTCCGAGGCTGTCGATGGCGGTGAAGCGCTAGCCATGTGTGCAAATGATAATCCCGACGTAATACTGTTGGATTGGAATATGCCGGTAATGAGCGGGATGGAGTTTCTGCGGGTATATCGCGCGTCTGTATTCGAGGACGCTGCAAAGGTAATTTTTTGCACAACCGAAAATGGCATCGCCCATATTCAAGCCGCGATTGACGCGGGTGCCGACGAATATGTTATGAAGCCGTTTGATCGTGAAACGCTTGAGAACAAGCTTCAAATTGTAGGCTGTCTTTGAATCGCGATGACTGCGCCGGCTATCATCTCGCGTAAACTGCCAAGCGCGGACAGATGCCCGATCCGGGTTATGTTGGTCGATGATAGCCAAGTCGCGCGTTCAATTTTTTCAAGGTTGTTGTCGGATAGCGACGAGTTGGAGGTTGTAGCCGAAGCAACAGACAGCGCAGAGGCACTGGCGCAGTTGCTGCATACCGATGTTGATGTGATCCTGCTCGACATTGAAATGCCAAAACGAAGCGGACTTGAAGCGTTGCCTGACATTATGCTCGCAGCAAATGGTGCGCGCGTTATCGTTGTGTCGTCCTTTGTCGAGGAAAATGGTCCAGCCGCGATCGAGGCATTGTCGCTTGGTGCGTGCGATACATTGGCAAAGCCGGGCAGGTCCGGCTTTGGCGGTGGATTTTCCGAACGGTTGGTTGAAAAAGTAACGCGTCTGGGTCGACGCGGACGCAAATTGTGCCAGTCACATCATCCGCGACTTGACCCTTTTGAATTGTCAAAACCTGATTGCATCGCAATCGGAGCATCGACGGGCGGCATTCCTGTTATTTATCAGCTGATCCAATCGCTTGATGCTGACATCGACTGCCCGATTTTTATTGTGCAGCATTTGCCCGATGCCTTTATGGATTTCTTTGCACGGCAATTGTCGTCGTATACCGACCGCAAAGTGTCGGTCGCCGCTGCCGGAGCGAAAGTGATGCCTGGGCAGATCTATGTCGCTCCGGGTAATGCGCACCTCGTTTGTCGCCGAACGAATGGCAAAGTCTTTTTGGACCGTGTCGCACACTATAATGACAGTCGCTATTGCCCTTCGGTCGATGCGCTTTTCGCTTCGGTTGCGGATATCTATGGCCGCAAAGCGCTTGCGATTGTTTTGAGCGGAATGGGCAATGACGGTGTAGCGGGTGCACGCAGACTATCCGAACGACACGCAACGATATTGGCGCAAGACGCCGAAAGCTCAGTTGTGTGGGGGATGCCCGGTGCCATTGCGCGCGAAAATCTCGCCAACGCGATACTCTCGCCGTTAGAGCTTTCCAAACTATTGGCAACGGCTGCGTCACGATGAGTGTTCATGATACGCGCATGCATCGGCAGTTGGCCGAACTGCTGCGTAAACACAGCGGGCAACAGTTAATGGCGAACCGCCATTGGCGCGTTGATATGGCGTTGAAGCCAATTTTGCGTCGCCATTCTATCCCTGATCTTAATATGCTCGGCGAATTGCTGGCAAGCGATAGCGACGCTGAGCTCGCCCGCGAGTGCGTCGAAGCTATGATCAATAACGAAACCTGTTTTTTCCGCGATCAAGCGAACTTTGCGCTTTTGACCGGGCCGGTGCTGGACGCGCTTAGGGAAAAGCGTGGCAAGACCAAACGTCTTCGGATATGGTCATCGGCGTGTTCGACCGGCCAAGAGGCGTATTCTTTGGCGATGCATTTTAGCAGCAATCCGGAAAAATGGTCGGACTGGAACATCCATATCCACGCGACTGATATATCGACTAGCGCGCTCGATCAGGCGCGACGAGGGCGATATTCGCAGTTTGAAATCCAGCGCGGCCTGCCGGTTATGCTGATGCTGAAATACTTTGATCAGCACGAAACAGAATGGCAGTTAAAGGATCCAATTAGGCGCGCAGTTAGCTTTGGAACGCACAACTTGCTCGACAAGCCACCAGGCCACGGTGTCTATGATCTGATTTTATGCCGAAACACGTTGATGTATCTGTGCGATGAAAATCGGCGGCAGGTTCTGGAAAATCTGGCCAACGCATTGACGCGCGACGGGATGCTAATGCTGGGTGCTGCTGAAACGGTGATCGGTCAGACTGAACGATTTGTCGCTAGCCGCGAGTTTCGCGGGTTTTACGAACCGGCGTTGCCTAACCCGCGCTGACCCGATTGCAAATGCCGCTTTGGCAGGTATGATGGCTGCATGATATGGACGCCTTCTCCCAATTTTGGTGAACGAACTTTGCCGGTGACGATGCTAATTTTGCATTATACCGGCATGAAAAGCGGTGCAGAAGCAATCGCTTGGCTCGCCAATCCAGCTTCAAAAGTGTCGGCGCATTATACCGTCGATGAAGATGGGCAGGTCGTTCACATGGTTCGCGAAGAACTTCGCGCGCAGCACGCCGGTCTATCGCATTGGCGCGGCATTACTGATTGCAACAGCGCCAGCATCGGTATCGAGATCGTCAATCCCGGACATGAATGGGGCTATCGGCCTTTTCCTGAAGCGCAGATGGACGCGCTGGTACCGCTGGTTGCAGAGATAGTTCGGACTTATTCGATACCGCTGCGTAATGTCGTTGGGCACAGCGATGTGGCCCCAGCGCGCAAACAAGACCCCGGCGAGCTTTTCGATTGGGAGCGTCTGGCAAAGCTTGGCCTTGCCGTGCCGCGCCCGACCAAAAGCCTAACCGATCCGGGCTGGAGTGATGCAGCGTTTCTGCTTGCGCTTGAACGCTATGGCTATGGCATATCCGATGGCCCCGCTGCGGCAGTCGCTTTCCAACGCCGTTTTCGTCAGGAAAATATCGACGGCATCATTGATGGTCAGTGCCGCGCGATATTGTGGGCGCTTTTGCTGGAATATGAAGCCTAACCTGCTATGGAAGTGCGGCCAGAGGGTCGGGCGGCCGCTGCTGTTGCTTTATGGCGACAGGAGAGGAAAGTCCGGGCTCCAGCGAGGGACGGTGCCGGGTAACGCCCGGCGAGCTAGCGAGTGATTGCTGGTTTAGGGATAGTGCCACAGAAAGCAAACCGCCCAGACCTTACGGTCGAAGCCTTCGGGCGGGTAAGGGAGAAAGGGTGCGGTAAAAGCGCACCGCGGCGGCGGTAACGTCGCTGGCAAGGTAAACCCCACTGGGAGCAAAATCGAATAGGGACGGCGCGTTTCGCAAGAAACTGGGCATCCTCCTGCCTAGTCGTCCGGGTAGATTGCTTGAGGGTACGGGCAACCGTATCCCTAGAGGAATGGTCGCACATCCGCTTATGCCCCATGCTTGTCTTAGGGGCTTCAGCGGAGGACAGAACCCGGCTTATAGACCCTCTGGCATTTTAGTGGATAGTATCGAAGTGGTGAAGTTCGCCGCATTCTGTGCCGACCATTTACATTTTATTCCAAACATGGTTCGATAGCACGGATCGAGAAGTTGGGCTTAATTGAGGGGGAGCAACGATGTTAAACCGTGTCATCAATATACTTTGGAAACCAGCATCGGAATGGCAGGTCATCGCCAACGAGCCGAGCAGCCTTGGCGGAATTTTCGGTGGCTACGCCATTCCATTGTCGCTGCTTCAGGCTGTCGCTTCTGTCGTTGCTTTGGGGCTTTTTGGCATCGGCGCTGAAATTATGGAGATGAGCGGCGTTACCGTTTCATTGGCGGATACGATTCTGCGTGCCGTTGTCAGTTTTGCAACGGGCTTAGTCCTTCTCTATGTTTTGGCCTTTATTGGCAGCAAGATTGCTCCCAGTTTTAATGGCAGCGCTGATATCATCCAGTCGTTGAAACTCTTCACTTATTCATCAACGCCTACTTGGATTCTTGGCGTATTACTGCCATTTTTTATGACCTCAATGGGACTGGTGATATTGGTGTCGCTGCTGTCGTTCGCGTCAATCGGCTATGCCATCTATCTGATTTATGCAGGCGCAGGGCCGGTTTTGGATATCCCGCAGGAAAAGCTGGCTGGTTTTACCGTGGTGGTAATCGCTCTCTACATCGGCCTTGGTCTTATCGTGTTCGGTATCACGAGTGCCGTGCAGAAAATGTCGCTTTTCTAAACTAGGGTGTTTGCACGCCTAGCCATTGGCTGTCGGCAACGCTAAGGCGACCCCATGGCTCGAGTAACAAGACAGAATGATTGGGGTTTCCCACGCTGGCGTGGCTATGGTTCGTCGCGTGAAGCGCAGGCAGTGCGCCTGTGTGATCGGGTGCATTGTGATAAGCCGGGAAATTGTCCGGCCCCCAAATCGCCTAATAACCCAGAACGCTGGATGTTTTGCGAGGAACATGCCGGCGAATACAACAAAGGCTGGGACTATTTTGAGGGCCTGACCAAAGAAGAAGCCGCAACGCGCGAAGCGGATGAAAAGCGCGACTTTTCCGGCTATCACGAATCCGCGCATTATGGCTGGGCAGGATCAGGCGATGGTAGCCGCAGCCGCGAAGAAATGCGCGCTCTGGAGCTTTTTGGCCTCGACCCTGATTCTAGCTTTGAAGACGTCAAAAAGGCGTGGCGCAAAGTCGCAAAAGAAACCCACCCTGATGTTAATCCCGGTAATGCCGATGCCGCAAAAGCGTTTCAGGCGGGGCAGGCGGCTTACGACGTATTACGCTCCGCCGAGGAACGGAAAGTCTGGCAGGGCTAAGTTACGCCGCGTATCGGCTGGCGGTTTCGCGGATTAGCGCAATCATGTTCGGTATGCCTTGCGTGCGATTTGAGCTTAATTGATTTTTCAGATCGAACGGCGCGAGGGCAGCGTCAATATCGGTGTCACTTATCTCTGCGATACTTTTGTCATCAACAGTTTTCAGAACCAACGCGATAATGCCTTTCGTGATCGCGGCGTTACTATCGGCAAGGAATTTTAACGCGTCATCTTCGGTGACGGGATAGACCCAAACCGATGCGGAACAACCGCGCACAAGCGTTACATCGTTTTTCAATGCATCAGGCATGGCAGGTAGTTCTTTGCCCAGATCGATCAGCAAACGATAGCGATCATCAGCATCGAGAAATTCATATTCTTCTAGGATGTCGGAAAGTGTAGTCATGCTCTGCCGCCTATGCGGCTTTCGATTAGATATCAATACCGGCAGCTATCGCTTCCAATTTCCGCACGCGTTCTTTCAGATCAGCGACTTCAATCCGTGATGCCATCGATGGGCCAGCTGTTTCAGCCAACGGGCGCAACGCATCCAGTTCCGCGCGCTTTAGGTCAATCCACTCGCGCCAGCCGCGCAACGACGCCATCGTCACCAAAGCAAGTGAAACTAGCATGAAAGTGCTGATAATCAGATAGAAAATGGGTTCCTGAGTCATGGTTCCGTCCTTTCCGGCCAGTCGTATCCGGCCATTCTATTTCTGCCGTAGCGCTTCGATCTGGCGGCTGACGTCGGCGGCGCTGCTGTTGTCGGTGGCGATGCGTTCAAGGACCTGAATGCGATCTTTAAGAACCTTGATCTCGTCTTGCATCTTGCTTTTATCGGCGCTCTCGATCTGACGCTGGGACTTGTTGCCCATCATATCGACATCCTCGATAATGCCGTTCTGCGCTTTGTATTTTGAACTTAATACTTTGCCGATGGTCGCAATCAAAACGATGGCAACGACCATAGTGAAGGGATCACTAATCATTTCAAAACTTCCTTTTCATGGCTGGGCAGACCGGCCGTTGGTAAACTGCGCAGCGCCTCTATCTCGCTTGCCAGGCTGTAACCCTGATCCGTGACGATGCGCTCCAAGACAGCAACGCGTTCTTCTAGGCGGCCTTTGTCGGTCGCATATTGCGCAGCTTTTTCTGCGATCAGTACGGCATCCAGCTCCATCTGCCGCTCTTTGAGTTTTAGCCACGGGCGGAAAATCGCTCCGGCAAAAATCGCGAGCAGGCCGCAACAAATGCCTAATATAGGGATTAAAATCGGGCTCATAGTTTTTGATCCTGTTGCTTAATTTGCAGGGCCGCGAAGGGCTTCGATGTCGGCGGAAAGCTTGTGCGTATCCTCGACAACGATCCGTTCCACGCTGACCAGTCGATCTTTGATCGAACCCAGTTCAGCGCGCAGCTGCGCATTTTCCTGACTCAGCAGCTTGATCCGCTCGACCGATTCCTGATCGGATTTGGGATAGACTTGTTGCCCCCATGTACCTTCAAGCGGATAGCCATTTTTGATGCGCAGCCGTGTGGTGTAGACCCATCCGGTTATTCCCATCGCACCTACCAATAAGCCTCCAGCCAGCAGATAAGGCAGGAACGTCATAAATGTTGCTTCGGCCATATTCGTTCTCCCCTTCGCGCTTAGCGGCGCAGGCTTTCGATTTCGTCAGCAAGCTGTGTGCCGCGATCAGTCGCGATGCGTTCCAATACCGAGATGCGTTCCTCTAGGCGGCTTACTTTGCCGCCAAGGTTTTCATTCTCGTTGGTCAGCAACGCAATCTTGCGGTCAGCGTCAGGCCCGATCTTGTCGGTTTTGCCGCCCCATTCATCCTCCAGAGCATAGCCATGCTTGGCGCGTATCCAGTTGTTAATCACCCAGCCGCCCGTGCAGACTGCGACTATCCAAAAAATCGTATCCGGTCCCATCTCCTGTCTCCTCCCTTAAAGCCGCTATTAGCGCAGGCTTTCGATTTCGTCAGCGAGCTGCTTGTTATTGCTCGTATAAAAAATTTCGATGTCAGCCATTCGGCGGTCAATTTCGCGAAAGCGTGAGCGGATATCTCGGGTCGTGCGGGCAGGCGACTGACGCACGCCTTGCCAGAATTTCTGATCTTCCTGGTCGCTAGAATACAGATGGACCGGTTTCTTGTCGGCGAACCAAGCGGTGCCCCAATATCCTATCAGCGTCCACGGGAACCCGCCCATCAGAGTCAGGAATACTGCACCCAGCCGGACCCAAAGAACGTTGACGCCTGTGTAATCGGCAATCCCTGCGCAGACGCCTTTCCATTTGGCATTCTGTTTATCGAGATAGAATTTTGTGTGTGTGCCGGCCATCTCAACGGTTCCTTTCCAGCTTGCGGGTGTTTGAGGGCAGATATTCCTCTGTTTCATGGTCTAACCGACGCGGGTTCCAATCGGGGTTGTCGATCGCAACAAGGCGCTCGACCGTCTCCAACCGATCTTCGAGGCGGCGGGCAAGTTCGTGCATGTCGCCAAGCATCTGTTCGTCATCGTTGGTCAGCGTTGGCGCCGTTTTCCAGCGGGTGACGTAGTGAAGGATCAGCCATGGCAGCCCAATAAAGATGGCTGTGATGGGAACTGCGATTGTAAAAAACTCTTCCATCTATCAAGCTCCCTTTTGATGGCTTTGTTTGTACGCTTTTTTCATTGCGGCTAGCTCTTCGTCGATTTCGTCAACCGAGCTAAGCGCGTCGATTTCGTCGCCCAAGGTGCGCGGCTTGTCTGCACCGATAGCCAACGCGTCGGCATAGCCTTGCGCTTCGTCTACTTGGCGTTCCAGCTCGTCAAAACGGCTGAAGGCGTTGCGGACTTTATCGCCGTTGTACATCGTGCGTAGCTTGACCTGGTTTTCGGCACTTTCCAGACGCGTCATCAACGCATTCTGGCGGGCGCGGGCATCGGTTAGTTTTTTCTGCAGCTTGTGGATGTCTTGCTCCGACGCGCGCAACGCATCGTCCAGCACTTCAACTTCGGCACGCAGTTGCACGGCCATATCGGTGGCTTTCTTTTTCTCCACCAACGCGGCCTTGGCCAGATCGTCGCGATCCTTGGACAACGCCAATTGCGCTTTCTCAGTCCAGTCAGCTTCCAGATGGTCAAGCTTTCCAATATGGCGTTGTAGCTCTTTCTTATCCGCAATCGTGCGCGCGGCAGAGGCGCGGACTTCGACTAATGTCTCTTCCATCTCCATAATGATCATACGGATCATTTTTGCCGGGTCTTGCGACTTGTCGAGCAAGTCAGTGACATTAGCAGCGATGATATCGCGGGTTCTGGAAAATATACCCATTGGGAAACTCCGGTGATGATTGCGGCCTGCGTTAAGGCCAGTTTTATAGAAAGGGGCGACCGGGGCAAGCTCGTTTAGGGGAGCTGGGGGGGAGCTTTGACGCTCCGGTCTGGGCTGACTGTATTCAGGCAAAATATGCGCTGATGACGGTCGGCCGGTTGGAATGTTCGGCTGCTGCATGGCGATGTTCATTATCCTGATGGTTCAAATATGACGAAAGCCCAAAGGCGACGATCATTAGCATCGAAATTGTGGCGCCAACTTTTGTGCCTTTGGCCTCGGGCTGTATGGGAGAGGGCGTTTTCATCTGTCTAATCTTTCCTGTCGGTCGCGCCGCATTTGGGGCTTGCAAACATATTAGCAGGAGGCGTGCCAGTTTGGCGAAAATGGCGGAAATCGGCATGAAGTTCTCGAAGATTGCGCATAAATAGCTATTTTGCCTCCGCAAGACTTGCCAATATATAGTGAAATATGCCAATAGTACGAAATGGAGCGGGGAACACAATTCATTGGCCAAAGCCTGGCCTTTCTCGACGCGGTAGAACGCGCCAGCCGGGCCGCGTCGCTGAACCGGCCTGTGTTGGTTGTCGGTGAGCGCGGAACCGGCAAGGAGCTGATCGCTGAACGTCTTCACCGGTTGAGCCAGCGCTGGGATGGCCCGTTAGTCACGATGAACTGCGCCGCTTTGCCAGAGACGCTGATCGAGGCTGAACTGTTCGGCCATGAAGCGGGTGCGTTTACCGGCGCAACCCGTGCGCGAGCGGGCCGCTTTGAAGAAGCCGATGGCGGGACATTGTTCCTCGACGAACTCGGCACTCTTAGCATGGGCGCGCAAGAACGGCTGTTACGCGCGGTCGAATATGGCGAGGTTACGCGTATCGGGTCTTCTCGTCCGATCCGCGTTGATGTGCGCATCGTGGGGGCAACGAACGAAAGCTTGCCCGGCATGGTGGAGCAAGGCCGGTTCCGCGCCGATTTGCTTGATAGGCTGTGCTTTGAAGTCGTTACATTGCCGCCGTTGCGTGTGCGCGAAGGCGACATCGAGGTGCTGTCCGATTATTTCGGCCGCCGCATGGCAAATGAACTGGAATGGGATGGCTGGCCCGGCTTTGGCCCGTTGGCGCAGCGCGCGATGGAAAACCACCAATGGCCGGGCAATGTCCGCGAATTGCGCAATGTGGTCGAACGCGCGGTCTATCGCTGGAACGACCCGTCGCAGCCGGTGGATTACATCCAGTTCGACCCGTTCGAAAGCCCGTGGATCGCGATTGCTCCCACTTTCACTCCTGCGAACGACAGCAAAGCCGAAAACACCGGTAGCGATAGCACCGACGCTCCATCCCGACACTCAACCGATTTCTCTGCGATCGAAAACGTGCAGATCAAAGTCGGCGATTTCAAAGCAACGACCGAGGCATTTGAAAAGGCTTTGCTGGAACAAGCGATGGCGCAGCACCGCTTTAACCAGCGGCAAACGGCCAAGGCGCTGAATTTAAGCTATGACCAGCTGCGGCATTCGCTGAAGAAGCACGACTTATTGGGATAGGTGCCACCTGCAAGCAGCCGGAATGTCGAAACCATCGTCGATTTGCTAATTCTCGCCAGTCTCCTTGCGGAAACGCCTTAGTGCTTTCGCTAAGTGGGATTCGCGCAGTCCGCCTCCCATAATCAGCCGCTTCAAGTCTGACTTATGGTCAAAATTCTGCAGTTGGACGTGAAAATAGTTAACGTATTCTAACAGTGCCAGCGTGGCTAAAACCATAGTGGTGATGGCAGAGGCAGTGAAACGGCCATCGATCCACAGTTCAAATCCTGCGCCTATGATGCTTAGTATCACAAGAATCAGTGCTGGCCACTGTGCGGCGGATAGCCACGGCAGTACGCGGGTTCCAAAATCGCGATTTCCCCGTACCACCTGAAGATACATGCGCAGAGCGATCGTGCCGACCAAAAGTAAGAAAGCTGTTGCCGCCATAGCTAACATCAAAGCGATACTGATTGCCTCGCTCATCTTGACAACCAGAAGCGCGGCGACGGTAGGTACCAGCACAATGTTAGCAGCTTCCATTTTCCAATATGGCGTAAGCCGCCGGATCAAGGCGTCCTTACGCAGTTTCCTTTTTGTTCCTAACATACTAGGTGGCATACCATTTTCCAGAACCATTACAACGACCTGTAGAGATTGGATGGGCATTTCGCATGCGAGGTATCTGTTGTGAAAAAAGGTCGTCGCAGTCGGCTTTTTTTCTGGTGTGGCCAGATGAAACATTCGCTGAAAAAACATGATTTACCTGGGTAGGTGTCCCCTCATTCCGCGACCACCAGCAGGTATCCCGCATCGATTTAATTAAGTACCAGTAAATCCCCAAAGCGTCGTTCCCACTGTGCTCTTTCAAAATCGTCCGATAACTGCTGTATGCCTTTGTCGGCGTTCTTCATTTTCCAAAAAAAAGGGCGGCCAAATGACCGCCCTTTTCGATATCTGCTGAACGAAAAATCAGCCGCCGTTGAACGTGACCATTGTGTACAGCATTGGGATCGACAGCAATGTGTTTAGCCGCGACGTCATCATTGCGGTGGATGCCGCCTTCGCTTTCGTCGCATCGTCCGCCTCGACAATACCCAAAGCCTTTTTCTGGTTTGGCCAAATGATAAACCACACGTTGAACGCCATAATCAGCGCCAGCCACATGCCAATGCCGATCAGCTTATAATCACCGCTTAGCATCAATGCTTCGCGCTCGTACCCGGCTTGATAGGCAATAATCAGGCCAAACAAAACCGTCAGCGCCGCGCCCCAGCGGAAATAGAATAATGCTGCCGGAGCGATGTGTTTTGACACGCCGGGTTTTAGTTCAGCCGGGATTTTCGGCATGGTCGGGATCTGTACGAAGTTGAAATAATATAACAAACCGATCCAGACTGTGCCGACAAATGTGTGCAGCCAGCGCGTGATCGATTGTGCCGTGACGCCATCGGCATCAACGCCGAACATAATGGCAAAGGATGCAAGCAACCCAACCAGCAGCACCAGGTGCAGATTTCCAAAGAATTTAGCCATATTTCCTCCTGTTTATTGAATGCGACGCGATTGCCCCTATTTGATACGGGAGGGCCTAAACCGGTGTATCTGCGTTGTCACATAAATTTTGGCAATGCTGTGTATCGGCGTGGGTAGAGGGCAAATTTAAGGGGGACAAATGACTAAAAGGACCCAATATGCCATTTACACTTCCCGACCTGCCTTATGCCAAAGACGCTTTTGGCGATCTGATTTCCGCTGAAACCTTTGATTTCCATCACGGCAAGCACCACAACGCCTATGTCACCAAAACTAATGAGCTGATCGCCAGCGACGACACGCTGAATGGCGCAGCGCTAAACGCGGTCATTACCGCAGCCAAGAAAAAGGGCGACAAGCCGTTATTCAATAACGCAGCGCAAATCTGGAACCACAGTTTTTATTGGCACTGCCTTTCGCCCGAGGCGCAAGCACCGACGGGCAAGCTGAAAACTATGATCGACGATGCGTTTGGATCGCAGGCTGAATTGGTCAAAGCGTTAAAGGCCGAAGCTGTTGGTCATTTCGGCAGTGGTTGGGCTTGGCTGGTGCTTGATAAAGATGTGCTGAAAATTACTTCGCTACACGATGCCGACACCCCGTTGGTGCATGATATGACCCCGTTGTTGACGATCGATGTGTGGGAACATGCCTATTATGTCGATTATCGCAACGCGCGGCCCGATTATGCAACGGCCCTGTTGGAAAATGCGATTAACTGGGAATTTGTGGCGCAGAATTTGGATGGCAAAGGTGTGGGTAGAGCTGATCAATAGGCTTTGACAGTGATGTAGTACCGGCGGTGAGGACCGGACCATCAAATCGTTTCACGCAAAGGGCGCAAAGATTTTCAAGAGGTTACTCTAAAGCTCGCGCGCAGCGCAATCCAGTATCCTTGGGTGGATTGATCCCTGTGGGATCGGCTAAGAACCGCCATCTTAAAAATCTTCGCGATCTTCGCGTGAAACGGATGCCTAACCCTTGGGTGGAACGTCTGGCCCATCGCCGAGGTTCAGTCCGTTTTTCAACAACATCGGGATGTTCGCCATGGCAAAGACAAATGTCAGGGCGGGCAGACCGAATGTTTTGACGGTGATATACTGATCGGCGGACAGCAACGGAATCATCGCTTCATTGAGCGCCGCCAGAGCCAAAAAGAACAATCCCCAATTCAGCGACAGCTTTAACCAGCCTTTTTCGGTCAGCCCATCATAAGCGGCTTCTAATAGATATTTGAGCGCGGGTTTACTACGCAGCCAGCCGATCAGGATGATCGCGGCGAACAGCAGATATACTGCAGTTGCCTTGTGCTGGATAAAGCCAAAATCGCGGAACCAAAGCGTCAGCGCGCCAAAACCAACCACCAACACCGCCGACATTTTCATCATCGGCGATATGCGGCCCAGTTTTAGCTTGGCGATGATCATAGCGATGATGATTGCGACCATAAATGCCGCTGTGCCTGCCAACGGCCCCTGCACCGGATCAGTTTCCGAATGGCCAAAACGCGAGCCTAGGAAAAAGACAAGCAATGGTCCGAAATCGAGCGCGAAGGTGACGCCGCCATGCGGCTTTGCGGGTGCAGCGCCGGTCATGCTGCACCTCCCGAAATCGCTTTCGCCAGATCGCGCGCGTTGAACGGGCGCAGGTCTTCTATCTGTTCGCCAACGCCGATGGCGTGGATCGGCAGGCCGAACTGCTTGGCTGCCGCGACCAAAATACCGCCACGTGCGCTGCCGTCTAGCTTAGTCATCACAAGGCCGGTAACGCCTGCGACTTCTTTGAAAGTCTCAATCTGATTCAGCGCATTCTGGCCGGTCGTCGCATCAAGCACCAGCACCACATCATGCGGAGACGCTGGATTCAACCGCCCCAATACACGCCGGATTTTGGCGAGTTCGTCCATCAATTCGGACTTATTCTGCAACCGGCCCGCCGTATCGACGATCAACACGTCAATACCCTCGGCAGTGGCTTTCTTCACCGCATCAAAAACAATGCCCGCCGGGTCGCCGCCCTCTGGCCCTGTCACAACCTGCACACCGACGCGGTCGGCCCAGATTTTTAGTTGGCCGATGGCGGCAGCGCGAAAAGTATCACCTGCCGCCAGCAACACGCCGTAATCCTGTTCGACAAACAAATGCGCAAGCTTTGCGATGGTGGTCGTTTTGCCTGACCCGTTGACGCCGATTACAAGGATGACTTGCGGACGGGGAAAGGCCTCGACCTCGATCATTTTGGCAACAGGTTCAAGCACTGCTGCGATTTCATCCTCGACAATCTGACGCACGCCTTCTTCGTCCAGGCCTTTGTCAAACCGGCCACTGGCAAGCGTGGCGCGAATTTGCGCGGACATCGCGGGGCCAAGGTCGGACAGGATAAGCGCTTCCTCAATCCGGTCGAGCGTTTCGGTGTCCAGCTTCCCTTTAGTCACCAGCCCCGTCAGATTGCCTGCAAGTTTCGAGGACGTATTCTTAAACCCGCCAAACAGTTTATCGCGCCATCCCGGCTTTTCATTCATGGTCGGATTGTTCCTATCAGTCTGTCGTTTTGCGCAGCGGTGATCTGGGCATTGATGATCGCCCCCGGTCGCTGGGCGGTGTCGAGTGCGACCAATGCGAAATCCTTGGCATGACCATTACGGCCCGATTTTTCGACGAGGATTGTCTTGGTTGAGCCAATTTGAGCACAGAGCCACGCATCGCGGCGTTCGGCTGCACGGTCGCGCAGTGCCTTTGCGCGCGCTTTGATCATGGCGGATGCAACTTGCGGCATCCGCGCGGCGGGCGTTCCGACCTTTGGTGAATAAGGAAAGATATGGCCGTGGACGATATCGCAAGCGGCGACAATGTCCAAGCTGTTCGCAAACATCGCGTCATCCTCTGTCGGGAAGCCCGCGATGATGTCTGCGCCAATCGCAATTTCTGGCCGTGCGGTTTTCAGCCGGTCGACAAGATCGATGGCCTGCGCGCGGCTGTGCCGACGCTTCATGCGTTTCAAGATAATATCGTCGCCCGATTGGAGCGATAGATGCACATGCGGCATCACGCGGGCTTCTTGAGTCAACAGCGCGAACAGCCGGTCATCTATCTCGACGCCATCGACCGACGATAGCCGCAGTCGGGGAAGGGCAGGGACATGGTGCAAGATGCGTTCGACTAAGGCTCCGAGATTAGGCGCGCCGGGCAGGTCGGCGCCATAGCTTGTCACATCAACCCCGGTCAGCACCACCTCGTTGCAACCCGTTTCGACAAGCCCTTGGATATGCTCAACCAGCTGCCCTGCAGCAACCGAGCGGCTGTTGCCCCGACCGAACGGGATGATGCAAAAGGTGCAGCGATGATCGCAACCGGTCTGGATCTGCACAAAGGCGCGCGTCCTCCCGTCGAACGCAGTCGCCAGATGCGGTGCAGTTTTGCGCACCGTCATAATGTCGGAAACGCGCACGCGCTCGTTCAGGCCATGGCCAAACAGGGACGGGCGTTCCTTTTCGACATTGCCGAGCACAGCATCGAGTTCGGACATCGCGGCAAAGCTGCCGGGTTCAACCTGCGCGGCACATCCTGTAACCACAATCCGCGCGTTGGGACGCCGTTTGCGCGCTTGCCGGATTGCTTGTCGCGTTTGCCGCACGGCCTCATTGGTGACCGCACAACTGTTGACGATGACGAGGTTGCCCTGACCGCTTAATTGCTGTGCAAGCGCGTGGCTCTCGGCCAGATTGAGACGGCAGCCCATGTTTATCACTTCAGGCTTTGTCATCCGAATGTGTTCCAGTCGGCGCTTCCGGTAAACACATGTGTTGCGGGACCGGACATTTCGATGGGGCCGCCCTCTGCCCAAATTATCGTAAGATCGCCGCCTGGCAACGAAACTGTCAGCGGAGATTTTGCGCGGCCAGAGCGGATCGCGGCCACTGCAGTTGCGCACGCACCAGTGCCGCACGCTTTGGTAAGGCCAACGCCGCGCTCCCATACGCGCAATTGGACGTGGTTTGCCGCGACAACCGTTGCGACATTCACATTGATGCGTTCGGGAAATAGAGGGTCGTTTTCAATAATTGGGCCCAGACGCTCCAGTTCAATGCTGTCGCAATCATCGACAAAAAATACTGCATGCGGGTTTCCGACATTGACCGCCATCGGGCGCTCAAGCTGTTCCCAACCGACAGGCATATCCGATGTGTCCATCGGCATAGCGAGCGGGATAAACTCCCAATCAAAGGCAGGCGGGTTTAGCAGCACCGTCGCGCTTTGCATTTGCGGCAATGTTTCAAGAATGCCGCCGAGAGTCTCGATGCGTGCCGGTTTATCCAGCAGTAACGCGACGCAGCGCGTGGCATTGCCGCATGCCTCAACTTCGGTACCATCAGCGTTGAATATCCGCATTTTAACGTCTGCGATTTCAGAGGGTTGTAGCAGGATCAGCTGATCGCAACCAATCCCCATGTGCCTATCCGCAATCGCGTGTGCACGGGCCTTAGTCATATTCAAAGCGTGGACGCGCGCGTCGATCACGACAAAGTCGTTACCCAATCCGTGCATCTTGTGAAACGGTGCGCATTCCATTTTGCGCCATTAGGACAGGCGGTGTTGCCAGTCCAGTGAAACGCGAATTACGCCTTAGGCTGAACGACGCTCCGGCACGTGAAACTCGGCATTGTTGGAAAGGTTGGATGATTTGCGCGCGAGCAACAGCCCGTTATCGGCAAGCAAGACATTCACCTGATCGACTGCCATGGGCTGGCCGTAAAACCAACCCTGTCCTTTGGTGCAGCCCATGCTGAGCAGCTTTGCAACTAAGGCTTCGTCTTCGATCCCTTCGGCCGTGATCGGCACTGACAGGCTGGCGCCAAGGCCCGCGATTGCGCTGACAATCGCCAAACTCTCGGTGTTTTCCAGCATTGTTGACACAAAGCTGCGGTCGATTTTGATCCGATCAAACGGCAACGCGCGCAAATGGGCGAGCGAACTGTAGCCTGTGCCAAAATCGTCAAGTGCGATCTTGATGCCTTGGTTTTTCAAGCTTCCAACGATGGACTGCGCCAGGCTTAGGTTTTTGAACAGCGAGCTTTCGGTGATTTCGACTTCGAGCCGGTTGGCAGGGAAGCCGGTTTCAACAAGCAGCTTCACAATCTTTTGCGCCAGCCACGGGTCTTTCAACTGCACCGGCGAAATGTTGACAGATATCGTCAGCTTGGGATCCCAATGTTTGGCCTCAAGCATCGCTTTGCGGATGATGCTAAGCGACAGATCGCCGATCATGCCGGTTTCCTCAGCCACAGGGATGAATTCATCAGGTGGGATTAAGCCGCGGACAGGCGATACCCAGCGCGCAAGCATTTCAAACCCTGATAGTTCACCCGTTTCCAGATCAATCTGCTGTTCGAAATAGGGAACAAATTCGTCGTTCGGGATGGCAGCGCGAATATCGGATTCAAGCGAATTTCTTGTCCGCAACTCAACTTCCATACCGTTTTCAAACCAGCAAAAACCATTGCGCCCATTTTTCTTTGCAGCATACAGCGCAATATCAGCACGGCGGATCAGCATATCTATTGAATCGCAGTCGATTTCTGGGCGCGCAATACCGATGGATGCTGTGACGCTATGGTCGATGTCGCCGATTGCTATGGGCCGCGCTAATGCCTCAATTAAGTCCTCGGCAACGCGGTCAACTGTTTCGGGAAATTCTGGTTCAAAGACCATGCAGATGCCGAATTCATCGCCACCAAGGCGCGACAATATGCTCGATGGCGGCACAGTTTCGCGCATCCGATCGGCAACTTCGCGCAGCAAATGGTCGCCTGCGTCATGGCCATACAGATCGTTGATCTTTTTGAAGCCGTCTAAATCTAACATCATAAACGCAGCTGACTTCCCCCGGCGCGAGGCGCGGGTGCTCAACTCTGCGGTCTTTTCCTTGATCGCGCGTCGGTTGAACAGGTTTGTCAGCGGATCGGTTATCGCCAGATGTTTGGCGCGTACTTCTGCTTGCCGGTAAACATCAACTTCGTTGCTAAGGTCAGTTGTTCTGCGCCAAATCAGCAGAATGAGTGCGATGTTAAGCAATAGTGCGGAAACCATCGCCTGGTCTGTCGCTTCGATGATACCGGCATATCTGTGGACAAGTTGCCCACCTACCGAGCCGCCCAAATATACAAACAACGAAATCGCACAAGCAGCCAAAAGAATGTGGCCGATTGGTGGCCGCTGCTGTATCTTTGCATCGCCCCCGTTTTCGTCAGAGATTAAGCTGTCGACGTCGGATATCATTCTAAATCGCCCCACACATTACCCGTGATATGGACCAACAAACATCAATAACCCGTTAATTGTGCTACTTATGCGGCTGCGCGATGGTCGCGTGGCTTTGCGGCTTGATTATTTTCGAGCCGACAGCTAACAGATTTTTGACCCCGGCTTTTGGGGCATCACAAAATGCGGTTTAAGACGCACGCCGGTCAGCGAGGTTTCGCCCACCGGCGTTTTCTGCATTTTGGCGAGTTTTGAAGGATTAGAGCGCATGTTCGATAAGCTGAGTGACCGGTTAGGAGGCGTGTTTGATCGTCTGCGCGGTCGCGGTGCGTTGAACGAAGCTGATGTCCGTGAAGCCATGCGTGAAGTACGCGTTGCATTGCTTGAGGCTGATGTTGCGCTTTCGGTTGCTCGTGATTTTGTCGAAAAAGTTACTGAAAAGGCCGTTGGCCAATCGGTATTGAAATCGGTTACACCGGGCCAGCAAGTCGTCAAAATTGTCAACGACGCTCTGGTCGAGATGCTCGGGTCAGAGGCTAGCGAGCTCAATCTGGCCGTTGCTCCGCCTGCGATCATTATGATGGTCGGCTTACAGGGTTCGGGTAAAACCACAACGACGGCAAAAGTCGCAAAGTTGCTGAAAGAAAAAGAGCGTAAAAAGGTGCTGATGGCGTCGCTGGACGTCAATCGTCCGGCTGCACAAGAGCAGTTGGCAACGCTCGGCACACAAATCGACGTGGCGACACTGCCAATTGTTTCGGGGCAGCAACCCGTTGATATCGCCAAGCGCGCTATTCAAGCCGCAAAGCTGCAGGGCTTTGATGTATTGATGCTCGATACCGCGGGCCGGTTGAACGTCGACCAGCAGCTAATGGAGGAGATGAAGGCTGTTGCCAGCGTCACTTCCCCGCAAGAAATTCTGCTCGTTGTCGATGCGCTGACTGGCCAAGACGCGGTTAATGTTGCGACCAGCTTTGGTGAGCAAGTTGAACTGACCGGTGTAGTCCTGACGCGGCTTGACGGCGATGCGCGCGGCGGTGCAGCGCTTTCGATGCGCGCAGTCACGGGTAAGCCGATCAAGTTTGCAGGCGTCGGTGAGAAGCTGGACGCGATTGAAGCGTTTCAACCTTCACGGGTTGCGGGTCGTATCCTTGGCATGGGCGATGTTGTCGGCCTTGTTGAACGTGCGGCACAAGCGATTGAAGTCGAGGATGCTGATAAGCTTGCCGCCAAAATGGCCAAGGGTCAGTTCGATCTGAACGATCTGCGCGCGCAATTGCGGCAAATGACCAAAATGGGCGGTCTGGGTGCGTTGGCGGGCATGATGCCTGGCATGAAAAAGGCCAAAGCGGCAATGGCCACCGGCGGCATGGACGATAAGTTGCTGCTGCGTATGGACGCTATCATCGGCTCCATGACGCCAAAAGAGCGCGATAAACCCGCGCTTTTGAACGCGAAACGCAAAATCCGCGTTGCCAAAGGTTCGGGCACTACCGTGCAAGACGTCAACCGGTTGCTGAAAATGCACCAAGAGATGGAAGGCGCAATGAAGCGCATCAAGAAGATGGGCGGGCTGAAAGGCCTTGCTGCCATGTTCGGCAAACCCGGTGGCGATTTGGGTGCGACTATGGAGGGTATGGCCGGCCTTCCCAAAGGCGGTCTTGGTGGCCTTGGAAACATGGGCGGCAGTGGAGGTTTTCCAAGCCTTCCGGGGATGCCCGGTAGCAATGCAGGCGGCATTCCAGCGGACCTCGCAAACTTATTAAACAAAAAGAAATAATCATTTTAATCTATTGAAATATATCTGAAAGGTAATTTATTATGTCATTGTCAATGCGCCTTGCACGGGGCGGTTCTAAAAAGCGCCCTTATTACAAAATCGTTGTCGCCGACGCGCGCGCACCGCGTGATGGTAAGTTCATCGAACGGATCGGCAGCTATAATCCTTTGCTCGCCAAAGATGACGCACTGCGCGTTATCATTGACGGCGAACGCGCTAAGCATTGGTTGGCCGCAGGCGCACAGCCTTCGGATCGCGTAGCTCGTTTCCTTGACGTCGCTGGCGTCAAAGAACGCGCAGTCAAGGTCAACGCCCAAAAGGGTGAGCCTGGCCAGAAAGCCAAGGATCGCGCCGAAGATAAGGCCAAGAAACAAGTCGAAGCTGAAGAAGCAGCCGCTGCTGCAGCTGCCGCTCCTGCGCCTGTCGTAGAAGAAGTTGTTGAAGAAGCGGCTCCAGTTGAAGCAGCGGTCGAAGAAGCGCCAGTCGCTGAAGCGGCGGCTCCTGAAGAAGCACCTGCGCCAGAAGCCGAGCCAGTTGTAGAACCAACGCCGGAAGAAGCGCCTGCGCCTGCTGAAGCACCCGCAGTTGAAGAAGCCCCGGTCGCTGAAGAAGCTGCCGCTGTTGAAGCTGTTGTCGAAGAAGCTCCCGTTGCTGAAGCAGCGGCTCCTGAAGACGCACCTGCTGTCGAAGCAACCGAAGAAAAGGACGAGGGTTAATCCTTGACCAATAAAACTGTCACGCTTGCCGCCGTTGCCGGTGCGCACGGCGTGACGGGTGAAGTTCGTTTGAAGCTGTTCTCCGAAAATGTGGACAGCATCAAACGGCATCAAAGCTTTAGTAACGGCACACTCACGCTCAAATCGCTTCGTCCAACAAAGGACGGGGCGATTGCGCGTTTTACTGAAGTCACCGACCGCAACATGGCCGAAAAGCTGCGCAGTACGCTGCTGACTGTGCCCCGCGAAGCGTTGCCTGCGCTCGCCGAGGGTGAGTATTATTTCGCCGACCTGCTGGGGCTGTCATGCGTCTCCACCGAGGGAGCGGACCTTGGAACCTGTGTCGCCGTCGAAAATTTCGGTGCGGGCGATGTGCTGGAAATCCAACTTCCCGCCGAAGACGGCAAGCCCGGCAAGAAATTTATGGTCCCCATGAACGCGCAGGCTGTGCCCGAATGGGGCGCTGAGGCCGATGGCCGCATCGTTGTTGACGCGGCTTTTGTCGTTTAGTATATACATTACGTATATACGGAGTTTGTCATGAGCCAAGAATATCCCGCTAAAAGTTTCAAGTCAGGCAACTCGGTGGCTATTCGCATGCCTGCGGCATTGGGAGTAAAGCCCAATCTCGACTGGACCGTTGTTGAGGGCGAGGACGGCAAACTGGTGCTTCAACCAAGGGATAAGCCTAAACGCAAATTCAATATCGAGAAGGTTTGGGGCTGTGCGATCGGGTCGGGTCTGCAATATATCAAGCCAGAGGATCGCATTTTTAAGGAGCGCCCTTTGTTGTGGGATGATCCCGAGTGGCGCGCTAGACATATGCCAGACACATGAAATATTTGCTTGATAGCAATATTCTAATCGCTCTAGCCTTAGCGGGAAATGAAGGTGTTCGAGCCAGAGCAGCGGAGTGTGACGTCGGCGATCTTGTCACTTCTGCTATTGTCTATGCCGAAGTTGTGCATGGTTCGATTGGCGGAAAACCGCCGCCGTTCGAACACTTGCAAACACTTATTGAAGAAATTCATGTTTTACCTTTCGATGAAACAGCTGCGCGTTTTTATGCTTCTCTTCCGTTTGACAGGGGCAGCTATGATCGACTGATTGCTGCACACGCTTTGTCACTCGACCTGATCGTGGTTACTCACAATAAAAAAGATTTCGCCGATGTGCCGGGGTTAAAGGTTGAGAATTGGACGGTTTGATGGGGCTCGTAATTCTCTACATCATGATAATGCCATTAGTAATGATGATGATGCTGTATTTTGCGTTCCGACGATGGACGCCGAGGCTTGGCTTTTGGCGGTTGCTTCTGCCCGCCTTGGTGATCCCCGCTGGGTTGCTAATTCTTCGAAGCCAAACATCGTCGACGGTCGATGCAGATGAACAGGCGGCATTTGCAGTGTTAGTTGTCGCCTATTTTTTCGTTTCGGCGTTTTTGGTGGCTGCATTAGAGTGGCGATATCGCACTAAGGTATGACCTTCCAAACCCAAATCCTGACGCTCTATCCCGAGATGTTCCCCGGCCCGCTGGGCATATCGCTGGCTGGCCGTGCGTTGGCGGAGGGGAAATGGTCGTGCTCCCCCATCCACATCCGCGACTTTGCTACTGACAAACATCGGACGGTGGACGATACCCCCGCAGGCGGCGGGGCGGGGATGGTTTTGAAAGCTGACGTCATGGCGGCGGCGGTGGATCACGCGGTTGATAATGCGCCGTTATTGCCGGTTCTTGCCATGACCCCGCGTGGCGAACCTATCACTCAGGCGCGCATCCGCGAACTTGCCCAAGGCCCCGGTGTCACCCTCATCTGCGGGCGTTTTGAGGGCTTCGACGAGCGCTTGTTCGATGCCCGGCCACAGATCGAACAGGTCAGCATGGGGGACATCGTGCTTTCGGGCGGGGAAATGGGCGCTTTGATGCTACTCGACGCTTGCATTCGGCTGCTTCCCGGCGTAATGGGCGCGGCTTCTAGTGGAGATGATGAGTCTTTTGAACAGGGCTTATTGGAATATCCGCATTTTACCCGACCCGCAAATTGGGAAGGGCGCACGATCCCTGAAGTGCTGCGATCGGGGGATCATGCGAAGATCGACGAATGGCGGAGACGCCAATCTGAAATCGACACACGGTTACGCAGGCCAGACCTTTGGGAACGCTACAAAGGCGTTCGGGACTGACCTGCCTCTGTCGCGCAGCATGAAGAAGGAAGAAGACAGGCTATGAACCTGATCCAGACGCTTGAGCAAGAAGCTATCGCTGAACTTGCCGCCAAGAAAACCATCCCGGCATTTCGTGCCGGCGATACCCTCCGAGTTGGAGTTAAAGTTATCGAGGGTGAACGCACCCGTACCCAGAATTATGAAGGCGTGTGCATTGCGCGTTCGAACAAAGGCATGGGATCGAACTTCACCGTTCGCAAAATGTCGTTCGGCGAAGGCGTAGAGCGCGTATTTCCGCTGTATTCGCCCAATGTCGAAAGCATCGAAGTTGTGCGCCGCGGTGTCGTGCGCCGTGCGAAGCTTTATTATCTGCGCGGCTTGACCGGTAAGAAGGCACGTATCGCCGAACGCCGTGATCCACGTCCAATTAAGGGAACCACTCCGGCCACATAAGGTCTGATCCCGCACGTTCTTAAACCGAACAGCAAAGGCCGGGGTCCCACCAGACCCCGGCCTTTTTTAATGCGCGCCGCCGTAAAGCGGTGGCCACAATCGAATACGAAGGAAGTTTGAAATGGGTTATCGCGTAGTTGTCGCTGGAGCCACAGGCAATGTGGGCCGTGAAATGCTGAACATATTGGCGGAACGCGAGTTTCCGGCGGACGAAGTTGCTGCTGTTGCCTCTTCCCGTTCTCTCGGAGACGTCATTGATTTTGGCGAAACCGGAAAGACATTGAAGGTTCAGAATATCGAGCATTTCGATTGGGCTGGATGGGACATTGCGCTGTTTGCTATCGGTTCGGAGGCGACCGCAATTTACGCACCAAAGGCAGCTGCTGCTGGCTGTGTGGTAATCGACAATAGCTCGCTGTACCGGATGGATCCGGATGTGCCGTTGATTGTGCCAGAGGTGAACCCCGACGCGATCGACGGCTATAAGCGTAAGAACATTATCGCCAACCCCAATTGCTCCACCGCGCAGATGGTTGTGGCGTTGCAGCCGTTGCACGAAGTCGCCACGATCAAGCGTATCGTTGTTGCCACTTACCAGTCAGTATCGGGCGCGGGTAAAGAAGGTATGGACGAGTTGTTCGAACAATCGCGCAACATCTTTGTCGGCGATTCCGCTGAACCGAAAAAGTTTACGAAACAGATCGCGTTCAACGTGATCCCGCATATCGACAGCTTCCTTGACGATGGCTCGACCAAAGAAGAGTGGAAGATGGTTGTCGAGACCAAAAAGATCATGGGAGCAAAGATCAAAGTCACCGCAACTTGTGTGCGCGTGCCTGTATTCGTCGGTCATTCGGAAGCCATCAATGTCGAGTTTGAAAACGAGCTGTCCGCAAAAGACGCGCAGAAAATCCTGCGCGAGGCCCCCGGCGTGATGCTGATCGATAAGCGCGAAGACGGCGGTTATATCACGCCCGTCGAATGCGTCGGCGACTTTGCCACCTTCATCAGCCGCGTGCGCGATGACTCCACGGTCGATAATGGCCTGAACCTGTGGTGCGTGTCTGATAACTTGCGCAAAGGCGCGGCGTTGAATGCGGTGCAAATTGCCGAGTTACTGGGGCGGCGGCACTTGAAGAAGGGCTAATTGCAGTTCAAGATGGTCGGCATGATCCAACATGCCGACCTCTATTTCTCGTTCCGGTCCCCTTATAGCTACCTCGCCATTGGCCGATACCGGGCGATGATAAAGGAGTGGGATTTGGATATCACGCTCCGCCCGGTATATCCGCTGGCGATCCGTGAGCTCGATTTTTTTGAGCGCAGCCATCCCAATTGGATGCGCTACACCTTTACCGACATGTTCCGCGTAGCGCAGTTTCATGGCATTCCCTTTGGTCCGCCAAGGCCCGATCCTATTGTACAGAATTTGGCGACGCGCAAGATCGCCGATGAGCAGCCTTACGTCTTTCGCCTGACGCGCCTCGGCCAAGCAGCGGCGCGGCGGGGCAAAGGGTTGGCCTTTGCGCATGAGGTGGCTTCGCTGATCTGGGGCGGGGCGGAGAATTGGCATGAGGGTGAACATTTGGCAGGTGCCGCAGAGCGCGCCGCACTGAACCTTGCCGAATTGGATGCAGAGGCAGTAGCGGACGCCGATACACTCGACGATGAAATCCGCGCCAATCAGGCAGCGCTGGAAGCGGGGGGCCATTGGGGCGTGCCGACTTTGATCTTTGGTGGCGAACCATTTTACGGGCAGGACCGGATTGAAATGGCTTTGTGGCGGATGCAGCAAAAGGGTTTGGGAAAACGATGACGGATCGATTGAGCACTTGGCATTTGGAAGCCGCTGACGGTATCCGCATTGCGGTGCACGAAATAGGTGCGGGACGTCCGCTGATCCTGCTCCATGGCTATTTCTCTGATGCAGCAACCAACTGGATCAAATACGGCCATGCGGCGTTGTTAGCCGAGGCGGGCTTTCGCGTCATCATGCCCGATCTGCGCGCGCATGGGCACAGCGACAAGCCGCATGATCCGTTGCGTTATCCCCCCGACATTTTGGCCGCCGACCAGTTTGCTGTGATCGAGTATTTAGGGCTGACTGATTTCGATCTTGGTGGATATTCCTTGGGCGGGCGAACCGTTGCACGAATGCTGGCACGGGGGTGCGCACCAAAGCGTGCAGTTATTTCCGGAATGGGATTGCAGGGTTTGACCGACACAGGCCAAAGAGCCGGTCATTTCCGCAATGTTTTGGAGAACATCGGACAGCACGAACGCAGCAGCCCGGCATTTATGGCAGAGGCTTTTCTGAAAACGTCGGGCGGCGATCCGGTGGCGTTGCTGCGCATCCTTGACAGTTTTGTCGATACGCCGGTTGAGGCGATCAGGGGCTTCGATTTGCCCGTTGCAGTCATTTGCGGTGAAGATGATCAGGACAATGGCTCTGCTTTGGCGTTGGCCGACGCGTTACCGCAAGGTGCACTAATTTCGGTTCCCGGCAATCACATGAGTGCGGTTGTGAAGTCCGATCTCGGGCAAGCGATCCGCGACTTTCTATTGGAGGGCAGCGCATGACAGAGACATCAATCGAAAAGAATTTCTGGCGTTACTGGTTGTTCGGGCTCTTGCTGTTCGCCGCGATGATTGCGCTTAATCCGACATTGTCGACCAGCGTATCGCCAATGGGGATTTCGGATCATCAGACGGCGGGGACCGCGGCTAAGATCGATGCAATTCAGCGAGCCTGGCAGGCTGCGGGCGTATTGCTAATCGCGCGCGCTAGCATGATGATCGACCTGTTGTTCATCGGCGTTTACAGCTGGGGCGCGTGGAATGGTGGCAAGTTTATGCGCCGCGATGCCAGCCCCAATGTGCGCCGCATCGGCGGCTTGGTCATGGGTGCCTCATTAGTTTTTCTGGTGACCGATTATGCCGAAACGTTCTGTCAGTTTATTCAAGTGATGCAGTTCAAAGGCAACAATGCACTCGCCAATGTCGCCGCGACGGTGCAGCCTGTCAAAACGCTGGCGTGGATCGTTACGTTTGTTGGTCTGCTAGCAGCGCTCTTGCTTCGACGAATGGCGCGCCGCTCGGCTTGACGCGCCGCCCCGTACAGCGCACTCTTTAAACAGAGTGAAGTTCTGGGGAGTTTTTGATGAAGTATCTCGTTTCGGTTGTCGCGCTTGCGACAGCATCGATTTCAGCGCCGGCATTTTCGCACGATCCCGCCGAGCCGACGGTTGCAGAGGCGGAAGCTTTTATCGCAGCCGCTGAAAAAGACCTGTTTGACTTCTCTATTGAGGCTGGGCGCGTCGCGTGGATTAAAGCCACCTATATCACCGATGATACTGATGCGATTGCCGCCAAATATGGCGCAGTTGGCACAGAGAAATCCGTGCAATATGCGCTGGAGGCGGCGAAGTTTCAGGCTGTCGCTGGCTTGTCCGCCGACACCAAACGCAAGCTCGATATCTTGCGCGGCGGTATCGTACTACCTGCACCTACAACAGACGGTGCAGCGACTGAACTTAACGTCATCGCGACCAAACTCGATTCGGC
>JAYVGQ010000045.1:0-9398 GCA_043771985.1 Sphingomonadales bacterium
CTTTGAATCCAGATTTCCCGTCCAAGTGTCGGTGGCAACAATGAATTTTTCCGCGTTCGCATCACCCGGCCATGAATGTGTGTTCTCGAATATATGCACCCCGGCATCTTTGGCTGCTTTCGCCAAGCCAAGGGCGTAGTTGAGAGGGTGAAAATGCCCCCCTTGGGCGTCATAAATGCCGCCATGATAGCCGCCGCCATTGATGTGCTGGCCCATATCCTTGGGTTGGACGACCTCGCTTTCCCAGCCAAATTCCTTCGCGAGAAAGTCCGCGTCCTTCTGCATCGCATCAAAATGGGCAGGCTTATACGCCGCCTCCAAATGCCCCGATTTCAGGTCGCACTGGATGTCATGCTTCGCAATCCGGGCATTCACGCGACCGACAGCCCCATAAGCCAGATCGAAAATCGCCTGCGCCCGTTCGCGCCCAAACTCCTCATCAATCTCGCGCATTGACCAACGCAGGCCGGGGATTAGCTGTCCGCCATTACGCCCCGATGCACCAAAGCCGATGGTTTCTTTCTCAAGCAGGATGACCTTAAGGCCTTTTTCGGCGCAGGCCAAAGCGGCAGACAATCCGGTGAAGCCGCCGCCAATGACCGCGACATCATAATTGCCCTTACCGACGTAGCGCGGATGCGTGTCCCACGCATTGGCGGTTGCGGCGTAATAGCTGTTGTTGAGGGGGTCGGTCATGTTGGTAATGGCGGATCTAAAAGGACCCGGCCTCCGCAGCCAAGTCGATCACATATAGCTTTTTAACCGGCGTGATATTTTCCCAAACGCCTTCAAAGCCGGGCTCGATAACCAGATTGCCACCGGCAGTTGCTTCGACAACCTTACCATTGTCACTGGTCAAGCGGACATGCCCTTCCAATATGAAGCAATATTCCCACTCGGCGTAGCTGACCCGCCAAGCACCTGCAGAGCAGCTCCATTCGCCGACCAGCCTGTTACCATCGCGGGACTCATAACCGTTTTTGACGTGTCCTTTAGGGGCGCCGGAAACGATGCGGTCAGGTGCAGGTGAGGAATCCTCCGGTGCTATCGAAACGGAGGTGAAACTTAAAACTCTCACAGCCTAAACTCGCAGCAACAGATGCTCGCGCTCCCAACTGCTGACCACCGATTGGTAATTGAACAGCTCGTAATCTTTGACCGCAAAGAAGATTTCGAAGAACTCCTCGCCCAGCAGATTGCGTACCGATTTGCACGCGCTGAACCGGTCAAGTGCTGCCTCTAATGTGCGCGGCAAAGTGCGGGCGCGGTTATACGCGCTGCCGGTGATCGCTTTGGCCGGAACCATGCGCTCGACCATGCCGATATAGCCGCACACAAGCGACGCCGCCATCGCCAGATACGGGTTGCTATCCGCCCCCGGTAGCCGGTTTTCAACGCGGCGGTTGGCTTTGTCCGCTATCGGCACGCGGAAACCGCAAGACCGGTTATCCTCGCCCCATTGGACGTTGATCGGTGCGGCACTATCGGGCCGCATCCGGCGGAAACTGTTGACGTTTGGCGCCCATAATGGCGAGACCAACGGCATGAACTTTACCAGCCCTGCGATATAGCTGCGGAACAACGTGCTGTCTTTGCCATTAGCGTTGGCGAACAGGTTCTTGCCCGTTTCGGCATCGACCACCGATTGGTGAATGTGCATCGCGCTGCCCGGCTGCCCCGCCATCGGGTTGGCCATAAACGTTGCATAGACGCCGTGCTGTTTAGCCACAGCACGGACCACCCGTTTGAACAAAAATACCTGATCCGCCAGTTTCAACGGATCGCCGTGGATGAAATTCACCTCTAGCTGCGCTGCCCCCATTTCGTGGATCATCGTGTCGATATCGAGCCCCATCAGCTCGCAATCGTCATAGATGTGGTCGATGATATCCTCATATTCGTTCATCGCCTCCAGCCCGTAAGGCTGGCTGGCAGTTTCACTGCGACCGCTGGAACCTGTGGGCGGGACAAGCGGGAAATCGGGATCGACATTCTGCGAAACAAGGTAAAACTCAACCTCTGGCGCGATGATCGGTTTCCAACCCTTGGCCGCATACAACCCTAGCACTTTTTTAAGGATTTGACGCGGGGCGATTTCCACCGGCGTGCCATCGCCATTATACACATCGGCGATCACAAACGCGGTCGGCGATTTGAAACCCGGCGCAACGCAGATGGTATCTGCGTCAGCAATCATGACCTTGTCAGGATCCTTGTCCCAGATGTCAGAGATATCTTCGGGATAATGTCCGTCGATCGTGCAGATAAAAACACTGCCCGGGATGCGCAAACTTTTGTCGCGGACCGAGGAGAGAAATTTCTTTGCAGGCAAAACTTTGCCACGTTGCACGCCGTTTATATCTGGAACGATGCATTCGACTTCGTCGATTTTATGCTCGGCGATCCAGTTCGCCAAATTAACTGCCATGTTACACCAGCTTTCTGAATGCCGGATAAGCACATGCCGGGCGTGAACAGTCAAGCCCGGCATGTAATTTTCTTATGTTACAGGGCTAAGCCCCGCAAGTTTTAGAAACCGTAGCTAATCGAGAAAACCGCTCCGGCTTTGCCCAGGCCACCAACGAAACGGTTAGTGTCGACATAAGACGCTCCCAACGTAAAGCCCGCTACCGATGCAGTAACGCCCAATGACCAATCAAGTTTGTTGTCACCAAAGGCACCGTCTTCAAGGCCCAAAGTGCTGTTAAACGTCAATGGTGTGTTGGGGATGGCAAACGCTGCGCTTCCGCCGACATAGATGTTGTCCTGATTGCCGGTGCTGTCTTGGCTGGGGGCATAAGCAACAACGCCACCAAGTGTCACAGGACCAACCGTAGTTCCTGTTTTGCCCGTAAATTCGACGTAGTTAAATGACGATACGCCCGGATAGACATAATATGTCGCGCCAATGTCGTATGTGACTGTGTCACCGCCAGCAAAGCCTGCGTAAATGTCAACTTCAACATCGTCACCTGGGTTGCTGGCAACGTTTGATGCCCAAGCGCCAACGTACAGACCCGATTCGTGGCTGATAGTGATGGTCGGCTGAACTGCAAAATCCTTGTCGGAAAGCGACACGCCGCGGAACCGGTAATCGGATACCAATGCGATACTGCCGGTGATCGAAATCGGGCCTTCAGCCTCTTCCGCTTCTTCATCCTGCGCAAATGCAGGGGTGGCGGCAGCCATGCTGCCGATGGCAACGCAGGCGGCGGCGAGAGTAAAAATCTGTTTACGCATCAAAATACCTTTCTTTACAAAAATCAGCGTGACGAAAGGCAATAAGCGCCCGCCGCCGGTAATGGCTGTTCCTGTCCCGTGAGTTTATAGCTGCACCCTATTATCATTTGGTTATCAGCGCGTTTATTGTGCAGCTGCACAAAAACAACAAATGAACCAGTGTTACAAGCAATTTTGTGACAGCGTCGCTGTCGTTTTTATAATATGTGACAAAATTGACACAAATGGTTGGCGTAACTTCCTCGCCATTGGACAAGGAAGAACACGCCCACTGTTCATCGGCACAATGCTTTGATACGCTATCCACATGACCATCGAAAACGACCCGCTCGCCGCATTCTGGATGCCCTTCACCGCTAACCGTGCATACAAAACACACCCGCGACAACTTGCGGTGGCAAAGGACATGCATTATTGGGATACTGCCGGAAACAAGATCCTCGACGGCACAGCGGGGCTGTGGTGCAGCAACGCGGGGCACTGCCGGGCGTCAATTACCGAAGCGATTGCCAAAGCAGCCGCGACGATGGATTTCGGCCCTACATTTCAGCTCGCCCATCCGCTCGCGTTCGAACTCGCCAGCCGCGTCGCACAATTGATGCCAGCTGGGCTCGACCGGATATTCTTCACCAATTCGGGCAGCGAATCGGTTGATACCGCCCTGAAAATCGCGCTGGCGGTGCAGCGGTCGCGCGGGCAAGCGACGCGGACACGGCTGATCGGGCGAGAGCGCGGCTATCACGGCACGGGCTTTGGCGGGATTTCGGTCGGCGGCATCCTTAACAATCGCCGCTGGTGGCAGGGGTTGCCGGGCGTCGATCATCTGCCGCACACACACGATCTGGCCCGCAATGCCTTTTCGCACGGCGCGCCGGCGCATGGCGCGGAATTAGCGGATGATCTGGAGCGGCTAGTCGCGCTTCACGGTGCAGAGACGATTGCGGCGGTGATTGTCGAACCAATGGCTGGGTCCACCGGCGTGCTGATTCCGCCGGTCGGATATTTGAAACGGCTTCGCGAGCTATGCACCAAACACGGCATCATCCTGATCTTTGACGAAGTGATCACCGCTTTCGGCCGTGTCGGCGGTGCAACCGCGAGTGGGACTTGGGGCGTCACACCCGACATGATCTGCATGGCAAAGGGCCTGACCAATGCCGCCGTCCCGATGGGAGCCGTCGCGGTGCGGCGCGAACTGCACGACGATATCGTCAACAACGCCGCCGACGGGATTGAGCTGTTCCACGGCTATACGTACAGCGGGCATCCCCTCGCCTGTGCAGCGGCCCTCGCCTCGCTAGACCTCTACGCCGACGAAAGCCTGCTCGATAAATCTGACGAGCTAGGCACATACTGGGCCGACGCCGCACACTCCCTGCGCGGGAAACGCCATGTCATCGACATCCGCACGATCGGGCTGGTCGCCGGCATCGAGCTACAACCCCGCGAAGGCGCCCCCACCAAACGCGCGATGGAGCTGTTCCACGCGTGTTTCGACAACGGATTACTGGTGCGGGCGACAGGCGACATCATCGCTTTGTCCCCGCCGTTGATCATGGACAAAACGCATATTGACGAAATGTTTGGACGGATTGGAGATTTGTTGGAGGGGATAGTTTAGGCCAACAACCTAGGCGGCACAGCCCGGTTCACCACCTCCCTCAGCGCAAACGCCGTCTCGATCCGCGCCACTCTTGGCAACCGCGCGATCTCTTGCCGGTGGACGCGTTCATAATCCTCTATCGATGCGGCGCGGACGGTTAAGTGGTAATCGTTACGCCCGCTCATCAAATGGCAACGCAGGATTGACGGGCTGGCGGACACCGCGTCCTCGAACGCCGCCATTGCTTCTTCGCTTTGGCTGTCCAGCGTAATCGTCACCATCACCGTTGCGCCCATGCCGAGTTTGCGCAGATTTACGTCGGCGCGATAGCCGCGCAAGATACCCGCATCCTCCAATGCTTTTTGCCGCCGCGCCGCTGCACTGGGGGATAGCCCTGCGGCCTCGCCCAATTCCTGTTGAGTCGCGCGGCCATTGGCGACAAGTGCGCTCAAAATCTTGCGGTCTATCCGGTCTATCTGCATAATTTTTCAACTATTTCGGCTATTGACGCTGCATTTATGCGCGTCGGCGTCAGATCTGTCCAGTCTTTGCGCAGCATCCGCGCAAACACCGTGCTAAATCTTCGTCCATCAAGTTTTGAGGAGAAGAAACATGCGCGTCGGTGTCCCCAGTGAAATCAAAGTCCATGAATATCGCGTCGGGCTAACGCCTGCTGCAGTGCGCGAATATGTCTCGCACGGGCACAAGGTCACTGTGCAATCCGGCGCTGGTGCGGGCATTATGGCCAGCGACGAAGCGTATAAAAAGGCAGGCGCAAAGATCGCTAAGACTGCCGAGGAAATCTTTGCCAAATCCGACATGATCGTGAAAGTGAAAGAGCCTCAGCCATCCGAATGGGTGCAGCTGCGGTCCGACCAAATTCTGTTTACCTACCTCCACCTCGCACCCGATCCTAAACAAGCCAAAGGCCTGATCAAGTCGGGCTGCACTGCGATTGCCTATGAAACGGTAGGCGACGACAAAGGCACATTGCCATTACTCGCACCGATGAGCGAAGTCGCAGGACGTTTGGCCATCGAAGCCGCAGGCGAAGCGATGCGGCGTTCGAATGGCGGGGCCGGCATATTGCTTGGCGGCGTCCCTGGTGTGCCTGCCGGCCGTGTTTGCGTAATCGGTGGCGGCGTTGTTGGCACGCATGCCGCGCGTATGGCAGTCGGTCTTGGCGCCGAGGTGACGATAATCGACCGTTCCCTGCCCCGCCTTCGCCAATTGGACGAATTGTTCCACGGCCGCGTTCGCACACGCTATTCCACACTCGATACCATCGATCACGAAGTCAGCATTGCCGATGCCGTGATTGGCGCGGTGTTAATCCCCGGAGCCGCTGCACCACAGCTTGTTACGCGCGCGATGCTAAAAAACATGAAGCCCGGATCAGTACTGGTCGACGTCGCCATCGACCAAGGCGGCTGTTTTGAAACCAGCCACGCGACAACGCATGCCGAGCCAACCTATATCGTCGATGGCATCATCCATTATTGCGTTGCCAACATGCCCGGCGCAGTGCCGCAAACCAGCGCAGCCGCGCTAAACAATGCAACGCTGCCTTATGGCCTTGCGCTGGCGGACAAGGGGCTGGAGGCGCTGCACACGCACAGCGAAATCGGTCGCGGTTTGCTTAGCGGCCTCAACGTCCACCAGGGACACGTCACCAGCAAAGCGGTCGCTGAAAGCCTGAACCTGAAATTCGTCGAAGCTGAGGTCGCGCTGGCTGGATGACTTGGCTGGATGACTTAACTGGCATCCGCTGCTAGGCAGCCGATATGATAAATGACAGCCGGGTGACCGGACACCAATTGGCGGCGATGTTGGGGCTTTCCCAGCCGACCGTTTCGCGGGCGCTGCGCGGGCATAAAAAGGTCAATGAACAAACCCGGTTGCGCGTGTTGGAACTTGCCAAAGAACTGAATTATTCGGTCGATCACAACGCGCTGCGGCTGCGCACGCGGCAAAGCTATACCATTGCTTTGGTGCTGCTGTGCCGTCCGGGTGAAAACCGCGCGAATATCAATCCGTTTTATTTGTCATTGCTCGGCTGTATCGCGGCGTCGGCGGCGGATCATGGCTATAATCTGATCGTGTCGTTTCAGGATAATGAGAGCAATTTTTTTGCCAACTACACCGGCAGCGGACAGGCCGACGGATTGATTGTGATCGGCAGTGGACAGAATGTCGCGGGCTGGTCGTTCTTTGGCCAACAGGTGAAACACAACGCGCCGATGCTGTGCTGGGGCGCGAGCAAAGAAGACTTGATGTCGATCAAAAGCGACAATCCCCAAGGCGTGCGGCTGGCGATTGCGCATCTGCAAGCCAAGGGCTGCCGCTCAATCGCTTTTGTCGGCCCGACCGATAGCGAACAGCCAAGCTTTCAAGACCGCATGGCGACCTATTTGCAAGTGATGGCCGAACAAGGGCTGCCGGTCATCTGCCCGCCCTTGCCCGAAAACGCAGTACGCGATAATCAAGGCTATGAAGCGACAGCATCGTTGCTACGCGACAAGGTGCAATTCGACGGACTGTTCGCCGCCAACGACTTTATCGCTTTGGGAGCGATGCGCGCGCTGGCGGATCACGGCGTGCAGGTCGGCACAGACGTCCGCGTTGTCGGCTTTGACGGCATAGCCACCGGAGCCTATTCGCAACCGCCGCTGACGACGATCGAACAGGATTACCGGCTGGCAGGCGAAATGCTGGTCAACGCCCTGATCGCCGCGATGAAAGGCGAAGCGCCCGATTTATCGCCGGTGCCGGTGCAGTTGCTTGAGAGGGCTAGTGCTTAATCCTTCGGTCGTTGTGCCAAGCCGCTGACACCAGCTTCGTCCATCGTTGGCTTTGTTTATATACTGTTTAGCTGCCAGCTGCTCTTGACCCATTACAAAATCACTTGTAAATTTTCTTAAAACCGCCGCTGTCCATACAGCATTTGAGTTGGGGAGGAGTAGCGCGTGACAGACGCATTGGCCGATACCATTGGCGCCGATGAACTTCAAATTCTCGCGGATAACCTGCCAATTCCGTGCTGGATAGCCAGCGCAAACGGAACCATTTTTTGGTTCAACCAAAGGTGGCACGACTATTGCGGCTCTACACCAGCAGAAATGGCGAAAGGTGGCTGGCAGTCTGTTCACGACCCAAAAGACCTGCCCATATTGCTGTCATCGTGGGATGTTGCATTTGCGGCAAAACAACCGTTCGAGGCGATTTTGCGGTTAAAAGGCAGCGACGATGTATTTCGCACGTTTTTGACGAAAGTAGAGCCGGCACTGGACGATCACGGCGAACTCATACGGTGGATCGGCGTTCACACCGATATATCCGCGCAAATAGACGCCGAAACAAAGCTTAAATCTGCACATGCGGCGGAACAACAACTCACCTCCTACAGGCAAGCGATTCTCTCGCAGCTCACCGAAGGGATCGTCATCACAAACGCAGAGGGGCGGATTTTGTTTGTTAACCAAGCGGCCAACGATCTGCACGGAGTAATGGAGCTTGATGTGCCGCCGGACGAGTATGCCGAAAGCTATAGCCTGTTTACCGCCGATGGCGAACCGCATCCATCGATGACATTGCCGCTGGCACGTGCTGTGGTCAACGAGGAAACCGTCATAGGCGCACGGTGGCGTATTCGCCGACCAGATGGTCGCGAGGTGCTAGCTATTGGCAACGCACAGCCAGTATACGCCAGCACCGGCGAAAAAATTGGCGCAGTTCTGACACTACAAGATGATACTGCGCGGCATGGGGCTGAAGTGGCGCTGGCTGAAGCTTTAGCCGTCAAAGATGCTTTGCTCTTGGAAGTGAACCATCGCGTTAAAAACAGTCTGCAAATTGTCACATCATTGTTGATGCTACAGGCGCACAGCAGCCAATTACCTGAACTGCAGGACAAGTTGAGGGAAGCATGCGCGCGGGTTGATGTCATAGCGAGCCTTCATCAACACCTTTACCAGAACGAAAGCCACGACCGTGTCAATATTGGCAGCTATGTCCGCGATTTCACCCAAGACGCCGTGAAAGCCTTCGCTAATGGTGGGCTAATTGATATTCGGTTTGCCGAACTTGCAGATGTCGACATCGAAATGGACCGCGCAGTATCCCTTGCTTTGATCATGAGCGAACTACTGACCAACGCTGTGAAATACGCATTTAAGGATTGCGCTCAAAATCAAATCGCGCTGACCGTTTCGGCGGACGAACAAGAGTTTCAAATTTCCATAAGCGATAATGGAGTTGGAATACCCGCCGGCTTTGACATTGTCGGCGCAAACGGCTTCGGGCTGAGAATTGTAGATAGCTTAGTTAAACAATTATCCGGGAGTTTGAGCCTAATCCCGCAAGACCGCGGGACGGGGTTCATGATAAAATTTCCGGTTTCCGCTAAACCACAGCAATACCATTAAGGGTGACAATTGGTGGACAGGGCTGGATTCGAACCAGCGTACGGTAACCCGGGCAGATTTACAGTCTGCTGCCTTTAACCACTCGGCCACCTGTCCACGCCGTTGCAGGTGTTGAGTAAACTCAAAGGCCG